>JAXGWF010000011.1:0-91316 GCA_040773465.1 Geobacteraceae bacterium | reverse complement strand
TTCCTTTTACTTCCGGTTCTTTTGACCCCTGGCTGCGTTGTGTCTCCTCGACAGAGCCCTGCTATGCCTGCGTCGCCACGCCTTGCCAGGAGCCAAAACTCCTCGGAATTAATGCGGCGAACTAACCGCACGGGACACTAGCGGGATCGTTATTCGCCGATGATCTTTACCAGGACCCGTTTCTTCCTTCTGCCATCGAAGTCACCGTAGAAAATTTGCTCCCACGGGCCGAGATCGAGATCATAATCGGTGACCGCCACCACAACCTCCCGTCCCATGATCGTTCGTTTCAGGTGAGCATCGGCATTATCCTCGCAACCATTGTGATGGTATTGTGAATAGGGTCTCTCCGGAGCCAGCGCTTCGAGCCATTCTTCAAAATCGAGATGGAGGCCGGCTTCATCATCATTTATGAAAACGCTGGCGGTAATGTGCATTGCGTTGCAGAGCAGCAGACCTTCCCGGATGCCGCTTTCCTGCAGGCATTCACGAACCTGATGGGTAATGTTGAGGAAATCCCTTCTTTTGTTGGTTTCGAACCATAATTCCTTTCTGAAGTGTTTCACGGAGTCTGCCTCCAAAAGTGTTTGATTAGTCGATGTTCTTTTGAAAATAGAGAGAACGCGTGTCCAGGTTCAGAGCGGCCAGTGTTCCCAGGTAATCGCGGGATGTATAGACGCAACCGTTGTCCAGAAGGATCAGGTCGGATTCCAGGGAGTGCTTGATGGTTTCTCTTGATACCGGGGTGTGGCCGATGATGACTTTTTTTCGGCCAATCAGCGCACTATTGACTTCTCTGGTTCGGGTCCAAAGCATTGCTTCCTTGTCGCTGAACGGATCGTCGGCCAGAAAATTGAAACCGGCGTGAACAAGAATATAGTCGTCGAGTTCCAGGTAAAAGGGTAGTGTATTGAAAAACCGGCGATAGCTGAGAGGGATATCGCATGGCTCGTCAACATCGAAGCTTTTCAGGGTAGCACCACCGCCGTTCAGCATCCAGACGCGAAAAAAATCAAGATCGCCGCATGCCCTCAGGAGCATATCGTCATGGTTGCCGCGAAGGGGCAGGATGGAGAAACCTTTGTCCCGTAACTCGACAATGTGGTCGACTACCTCCCTGCTCCTGGGGCCACGGTCGATATAGTCCCCCAAAAGGTACACCCGGTCCGAAGTGCGAATCCTGAGCACATCATGCAGCAGGGCGGCAAAGCTAAGGGCGCAGCCATGGATGTCGGGTATGGCAAATCTTCGGATGCTCATAAAATCAACCGGCATTGTGCTGCCGGAAGGTATCAGTGGCGAAAACAGATCGTTACATATATCCATTTTTCTAGTACACTAACCTAATTTGAACGTTTTGAAAAGAATGTAAACAGAATCCAGCTGTTTCGCTGCCGAGATTGAAGAAATTCCTGCCTTGGAGCAGCACTTGACGGCGAATAAAGCTGTAATCTTGTCGTTTTCGAGGGGCCCGGACCCTTGCGTGTCAACCGTATCACTTTCCACGCGATTTTAAATACGATCACGTGCATGCGTATATTTTACTTGACAATAATTCATGCTCAGTGACAAGTGAGCACTGCACATGCATCACTACAATGGTATGCCTTTCCTGACCTGCATTTTTAAAGAATCTTTGCCAGTGGTAAGTCATGAAACGGTATCAAGGGTTGGCTACTGTCTTATGACGGCAGTGTCCTGTTGTGTCAGGGCTCGGTCATGTGGGCTCCTTATGACAAGGCTAGTATTTGCAGCGGTGCTAAAATCGCATGGTTATGGTTTTTCCGTGTCCGTGTATTCTCCCGGGGGTGTCGCCGTATTGAGGTCTTCATGAAAAAGATCATAATTGTTGCTTGTGCTGTTATTTCTGTTCTTGCTGTCGCTGCCTATTTTTTGTTCGGCAGGGACCCCGCTATTGAATATAAGACCTTTCTGGTTGAACGCGGCGATATCGTGGCGACCGTTTCCGCTACAGGGACGCTCAATGCGGTAACCACGGTTGAGGTCGGTACCCAGGTTTCCGGTACGATCCAAAAGCTTTTCGTGGATTTTAATTCGCGGGTCGAAAAAGGTGAGCCGATAGCACAAATTGATCCGGCGCTGTTCAATGCCCAGGTTCAGCAGACCCGGGGGGCTTATTGGAGCGCCTTGGCAGCCGAGGAGAAAGCACGGGTCAGTATGGCTGACGCCCAACGGACCATGCGTAGGAATAAAAGCCTGCTCGCTGAAGGCATCATTTCCCAAAGCGACTTTGACGCGGCTGAAACCGCCTATGCATTGGCGCAGGCTTCTCTCCGGGCAGCTTCGGCATCGGTCGGTCAGACGCTGGGTGCATATCGCCAGGCGAAAACGAACCTGGAGTATTCAACCATACGATCCCCGGTGACCGGTGTCGTGATATCACGCAATGTCGACGTCGGGCAGACCGTTGCCGCTTCATTCCAGACGCCGACGCTGTTTACGATCGCCCAGGACCTGACGAAAATGCAGATCGATACCAATGTGGATGAGGCGGATATCAGCAGAGTCAGGTGCGGTCAGACGGCGCGGTTTACCGTGGACGCTTTTCCGGAATTGTCTTTTGTCGGTACCGTGAACCAGATAAGGAGTGCCCCTGTCGTTACCCAGAATGTCGTAACCTACATTGTCGTTATAGAGGTTGACAATCACGATCTGAAACTGAAACCGGGCATGACGGCGAATGTTGCCATTGAAACGGCGAAAAAGGCCGGCATTTTGATTGTCCCCAGTGCTGCGCTCCGTTTTCGTCCAACCGGGTATGATTCTACTGTAATGTCCAACGTCGCCGGTGGTTCGGGGAAGCATGCCGGCGGAAACGGGCAGCGAGTTTTTGTCCTGTCAAGGGAAGGAAAGCCGGTGCCGGCGGCCGTAAAAACCGGAATAGCCGATTCGAGCCGTGTTGAACTGGTATCGGGAACTCTCAAGGAAAATGATCCGGTTATTGTCGAGGAGATGCATCCGAAAAAAGCCAATGCTTCGGCAAACCGCCGATTCAGACCGAGGTTTTAAATGAGCGAGATCGTCCGACTGCGGGAAATCACCAAGGCTTACGAAATGGGTGAACAGCGGGTCGAGGCGCTGAAAGGTATTTCCTTTGCCGTTGCCCGGGGAGAGTTCGTGGCTATCATGGGTGCGTCCGGCAGTGGCAAATCAACCTGCATGAACATAATCGGCTGCCTGGATCAGCCCACTGGCGGCGAATATCTGCTCGAAGGGGTCAATGTCCTCGAACTGACCCGTCCGGATCTCGCCGAAATCCGTAATCACAAGCTTGGTTTCGTCTTCCAGGGGTTCAATCTGCTGGCGCGGACAACCGCCCGGGAAAACGTGGAGCTTCCCCTGGTCTATGCCGGCGTAGGCACTGCCCTGCGGAAGAAAAAGGCCCTTGATGCGCTTGCGGTCGTCGGCCTTGATGATCGTGCGGAACATTATCCCAACCAGCTTTCCGGCGGGCAGCAGCAGCGGGTTGCTATCGCACGGGCACTAGTGAACGAGCCGGCGATCATCCTGGCGGACGAACCGACCGGAAACCTCGATACCACGACAACGGATGAGATAATGCAGCTGTTCAGGAGCCTGAACCGTGACGGAAAAACCATTATCATGGTAACTCACGAACCCCATGTCGCCGTTCATGCCGCTCGAGCCATTACATTCAGGGATGGTAATATCCTTGCGGATTCCTTGTTGATCGACCAGGACGTGCCGGGCGAGAAGAAGGGGCTCTAGGCATGGAGATTTTCCAGAGTGCGAAAATAGCGTTCCGCGCATTGCGGGTCAATAAAACACGTTCTTTCCTGACCATGCTCGGAATCATCATCGGGATTGCCGCGGTGATCGTCATGGTTGCGATCGGTTCCGGGGCACGAACGATCATCGCGGAGCAGATATCCAGTGTCGGCAGCAATATTCTTCTGGTGATACCCGGTTCGACGACCAGTGGCGGCATCAGGGTGGGTGCCGGTTCGACCATGTCGCTGACGTATGAGGATGCCGAAGCCGTTCAAAACGAATGTCCGTCCGTGTACCTTGTCTCGCCGATAATCAGGGGAACCGCACAGGTTGTCTACGGCAACCAGAACTGGTCAACACTGATCATGGGGTCGACTCCGGCAATGATCGAGGTCAGGGAATGGCCTCTGGTGGCGGGGCGCAACTTTACCAAAGCGGATGTCTCGGCGGCGACCAAGACCTGCCTGCTTGGCCAGACCGTGGTTGAGATGCTGTTCGGTTCCGAGGACCCGCTCGGCAAGATAATCAGGATCAAGAATGTACCATTTGCCGTTATCGGGGTTCTCGAAAGTAAAGGTCAATCTCCTCATGGGAGCGACCAGGATGACGTGGTTTTTATTCCCCTGCGAACGGCGCAGAGGAAGATTTTCGGTGGCCAGTTTCCCAACTCCATCGGTGCAATGATGGTAAAGACCAAAACCCCTGAAGATCTCGCAGTGGCGGAAAAAGAGGTGAGCGCGCTTCTCAACCAGAGGCACCGCATCGCCCCCGGCAAAGAGTCGGATTTTTCGGTGCGTAATCTTGCTGAAATACTTTCCGTTGCCGAAAAATCGTCGCAGGTTATGTCGCTTCTTCTTGGAGCTGTTGCTTCCATCTCGTTGATCGTCGGTGGTATCGGCATCATGAACATCATGCTCGTTTCCGTGACAGAACGGACACGGGAAATCGGTATCCGGATGGCTATCGGCGCCAAGGAACGCGACATCCTCTTTCAATTCCTCATTGAGGCAGTGCTGTTGACCGTTATCGGGGGGTTCATCGGCATGCTTGTCGGATCACTGGGAGCGGTGGTTGTCGGCCGCGTGCTTGATTGGCCGATACTCATTTCTCTTCAGTCGATTCTCATCGCGTTCTTTTTCTCCGCCGCGGTAGGGCTTTTTTTCGGATTTTACCCGGCACGAAAAGCCGCCGGCATGAATCCGATCGATGCGCTTCGTTACGAATAATCCTGTATCGGGAAGTTCACGGAAAAGGATGGTATCATGCCACGTTTACAATCTCTGCTGTTATGCTTCTTGACAGTCGTTCCGTTGGTGCTGGCTACGGCCGGTGAAGTCGTCGCGGCAGGCGAGCCCCTGGTTCTGACGCTCAAGGAGTCCGTCAGGCTGGCGGTCGAGAAAAACCTCGAGGTCAAGGCCGAGCTGTTCAACCCGGCGATTGGAGAGGCGGAATTGAGAAAGAGCCGGGGAATATACGACCCGCTCCTGAGTATTTTTTCCAGCTACCAGGAATCGACAACGCAATCCACAAGCAGTTTTTTGTCCGGGGCCAAAATCAGCCGACAGAAGTATCTCGAGGCCGGAGTCGGCATCAGTCAACTCCTTCCCAGCGGCGGTTCCGTCGGGCTCACGTTCAATAATCTCTGGAACCGGAACAATTCTGACAGTACCGTCGGATTTCTCAATGAATATTGGCAATCCGATCTGGGCCTGTCCTTTTCTCAACCTCTGCTCAAGAACTTCGGGCGTGAACCCACCGAGCTTGTAATTGCCGTGGCTATGAACAACAAGCTGGCATCGGTCGATCAATTCCTGGACAAGCTGATTGATGTCGTTACTCGAGTCAGGACCGCCTATTATACCCTATACAGCCTCAGGGAAAACCTCGAGGCGAAGAAGACCGCCCTTGCGTTGTCCAGGAAAATCCTCGATGAAACCCGAGGTCGGGTTCGGGCCGGTGTGCTTCCCGCCATGGAGATTCTCAATGCGGAGTACGGTGTAGCTTCCCGGGAAAAAGAGTTGATCGACGCGGAAAAGGTGTTACGGGATCAGGTGGATGTTGTCAGGCTCCTTCTGCAGCTTGATGGCGCCGGGGAGATAATGCCGGTAGACAAGCCGCTGCGTGAGAATTACTCCATTGATGAAGCCGAAGCCCTTTCCCAGGCCTTGGAGAGGCGTTTTGATCTGAAGTCTCAACGGCTTTCAGTCCGGACCCTTGATCTCCAGGCACGGGTTGCGCACAACCGGATCATGCCGGATCTGAGTTTCAACGCTTCCGCGGCTTTAACCGGTTTGGGGAAAGACTATGGCCGCGATCTCGATAAACTCGGTACCAGTGATTACCCGGTATGGGGTGTCGGTCTGCAGTTTACCTATCCCCTTGGCAATCGCGATGCCGAAAACGAATTTGTCAGGAATCGCCTGAAAGCGGAACAGGCCAGGGTGCAGTTGAAAAACCTTGAGGAAACCATCCGCAACGAGGTGAAAAGCGCAATTCGCGGAGTTCGGGCAAACTACCTGCAACTCGATGTCGCGGACCGCGGCCTTGCTTATGCTGAGGAACGTCTTCGTGCATATATCAAGAAAAACGAGGTTGGTCTGGCTACCACCAAGGAAGTGATTGATGTCCAGAATGACCTGGTTGCCGCAAAGACCAATCAGATTAGGGCCCGTGCCGAGTATACCATAGCCATCGGCCAGTTCTGGCGAGCCACGGGGGAACTTCTTGAGCGTGAAGGCATTCTCTTGAACGGTGAGGCGGCTGATCGGCTCTACTCACAGTACGTTCAGTAGAAGGAGCTGAGTCCTCATGAGCTTGTTTCTGGCGGTATTCTTCCTGCTCTATGGTGGGATGCACTATTTTGCCTTCCGGAAGATCAGAATGGCAATTTCGCTTTCACCGGCGGCAGTTTTTTGGCTTATTGCATTCATGGTGGTGATGGTGTTTGCGCCGATCATCGTCCGCCTGCTGGAGAGAGAAGGTTTCGGCTTTGCAGCGGTTCCGGTTGCTTATACGGGTTATCTCTGGATGGGTTTTCTCTTCCTGTTTTGTACCATCATGCTGGCAGGGGACCTGGGTCATCTCCTGCTTCGGTGTGGCTCGCTGCTTCTGAATAGGGATTTTGCAACAGGCTTGACCGATCGGCAGGCATTTTTCATTGTCTGTGCGATTTCCCTCGGAATTACGGTTTACGGCTACGGCGAAGCCCTGTCCATAAGGGTGGAGCGGGTCGTTGTGCCGACAACCAAGCTTCCGTCAACGGTTGCTTCACTCAGAATCGTCCAGGTTTCCGATGTGCATCTCGGTTTGATTGTGCGGGAGCAGCGACTCGGAAGAATACTCAACCTTGTAGAAAAGGCGAAGCCTGACCTGCTCGTTTCAACCGGCGATCTGGTGGATGGACAGATTGATGGGATGAGTGAGCTGTCGGCCGCCCTTGGAAAGGTGCGGCCGCCGCTCGGCAAGTTTGCGGTCACTGGAAACCATGAATACTATGCGGGAATCGAAAAATCTCTCGATTTCATGAGACATGCCGGTTTTACCGTGCTCCATGGAGAAACGCACACCATAGGGGGAATGTTGACGGTCGCGGGTGTCGACGATCCTGCTGCCGCAAGAATCGGCATAGGAAAAATTCGGGAAGACGATGTTCTCCGCCATGCTCCACGTGATCGTTTCGTCATCTTTTTAAAACACAGGCCGGTTGTTGCGCGGGATACTGTCGGGCTGTTCGATCTACAACTATCGGGGCATATTCATAAAGGCCAGATATTCCCATTCGGTCAGGTGACCCGTTTGTTTTATCCCGCGAAAACCGGCTTGTCGCGACTGGCGGATTCCTGCTGGCTTTACGTGAGCAGAGGGACGGGGACATGGGGGCCGCCAATACGGTTCCTGGCGCCCCCCGAGGTGACGGTAATCGACCTTGTAAACCGCTCTGCGCGGGGTTAGCGGCGTTTCAGCGGCAATCGTCGCGCCAGAGACAGGAACGCTGGCCGCATGATTCTGATGAATTGGTGTTGTAGCAGTCGGCGTTTCCTTCGCTTCGCTGAATAGCCCTGATCAGGTCGACTTTTTTCATGTTCCTGGACTGTAGTCCCCGCTCTTTAGCAATCTTTTTCACATCGGCGAGTTTCATTAGCGTTTCTCCTTGCGTGAGGAATAGGTAGAAAACCGATATCAACTATAGCAAAGAAGATTATCTGTTCAAGCATATACATTTTTTTGATAAGACCAACGTGACGAATTCACTCATGAAATCATACAACAACAGACCCTGTTCAGCTTGATTGCGCATGAGAACAGCGGTATGCTGGTAAGCGGAGTCGCATCTATAGTGCGTCTCAAGCGGAATTTAAGAGAGGTTTTTTAGATGATGAGGAAAGAGTTGCAACCAGAAAGATATGCCCGCGGTTTTAGTAGTCTGCTGTTTTTCTTGATCTTCCTGGGATCGTTTTGTTTTCCGGTTGCTGATACCGCGGCATTCAGTATTCCTGAAAAGCTGGTCTATGACCTGACATGGATCGGGATCAAGGCCGGAACGGCTACTCAGGAGATTTTTACGGACAACGGTGAAACAAGGATCGTCTCCATTGCGCGCTCCGCCGATTGGATATCGGTGTTTTTCCCGGTAGAAGACCGGATTGAGTCGGTTCTGTCAATCAATCCCAAATCGAAGATCGGTTTGCCGAAATCGTATTACCTGAAGATCAGGGAAGGTAGCCATCGTCGGGACAAGGAAACGCATTTCGATCGCGAGAAAGGCATTGCCTATTACAGGGACAATCTCAATGGTGATCGAAGGGAAATTCCCATCACCGCTTCGACACTGGACACGCTTTCCAGTTTCTATTTCGTCAGAACACTGAAGCTTGAAGTCGGCAAATCAGTGTACTTGACAATACTCGACAACATGAAAACCTGGAAGGTCGAGGTTCAGGTCCTGCGCAAGGAAAAGATAGAAACGAAACTTGGCGCCTTCAACACCATCGTAATCAAGCCGCTCATGAAATCGGAAGGGATCATTGATAAAAAGGGTGAGATGCTGATCTGGTTGACTGATGACGCCCGCCTCCTGCCGGTAAAAATGAAAACGGAAGTCAAGGTTGGCAGTGTTACGGCAACCCTGGTCGGCGGTTCTTTCAAGCCATAGCATGTCGATAAAACGGCTGTTATTCCGGGACCGGCGGCAGATTTTTTTCTCTGTCGCCGGTTTTGGTTTGTCTGGCATGATTTCCTCTTGATGGCTGCTGTGCGCTTATGTATGGGGGAAAATTTAGTTTTACAATCACAAGGGGATATGGTACCTCATGTATGGTTAACCTTGTGCTGGTGGAAAGTTGACGAAATGGTGTTGCCGGCTCTTTGCGGTTTTATCAAACGATAAGCCTTGGTTTCCGTATTCCACTGGCGATCGGAATCCGAAATCGCGTTACAGGGAGTGTTCGTGATACAAACATTTGCCCAGGAACTGAATATACTGAAAGAAAAGGGGCTCTATCGCCATATGCGGCGTGTTGAGGGTAGCCAGAGAGCTTGCGTTGTCATGGACGGCAAGGAGGTGCTTCTTCTCTGTTCCAATAATTACCTCGGTCTCGCCGATCATCCGGCGATCAAGGAAGCGGCTGTTAAAGCTGTCGAACGGTATGGCGCCGGCAGCGGAGCTTCCCGTCTTGTTTCCGGCACCATGGAACTCCATCAAGCACTTGAAGATCGTATCGCCCGCTTCAAGGGGACGGAGCGGGCACTGGTATTCAACTCGGGTTATGCGGCCAATACCGGGGTAATACCTGCGCTTGCACACAAGGGTGACGTGGTGTTTTCCGACCGGTTGAATCATGCCAGCATCGTGGACGGATGCCTGCTTTCAAGAGCTCGCCTGGTGCGTTATCCCCACAACGATATGGATTTTCTGCGTCGATCCCTGGATAATCATCGCGGTCACGGACGACGCATCATCATAACCGATGGCGTATTCAGCATGGACGGGGATGTTGCGAATTTGCCGGAACTCGTTGCCCTGAAGAAGGAGTACGGAGCGCTACTCATGGTTGATGATGCCCATGGAACAGGCGTTCTCGGCGAAACCGGGCGTGGGACCGCCGAGTATTTCGGCCTGCAGGCCGATGTCGATATCGCCATGGGTACCCTGGGAAAAGCCCTTGGCTCATGCGGGGCTTTTATCGCCGGTTCGCAGGAACTGATCGAATACCTCGTCAACAAGGCGCGCTCATTCATTTTTTCGACATCCTTGCCGCCGTCGGTTCTGGCTGCCGCCTGCGCCGCCATCGATATCGTCGATTCAGCTGAAGGGGCCGGCTTGCGCCGTCGTCTGAAGGAAAACACCATGTTCCTCCGCCAAACACTGCGTGGCGCAGGCTTCGGCACTACGGTGGGGGAAACACAGATTCTGCCGATTTTCGTTGGTGATGAACAGTGCACCATGGATTTCTCCCGCGCTCTCCTGGAACGGGGCGTTTTCGTCCAGGGAATTCGACCGCCAACGGTTCCGGTCGGGAGCAGCCGTCTCCGGTGTACGCTGATGGCGACCCATGAGCGGAGCGACCTGGAACAGATCGTTACGGCTTTTGTCAAGGCCAGGGAAGCAGTGGCCTTATCCGGACCGGTTCCCGAGACAGGGGAGGATCGATGCCCTATTTGACGGCCTGTGATGCTACTTCCCTGTACTATGAAGATGCGGGTGCAGGACGGCCGCTGCTGTTCGTGCACGGCTGGTCCTTTTCATCCCGGATCTGGACGAGGCAACGGGAATATTTTGCCAGGAATTACCGTTGCATAGTTCCCGATTTGCGGGGACATGGTCGTTCGATGCCTTCCCGGTCGGGATACGGCATCGAGTTTCTCTCGTCTGACGTTGAATCGTTTATCGATATGCTGTCCTTGACAGACGTAACCCTTGTGGGATGGTCGCTGGGGGTGCTGGCGGTTCTTGCGGCCTATCCCTCGGTTCAGGAAAGGCTTGCCGCGATGGTTCTCCTTTCCGGAACCCCGAAGTTTTGTTCCTCGGAAGATTATCCGCACGGTCTGCCGCCGAAAGAGCCGCGATCCCTTTCAGTGCTCCTGAAGAGGAACTCCCGCAAGGCAATGGACGGTTTCGTGCGCAAAATGTTTGCCGGCGAAGAAGCAGCGGAGCAGGGGCTCGATGCGATTGAGCAGGGTGTCCTGCCGTGCCTGCCGTTCCCTTCGCCGGAGATACTTGACGAGATTCTCGATACTCTCGTGTCGGCAGACGCGCGTGCGGTTCTTCCCAGCGTACGGGTACCGACGCTTCTCGTTCACGGGGACAGGGATCTCATCTGCCCGGTTGTGGGATCACGCTTTATGGCGGGCCGGATCCCCGGCGCCGAGCTTGTTGTTATTCCCGGCGCGGGGCATGCTCCGATGTTTTCTCGAGAACGTGAATTCAATGCCGTTGTCGGCGCTTTCCTGGAACGTGTCCATGCCTGATATTGACAGAACAAAAGTAAGGAAATCCTTTGATCGCGGTTCCTGCCGGTACGAAGACACCGTAGTCGTCCAGAAAAAGGTTATCGAAGAGATTCGTTGCAGGCTGCAGGACTTTGCATCGTCCGGTTTACCCCTGCGAATTCTCGATGTGGGCGCCGGAACCGGCATGCTTCTCCGGTCGTTGCGTACGATGTTTCCCGCAGCATTTCTTGCCGGGATTGATCTGGCTCCGGGTATGGGGAGTGCCGCGCTTGATAAGACGGTAAGGGATGAGAAATTCCTGTATGTGGAAGGAGATGCCGAGCGGTTGCCTTTTTCGGATGGAACATTCGACCTGGTTGTGTCAACTTCGGCATTCCAGTGGCTCAATACGCTTGATTCGGCTTTTTCTGAGGCGTTACGAGTCTTATCGCCGGGGGGGACGTTTCTGTTTGCCTTTTTTGGTGAAGGAACTCTGTGCGAGTTGAACAATTCCTATCGCAGCGCACTCCTTTCGGAAAACGCGCTGGACCTGGATCGTAGCCACCGGTTTTTCAACCGCGATACAGTTGTCGAAACGCTTGCGAGGTTAGGTTTTGCCGACATTTCAGTGGAGCGTTCTGTTGAAAAGGAATATTACCCGGACGTATTCGCCCTGCTCAGGTCCCTGCGGTGTATTGGCGCCGGCAATGCCGCGTCATTGCCTTCAAGCGGATTGGGAGGAAGAAGGCTGATAATGAAAATGTCGACTGCCTATCGGGATGAATTCTTTGATAACGGGAAAATTCCCGTTTCCTATGATGTTATCTTTGGAAAAGGCATGAAAGAATGACAGGTGGCAAACTGTAAGCGTTTCTTGTTCTTGTCCCGATTGGTACGCGGATAAAAAAGTAAGGCCTCATGATGTAATGAGGCCTTTTATGACGAGAAATCACCTCGCGAAACTAATGCTCAGACGTATCCGACTGTTCCTGGAGTTATTCTGCTTCTTTTTTTTCGGGGGCAGGGGCTTTCGTTTGTTCTGCGGACTTCATTTTCTGTAACTTGTTATATTGCGCTGTAGTGTCGGCGCCTTTCGTTGTATCCGTAAAGGTTTCCTCTTTGATAACCTTTCCTTCAGTGGTGCTGACCGTAATGGTAACGGTTGCTTCCTGAGTGGGGTATTCTTCGGCTGCTGATGCCGACCCGGTAAATACGAATGCCGCGGATACCGCTACCAAACTGATGAGAACTCTTTTCATGGCTCCCTCCTTGAAATTGATGAATATGATGCGAAATTGGTTTTGGTGTTTGAAGCATTTATAATTTTTTAGAAATATAGCAATTGAAAAGCAAAATGCAAGAAACTTCTCATATGTTTCGCATAGTTTCTAATAATAAAAAGAGTGTTGCAAAGTCCTGCCGAACTGCATTTTGCCGGATCGGTGCTTTTGTTCCGACAGAGTTTATATTTTTCGAGAGTTTTGCATAACTTAAAAAGTTATTTTTTCCCCGCAGTTATAACAGATAACTTCCGTTTGATCCTCACGGGCAACGATGATGCAGTTGCACTTCGGGCAATTGCTGAGGCCCTTTTCTTCAGCGGGCGCATATTCACGATAGTATGTTTCCCAATCCAATTCCTTGATTTTGGCAATTTCTTCGTCGGTCATTTTTTTGTTGGATCTGATAACGTTTTGCATGATTATGCCTCCCCGTGAGAATGATACATGGTAAGTTTACGACTAGCTTGGATAGATATTTGCATTTCGCCATAATAACACAAACTTCTATGAAATTAAACACTGAAGATCGCGGTTTCTTGATTGTGTCCCGCATGTTTGCGTGGTGAAATTTGTTGACATTGTCCTTCCGTTTCGGATAATGGGCGCACGACGGTTATCACAATTGAATAGATTTATTAGGATAAACGACAATACTAAACCATCCGCGAGGATGGGGCGGAAAGCCTTCAGGATCTCAAGTAGACAGCCGGGTTGCCGAAGTATCTTTGTTGATATTTCACCCCGGCTTTATTATTTTGGGACACGAAAAACATGTTTTTTCAGCTTCGAGACTACTGCTTTGCCCGTATACCGCGCTATCGGGTCAATTGATCGACACAGCTCGTAAATTTTTTTGCGTTTCAGATGTGTATACGTATTTTGACAGTACTTCGCTGCTTTCTATACTTGTAACCTGTACCTTCATTAATCGGAAGTATTGTACGCCAATGCGTAAAGCGGCTTGGATACATCGGTCAGAACCATGGATACTCGGGGTGGATAATGTTTATTGAGAACAGTTCGTTGCATTATATTGAAGCGGATGCCCAGGACGTGGTAGCCCTCTTTCGTTCCACATCGACCGTTACAATGGCCTATGGTGGGAAAAATAAACAGTCCTGCGAGGCGTTTATTTGTGTTGTCGGTGATGGTGACAATAACTCCATATATGTTGCGCTTTCCTTTCTTCAGTATAAAAGTTTCGTCATTTTCGTTCCTGAGAAACAATCGAAAGGCAAAAAGTCGTCTGATGAAGTCATCAAGGAGGCGCAAGAGTTTCTCAAGGAGTACGGCTTTGAGATGCAGGCTGTCAACATTAACTACAGCAAGGCGCTCAAGGAGGTTGTCCTGAACGATCTCAGGCTGGTGCGTTCGGCGACGGTAAGCAAAAGAACCTCACAAAGGAAAGGCGGGGCGGAGAAAACTTCACGACTGAAGCAGGATGCACAGGAGAAAAAGCAAAAGCAGGATAATAAGGAGACCAGGCGCGAGTCGACTGCGGAGCAGGATCAGAAAGCTCGGGTTGAAGATGCCGGCGATATCGAGAGTGATTCCGTGGATTCGGGAGAGGACGGGACGGTAATTGATGCTCTGGATGTCGAACGGGAGCGGGCTGAACAACTCAAGGCTCAAAAAGCGACAGTAGAGAAGGTGACTGAGCGGACGCTTGATTCACTACGGAGCGATAACAATACTCTTGAAAAAGAGATTCGTGCACTTGAAAAGGCGAAAAAAGAAGAGATTACTTCGTTAAAGAATAATCTCGAAGACCTTGGTCGACAAAAGGCTGATGCGGAAAATCGCGCGGAGAAGGAAATCGCCAGGCTGAAAGGGGAAGCGGAAAAGCTTTCCGCTGAACTTGACTCGCTGAACACGTCTGCCGAGCAGCAGAGCACTGCTCTGTCGGAGGAAATTGGAAGGTTGACGGAGGCCGGGAATAATGCTGAACGTGAATCCTTACAAAAACTGGCCGACGCACAAGCTGAAATCGATTCGTTGAAAGCCCGAATGTCCGAACAGGACAGGATCGCGAAAGATGAACTTGCGGCGCTTCAAGCGGAGTTAGACGAACTTTCGGAGGCAAGATCTTCCTCTGAAAAGGAGCAGGCGCGGCAGGTTGCCGAACTCAAGGCCGAGTTGGAGGAGCTGTCTCGTCAAGGGGATGTGCGTGAGGAATTGGAGGAATTGAAAAACGAGCTCGAGGCGCGTCGGGCGGAACGTGCCGAGGCTGAAAAAGAAATAACGGCCGAAAGATCAGAGCTGCAGCTGCAGATTGCTTCCTTGAAAGAGGAAAAGGATTCGTTTGAGCGTAAAGGGAAGGAAGATATTTCCACCCTAACCGACGAACGGGATGCCTTCGTGCAGGAGAAAGAACGTATCGAAGAAGCGATCAACCTGGAGACTCAATCCCTTCGGGAAGAAGTGGCGCGGTTGGAATCGGAAATTTCGGTGTTGCGCGAAAATGCCGACACCGAGCGTAACGAACTTGCCGCTGAAAGAGATCGCCTGCTTGGGGAGATTGCCAAGGCCGAAGAATCCCGTGATGCCGAGATTGCAGAGATAAACAACGATATTGAACGGTTGAACGGTGAAATGAAGTCAGCCGACGAGACTCATTCCGTCACCGTGACGAAACAGAAACAGGACGTTAAGCGGTTGGCCAAAGAAAAGGCGGATCGTGAACGGGCATCCGCGGAAGAGCAAACTTCCCTGAAGGAGAGAATCAAGCTGCTGGGGAAAGAGATTGACGATGCCGAAGCGGAGTCCGCCCGGGCGCTTGAAGAATTGCAACGCGAAGAGGAACTTCTCCAGGCAAGGAAGAAGGAATCCGAAGACGCTGCCGCCGCTGAACTATCCACCCTTGAAGATGAAGTTGCCAGGCTGCAAAACGAGAACGACAACGCTCGCTCCGAAGCTGAACGGCAGCGTGCCGAATGGACGGACCGGATCGAGAAATTGTCATTGGAACGAGCCGCTTTTGAAGAGAGCTCCTCGCAGGAACTTGTTTCCCTCCGGGAGCAGGAAGCGCAGTTGACCAAAGAGAAGGCCGCTGACGAGGCTGCTATGGCCGATGAAATTGCTATGGCCCAATCAAGGGTTTCCTCGCTTCGTGCCGAGGTCGATGAGCAAAAAACCTCTGCCGCGGAAAGCAAGGCGGCACATGCCGACGAGATTGAAAGCCTGGAGAAGGAAAGACAGGCTATTGCCGACGAGACCGCGGCGCTGATGCTTTCACTGAAAGCCAAGGTTCTGCAGTTTGCCGATGATTTGCTCCAGTCAGGAAGGATGGTGGCGGAGAAGGCGCTTGCGGCACGAAATTCCACCCGTTCCATAATAGAGGGGCTTTCCGTTGAAGGTGCTGCGTCCGTTGAGGTAGCGGATGATGCGGAGATGGAAAACAGACTGGCTGCCTTGCGGGCTGAAGCGAAAAATCTTGTCGCCGAACGAGACGCCCTTGAGAGCGAATCTGAAGGTGAGGTTGCCATGCTGCGCGCCAAGGTAGTTGCCCTGGCCGCGGAGAAGATCGCCTTGGAAAAGGCCCGTGCGGCCGAACTCGAGGCTTTGAAAGCGGAAGCTCAACGTCTCGATTCGGAAAAGATCGAAGCGGAAAAAGCAGCGAGCGAAAGACTGGCGGAACTTTCCGCGGAAGTTGCGCGCCTTTCAGAAGAAAAAGGTGCGGTGCAAGGTGCCCATTCAGAAGAGTTGGAGGCATTGGAAGCCGAAGTTGAAAGGTTGAATTCGGAAAAGGCGGCTGAAGAAGCAAAAGCGAGTGTCGTGCTGGAGAGGCTCACGGCGGAAGTTGAGCGCCTGGCCAGTGAAAAAGAAACCGCGGAACGCGCGCTGACCGCTAAGGCGCGGTATCTGGAAACGGAGAAGAAACGGCTTGCAGCGGAGAAGGAGGAAATTGAGCAACGGGACGCAGGTACTTTGTCCTTTGCCTCGAACGTGACGAGTGAAAGTGGCATTTTGTCGAACCGTATCGAGCCGGAACCTGTTTCACCGGGCGAGAAGTCTTCTCCGGCCGCGACTCATCGCGACAAGGAGGGGCCGGCCGCGGCTTCTGTTCGTGGCAAGATTGCCGAGTCCCCCAAATTCGACCAAGATGCTTCGGTACAGGCGCTGCTTGGTGATGACGGGGATGAAGAATGCACCTTTGGTGCTGGTGCCGAAAGTACACCCGTTAAGGAGCCTGATGATACCGATCCCTTTGCATTTTTGCAGACGGAAGGGGCCCTTGATTTCGAGTCCCGTTCCATTACCCATAGAAAATCCTCGGCTGTGCCGGTTGTCTTCACGATTGACAAATCGAGAACGCATCTGGAAATTGCGCATCCGGAAGATGTGCTGGAAATGTATCAGTCATTGAACAGGACGCGGGTTGCCATGGAAGACAATACCACGGTAACCTGTGATGCCTATGTGTGTGCAATGAAAGAAGGCGCTGCGCTTACCGTCTACATTGCGCTTTATCTGATCGATGCAAAAGATGTGCTGGTGTATGTCCCGGAACGGCAGCCCGCAAACGAGGAAGATTTGGCCGGTATACTAGGGGACGGTCTGGATTTCATCGAGATCGTGGGTTTCATGATGGACCCAACGGATCTCGGTCATGATGCACAGAGCAGGCAAAAGGTCCTGGACAAGGTGCCGGTGGTACGGATAAATAAGTAAAATGCAGAGGGTGGGTACGAAAACGAGAGGGAGCGGATATTCGCTCCCTCTCGTTTTCATGTTTCGACAGCTAATCGGCAATAATAACAGCTTGCGTACACTGGCAAGCCGTGAGTTTTTACGGATGTAACCGGGGAAAGAGCGGTTCAGCCATTCAGGTGGCACAGAAGGGATCGCTGCATCTCTTGCTTCGATACCTTTTCAGGAGGCTGATGCAGTCTGTCGGGTCATGAGATCGATGATTTTCCTTGCCAGCGGATGAATCACGCTGTAATGGACTTCCACCCCTTCGCGTTTTCCCTCGATGATGCCCTTGTTCTTGAGAAGCGCAAGATGTTGGGACACTGTTGCCTGGGGAAGACCGAGACATTCCCAGATATGTTTGACGTTGCATTCATGGGAGCAGAGCCCCGCTACGATTTTCAATCGGACCGGATGGCCGAGCACTTTGAAGATTTCAGCTTCATTGTTGAAATCCCTTTTCTTGTCGAACTCCATGGCAGACTCCACTATTTTGAATAAATTCATATATATCTATATTCTCAAAATGTGGTTTTGTCAACAAAACATTGCACCGTCTATAAAAAACAGTTTTCCTCATACCAAGTCCGGCAGTGCGGCGGCACTGACCTTTATCGATGGTGATGAGCGTGGTCAGCACTTCATTAAAGGCTGTAATGGCAGGCCACAAAGTGCCCCGGTCGTTTTTCCTCGAGCCGAGGCGGCGTGCTTGTGCAAACGTCGACCCTGGCATAGGGACAGCGGGGGTGAAAAGGACAGCCGGACGGGGGGTCTAAAGGGGACGGGATGTCGCCTTTCAGTATTATCCTTTTGGCGCGGGATTGCCGTTCAACGTGCGGTACCGCAGAGAGGAGCGCTTCGGTGTAAGGGTGGAGGAACCGGGAGAAGACCTGTTCCGTTGCGCCGATTTCGACAAGTGAACCGAGATACATGACGGCGATTCGATCACTCATGTGGCGAAGAACGGAAAGATCGTGTGCAATGATTATGAACGCCAGGTTGAATTCCGATTGCAATTCCTGGAGCAGGTTGATTATTTGGGCCTGAATGGAAACGTCGAGCGCCGAAACAGGCTCGTCCGCGATAATGAGTCGTGGCGCCACGGAAAGAGCTCGTGCAATACCGATCCGTTGCCGCTGGCCTCCGGAAAATTCGTGCGGATACCGAAAAAAATGATCTTCTGACAAGCCAACCCGATTCAGGAGGGCAGTTACCCGGTCACGGTATCCGGCAGATCCGGAAATTCCATGTATCCGCAACGGCTCTCCGACAATGTCTCCGACCCGCATGCGGGGGTTCAGCGACGAATAGGGGTCCTGGAAGATCATCTGGGCATCTTTCCTGAAAGAAAGAAAATCTCTTCCGGTAAAACCGGCCAGGCTTTTTCCATTATATACAACCTCTCCCTCGTCAGGAACAAGGAGCCGCAGGAGTACTTTTCCCAAGGTTGATTTGCCGCTTCCCGATTCACCGGCCAGGCCGAGGGTTTCTCCTTCGCGGAGATGGAATGATACACCGTTGACTGCCTTCAGCTGCCGGGCGGGAGTAAAGGGGTCGGTTTTGACGGAGAACGACTTTCGAATGTTTCTTGCTTCCAGCAAGGGCTGTTTCATAGACGTTTCCAACATCGCACGAAATGGCTGTCTTCCCATTCGTGGAGCGGTGGTTGCTCGCAGGAGCATTTGCCTTCCTTGTAGGGGCAGCGTTCGCAAAACCCGCATCCCGGGAGTTCAAGGAGAAGGTTTGGGACATGGCCGGGAATTGTCGAGAGGGGCATCCCCGGTGGTGCCTGTTGAGGCAGTGAGGCCAGAAGTCCTTCGGTATAGGGATGCAGCGGGTTCTCGAGTACCTGGTCGGTCGGCCCTGTTTCGACGATTTTCCCGGCATACATGATCGCGGTTCGATGGGAACGTTCCGCCACAACGCCGAGATCGTGGGTTATGAGGAGGAGCCCCATACCGTATTCCTGCTTGAGGTTGTCGATAAGTTCAAGAATCTGGGCCTGTATTGTCACATCGAGAGCCGTCGTCGGTTCGTCGGCTATGAGGAGATGGGGTTCGCAGGAAAGGGCCATGGCAATCATGATGCGTTGTCGCATGCCGCCGCTGAGCTGGTGCGGGTAGTCGTTGTACCGTGATGCCGGTGATGGGATACCGACCCTGTTGAGCATTTCGAGGACTTTCTCCCGGGCCTGACGCTTGCCGAGCTTTTGGTGAAGCAGGATTCCTTCGGCAATCTGGTCGCCAATGCGGAACACCGGGTTGAGCGAAGTCATCGGCTCCTGGAAAATCATGGAGATGTTGTTTCCCCGAATTTCCTGCATTTCAGTGACTGAGAGTGTGCGCAGGTCTCTGTCTTGGAATTTCACTATGCCGGACACTATCTCTCCCGGTGGGGGCACGAGGCGCATGATGGACAAGGCGGTCATGCTCTTGCCGCATCCCGATTCGCCGACAATGGCAAGAGTCTCGCCTGCCCCGACGGAAAGGTCGAGATTGTCCACCACTTTCAAGGTTCCCGAGGAAAGGGTGAAGTGCGTAGAAAGTCCGGTAACCTGGAGCAGTTTGGTCACAAGAGGCTCCTGATCTTGGGGGTGGTGGGATACGAGCATAGTAGTGCGCTACTAATTACCATGATTTTTTCAAAGGGGCAAATGGTTTGCCGGGGGTATCTGCATCTGAAAGCTTGACAAGGTGCGTACCTCTCCCTATGATACCCCTCCTGACGGCATGTGAAGGTCGAAAAATCCCGTAATTGCGGCTTTGATGAACAGAAGACGGCGGTATTGCGGGTGGTGTCGACAAAATCGTTGACTTCATTTCATATTTTTGTTTTTATCGAAAGGTTTAGAAGACGACGATGCGTACGATCATACTGTTATGGGGACTCCTTGTGTCGGCCCTTATGCTGCCCATGGTGTGTGCCGCCGATCGTGGCGAGACGGAGACGATCAGGGTTGCGGTCTGCGAGGGAGTTGAAAATATTCGTATTGACGGCATTGGTCTTGAGGCAACGAACCTGTTTGGTTCCCGTCTCGAACTGTATTTTCCACTGGTTGTCAAAAGAGACGGCAGCGGTCTTTCCGCCGGTGGAATGCGTCTCCGCTCGCTCAGGGTCATTTCACCCGGTATCGTCCGGGTGAACGGCAAGGGATATCGGGGTACGCTTGAGGTGTACCCATCCGACAGGGGAATTCTCGTTGTGGACGAGATCATTTTGGAGGAGTACCTCGTCGGACTTATCAACTGCGAGATTTCATCCCAGTGGCCCATGGAAGCGGTGAAGGCGCAAGCGGTCGTGGCCCGAACCTTTGCCCTTTTCCAGAAACAGGCGAGAAAAGATCTTCTCTATCACCTGGAATCGAGCGTGTATGACCAGGTGTATGGCGGTTCCGATATCGAAGACAGCAGGGCTGCTCGTGCCGTGGAAGAAACCCGTGGCGAAGTGGTTACCTACAAGGGAAAAATTATTCAGGCGTTCTTTCATTCCAGCTGTGGCGGCCATACCGAGGCTTCTGAAAATGTCTGGTCTGTCAGCATGCCCTATCTACGCGGGGTTGAGTGCACCTATTGCATGAAAACCCCGTCGGTTCTCTGGGAGCAGACCCTGTCACCCAAGAAGCTGGCCTCCAAACTGCGTAATGCCGGCTATAACGTGACCACTCTTGCCGATATCCGGATTCAATCCCGCTATCCGAGTGGCCGTATCGAATACCTGCAACTGGTCACATCCGACAGGATTATTACCATGCCGGCCGTCACGTTTCGGAAGATCGTCGGGTACGGTGTCATTCGGAGTACGAATTTCGAGGTCAAGCTGATTGATGATGCATTCGTTTTCATCGGCGTCGGATACGGACACGGTGTCGGCCTCTGTCAGTGGGGGGCTAAACAGCGGGCCGAAGAAGGGTTCAATTATCGGGAGATATTAGCCTATTATTATCCCGGAACACGAGTTGTCAGCTACTACACCGAATAGTGCCGTATGCGTTTTAAAGACTTTGATTATTACCTGCCGCCGGAGTTGATTGCCCAGGCTCCAACGGGCCGCCGGGACGCTTCACGGCTCATGATCCTCGACAGGGAACGGGAGACCATCGATGAAGGCATTTTTGCCCGAATCCCGGAGCTGTTCAGGTCCGGGGACCTGTTGGTAATCAACGATACCAGAGTAATCCCGGCGCGTCTTTTCGGAGAAAAGGAAACGGGCGGACGTGTCGAGGTCTTTCTCCTTCGGCGAGAGGCCGGCCCGGACGAAGCCTGGTCCTGCCTGATCAGGGCCTCGAAAAAGCCGCGCCCGGGAACCGTCATCAGGCTTCCGGCCGGCATGACGGCCCGGGTTCTGGCAAGAAAGGACGAAGAAGCCTGGCTGGTTTCGTTCTTTCCGACCGAGGGTTTCAATGATTGGCTCGAGGAGCAGGGCAGCATGCCGCTTCCTCCCTATATCAGGCGTCCGGCCGCGGCGGAAGACGATACGCGCTACCAGACGGTATTCGCCCGTGCCAGCGGGGCCGTTGCCGCGCCTACGGCCGGCCTGCATTTTACTGAAGGACTGTTGCGGGAAGTTCGGGCGCGGGGCGTCGATTTGGCTTCGCTTACCCTGCACGTAGGGCTCGGCACTTTTCTCCCGGTGAGGGTCGAAAAAGTGTCCGATCACCGGATGCACCGGGAATGCTACAGCATTCCCGTCGAGACTGCCACGGCCGTTGCGGCGTGCAAGGCGCGAAAAGGCAGGGTGATTGCTCTTGGCACCACAACCACCCGCGCGCTTGAACATGCCGCGCGTGCCGATGGAGCCGTTCACGCGGGCGATGGCGAGGCTGATATTTTTATCCACTCGGACTACCGCTTCAAGGTGGTGGATGCGCTGATCACCAATTTTCATCTGCCGTGTTCAACACTTCTTCTCCTGGTGTCGGCCTTTGCCGGAAAAGAATTTCTTTTCCGTGCGTACCGGGAGGCCATACGGCGGAGGTTCCGTTTTTTCAGTTATGGAGATGCAATGTTCATTCGCTGATAAACGGGAGCAGTTCTTTCACCATGAAATTTTCGTACTCCGAACGGATAATAACAATATCGTCTTCACCCCGGAAATCCGGGTGAGAACAAGGGTCGCAGGTCAGACGTGCAAAAATTTTCTTTTGAGCTCAAGGCAAGGGATCTCTCGTGCGCCGCACGCCTCGGTTCCATTACGACGCCTCATGGCGTCATAGAGACCCCCATCTTCATGCCGGTGGGCACACAGGCGACGGTCAAGTCCATGACTCCCGAAGAGTTGCGGGAGGTCAAGTCCCGGATCATCCTGGCCAATACCTATCATCTCTATATCCGACCCGGCCATGAACTGATCGGGAGGCTTGGCGGATTGCACGAATTCATGCGCTGGAACGGTCCGATCCTTACCGATAGCGGCGGGTTCCAGGTTTTCAGTCTCGGCGAGCTCTGCAAGATAAGAGAAGAGGGGGTTACCTTCCAGTCGCATCTGGACGGATCCTTTCACTTTATATCACCCGAGGTTTCAATAGCGATCCAGGAGGCGCTTGGCGCGGATATCATCATGTGTTTCGATGAATGTCCTCCCCATACCTCCGACTACGCCTATGTGAAAAAGTCGCTGGAGATGACTACTCGGTGGGCGCGGCGCTGCAAGGAAGCCAAGCGTCGTGACGACCAGGCACTGTTTGGTATCGTGCAGGGCGGGAGGTTTCCTGATCTCCGGAAACAAAGTGCTGGGGAACTTCGTGAAATCGGCTTTGACGGGTTTGCCCTCGGCGGCCTTTCCGTGGGCGAGGAAAAAGAGGTCATGTATTCGGTGATGGAATCCTGTGAACCCCTTCTTCCCGAGGATCATCCCCGTTATGTCATGGGAATCGGGACGCCGGAAGACCTTGTAGAAGGGATTTACCGCGGCTATGATATGTTCGATTGCGTCATGCCGACGAGAAATGCCCGCAACGGTATGCTCTTCACCTCCACCGGGAGCATCAATATCAAGAATTCCCGCTATGCGGAAGATCGTTCTCCCATAGACCCGGACTGTGATTGCTATGTATGCCGGAATTATTCGCGGGCTTATCTGCGGCATCTCTATCGTGCCGGTGAAATACTTTCTTCGCGGCTCAATACGTACCATAATCTCCATTACTACCTGAACCTGATGGAGCGGGCTCGTTCCGCAATCGCCCACGGAGGTTATGCCGACTTTCGGCGCGAGTTTTACGAAAAGCGGCAACCGAACGATGTGCCGACACATCGCCGGATAGTGACGGAAACGGAAGGTTAAGGCGCAAATTGCGCAAAAATATAAAAAAACCAGGAGGTTTTCTATGTTGACGTTAGCATACGCACTGGGTACTCCCCCCGGCGGAGCAACCGGTTCCAGTTCATTTATGGGGTTTATTCCGCTTATCCTCATGTTCGCGATATTTTACCTGCTGCTCATTCGTCCCCAGCAGAAAAAGGCCAAAGAACACAAGGCCCTTCTCGAATCGCTTCAAAAAGGGGACCAGATCGTTACCGCCGGTGGCATCCACGGTAAAATATCAGCCATCGATGAAGGTGTGGTTATTGTCGAGATTGCAACCGGGGTGAATATCAGGATCAACAAAGGGTATATCGCTTCCGTTACGAAAAAAGGCTGACCCGCACGGGTAAGTTTTTCGAGATATTTTTTTTGAAAGGAGCGTCCGCCATGTCCAAGGGGCTCACCTGGCGCATCAGTCTCATAGTAATCTTTCTTTTTGGTTCTCTCCTGTATCTGACACCGACATTCATAACGAAGCTGCCTTCATGGTGGAGCGGGGTTTTCTTTCCCAAGGACAAGATAAGCCTTGGGCTCGATCTTCAGGGAGGAATACATCTCGTCATGGAGGTGGAAACCCAGAAGGCCGTTGAAGGGCAACTGGATATCATCGCTACCGACGTGGAAGATACCCTGAACGATAAAAACCTGCGTTTCAAGAAGGTTTCACGGCTTGGGAGTGATCGGATTGCCATCACCCTCTATGACAAGGGCACTGCTGCTTCCGTGGAAAGTCTCCTCAAGGAAAAGTATTCCCGGCTGCAGGTCCTTGCTCCTTTTGACGAGGGAGGTTTTGTCAATCTCCAGATGAAGATGTCCGACGCCGAGATTGAAAATGTCAAGGACAAGTCCGTGCAACAGGCTCTCGAGACCATTCGCAACAGGATAGACCAGTTCGGTGTGGCCGAGCCGGTCATTCAGCGGGAAGGGGTCAGGAATATTGTAGTCCAGCTTCCCGGTGTCAAGGATCCGAAACGGGCCATTGAACTCATAGGGAAAACCGCCCGATTGGAATTCAAGCTGGTGGATGAAAATGTGAATCCGGCGACCGTTACCCCAGGCACCATCCCCGAAGAAGACGAAATGCTGTCCGAGAGAAGGGTCGATCCTGATACCGGAGTTGTAAGTGAAATTCCTTATGTTCTGAAGAAAAAGACCCTGATTACCGGCGATCTCCTCACTGATGCGCAGGTTCGGATCGATTCACAGTTCAACCAACCGTATGTGGCTATCGATTTCAATTCCGTCGGCGCCAAACTGTTTGATCAGGTTACAGCCGCCAACGTTGGTAAACGATTTGCCATAGTGCTCGATAATAATGTGTATTCCGCACCGGTTATCCGTGAGCGTATTTCCGGTGGGAGTGCCCAGATCACCGGCTCTTTTACGGAAAAGGAGGCCAGCGACCTGGCCATCGTTCTGCGTGCCGGCGCGCTCCCGGCGCCGGTCAAGATCATCCAGAACGTAACCGTTGGCCCTTCCCTCGGTCAGGATTCGATCAGGAAAGGTCTGATTGCCGGTCTTGTAGGGGTTCTGCTCGTAGTCTGCTTCATGGCGTTTTATTACAAGCTGTCCGGAATGGTAGCCAATATGGGCATGGTGCTCAACCTGGTGTACCTGATGGGCGCTCTGGCGGCGTTCGGTGCTACGCTAACCCTGCCGGGCATTGCCGCGATCGTTCTTCTGATCGGTATGTCGGTCGACGCCAATGTGCTGATTTTCGAGCGAATACGCGAAGAGTTGCGTCTCGGCAAGACACCGAAGGCGGCCCTCGATTCGGGATATGACAAGGCATTCCTGACAATCATGGACTCCCACGTTACCACATTGATTACCGCGGCCGTGCTTTTCCAGTTCGGTACCGGCCCGGTCAAGGGATTTGCGGTTTCCCTGAGTCTTGGGGTAATTATCAATCTGTTTACGTCTCTTGTCGGCACCAAGGTGGTGTTTGATTATTTCCTCGGCCGTGGCCGGGCGAAAAAAATAAGTATTTAGGATCGATACGGGGGAACACATGCAAATCATCGGCAAAACGAAGTTCGATTTTATCGGCAAAAGGAAAATATCCTTTATCATATCTACGGTTATCGTCTGCATCGGTATACTGGCCATTATCCAGATTTCCCGCGGTGTCGCCAACATGGGGATCGATTTCACCGGGGGGACCGCGCTTCAATTGAAATTCGAAAAACCCGTAGCCATTGAAAATGCCAGGAAAGCGCTCTCCAAAAGCGGCCTGGAAGTCAACCTTCAGGAGATTACCGACGGCAACAAGCTTCTCATCAAGGTGGGCAAGACAACAGGGGCGATGGGCTCGGTTGCGGAAACGGTGGAAAACGCTGTCAGAAAAGGATTTCCCGGCAATGCTTTTATCGTTGAAAGTTCAACGGAAATCGGCCCTTCAATCGGCAAGAAGCTTCGCAATGATACGCTCATCGCGATTGTCGTGGCAATGATCGGCATCATTTTGTACATTGCCTGGCGGTTCGATTTCAAATTCGGAATCGCAGCGGCTATGGCGACATTTCATGATGTGTTGGCGATTTTCGCCATATTCTTTATCCTCGGCAAAGAAGTCAACCTTCTCCTGATTACCGCTGTTCTTACTATTGCGGGCTATTCCCTGACCGACACGGTGGTTGTTTTCGACCGAATCAGGGAGAATCTGCACAAGAATATGAAGGAATCCCTGGTAACCATCTTCAATGTCAGTATCAATGAGGTTCTTTCCCGAACCATCATTACGGCTCTTACCACGCTTCTCGCCGCCCTTTCCCTGTTCCTCTTCGGTGGTGAAGTGATCCATGATTTCGCCTTTGCCCTGGTGGTGGGAATCCTGGTTGGAACTTATTCGTCGATTTTCGTCGCCAGCCCTCTGGTAGTTCTCTGGGAAAACCGGGCTCGGCGCGCCAAAGCCTGACCCGACACAATCAGAAAAAGCCCCCGTTTTACGGGGGCTTTTTTTTAGGGAGCATCCATGAAGCCGATACGTGATCGACGATGGAACCTGGCAATGCCTGATGGTGATCAAGTGCAGCGCCTTGCCGCGGATTCTTCGCTCAATCCGCTTCTCTGCGGATTGCTGATCGCCAGGGGTATCGACTCGCCAGGAGCTGCATCACGCTTTCTGTGGCCATCGCTTTCCGAGATTCATGACCCGTTCCTTCTCAAGGACATGGACAAGGCCGTTACGCGTCTTTCTCAAGCACTTCTCGATGGTGAGCGGGTTTGTGTCTATGGAGATTATGATGTCGACGGTGTAACATCGGTTGCCGCCCTGATCGATTTCCTGACCACCATAGGCTGTGACTGCTTCTATCATATTCCCAATCGCTTCGAAGATGGTTACGGTCTGCACGCCTCGGGGATCATCGAAGCCGCTGATCGGGGTGCTCGTGTCATTATTACCGTGGATTGCGGCATAACGTCCTGTGAAGAAGCGGATCATTGCTCCTCGCTCGGTGTCGACCTGATAATTACCGATCACCATATGCCGGGCTCTCGGATACCCACAGCGTGCGCGGTTATAAACCCGTTGCGTAACGACTGTCCCTTTCCGTTCAAGTCGCTGGCCGGGGTCGGAGTAGTGTTCAACCTGCTGATTGCCTTGCGCAAGCGTCTCCGGGAGAAAGGATTTTTCGAGACACGGGAGGAACCGAATCTGCGCGAGTACCTGGATCTTGTTGCGCTTGGTACGGTCGCCGATATCGTCCCACTCATTGACGAAAATCGAATATTCGTCCATCACGGCCTGCGCGAGCTGACCTCTACGTCCAGGGCCGGAATCAGTGCCCTCAAGGCCGTTGCCGGGATTGCCGGACAGGTTGACTCCGGGGCGGTCGGTTTTCGCCTGGCACCGCGAATCAATGCCGCCGGGAGGCTTGACGATGCCGCACTCGGCGTCGAACTGCTCCTGACGGGTGATGCGCGGCGAGCCGCTGAAATTGCCGCCGCATTGAATGCGAGCAATGAGGATCGTCAGCAGCTCGAGAAGTCGATTCTTGAAGATGTCCTGCTGCGGATTGCCAACGATTCTTCACTCCATAACCGCAAGACCATTGTTCTTGCCTCCGAATCCTGGCATTCCGGGGTTATTGGTATTGTTGCTTCAAGGGTTGTCGAACTCTATCATCGTCCCACCATTTTGATTTCTCTCCAGGAAGGAAACGGGAAAGGCTCCGGTCGGAGCATCCCCGGTTTCCATCTCCACAATGCACTCCAGGACTGTGCCGAAAAACTGCTCAGGTTCGGCGGACACAAGTATGCCGCGGGGTTGGTCATCAACGAAGAGGCGCTTGCCGACTTCGCCGACCATTTCGATGACGTGGCTGACGGCTTGCTGACTCCCGATGACCTGCTTCCCGAGCTTCGAATCGATGCCGTGCTGGAACCCGAAGAGGTTTCTCTGGAAACCGCCGAACAGATAGCCACGCTCGAACCATTCGGCATGGGGAATCCCCGCCCGATTTTCGTCATGCGAGGTGTCAATCCCGTCAGGACGACGATTCTCAAGGAACGGCACCTGAAGGTCCGTTTTCATGTAAAGGGCCATTATTTTGATGCCATCGGTTTCAATATGGCCGGAAGGAGTCCCCTGGCTGATACTCTCGATCTGGCCTTTACCCTGAGTATCAACACTTGGAACGGGCTAAGGACGGCGCAGGTGCGGATCAAAGACATGAAATAGGCTGAATGGGGTTGCCCACCGTAGATAAAACCACGATATAAATGAAGCACACATGTTTTTTCCTGGTAAAATTTTACCCTGACTGGTACATCGGAGGGCCCTGATGAGGAGAGAGGAGCGGTTTGCCGACGCCGAACGGGTGTTAAAAATCGGCTTCTGGTTTAATACCATCCTGATGGTGATAAAACTGGCGGGCGGCTATTTCGGTGATTCAGAAGCGGTTTTTGCCGATGGCGTCGAAAGCGCCTGTGATTTTATTGCCATTGCCGCTACACTGGTCGCCCTGAGGATCGGCCGGCGTCCTCTCGACGGTACCCATCCCTACGGTCATGGCAGGGCCGAGAGCATCGCGGCTCTCGTCGTTTCCCTGGTTATCTTTCTGACCGGTGCCGGAATCCTGGCACGATCGGTTATCACCGTCGTGCGCGGCAGCTATCCCGCCCCGGAAATGATCGCCGTGATTGCGGCGGCGATAACCATCATGGTCAAGGAATATCTCTACCGTTTCTCGGTGCGGGTGGGGAAACAGCTTGAGAGTCCCGCCCTCATGGCCATTGCGAAAGACCATCGCAAGGATGCTTTGAGTTCCGTAGCTACGCTGATCGGGGTAACCGGCGCCTTTTTCGGTATAGGAATCATGGATCCCCTTGCCGCCTTGCTTACGGCCCTGTTCATCTTCCATATCGGTTACCAGACATTCGGTTCGGCGGCCCACGACTTGATGGACGGAATACCGGCGGAATCACTTGTTTCCGGAATCCGCTCACTGGCTGAAAGTATTGAGGGCGTTGAACAAGTTCACGATATACGGGCGCGTCGTTCCGGTCAGTACGTGATCGTAGACCTCAAACTTGAAATGGACCCGGAGATGACCGTCAAAAAATCCCATGACATTTCCCTGGAAGTAAAGAAGAGCATTTTCAGAAAATTCAGGAATGTTGGTGATGTGATGATTCATATCAATCCCCATGAAGAGAAACACAAGGATCTGACGAGGCTTTGACAGGCTTCGCTGAATAACAGGGTAGGACGTTGCTGCCCGCCAATCCCAAGGAGGTATACAAATGGCTCAGGATTCGAAAACAATGGCTGATCTGCAAGAGGCGTTTGCCGGTGAATCGCAGGCAAACAGGAAATACCTGGCATTTGCCAAGCAGGCGGATGCCGAAGGGTTTTCCCAGGTAGCGAAGTTGTTCCGGGCAGCCGCCGAAGCTGAAACGGTGCATGCCCACAGTCATCTGAAAGTCATGGGTGGGATCGGAAATACCCGGGAGAACCTGCAAGCTGCCATCGATGGCGAAACCCATGAATTCAAGAACATGTATCCGCAGATGATCATTGATGCCGAACAGGAGGGAAATGCCGCCGCGGTTCGCACCTTCAAGTTCGCCAACGAAGTGGAAAAAATCCACGCCGGATTGTATCAAAATGCCCTGGATACGATCGGACGGCAGGGAGCGTTGTTCGACTATTTCGTGTGCTCCGTCTGCGGCTATACCGCGGAGGAAGCCGCACCCGAAAAATGCCCGGTCTGCGGAGCGGCAAGCAAAGCCTTCCTCCAGGTTTCCTGATAGCACTTCGTCGCCTGTTTGAACCGCCGTAACCGGCATTCGCCGGCGCGGCGGTTTTTTTTCGGATCCGGTACATGCGTTCAGGAAGAATCAGCTTCAAACTGCTTTCTTCATGGAGAGCGGTGTGCTAAAATAAGCGATCAATACAGGTCGGGGAGCTGCGTCAGGTGCCGGCGGAGTTCTCGCTAACGAATGGCTCGCGTTGCTTGCCGACTTGATAAAGACAAAATCATCGCACCGCCTGATCGGTAGACAAGGACCTGCAGTGCAAAAGTCGAAACGTCCCGCCCGTAACACCAGAAAGAAACCGAGTTCGAAACGTCCCATCCTTTATCTCCTGATCACCGCCATTGTCATCGGCGTGGTTATCTATTACCTGGATCATGCAAGGAAACCTGTTCCGGTCGAGACCCCGGAACCGCCAACGGTCACTACTCCGGAAAAACCTGCCGCTCCTCCGAAGAAGACACCGCCCCCAGAGGAAATTGTGAAGCCGGGTAAAACGACTCCCGAAGTTGCGAAGCCCGTTCAGAAGCAATATTCCACCCCTGCCGTTGTCTTGCCGCCGGTGAAAATGCCGAAAATACCGGGCGAGAGTTTCGTTGCGATTATTATTGACGATATGGGAGCCAACCTTTCCGAGGTTCGCCAATTGATGAATATCGGCGTGCCACTGACCTTTTCCATAATTCCCGGTCTGCGCCAGTCGCGTGAAGTGGCCCTGGCTGCCCACGCTAAAGGTTACGAGGTGATGCTTCATATCCCGATGGAGCCGCGGGATTATCCCCTGCGCCGTTTGGAGAGCAACGGGCTGCTGCTTTCGTATAGTGACGGTGAAATCGAATCGCGGGTTCGCGACCTTATGAACGTCATCCCTCATGTGGTAGGGGCAAACAATCACATGGGTTCACGATTTACGGAAAATCGCGTGAAAATGGGCATTGTGCTGAAGGTGCTGAAGGAACACGGAATGTTTTTCGTTGATAGTGTGACGACGCCGAAATCGGTCGGCTTGTCCCTGTCGCGGGAGATGGGATTGCGGGCAACGGCGAGAAACGCTCCGTTTCTGGACAACAGCGAGGATGTCTCTGCCATTAAGCAACAATTGGCAAGCCTTGCGAGAATGGCCGTGAAAAAGGGGAGTGCCGTCGGTATCTGTCATCCGCATGCGGCCACGATAAGGGCATTGGCTGAGGAACTGCCGGCCATGCGAAAAGACGGGATTCGTTTCGTTTATGTTTCGAAGTTGGTAAGGTGAGCGGAGACGCCGATTTCCCGCGATACATGGCGCATCATCTGCAGGAGTCTTTTGTAGGATTCCTCTCCCAGAACCGATTCCGGCTTGTTGGGACTGGTCGGGTAGATCAGGATGAAGGCATCGCGCATCCTGCCCGGGTGTTCGCCGAGGGTCTCGAGTAGGAACGAGTACAAGGTGCTCTTTTTACGGATGAAGCCGTTATCTTCGAATTCCCTGAGCGGATGAGTTTTTTTCTGCACCGGTGAGCCGTTCATGGTGAAGCGTCTGATCTCCACCTCCGGCCCTGTACCGTTTACGAAAGGTCGCAATGCGTATACCGATTCCCGCCCCGATTCCCGGAACATGAGCAGCAAGGGGTCGTTTTCAGGGAGTTCCGGTTTGGCGTCATAGAGGCAGGAAAGCAGGAGCGACGAGCAGCAGTATTCGTCGAGGAAGCCGCAGGCGCCACCATCCGAAGCCTCGTAATAAAACGACACGTTTCTGAGCTTATCCTGCGTCAGGATATCCCCGCAGAGCAGGCAACGATCCTTCAGGCGTGCAAGGCGATCCCGCAGAGAATCGGCTTTACGCTGTTCTTCTGAAACCAGCCATTGGTAGAAAAGGTATGTGCGGGGCTTCCTAACGCTTCGGTATTCATCGAGGATTTCTCGGCCGAGCTGTGCGTACTGGCCATAGACATCGGTTCCGCGGGCATGGGTGAGAATCGGGTAGATTTTCCCTTCCGGGTTGGTATTAAGGCTTTCCACCTTGGGACTCTTGGAAATATAGCCTTCGCAGCAGCGATAGCCACGGTTGATGGCGAACGCGCGCAGCAGCGACTTGTGATCCTTGAAAGGTCCCCGGTACTTGATGCGGGCATCGATCAGGCATGGCATGATGCTCAGGCTTTTTCTGTCGAATCCGCGCTTGTCGAAGAGTTCGAAGATATTGCGGCAGTTTTCCAGGCTCGGCATGTCTTTTACCGGTATGATGACCCGGTCGGCGGCGTACAGTGCGTTCTGGGTGAAGATGTTGAGTTCGGGGCGCGTATCGATGATGAGAATGCCCGGAATATCGGAAATGGCCAGGAGACGTGAGAGAACCAGTGTTCCCTTGATCGAGTCCCGCAGGTCTTCGAGGGACATTGATGAGGGGATATAGTTGACACCGTACTGTCCGGTGTGCAGCAGGGACGCACCCGGTTTTTCCAACAGAAAATCTGAAATATCCCCGGTCACTTTCTGCCCCTTGATGGCGAACATCTTGTCAACGGTGAAGTGGTTGTCGAGGGAAACCACCGATACGGGAAGATCTTCCGAGAGTGCCTTCAGGTATATGGCAAGGTTTGTTGCCAGGGTGGTTTTACCCACACCGCCTTTTTCCGATGAAACGGTTATGACATAGGGGAAATTTTTCATAGCGCGGAATGGTACTATAAAGAATCGAGAGCGGTCAACCGATAGTTTTCATGACATGGGGAAACGGTTGAAAACCTAATAAAAACAGAACGATGTGCCTTACCGCGTGAAACGGAAGAACGTTCACGCGGCAAGGATGCGATGGAGGAACTTCGAGAGCATGTTTGCCGAAAAGAGAATTCTCACCGTCAGCCAGCTGACCACCCTGATACGGGGAGTGATCGAGGAAAATTTCGAGCATGTGTGGGTGGAAGGAGAGGTTTCCAACCTGGCGCTTCCCGCCTCCGGGCACCTCTATTTCACGTTGAAGGATGCCGGTGCGCAGATCCGCTGCGTGGTGTTCCGCTCCTCGTCCCGGCTGCTTCGATTCAAGGTCCGGAACGGGATGGCCCTCGTTCTGCGCGGCAGAGTGTCCGTTTACGACCAGCGCGGCGATTACCAATTCATCGCCGAGTACCTGGAGCCGAAAGGTATCGGCGCGCTGCAGCTTGCCTTTGTCCAGCTCAAGGAGAAACTGGCCGGTGAAGGGTTGTTCGATGAGTCGCTCAAAAAACCACTTCCCGCGCTGCCTCGCCGGATTGGTATCGTCACGTCGACCAGCGGAGCCGCGATTCACGATATCCTTACGGTATTGCGTCGCCGTCATGCGGGGGTCGAGGTCCTGATCCGTCCGGTCAAGGTTCAAGGTGAAGGCGCGGCTGAAGAGATTGTTGCCGCCATCCGTGACTTCAACCGGTATCGGCGCGTGGATGTGGTCATTGTCGGCCGGGGGGGCGGGTCGATGGAAGACCTCTGGGCTTTCAACGAGGAACAGGTGGCACGGGCGATCCGTGCCTCACGCATACCGGTAATTTCCGCGGTCGGGCACGAGATTGATTTTACGATTGCCGACTTCGTAGCCGATCTTCGCGCACCAACGCCGTCAGCGGCCGCCGAACTGGTCGTCAAGAGCCGCCGGGAAATCGATGCCGAACTGGCCAATCACTCCCAGCGACTGGTGCTGGGAATGGAACGGACCCTGGACAAGATGCGGGGCAGGATGGAGGGGCTGGTTGCTTCCCTCAAGGACCCCTCGCTCTGGATCGGTCATCTCATGCAGCGGGTCGATGATCTTTCCGAGCGTTCCGACCGTGCCTTGCGGGGGACGCTGTCTCTTTCCCGTGAACGGTTCCTTGCGCTGGTGCACCGCCTCCAGGTCCGTGGTCCCGCATTGGACGTGGAACGCTCCCGGGAACAATTGGTGATTACCGTGGACCGGATGACGGCTGCCATGCGCCACCTGATTGAAACAGCCCGGGAGAGAAGCGCCGTGAACGCCGCACGACTTTCGGCCCTCTCTCCGCTTGCCACGCTCGAACGGGGCTATTCCATTACCCGCTCACGGGTAGACGGAGCCGTCATACGAAACAGCAAGCAACTGCATCCGGGCGATCGCGTGGATGTGACGTTCAGACGTGGGTCGGCCTCATGTGTCGTGGAGGCACTGGGCGGGAACCCTGATGAATCTTGAGCCGTGGGCTTGCATTCTGTCGGTCGTTCTTGACTGGCAGGACGGATTCCGTATAATGCTCACAATGCAATCGGGAGGAAACGACCCATGGCGGTGGAAAAATTCGAAACGGTGCTGAAAAAGCTTGAAGACGCGGTGCGCAAACTGGAGAGCGGCGACTTGTCGTTGGAAGAGTCACTGAAGGTTTTTGAAGAGGGGGTCCGTTCCGCCACGGTTTGCGTCAAGAGACTCGATGAAGCTGAGCGAAAGGTGGAGCTTCTCCTGAAACAGAAAGACGGTGCTTTTGTGAAAAGGGATTTTTCCCTGGAAGACGAGTAAAAAATAAATTTATGAATCGAGATATACATGGACTTGAAGGCTTACTTGAAGAAAATGCAAAAAGAGGTTGATGAAGCGCTGGAAACGTATCTTCCGCAGAAGGACGAACTTCCTTCCTCAATCCATACCTCGATGAGATACTCGGTGTTTGCAGGCGGCAAACGGGTTCGCCCCATCCTGCTCCTCGCCGCCTGTGACGCGGTGGGCGGTGATATGCGGAAAGCCACGCCAGCCGCCTGCGCCATGGAAATGATCCATACCTATTCCCTCATTCATGACGATCTGCCGGCGATGGACAATGACGACTTCCGCCGCGGCAATCCGACGAACCACAAGGTTTTCGGCGAGGCGACCGCAATACTGGCAGGCGACGCCCTGCTTACCGAGGCATTCATCCTGTTGTGCAATCCGCTCTGGAACGGGGAGATTGATCCCGCCGTTTTGCGGAAGGTTGTCCACGAGATAGCTGTCTGTTCCGGTTCCAGGGGCATGATAGGAGGCCAGGTTGTCGATATGGAAAGCGAAGGCAAGACCGATATCGACCTTGCGACCGTACTGTATATCCATACCCATAAAACCGGCGCGCTGATCAAGGCATCGGTACGGTGCGGGGCCATGATCGGCGGCGCGGGTGGGGAAGCACTCGACGCGATAACCCGCTACGCTGAAGCCATCGGCCTTGCATTCCAGATAGCCGACGATATCCTCGATATCGAGGGAACCACGGAGCAGATAGGGAAGGATGCCGGAAGCGACCAGGCGCGGGGAAAGGCTACCTATCCGGCCGTAATGGGCCTCGCGGAATCGAAGCGCAGAGCGGAAGAACTGGTTGATGTCGCCATCGAAGCATTGTCATGCTTCGATGGTAAGGCCGATCCATTGCGAGAGATAGCCTCCTATATCGTGAAGCGGAAATCCTGATGACAGATCTACTCTCTTCCATAAATTCTCCCGACGAGATCAAGGAATTCAATGGAGAACGGCTGGAGACGCTGGCCGGTGAACTTCGGGAAAGAATCATAGATGTCTGTGCCGCGAATGGCGGTCACCTGGCTCCCAGTCTCGGTGTCGTTGAATTGACGCTGGCTCTCCATAAGGTTTTTTCCTCGCCATGCGACAGAATTATCTGGGATGTCGGGCACCAGGCTTATGCCCACAAGCTGCTCACGGGTCGACGTGACGTGTTCCCGACACTTCGGCAACTGGGCGGTGTGAGTGGTTTCCCGAAACGCGCGGAATCCATGCACGATGTCTTTGACGTGGGACATTCGTCCACATCCATTTCCGCCGCGGTCGGCTTCGCTGTAGCCCGCGACATCAAAGGGGAGAGAAACAAGGTTATTGCCGTTATCGGTGACGGTTCCATGACCGGTGGCCTGGCCTTCGAGGGACTCAACCATGCCGGCCATCTGAACAGGGATTTGATTGTAGTTCTTAATGACAATGAAATGTCGATAGCCGAGAACGTCGGAGCGCTTTCCAACTTTTTAAGTCGGACCATGACCAGTGAATTCGTGCACCGGATTAAAAAGGATGTGCAGGGTTTCCTTTCCGGACTGGACAGCGTCGGCCGGAGTGTCCTGCATGTCGCCCGGAAAGCCGAGGAGTCGCTCAAGGGGCTGTTTACACCCGGCATGCTTTTCCAGGCGTTCGGTTTCGAGTACATCGGCCCCATTGACGGTCATAACCTGGACCTTCTGATCAGTACCCTGGAACGGGTGAAGCGCTTCGATAATGCCGTACTCGTCCATGTCCTTACTAAAAAGGGAAGGGGATATCCGCCGGCTGAGGAGAAACCGTCACTGTTTCACGGTGTCGGACCGTTTGATCGCGATACGGGTAAGGTTCGCTCGTCAAAGGGTGCGCCATCTTCCTATACCGCGATCTTCGGGGAGACAATGAAACAGCTTGCCGCCGAGAATGAGAAGATCATCGCCATAACCGCGGCAATGCCCGACGGTACGGGGTTGACGGGTTTTTCCCAGGAGTATCCCGCACGCTTTTTCGACGTCGGAATTTCCGAGCAGCATGCGGTAACCTTTGCCGCGGGACTTGCCGCCCAGGGATTAAAACCGGTTGTCGCCATTTATTCGACCTTCCTTCAGCGGGCCTACGACGAGATATTCGATGTATGCCTGCAAAATCTGCCGGTTGCCTTCGCCCTTGACAGGGCCGGGGTGGTCGGCAATGACGGGCCGACCCATCACGGCCTGTTTGATCTTTCCTACCTGCGCACCTTCCCCAACATGGTGGTAATGGCGCCCAAGGATGAAAACGAGCTTCGGCATATGCTGGCGACAGCGGTGGAACATGACGGTCCCATTGCGGTCAGGTATCCCCGCGGCAAGGGGCTTGGCGTACCGCTTGATCAAACCTTCTTTCCCCTGACTATCGGCAGGGGAGAACTGCTGAGAAAGGGGGGGCGCGGGACGGTCCTGGCGGTCGGCACCATGGTTGATCCGGCATTGCGGGCTGCCGATATGCTTGCCGCCGAGGGGCTTGTCCTTTCAGTGGTGAATGTCCGCTTTGTCAAGCCCCTGGATCGGGAGCTCATTCTTGATCTGGCGTGCATGACCGGTGTGGTCGTTACCGTTGAAGAAAATGCTCTTGAAGGGGGATTCGGTACCGCCGTTCTCGAACTCCTGGAAGAAGAGGGAATCGACGGCGTTAAAGTGTTGAGACTCGGTTTCCCCGATCAATTTGTCGAACAGGGTGAACAGCGGGAATTGCAAGCCATGTACGGACTGGATCCTGAAGGGATGGCGGACAAGATCAGGCGAATGGTCGAGGGGTTGAAGTAGCTGCGCCTGCCGTGCAGTAGCGGTGGTGAAAATAAATGGCCTGAGCCGTCCGTTGGCAGTAAATCTCAAAAAAATCCGGAATTCCGGTTGACTGGCAGATAAGTCTGCGCTATAAGAGGACAAAAAAGATCCATAAGGTGTTTTATGATTGAGTTGACCCGCAAGGGTGAGTATGCGGTCAGAGGAATACTTTACCTGGCTCAACAGCCGCCCGGCAAGGTTTCCCTGCTGGGTGAAATCGCCGAATCGTGCGATGCGCCGAAAACTTTCCTGGCGAAAATTCTTCAGCAGTTCGTCAAGATCGGATTTGTTGTCTCGTCGCGGGGTACCGGTGGGGGGTTCATGCTCGCAAGGCCGGCGGCTGAGATTTCCCTGCGAGAGGTTGTCGAGGCTGTGGAGGGGCCGATTATGCCCAATCGCTGTCTGATCGCGAAGGGAACCTGCGAACGGGATGCAACGTGTCCAGTCCATCCAGTCTGGGAACGGGTGCGCAAGGATATCGTCGAGATACTGGACAGTGTAACGATGGAGGATCTTGCCCGAGGTTAACATGCGTCTCCGTTGGGATGATTGGTATGGGTCCATCGAGCTGTTTCCAAACCTCAATCCGTCTTCTCTTGATCCGCTTTATAATTTGACGATCTATAATTCTTCTTCCAGCCGCTACACGTTGAAGATCATGACTGCCGTTGCCGTAATTTTCGTGCCGATCGTCATCGCCTACAAGATTTGGGCCTATCGGGTTTTTCGGGAGAAGGTCATGGCGGTCGATGTCATGGAAGATAAACATTCGTACTGAGCCGTTGCCGGATGCGTTGCGTTTTTTTTGTTGAATATACGGTTTTCGGAATTTTTATTGCAACTAGTGGTTTTCATATGCTTTGATATGTGGTAAGTATATAGGAAGATACATTTTTATTGACGTATCGTGAAAATATCCGACAGCTTCTTTCGTCGCCGGGCGTATTCAGTAAATGGCCGTTCAGATGAACGGTTATCTCGAAATGACGCATTGAGCTGTCACTACTATTATTTTACGAGGAGCAGTCCATGGGAAAATCAAAGTATTCCGAGACTACCGCAGTTGCCGCTTTCGTTGCCGGTGCAGCCTTGGCAGCCGGTGTTACTCTTCTCCTCAGCCCGAAAACGGGTCGCCAGATACGCGAAAATATCAACGATATTACTGAAGATGCCGTTGAAAAGCTCAGGTTGTGCGCCCGTGAAGCAAAGTTCAAGCTCAGCGCGAAAACAAATCCGGATGCCTTCCGTTATGAGGTGGTGACTGCTGGATCTGATTGAACGTCAGTTCAGAGCCGGCGCCGACGGTTGGGCGCCGGCTTTTTCATGATTTCCAGAATTCCTCCGGAATGTTTTTTTGTAGTGAACCACCTGTTACCAGTTCTTCCGTTTTGTCATAATTCCCGCCTTTCAGCGGCAAGCTGCTGTCAATTTTTCGACAGAATTTTCGTTTGCCTGTCAACCATAACAGTATCAAACGGTCTATGGTGATGCTCATTTTTGTTTGTCATGCAAATGCTTTAAGGTTCAAATCTTGTCGAATCTTTCGAATTGCGATAGAACATGCTTGAATGAGCCGGGCGGCGATTTTTCAGGCCTGGACTACAGGTCGAATGCTGTTTCCGTTTCCGCTTTCGTCAAAAATACCGGCAGGTACCGAGTAATGGGCCAAAATTTAGTTGCGTTGCCATTGCTATCGATGTAGAAACAAAGTTCCGGATATTTTTATTAAGAGGGTTTTCATGCAACGTATTCCTATTTCATTTGCAGAGCCGGGCATGGTTCTAGCGAAGGAGATCGTTCGACCGGACAACCCTGCCGGACCGGCGCTTTGTGGCGCGGGGATGGAACTTACCGAGTCGCTCATCAACCGTTTGCGGGACATGGGAGTCCAGACGCTGATTGTTAAGGGGCATCCTGTTTGCATGGAAGGTGATAAGTCATTGGAGGATTTACTCCAGGAGCTGGACTACAGGTTCAGTCGCATTGCCGACAATCCTCTTGCCGCTGTTATAAAAAACGCCTATCGTCAGTATCTAACCAGATCCATGGAGGAATAAGGTGGAAGGTATGCGAGAGGAAATCAGAAAATTCATCCTGGATACCCGGACGTTGCCCACTATTTCGGGTATCGTGGCGAAACTGAATTCTCTTGCCGACAACGAAAAATCCTCGGTGCGGGAAATAGCACGTCTCGTTTCGTCCGACCAGGTTCTTTCGGCGAGGATACTGCGTCTCGCGAACTCACCTTCCTATGGGTTTTATCGGGTTTCCACCATCTCCAACGCCATGATTCTGCTTGGCATCGATGTGGTGAAGAGCCTCGTGCTCAGTTCTTCCATCTTTGAAATCATGGAGCAGAATGTGGTTGGTCTCTGGGAGCACTCTCTCGGCGCGGGTGTCGCGGCCAATGTCATAGCAAAGCGCCTGAAAATTTCCGACAGCGAAGAATTGGCGACCGCCGCCCTGCTTCATGATATCGGAAAGGTCATTATCCGAATCAAGCTGAATTCCCGGTATGACGCCCTGCTCGCAAAGGTTCCGTCGAACGGATCTTCGTTACATGCTCTGGAATGTGCAACTATCGGTACCGACCATGCCGAAGTTGGAGGGTGGCTGGCAAAGAGCTGGTTCCTTCCGGAAAAACTGTCAGTGCCGATCAGTTATCACCATAATGTGCAGGCTGCGCCGGTCCATCAGGTGAAAGCCGCGGTTGTGCACTTTTCTGATATTCTGATAAAGGCAAGCGGATTTGGTTTCAGTGGCGATCCGTTCGTTTCCGCTCCGCAACAGGCAGCCTGGGAGGCGCTGGGCATGACCGAGAGCCTTTTGAGTGAGATTGTGGAGGAACTGGAAGAAAAGCTGCTTGAGACAAGAAATTTCAGCTTGGAGATACAGTCCGCCGATGAAACAAAAACGTAGAATTACCGTATATTCTCCCGATGATGGTTTTTCCGCCACCCTGGAAATCCGTCTGCAAAGCCGTGGATACCAGGTGTTGACCCATCATAAACTGGCCCCGCTTCTTGGTTTCATCTATTCCGACCCTCCCGATCTCATTATGCTCGATATTTCCTCTCCGACCCGCGACCTTCGCAATCTTGTTCAAAGCCTGAAGTGCGACAGTTATTTTACCGCCATTCCGGTGCTCGGTCTTATCAACGCCCCGGACCCGGATCTCTTTCCCTGGGACGACTATCAACTGGATGAATTTATTGCCTTGCCGATCAAGTATCCCGAGCTGTTTGTCCGCATCGAGCTTTCCCTGCGCAGGATCCAGCGGGTATTCGATAACAATCCCCTGACGAGGCTTCCCGGCAATACCTCGGTACAGACCGCGGTGAACGAGGCAATCGGAAAACCCATGGCGGTCTGTTATATCGATATCAACAATTTCAAGCCGTACAACGATGTTTACGGGTTCGCACGAGGCGATGAAGTGCTGCGGATGCTCGGCAGAATCATGTCCAACGCGGTCAAGGAATCGGGTGGCGGTTTCGCCGGACACATCGGAGGGGACGATTTCGTATTCATTGTTCCCATGGAACGGGCCGGGAGCGTCTGTACTACCATTATCGACAATTTCGGCGCCATTGCGCTGGACCTCTTCGAGGGTGAAGACCGGAAGAACGGCCACTACATCGCCCTTAACCGGAAAGGGGAGGAGGAGCGTTTCCCGCTCCTTTCCATTGCAATCGCGGTCGTGCCGACCGACATCCCGAAAATTTGCCATTGCGGGAAGGTCGCAGAGATGGCGGCCGAATTGAAAGCCTTGGCCAAGAAGTCCGGTAAGAGCTGTTATGTCCTTGATAAAAGAAAGAAATAGCCGGAAAGGTCTTCATGAATACCGGGTCGATTGAATGTCGAAATAGTTATTCTGTTCTGATTGTTGAGGACAACCTCTTGATGAGGAAGATTCTCGAGGGGTATCTTGCCGAACTCGGGCATATCGTCGTCGCGGCTGAAAACGGGCGTCAAGCTCTGGAACTGCTTGAAACCAGACACTTTCCTATCGTCATAACCGATTTGATTATGCCGGAGATGGGAGGCATCGAACTGTGCAGGGAAATTCGGAGGCGAAGTTTCGAGGGGTATGTTTACCTTGTCATGCTGACGTCTCAGGATTCGAAGGATGAGTTGGTGCGGGGATTGGAAGCCGGTGCGGATGAATACCTGATCAAGCCTGTTAATCGGGCCGAGTTGGCTATGCGGTTGAAAACGGCCGATCGGATACTCTCCCTGGAAAGTTCTCTAAAGAAAAGTTTCGAGGAAATAAAGGCCCTGTCGGTCAAGGATCCTCTCACCAAGGTTTACAACAGGGGCTACCTGGATGAATACCTTGTTCATGAAGTGAAAAGAACCTTCCGTTTTGAGCGCCCGCTGTCTCTGATCATGTTCGATATCGATCATTTTAAGCGTGTCAACGATACCTTTGGTCACGGAATAGGGGACCAGGTGTTGATGGAATGTGCCTGGCTCATGGGCATTTCCGTCCGCCAGGAAATCGACTGGGTTGCCCGTTACGGCGGCGAGGAATTCGTTGTGGTGCTGCCGGAAACCGTTCTTCCCGGCGCGCATATCGCAGCGGAACGACTGCGGGCCAAGCTCGCCTCACATACCGTCGAGGTAAATGGAAATGCCCTCCATGTTACCGCGAGTTTCGGGGTTGTCGGTTTTACCCCTTCCAGCCAGAAAGAGAATCTTGCCATGGCCTCCGTTCTGATCGAACAGGCCGACCGCTGTCTCTACCAGGCAAAAAAAGAAGGCCGAAACCGGGTCGTTTCAGTTCAACTCTGACATAAGCTGCCGTAAAAATCTGCCTCCACTCTAACACGTAAGCTTCCCGGCTGTATTTGCAACCTTTTTGCCTTGATTACGGGCTATTTCTAGATCTTCGGCGGTTGACGGCAATGCGCCCCACGAACCGGCAAAGGTGGATGCACCATACGGGGTTTCGCCGCGTCCATTTGTATGGATGATTCATTTCATCTACGCTACCCATGGTAACCAGATCGGGGGTGGGTTCAAACAGGATGCTATGAGTCTCCTGGAGATCGTCCCGTGTGCAAACCGATATTTTTTTTGCTGTTTGTCCCCGACTTGCTATACATAATCCTTTTCGTCTATCAATCTTCTTATCCGCTTCGAACTCTTCGACCCTGCGCAGGACAGCCTCTACGCTCTTGATAGGTGTCTCTTCACCTGATGCCTTGGGAAACTGAAGGATGTGCTTGTAGCCAGCTCAGTAAACGTTGAGTGCCTTAATTCGGTTTCTACTCAAAAATTTAACAGAAATTAGGGGGAAGGAGTTGCTTGCTTTTAATTGCAAAACGTTATTGAAGGACAAAAAATATCCAGAAAAGGTTGGAATGGAGTAAGTACAATTTACTAATAAAAAAAATATTGTCATTTAATAAGTGTTGTGTTTAATTGGTTTGACTATAACGATTATTCGTGTATCGTTTTTTTCAGAAAACTGGATTGCATATGAAGGATTTTGTATCTAATTGAAAGGAGGGAGTGTTATGGAAGAAGAAAAAGTCGAGCAGGAACAGGGTGCTGGGCAGGTACAGGGAGTGGCTTATGACAAGGAGGACATCGAAAAGAACAAGGCGATGGCGATTCTCGCGTATATTATTTTTCTGATTCCGCTTCTTGCCGCGAAAGAATCAAAATTCGCCATGTATCATACCAACCAGGGATTGGTGCTCTTCCTTGCGGCAATGGCGGTAAATATCGTAGGGGGTATCATTCCTCTTATCGGATGGTTTATCGTCCTGCCTATCGGAAATCTATTGGTTTTGGTTCTTGCGATTCTTGGTATTGTGAATGCCGCAAAAGGTGAAGCAAAGCCTTTGCCGCTTATTGGGGGTATAAAGCTGATCAATTAGTTTGGGAAAATGTCGTGTGCGGAGAAGGCGCAATTACCCTGTAATGGTAATTGCGCCTTTTTGCTTATTTCCCTCCTTTATCGTACTGCGAAAGGAAATTGTTTTTGTATTCGGAAAAGCGACCCTCTTCGATTGCGGTACGGACTTCCGCCATCATGTTCAGGTAAAAATGAACATTGTGTATGCTGGCAAGGATTGCCGAAAGCACCTCGTTGGAAACGAAGAGATGGTGGAGATAGGCCCTGGTGAAATTGGTGCAGGTATAGCAGGTGCAATTCGGCTCCACAGGGTAGAAATCCCGCCGATATTTTCTGCTGGTGAGGCGGATCCTGCCGCGGTTGGTGAAGAGCGTGGCACTGCGGGCGTAACGGGTCGGAATCACGCAATCGAACATGTCCATGCCCCGTTCGACGCTTTCCAGGATATCTTCCGGGAGACCTACTCCCATGAGGTAGCGCGGTTTGTCTTCCGGCAGGTGGGGCGCGGTGAACTCGACGACTTTTTTCAGCAGTTCCAATCCTTCGCCGACACTGACGCCGCCGATTGCATAACCGGGAAAGTCCATCTGCACCAGTTCCCTGGCGCACATGGCGCGCAGGTCCTCGAAAATGCTTCCCTGAACGATGGCGAACAAGGCCTGGTCCCGGCGGGTGTGCGCTTTCTTGCACTCTTCGGCCCAGCGGAGGGTTTTCCGGGTGGAGCGTGAGGCATAGCTTTTGTCGCAGGGGTAGGGGATGCACTCGTCAAAGGCCATGATGATGTCTGCTCCCAGGGCCTCCTGGATGGCCATGGCCTTGGCCGGGTCGAGGAAGATCTCTTCGCCCGTGATTTCGTGCCTGAAGAAAACCCCGTCTTCGGTGATTCGCTTGTTGGGCAGGGAAAAGACCTGGAAGCCGCCGGAGTCGGTGAGGATCGGGCCGTCCCAGGCCATGAAGCGATGGAGGCCCCCGGCCTTTTCCACCAGTGCCTCGCCGGGACGAAGGTGCAGGTGATAGGTATTGCAGAGTATAATCTGGGCGTTGCAGTCAGCTACCTGCCGTGGAGTCATGGCTTTCATGGCGGCGTGGGTGCCGACCGGCATGAAGATCGGTGTTTCGATCCTGCCGTGGGGGGTCTCCAGGACACCTCGTCGGGCTGATGTTTTGCGGTCTTTTGTGAGCAAGGTAAAGTTGAATGATTTCATAAGGGTTATGTTTCCTGAAATTCCAATGTTGACAACAACACGAGTTTGTTGGTATTTTTTCGCTCTTATGCGAAGACCTGCCTTTATTACCAGATAGGTCGAGGAAAAGCAACTCAGATAGTCAGCACTGTTTCGTTGCCCGCATTCGCTGCCGGTCCGCTGTTTTTCCGACCCGGTTCCCATCCGCAGGATCAAATTTTTTCGTCGTTCTTAGCGTCCATAGAGAGGAGAGTTCATCACTTGGCTACCAAAAGCATGTATTCCTTTTTTCTCCGCAGGCTCCATTCCCTGACCGGTGTGGTTCCCATCGGAGCATTTCTGGTTGAACACTTCTTCACCAACAGCTTTGCCATGTTCGGAGCCGAGGTCTACAACTCCAAGATCGATTTCTTCATGGGGTTGCCGTACCTGATCCTGATCGAGATTGGCCTGATCTGGATTCCGATTCTTTTTCATGGCCTGTATGGTGTCTACATTATCTACACCGGGCAGGTCAATGTTACGCGGTATGGTTTTTACCGCAACTGGATGTACCTGTTGCAGCGGATTACCGGCGTCGTAGCACTCTGTTTCATCGTGTACCACGTGTACGCGACCCGTATCAGCGGTCTCCTGACCGGACATCATGTCAGTTTCGAGAGCGTCCAACAGAGCCTTCAGAATCCTTTGGTGCTGGTATTCTATGTGCTTGGCATACTTTCGGCATCCTACCATTTGGGCAACGGGTTGTTCGGCTTCCTGATTACCTGGGGGATTGCCATCGGTGATAAGGCCCAGCGTGCACTGAGCGTTCTCTGCCTGATGGTGTCGGCGGGGATGGCAATCTTCGGCCTCGCCGCACTCACTTACTTCCTGTAGTCGGGAGCGGCAGTTCCGTGCCTTTGAAGGGGTTTCTGGCGCCGTGTTCCAATGCACGGGGCGGAACCGCTCCATGATATCCGGTCGTTTCCTGACGCCGGTTTGACCAGTTTCGATTTTTCACGTGAGGAGTTTTGAATGGATAACAGGATTATTATCGTAGGGGGAGGGCTCGCGGGCCTCATGTCGGCAATCAAGGTTGCCGAGGCCGGCTGTCATGTTGACCTCTTTTCCCTCGTTCCGGTGCGTCGTTCTCATTCCGTGTGCGCCCAGGGCGGCATCAACGGTTGCGTGCAGCCGACCCGTGAAGGTGATTCGCCCGACGAGCATTTCGATGACACGGTGTACGGCGGCGATTTTCTCGCCAACCAGACACCGGTTCGCAACATGTGTCACGCGGCTCCGGCCATCATCAAGCTCATGGATCGCATGGGCGTCATGTTCAACCGCACCCCGGAGGGGAACCTCGATTTTCGGGCGTTCGGCGGTGCCAAGTACCGGCGGACCGCGTTTGCCGGAGCCACGACCGGCCAGCAGCTTCTCTATGCGCTGGACGAACAGGTGCGACGTTTCGAGGTCGAGGGCAAAATCACCAAGCATGAATTCTGGGAGTTTCTCGGTGCCGTCATCGACGACGACGGAGTCTGCCGCGGGATTTCCGCGCTCGATATGCGCACCATGGAAGTGCACACCTTTGCCGGTGATGCCGTGATCATGGCAACCGGCGGACCCGGGGTCATTTACGGCAAGTCAACCAATTCCGCCATCAATACCGGCGCGGCCGCCGCTACCCTGTATACCCAGGGCGTACGCTACGCCAACGGCGAATTTATCCAGGTGCATCCCACTGCCATCCAGGGTATCGACAAGCTTCGCCTCATGTCGGAGTCCGCCCGCGGCGAAGGCGGCCGCATCTGGACTTACAAGGAAGGCAAGCCCTGGTATTTCCTCGAGGAAAAATATCCGGCCTATGGCAACCTCGTGCCCCGCGACATCGCTACCCGTGAGATCTTTCATGTCTGCGTCGACGAGAAACTGGGAATCGACGGCAAAAACCAGGTCTATCTCGATCTCACGCACCTCCCGGCCGACTACCTGAACAAAAAACTGGGCGGGATACTGGAGATCTACGAGAAGTTCGCCGGCGAGGATCCCCGCAAGAAACCGATGCGGGTATTCCCGGGTGTTCACTATTCCATGGGCGGGATGTGGGTCGACTTTGACCATATGACCAATATCCCGGGCCTTTTTGCCGTGGGTGAATGCGAATACCAGTACCATGGCGCAAACCGTCTCGGCGCCAATGCCCTTCTGTCCTGTATCTATTCCGGGATGGTCGCCGGGCCGGCCGCCGTGAAGTACGGTAAGGGGCTCTCAAAGGCAACAGCCGACCTGAAGAATGAGTGCTTCGATCGTGAAAAGCGTCGCCAGGATGAAATCTTTTCCGGCATCTACCGGATGGACGGCCCGGAGAATCCCTACAGAATGGCCCAGGAGCTGGGTGAGCTCATGACCAATAATGTTACCGTGGTCCGCTACAACGATCGGTTGCGCGAAACCGACCAAAAACTCCAGGAACTCCAGGAGCGCTGGAATTCCCTCGGCGTGCTCGATACCTCCTGGGGCAGGGCGAACCAGGCGGCCCAGTTTGTCCGCCAGTTGCGGCACATGCTGGATCTTGCCCGGGTCATCACGGTCGGGGCCCTGCTCAGGGACGAGTCGCGCGGCGCCCACTACAAGCCGGAATTCCCGCAGCGCGATGACGAAAATTTCCTGAAATCAACGATTGCCGAATACACACCGTCCGGTCCGAAAATTTCCTACGAAGAGGTGGATGTTCAGCATATCAAGCCGCGTCAGCGGGTCTATGACGTGGACAAGCAACTCGACCCGTCAAACGGAGGAAAGTAACATGTCGGAAAAACAGATCAGGTTGAAGATTAAAAGACAGGATTCCCCGACGTCCTCTCCATACTGGGAGGAGTTTGCCGTTCCTTATGTCCCGGGCCATAATGTTATTTCAGCACTGATGGAGATCAGGAAAAATCCGGTAACCGCTACGGGAGAAAAGACGACGCCGGTGGTCTGGGAGTGCAACTGTCTCGAGGAGATCTGCGGGGCCTGTACCATGCTCATCAACGGCACCGTCCGGCAGGCATGCTCGGCGCTGATCGACGACGTGGGAACGGATCTGGTCCTGGAACCCATGAGCAAGTTTCCGGTGGTCAGGGACCTTCACGTGGATCGCACGAAGATGTTCGATTCTCTGAAGAAAGTCCAGGCGTGGATTCCCATTGACGGCACCTACGATATGGGAGAGGGGCCGCGCATGGCGCCGAAAGACCAGGAAGAGGGCTACCAGCTTGCCAAGTGCATGACCTGCGGCTGCTGTTTGGAGGCCTGTCCCCAGTACAATTCCCGCTCCACGTTCATCGGGCCGTCTCCCATTTCCCAGGTTCGACTCTTCAACCTGCACCCGACCGGCGCCATGAACCGTACCGACCGGCTTGAAGTGCTGATGGGTGAGGGCGGCATCGCGGAATGCGGCAATGCCCAGAACTGCGTCCGTGTCTGCCCCAAGGAAGTACCGTTGACCAAGACGTTGTCGGAACTCAACAAGGACGTCAACCTGCACGGAATTTTCGGATTCCTGAAAAAATAGGGCGGCCACGGGTGCCGAACCCGTTACCGTGAAACGGAGACGGGAACCATGGAACTTGTTTTCGCAAAACTGATCCTGACTCTCCGCCTGCAGGCGGAAATCCATGATCCGTACCTGCTCTTTTCCGTCAAGAGTGGTTTCACTCAATCCTTTCAGCGGGCCGTCTGCCGGGCGGACGGCCTCTGTCAGAGCTGCCGTTTCCGCCCGGATTGCGCCTATCACGCCGTCTTCTCCCGTGAGCTCGCCTCGGATTCCGATGCCGTGAAACGTTTCCAGAAGCCGTCCGTGCCGTTCGTTTTTCAGGTTCCCGTACTGTCGGCCACTTTACGAAAAGGTTCCGAAGTGGAACTGGGGCTGGTTCTGATCGGCTCCGCGACACGATTCCTCGCCGAGTTCTGGGCGGTAATCCAATATCATTTTTTGCAGGGTGCTTCCCGCGGCATGCTTCCTTTTGCGATTGTCAAGATGGAATCAGCCGGTTGTTCCGGGTACCGGACACTCCTTGCCACGGAATCGAAACTCCTCAACAGCGAACTCCTTACCACGATCTCGCTTGATGACCTTTCCGCTCTCAATACCCTTACCGCGGAACGTCTTCCCCTGCGGCTAACAACTCCCTTGCGCATTGCCCATGACGGTGGATTTTTTCACGAATTTTCTTTTTCGCCGTTTATGCGTACGCTCATGAGAAGGATTTCTTCCCTGGCATATTACTATTATGGCAGTATTCTAGAGATGGATTACAAGCGTCTTGCCGCTCTCGCGGAATCGATTACGGTGACGGAGAGCTCCTTTTGCTGGCATGAGTGGCGACCGGGACGCCTGGCCGGAATCGTCGGGGACGGTGTCCTGTGCGGCGATCTGAGTGATTTCCACCCTGCTTTGCTTCTCGGAGAATACCTGCATTGTGGAAAAGATGCGGCGTTCGGTCTTGGAAGATTCGAGATTGGAGAGCGAATCAAAAGGTGACGGATGTCAGGCTCTGCCGACGAACGGAGGAAACGTGCTGAAAATTCGACTTCTCAAGAGCATTGATCGATTCCTGGGAACCGTGGCCGTTTTCTTCATGAAGAAGCCGAGGCGGACGCCATGGCGGGAACCGCGTACCGTTCTTTTCATCCGTCCTGGAGGAATCGGCGATGCCGTGCTGCTGTTGCGCGCAATCCGTGCCGTTCGCGAAAAATTCCCGGAATGCACGATCACGGTGCTGGCTGAAAAGAGGAATGCGGCGATTTTCAACCTTTCCGGCACCGTCGCGCGGACACTGTTCTATGACCGGCTTGGTGATCTTGTTGCCGCGGTTCGGGGCACGTTCGATGTCGTCATAGATACCGAGCAGTGGCATCGGCTTTCCGCCGTCGTCGCCCGATTGACAGGTTCGCCCATCCTGATCGGTTTTGCCACCAACACGCGTGGGAAGCTTTTTACCCATCCTGTTGCCTATTGCCATGATTGTTACGAGAGTGAGAGCTTTCTGGCGCTTCTGGAGCCTCTCGGTATTACTCGATATCCCCGGCTTGCAACTGTCATTGAAATACCTGAAAAATCAGCCGACACGGCGGAGGAAAAGCTGGCCGTACTGGCAGGGGCTCCCTTTGTAGCGCTCTTTCCGGGTGCCAGTATTCCGGAACGGCGCTGGGGTTCGGAGCGGTTCGCTGAGCTGGCCCGCCGCCTGCACGAGCGGGGTCTGCCGGTGGTGGTCGTGGGCGGCAAGGGTGACGTTCAGACAGGGTATCGTATCGTTGCCGACGGCGTCGGCCTGAATCTTGCCGGCAGAACAACCCTGGCGGAAAGTGCCGCCGTCATCGCTCGCTCCCGGTTGCTGGTGACCGGAGACTCCGGACTTCTGCATATTGCCGTTGAGCTCCGGGTCCCCACCGTTTCACTGTTCGGTCCTGGAATAGAAAAAAAGTGGGCGCCGCGTGATGCATGCCACGTCGTTCTCAACAAGCACCTGTCCTGTTCGCCGTGCACCCGGTTCGGCTATACTCCGCGGTGCAGAATCGGGGCTCGCTGTCTGCAACTGATTACGGTTGATGAGGTGGAGGGGGCGGTAAGCCGGATACTTGAATCGCTTTGATCGGAATAAGAGCAGAAACGGGGTTCTTCATGGATGAAAACTGAAGAATTTCCTTGACAATAACGGCGTTACCTGCTAAAAACTCCCTTGCTTTTCATGAAGGCGCGTAGCTCAGGGGTAGAGCACTAGCTCGACACGCTAGGGGTCGGCGGTTCGAAACCGCCCGCGCCTACCATGCTTCACCAAGGACTAACATATGATAGGGGCATCGACCATCGATGCCTCTTTCTATTAAGGGGCCACGCATGAAAGAGATAATGGTTAAGCTTCCTGACGGCTCGAGCAAGCCTCTTGAAGAGGGCGCTTCGGTAATGGATCTTGCCCGGGCTATTGGCGCCGGATTGGCTCGTACCTCCGTTGCCGGAAGAATCAATGGTGAACTGGTTGATGTTTCGACTGTTCTGCATGATGGCGATACGGTCGAAATAATAACCGAAAAAAACCCGGAAGCCCTCGATATAATCAGGCATTCCACTTCGCATCTCATGGCGCAGGCGGTTAAAATCCTGTTTCCCGAAGCGAAGGTGACCATCGGCCCCTCCGTTGAAAACGGTTTCTATTACGATTTCGATGTTGAAAGCCCGTTCAGTCCCGATGATCTGGAAAAGATTGAAGCGAAGATGCGTGAGCTTGCGAAAGCCGGCTTGCCGGTCAGTCGCGAGGTGCTTTCCAAGGAAGAAGCGCTCAGCCTTTTCCGCGACATGGGTGAAGGTTACAAGGTAGAGCTTATTGAGGAACTTGACGTGGATTCGGTATCCCTGTACCGTCAGGGGGATTTCATTGACCTTTGCCGTGGTCCGCATTTGCCGTCAACGTCATTCTGCAAGGCATTCAAGCTTACCTCAATCGCCGGTGCTTATTGGCGTGGTGACGAGAATCGCAAGATGCTTCAGCGAATTTACGGCACCGCTTTTGCCGACAAGAAGGCTCTTGAGGAATACCTCGCCCGGCTCGAAGAGGCAAAACGCCGCGACCATCGAAAAATCGGCAGGGAGCTTGATCTTTTTTCCTTTTCCGACGAGGTCGGCGCGGGCCTGGTTATCTGGCATCCCAAGGGGGCCATGCTGCGGACAATTCTCGAGGATTTCGAGCGTAAAGAACATCTGAAGCGCGGCTATGATATCGTCATGGGACCGCAGATCCTCAAGAAAGAATTGTGGCAGCGGTCCGGACACTATGAAAATTACCGGGAGAACATGTACTTCACGGAGGTTGACGGCCAGAGCTACGGCATCAAGCCCATGAACTGTCTCTCCCACATGATGATCTACAAATCGCAGCTTCGCAGTTATCGTGATCTGCCGCTTCGCTTCTTCGAACTGGGAACGGTACACCGTCACGAACGGGCCGGGGTACTCCATGGTCTGCTCAGGGTTCGTGGTTTCACACAGGACGATGCCCATATACTCTGTACTCCGGAGCAGCTTGACGCGGAGATAAAGGGGGTTATCTCTTTTGTCAATGACGTCATGGCAATCTTCGGCTTCGAGTACGAGATGGAGTTGTCGACCAGTCCCGACAAGTCGATCGGGACCGATGAAGATTGGGAGCGCGCTACCAAGGCGCTGCATGCCGCTCTGGTTGACTCTGGACGTCCCTTTGATATCAACGAGGGAGACGGTGCCTTTTACGGTCCGAAAATCGATATCAAGCTTCGTGATGCTCTTGACAGAAAGTGGCAATGTGCTACAATCCAGTGCGATTTTACGCTTCCCGAGCGGTTTGATCTCACCTACGTGGCTGCGGACGGTGAGCGAAAACGACCGGTCATGCTCCATCGCGTAATACTCGGTGCGATCGAGCGTTTCATCGGTGTTCTAATCGAGCACTACGCGGGCAATTTCCCTCTGTGGTTATCTCCTGTGCAAGGTCTTATCCTGACGGTCACCGATAATCAGGTTCCCTATGCCCAAAGTATTTTCGATCAGTTGCGGCAAACCGGCATTCGCGTGCAGCATGATTTCCGCAACGAAAAGCTCGGCTTCAAGATTCGTGAAGCCCAGCTGCAAAAAGTGCCTTATATGTTCGTCATCGGCGATAAGGAGGTCGAGACGCAAACCGTTACGCCGCGCTACCGTGACGGGAGCAATCTCCCTGCCATGAAGGTGACTGAACTTATCGATTTTCTAGAAGAAGAAGTAAAACGTTTCAAATAGGAGGTGTCGCCATAGCGAAACCCACGGTAAACATTAATCAGGCAATCCGGGCACGTGAGGTGCGTGTTGTCGGAGCCGAAAGCGACCAGCTCGGCATCATGCCTCTCAAGGAGGCCCTTGCGCTTGCGGAAAGTCAACATCTGGACCTTGTGGAAGTCTCACCGAATTCCACGCCTCCTGTCTGCCGGATCATGGATTACGGGAAATACAAGTACCAGCAGAGCAAGAAACAGCAGGAAGCCAGGAAAAAACAGGTCCAGATACAGTTGAAGGAAATAAAGCTCAGACCGAAGACCGATGAACATGACCTCCAGTTCAAGATCAAGCATGCCAGGCGGTTCATCGAAGAGGGCAACAAAGCCAAGATCTCGGTGATATTCCGCGGTCGTGAGATAACGCATACGGAACTTGGCCAGAGAGCACTCGACCGGTTTGTTGAGGAGCTTGAAGATATAGCCAACATTGAGGTTCGCCCTCGGATGGAAGGCCGCAACATGTACATTATCGTATCGCCGAAAAAATAAACCTATCTGCATATAGTGAAAACTTGTAAAGGAGAATGGGATGCCGAAAATCAAGACCAATAGCGGAGCGGCAAAACGCTTCAAGAAGACCGGTAGCGGACAGATCAAGAGAAGCCATGGCTTTACCAGTCACATCCTGACTTCCAAGACCAGAAAGCGGAAGCGGAACCTTCGCCAGAGTGCATTGGTTGCTTCTGTTGACGCAAAAAATATCGCCAAACTGATTCCCTATTTATAATCGGGAACCGGCCTCAGGTCCGGATACCCGTATGAAGACCGTGAACCGTGAGGAAACGTCTCCCCTTGCGGATCCGGCGAAATACACGCAAAAGGAGTAAGTTATGTCAAGGGTAAAAAGAGGATTTAAAGCGAGACAGAGAAGAAACAAGGTATTGAAACTGGCGAAAGGGTATCGAGGGGCACGCAGCAAGCTCTTCAGGAGCGCAACGGAAGCCGTGGATCGCGCTCTTAAATATGCTTATCGCGACAGGAAGGTCAGGAAGAGAGATTTCAGGGCTCTTTGGATTGCTCGCATTAATGCCGCGGCACGGCTCAACGGATTGGCTTATAGCAAGCTTATTCATGGACTGAAATGCGCGGATGTCCAGATTGATCGTAAAGTGCTTGCCGATCTTGCCGTATCCGATCCCAATGCATTCTCCGAAATAGCGGCACTGGCAAAGGCGAAGCTGTAGTTACTTTACCGAACGAGAAGTAAGAAATGGGATACGTTGTATCCCATTTCTTTTTTTGACGATACGGACTATAACCGTTCCCGCGGATTCACTGCATTGCCGTTGAGGTTTTTGCTGGCCCAGATCGGCCGGAATGGCACACATAGTATGACTGGAATGCATTTCTAACTGGTTTATAAACTTGGTTTCCCAATGGAAGCTGAGTGGAAGGTAGCTGATTATGAAGGAAAAACTTGAATCCCTGAAGCAAAGTGCGATCGCGGAGCTTTCGGCTGTGACGACTGAAGAGTCGCTGCATGAATTGCGGGTGAAGTATCTGGGGAAAAAAGGATTGCTGACTTCGGTCATGAAAGGGCTCGGTACTCTTTCGTCGGAAGAGCGCCCGGTGATCGGTCAATTGGCGAATGTGGTCAAGACGGAACTCGAGGAGCAGGTCGAGCGCATTCTTCAGAACATCCGTCTGCGGGACAAAGAAGAAAAGCTGCGCAGCGAGCGGCTGGACATAACGCTTCCCGGCAGACGCAGACCAATAGGAACCAAACATCCGATATCACTGGTAATTGAAGAAATCAGCGATATTTTCGCCGGGCTTGGATTCAAGGTGGCGGAGGGACCTGAAATTGAAATGGACTACTATAACTTCGAGGCCCTCAATATTCCTAAGGATCACCCTGCCCGTGACATGCAGGACACGTTTTTTGTCAGTGACTCGGTAGTGCTCAGGACGCATACCTCTCCGGTTCAGATCCGAACGATGCTCAAGCAGGCACCGCCGGTGAGGATTATCGCACCGGGCACCGTGTATCGCTGCGATTCCGATGCGACTCATTCACCCATGTTTCATCAGATTGAGGGGCTTCTGGTTGATAAGGATATTACTTTTGGCGACCTGAAGGGAATTTTGACAATTTTCGTCAACCAATACTTTGGAGCGGGAACCGGGGTTCGTCTGAGACCCAGTTTTTTCCCTTTTACCGAGCCAAGCGCGGAAGTTGATATCGCTTGCGTCATGTGCCAGGGCAAAGGCTGCAGGATCTGCAAAAACACCGGTTGGCTTGAGATCCTCGGGGCCGGCATGGTGGACCCCGAAGTGTACCGTCATGTTTCGTATGACGCGGAAAAATTTTCCGGTTTTGCCTTCGGGATGGGGATCGAGAGAATTGCCATGCTTCGCTACGGCATAAGTGACATGCGTCTGCTGTTTGAGAACGACCTCCGTTTTCTTGCGCAATTTTGATTTCTATTTAGTTAAAGCTCTGCTTTAAGATCAAAATCCAACCTTTGAGAAGTGTGATACTATGATCGTTACCTATACGTGGTTGAAAGAATTCGTAGATTTTGACTTGTCTCCCGAGGCATTGGCTGATCTTCTGACCATGATCGGCCTCGAAGTTGAGGGAATCCGCCGGGTCGGAGCGGACATGGATGACGTGGTCGTCGCGAAAGTCGTCGAAAAAGCCCAGCATCCCAATGCCGATAAGTTGTCTCTTTGTCGTGTGGATAACGGTACCGAAACCGTTTCCATCGTTTGCGGCGCTCAGAATTTCAAAGTGGGCGATACCGTTGCCTTGGCCCAGATCGGCGCAGTTCTTCCCGGTGATTTCAAGATTAAGCGGTCGAAAATTCGAGGTTGCGAGTCCTGTGGCATGCTCTGTTCAGAAAAGGAGCTCGGACTTTCCGATGAATCGGCCGGCATCATGATTCTTTCTTCCGATCTTCCGCTTGGAACGCCGATATTCGATGCACTGCGATTGAAGGATGTCATCTTTGAAATCGGACTAACGCCGAACAGAGCCGATTGTCTCAGTGTTATCGGGATAGCCCGCGAAATAGCGGCGGTGCTGGAGAAAAAGGTTGCGTATCCCCAATTGACGGTGCAGGAAAGCGGTCCTCCTATTCATGAAGTTGCGAGTATCAGGGTTGATGACCCGGATCTCTGTCCCCGTTACATGGCACGGTACATAAAGGGATGTACCATCGGACCCTCTCCGGCCTGGATGGTAAATCGCCTGAATGCCGTCGGCATACGATCCATCAACAACGTAGTCGATATTACCAACTATGTGTTGCTTGAGTATGGTCATCCTCTCCATGCATTTGATTATAAACTTCTTGAGGGTGGTACCGTCATTGTGCGGCGTGCCGCGGACGGTGAGCGATTCGTTACCCTTGACGGCCAGGAAAGGATCCTGACTCACCAGGATCTTACTATCCGGGATGCCGGAAAGGCCATCGCCCTTGCCGGTGTCATGGGTGGGGAAAACTCCGAGATTTCCGACACCACGACCGATATCCTGCTGGAAAGCGCCTGCTTCCAGTCTTCAGCGATTCGCAGGACCGCAAAGCGCTTCGGTATGCACACCGAAGCTTCTCATCGTTTCGAACGGGGTGCGGATATTCTTGTCCTGCCAGATGCGCTGGACAGAGCTGCTTCGCTGATGGCGGAATTTGCCGGCGGTTCAATTGCGGTCGGAAGCATCGATGTCTACCCTTCGAAGGTTAACCCTCGCGTAATATCCGTTCGCCTCGAAAAAATCGAGAGCATACTGGGGATCAAGATAACCGCGGAAAAGGTCAGGAAAATTTTTCACAACCTGGAATTCGATGTGGAAACCGGCGAACCGGGCATCTTCCGGGTTACGGTACCTACCTGCCGCGTCGACATTGAACGTGAAATCGATCTGATTGAAGAGGTGGCCCGGCTTAACGGTTACGAAAAGATTCCTACAACCATGCCCAAGGTGCGGACCTTTTCCGATCGCCCCTCTGCTCACCAGGTGCTCGAACGGAAACTCCGAGATCTTTTTGTTACCCATGGGCTTTCCGAGGTCGTTACCTATTCTTTTGTAAATCCATTCGTTTTCGATAAGATCATGCTCGCGGTGGATGACTCGCGGCGGAATACGATAAAGATACTCAATCCGCTTTCCGAGGATCAGGCGGTCATGAGGACAACGTTGCTGCCGGGTCTTTTGGAAACAACCGTGAGAAACACGAGTTTCAGGTTGATGAACGTGCGGATTTTCGAAATGCGTCGAGTGTATTTTCCGTTGGATAACGGTGACCTGCCAGAAGAACCCCTGTATGCCGCGGGCGTACTTACCGGTTTGAGAGACCCCGAGAGTTGGAACCGCACTCCTGAACCGATTGATTTCTTTGACGTGAAGGGCATGGTGGAAAATATTTTCGACGTGCTTGGCATTTCCGCTGTTTCCTACGAAGCGCGTGATCTGGATCCCTTTTATCATCCCGGTAAGGCATGCACCATATATACTGAGAATAAATGTATCGGTTCGTTTGGTGAAATTCATCCGACCGTGCAGGAAAATTACGGCGTTGAAAAAAACCTGTACTATTTCGAGCTGAATTTTGAAAAAATCCTTGCTTTGTGCAGCGATGTCAAATCCGTTTCTCCGCCGCCACGCTTTCCCGATACCTTCCGCGACATTGCCATGCTCGTTGAAGACGCTGTCGAGACCGGCGCAGTACTGGATTGTATCAGGAAGAATAAGATCAAATATATTGAAAATGTAGAACTTTTTGATCTCTACAAAGGAAAGGGAATTCCGGAAGGATCAAAAAGTATTGCCGTGAGAATACGGTATCGCTCGCCGGAACGCACCCTTACCGATGACGAGGTTAATCGGCTCCAAGAGCAAGTCGTAAAGAGTCTTCAGAAGAAAATAAATGTGACGATCAGGTAAAAATGGGTTGATAATAACAGCCTGCTATGCTATAAATCCAAACGCGCTGCAGGTCTCTTGCTTCTCTCTAACCATATAATAATATTGAATTTGAGGGATAATATGACAAAATCCGATATGGTTGAAAAGATTTATGAAAAAATCGGTTTTTCTAAGAAAGAATCTGCCGAGCTTGTTGAGATGGTATTTGATATTATCAAGAGCACGTTGGAAACCGGTGAGAAAATAAAAATTGCCGGATTCGGCAACTTCGTTGTGAAGGAAAAGGCGGATCGTCGTGGACGTAATCCCCAGACTGGCGAAGAAATCATCATTTCAGCGAGGAAAATCCTTACCTTCAAGCCGAGTCAGGTTCTCAAGGCTTCAATTAACGCAAAGTAGTACCTTTCCGGAGGAGCTGTGGACGCCAAGCTTCCCGATAAGCGGTATATGAAGATTGGCGAAGTTTCCAGGTTGACTTCTTTGAACTCTTCGGTGCTTCGCTTCTGGGAGTCCGAGTTTGATCAGCTTCAACCACTGAAGAGTCGGTCCGGTCAGAGACTCTACACTCGTGAAGACCTTGAGTTGATTCTGAAGATACGCAATCTGCTTTACCGGGAAAAGCTTACCATAGCCGGGGCCAAAAGCAGAATAGCACGAGCATCGGTTTTACAAGAATCGGCACCGATCAGAGCCGTTGGATCTGTTAACCCATTGGAATTGCTCAACGAGGTTCGTCGGGAATTGCAGGATTTGCGTGATTCACTGGAGTAGATATTCCTGTTGCATTGAATTGAGGTTGGCTGACAAAAATTTGTAAACGGGGCGTAGCGCAGCCTGGTAGCGCACTAGACTGGGGGTCTAGTGGTCGCTGGTTCGAATCCAGTCGCCCCGACCATTACGCGAGAAACGGTACCGCATGCCAGCATGTCGTACCGTTTTCTTTTATGTAAACAGCCGACAGACTTATGGTTGCGAAAATATAATCATTTTAAAATCATTATTAGTGATGTATAATTCATCATATGTTTCTGCGAAGGGAGACATATCATGATGATTCAGGTTATCTATAGTGATGATAAGCGCTGTGGTGCCGTTCACAGTTCACGACTCGATTTTCTTATACGTTCAGGTTTGCTTTTTGCTTTCCGTCGGGAGGATGAATGGGTATTGGTCGAAGAGGACACCGTTCGTGGTAGTGGTGGGAATTATAATGGTCCTGAAAGAAGAATGAATCGCTTTGCATGTCTAACCGTTGATAACGATCCATGTAAAGAGGAATAAGATAGTTTTGATGAGGTGAACTCCTGTACACAAAGGGGATGCCGTGATTACCCATATTGTATTGTTCCGCTTAACCGATCCTTCCCGGGAAAATACCTCCTTTATCAAAAAGACGGGATCTTCTATCGTTACGGTTGACTACGAGAGTTGACATTCAATGGTGCCCGGGAGGTTTCTCTATGGGCTCAAACTAGTTTCTCTGTACTATGAAAGACTTTGCCGAGCTGCTGAAAAATTATTATCAACTGGTTGTGAAAGTCGACAGGCTTTGTTCCGAGATTATGGTGCACTGCGCAGATGAGATACGCTGTCAAAAGGGTTGCGATTCCTGTTGCCGTCATTTTTCCGTTTTTTGGGTTGAAGCCGTGAACCTTGCGCTTGCCGCGAAACAGTTGCCGGAACAAAAGCTTTCAACGCTCCGTAATAGAGCGCAATCATTTGAGAATGACGCCGCTGTTTGCCCATTACTGGAAGATGGCGCCTGTCTGCTTTATGATGCTCGTCCGATTATCTGTCGCACCCACGGTTTGCCGATTCTTTCACGCAATAATGAAACCCATGTCATCGACTTTTGCCCATGCAATTTTACGACGATGGAATCCATTCCGGGCAATCTCGTTATCAATCTGGACCTGCTCAATAATACTCTTGCCGCGATCAACGCACTTTTTGTTTCTCGTTTCTTTGATGGGAATCCTCCTCCTACGGAACGCCTCGCCATTGCTGAAGCTCTTTTAATAACACTCTGAAGCGCCCGGCAAGCATTGTTTACGGTAACGAGCTACGCTGAGAAGCACGAGAAGCCGGAGATGGCTGTGGTGAGCAACTGTCTCGACTTTGCGCCAATCGGCTGTTTTGCCTGAGTGACGGATTTGAGAAAAGAACGGCATGATCAACAATGGACATGGTTGATTTTGGAAAACGTTTATCAGGCTGCATCGCCGCGCAGTCTGACCTTGTTCCGCGACAGCGTTTCCGGGGAACCTTTAGTTCTCTAGTCCTGATTGGAAAGACTTTTCGACATCTCGATAATAATGTCGACTGTCCTGGAAAGGCCGATGGCTTCAGTGTCGATACAGAGCATATAGTTGCTTGCGTCTGTCCATTCGACATCAGCATGTTCCCTGATAAATTTTCTCCGTTGTTTGTCAGAATCAGATACGATTGTTTCCGCGGATTGTCTGTCGAATGATCCATGGATTTTGCTGATTCGCTCCGCCCGGTATTGTTTCGAGGCATGAAGAAAAACAGTAAGAAGCCGTTGATGGTTTCTGAGGATATGCCAGGCACCTCTACCGACAATCACACAGTTGCATTTTTCAGCGGCATTTTTGATAATCAGCGATTCCGTATCGTACAGTTCATTGTTATTGACCTGGTAAATGGGCGCTGGCGAGTATCCTGTCTCGGGAACGCAAGCGCAGCATGCCTGGATGATTGATTCCCAGAGACTGGAGACGCGTTCTTCTTTGCCCGAAAGCACTTGTTCATCTTCCTGGAGCATGGCGGCGGCCTGACAGAGTATTTCTCGGTCCAGATACTTGAACCCGAGTTGTTTCGCAACCTGTTGAGCGATCCAGGACCCGCCGCTTCCCATTTGTCTGGATATGGCAATAGTCGAAAATGTGTTCACTGTTCTTGTTTCCTCCTTATCGGACTTTTCATGGACAGAGCCTGAGGATTGTGCATAAAAAATATTGTACCATTTCCCGTTTCATTTACCTTTCGCGTGCGAGCCTTGTCTCTTTTGATAAAAAATTCGATGGTAGAACTTTTTTTCATAGAAAAGCGGCTGAGATCTTGATAAATGTGTTACGATAAGAAAATTTTCGAAGAAAGTCAAAACCGACTTGCTCTATGCGGGTATTCATGAAGCAGAGGGTGCGGAGGGAATGTTCTGCTACCGGGCATGGAATGATTCAATTGTGATACTTTGAGCTTTGCTCAGAGATTATGCTATAAGGAGACTGTTTCAGTGCAAAAGATTGGGAGGAATGATCCCTGCCCATGCGGCAGCGGAAAAAAGTACAAGAAGTGTTGTCTCGCGAAAGAACAGGACAAATCCAGCAGAATGCGTGAAGAATCAACAGTGGCGACACACATGCTTGATTGGCTGGGCGAACACTTTCCTGAAGAAGTACAGGATGCTGTGCAGAACGATTATTATTCCGGACTGAAAAAATCCGAGAAAATTGTGCTGGATGATTTGGTTTCGGAGCACCATGGATTACTGACTATAAATGTCGGTGAATGGTTGCTTACTGATGCGAAAATTAAAGTTCGGGAACAAGTAAGACCCGTTCGGGATTTGCTCTTGGGGCCGGAAGGTCCGGATTTGACCGATGTCGGTCGATGGTGGCTTTCCGCCTTGGGAGAGTTCTCCTTGAGCCTCTATGAAGTACAGCAGGTAATGCCGGGCGACGGTTTTCAGCTGAAGGACCTGTTGCGACCGGATAATACGGTGACATGGATCCCGGATAGAAAACTTTCTCGAAATGTCGTCCAGTGGGACATCTTCGGCGCCAGGATCGTGCAAGGGGACGAAGCCTTCCGGCTTTCCGGTGCTGTATATCTGTTCCCGCGTGAGACGGCAACGACCTGCAAGGCAAGGATTTTAAGAAAAATGAAAGGGGTTGATCCGGAAGGGAGCGAGGCCCGTGAAATATGCTGTTCCCTGATCGCTACCGAATGGCTTCGATGTCAGGTGAAGGGGGCTGCCGTGGATGAGAACGCTGCAAGCGATACCGACAATTTTCCCACGGGTTCTGTCGATGCGTGGTTCGATGAACCCCAAGCTTCCCTTGGAGACAGAACGCCCCTCAAGGCTATGAAAACGACGGCCGGGCGAAGAGCGGTGGTCGAGCTTCTCAAGACCTATGAGAATCTCAATGCGCATCACGTCAGGCTTCACGGTGGTAAGCCGTTCGATTTCAACCCTTTTTGGGAAAAGATGGGGTTAATGAGGGAAGGAGAATAGAAGAACCGTGACGAGACAGCCGCAGTGAATACTGTCTTTACCGCTTCATATCGGGTTCGCTCCTATGAAACCGATTTGTATTGCCGGTTGAAACCCGTGACCCTCATGAATTATTTCCAGGATGCCGCTTCGGGCCATGCGTGTCTCCTGGGTTTTTCGGTTGCCGATCTCCTGCAAAAAAATCATACCTGGGTGCTTTCCCGTTACCAGATCAAAATCTGTCGCTACCCGTGCGAGGGCGAAGAGGTCACGGTTCGAACCTGGCGTTCGGCCCTCGACGGGTATCATGCCTTGCGGGATTTTGAAGCAGTCGACGAAAAGGGCATGCTCGTTGCCGTTGCCGGCAGTTCCTGGTTGATTCTCAACCTCGATTCGCGTCGTCCCGTCCACATCAAGGCTGTTCTTGATGATTTTCCCGTCCATGACCGAAGATCCTTCCCCGATGAATTCATTTTCTTGCCGAAACGTGGGAACTATGATTTGTCAAAACCATTCCGGGTCAGGATGGCTGATCTCGATCAGAATCGGCATGTCAATCATACCGTATACCCGGAGTGGGCATTCGAGACGGTCCCGCCGGAATTTTTCAATCGTTGCCTCCCTGCCGAAATTCACATTGCCTACCGGGCCGAGGCGGTCTATGGCGGGCGGGTCATATCGCGATCCGCGGTAATCGATCCTGCGGATCCGGGACGGTTCCTGCATCAGCTTGTCAACGAGGAAGACGGCAAGGAACTTACCCGGCTGATAACGGTGTGGCGCTGCCGTGAAAACTTTTGATGTCACGGCCGGAAACTTTTGAGAAACTTCAGTTTGTTCACCACCCCCTGGGACCCTCCTTATCAATAAGGTGGATGATGGAATAGCTCCCCTCCTAGTTTAGGAGGGTCTGGTGGGGGGCAAGCTTCTTTACGGCAAAGCGCCGCCTCCGCGGTGTGGGTTGCTTTTCAGCAGGACATAGAGAATGGAACAATGGCAGAAAAATCTTGCGGCGGCACTGACCGACCCTGAAGATCTCTCACGGTTGTTTTCCTGTGATCCCGAACTATTGCGTCAGGTTATCGAAAAGTATCCGCTGCGGATATCACCCTATTACCTGGGCCTGATTCAGAAACCGGGAGACCCGATCTGGTGTCAGTGCGTGCCTGATTTGCGCGAGCTGCAGGAAGACGGTTACCGTGCGGATCCCCTGGAAGAGGAGAACCTGAGCCCCGTGCCCGGTGTCATTCATCGATATCCCGACAGGGTGGTCATGCTCGCAACGACCTGTTGCGCCGTGTATTGTCGTTTCTGCATGCGCAAAAGAAAAGTGGGGTGTTCCATTGCCGAGCCGGATATTGATGATTTAAATGCCGCGATAAGGTACGTAGAAGATTCACCATCGGTGCGGGACGTGATTTTATCGGGCGGGGATCCGCTGCTTTGTTCGGACGACCAGCTGGAATACCTGCTCCAGCGACTTCACGGCATTCCCCACGTGGAGATAATCCGTGTCGGTACCCGGGTGCCGGTTACCCTGCCGGAACGAATCACCGCAAATCTGTGCCGGATGCTCAAGAAATTCCATCCGCTGTTCATCAATACCCACTTCAATCATCCCTTCGAGATCACACCGCAATCTTCCCGGGCCTGTGCGCGTCTCGCCGATGCCGGTATTCCGCTGGGCAACCAGACCGTGCTGTTGAAGGGGGTCAACGATGATCCCGGCACAATGAAACGTCTCATGCAGCGACTGCTTTCCATCAGGGTGCGGCCCTATTACATCCACCAGATGGACCTGGTCAAGGGAACACGGCATTTCCGCGCCGACGTCAGGCGGGGGCTGGAAATAATGGCAGCGCTGCGCGGCCATACGTCGGGACTGGCCAGTCCTTATTACGTGATCGATACGCCGGGTGGGAAGGGCAAGGTGCCGCTGCTTCAGGATACCGCCCGTTTCGAGGGAGAAATGCTGGTGCTGAAGAATTACCGGGGCGAGCTTATCGAATATCCGTTGTGAACAGCGGAACAGCAGTCGTTACAATTCTTCGGGGGTGAAGGCCACGACTTCGTCGATGGCTTCGGCCTTGAGCAGGAGCATCACCAGGCGGTCGATGCCAAAAGCGATGCCGGCCGACGGCGGGACGCCTGCAAGGTCTTCCAGGAAAGGTTCCGGTAGCGGGTAGACGGTTTTGCCGGCTGTGGCGCGCAGTTCCTGCTCCTGGAGAAAGCGGGTCTTCTGTTCATCGGCATCCACCAGTTCGGAAAAGGCGTTGGCCAGTTCGAGTCCGCCGATGTACAACTCGAAACGCTCAGCCACATCTTCAGCGCCATATTTTTTCCTGGCCAGGGAACCGCGGGCGGTGGGGTACTCCATGAGTATCGTCGGTGTCGTCGTGCCGAGTCGCGGTTCTATTTCGCAAACCATGATTTCGTCGAACAGGTCTTTTCCCAGGGCCTGTTCCATGGACATTCCGCCATAGCGGCGAAAGGCTTCCGCCGCCGTCAGCCGCTCCCATGCACCGTTCAGGTCAACCACCATCCCCTGTCGCGTAATGATTCCCTTCAGGTCGAGCGCTTCCGCTGCAGTCCGTACCAGGTTTTCACAATCATCCATGAGCGCCGTGTAATCGGCGTTGGCTCGGTACCATTCCAGCATGGTGAATTCGGGGAGGTGGCGCGAGCCCCGTTCTCCGTCACGCCAGCAGCGACAGAGCTGGTAAATCCGGTCGAAGCCGGTCGCCAACAGCCGCTTCATGCAGATTTCCGGAGATGGATGGAGTATCCAGGGGGATGCGGGGACAACATCGATATGCGCTTCCGGGATCGGAACGGGAATTCGGTGGGGCGTTTCGACTTCGAGAAAACCGTTTTCATCGAAAAAACGTCGAACCGCCCCGAGGATTTTTGCCCTGTTCACGAGGTTTTCAACGCGGCGTGGCGGGTGTGATCGTGGCGCCACTGCTAGCCTTTGACCCTCGTGGAATATTCTCCGGTGCGGGTATCGATGGTGATGAGTTCACCTTCTTCGATGAAGGGGGGGACCCGCAGCACATAACCGGTTTCAACGGTTGCCGGTTTCGAATCGCTGCCGGTGGTGTCGCCCTTGAGCCAGGGGGTGGTTTCGGTAACGCGCAGGTTGACGAAATTCGGCAGGGTGACGCCGATCGGCTTGTCCTTGAAGAGAAGGACACTCACTTCGAGGTTGTCGATCATGAAGTTCTTTGCTTCACCGATGGACTCTTCGCTGATATTGATCTGCTCGTAGCTTTCGTTGTCCATGAAACAGTAATGCTCCCCTTCCTTGTAGAGGAACTGCATGGTCCTCTCTTCCAGGCTTGCCGGCTCGAACGATTCTCCGGAACGGTAGGTGCGGTCAAGGATCGTGCCGTTGATCATGTTCCGCATTTTCGTGCGGTACAGGGCCTGACCTTTGCCCGGTTTTGAAAACTCGAATGCAATCACGATATACGGATCGCCGTCGAGGGTTATTTTCAGACCCTTTCGCAAATCAGCAACAGTATACATAGTCAGTGGTTCCTTTTTTATTGGATTTCACGATCATAGCTCGATCGCGAGTTGGTTCCTGCAATCAACCCGGGGCATTGGAAGTATAACCGCACCTGGTAAACCTCATGGGGCTCCCGGGACGGGTTTCCCTTTGTCGAATGCCTCAAAGCGTGAGGTGTTTTCGCGCATTCGCCTGCGCGGAACGTGGTGTCCTACCGGTTTTCCCCTGGTTGAGGCAGTCCGAAAAAGTCTCCCGGCGAAACAGGCACGAAACGACGGTAGTGACGACGAACCCCCGGCATTCTGCTCGTCACGACGTTCCGGCACCACTGATTCAGGTATTAGCGAAAAAATCACGGATTTATTTATCCGCGAAGTGCACCCCCGTATGCTTCGGCAGGTAAGCTGTAGATGATGTAGACTGTAATCAGCACTGTCTCGTTTCCGGAAACCGGCAAAAAGATGACACTTCGGTGTCAGGACTCACAAAGACAGAGAAGAATACAACCGTTATACGGATTGTTCTGTAATTGGATTGGCCGACGAAAAGAACCGGGATATGAAAGACAGGATTATTTGGAACGGTAGGTGATGCGACCGCGTGTCAGATCGTAGGGAGAGAGTTCCACCGTCACCTTGTCTCCAGGAAGTATCTTAATGAAAAACTTTCGCATTTTTCCGGAAATATGTGCAAGAACAATATGATCATTTTCCAGTTTTACCCGGAACATTGCATTGGGCAGCGGTTCAACTACTGTCCCTTCAACTTCAATTGCTTCTTCTTTCTTCATGAAAACTCCTTGCTGATTCATTTTGTTTCGAACGGGCTACGTGATTGCTGATACCTCATAATTTATAGTAGGAATTAGTAAAAATTGCAAGAATGAAATGCCGTTTATATCCGTATTATCCCTGTTCTTGCACGGGATCAGGGGTCTGGTAGTATTTAGGTGAACAATGCTTTGTTCGGGAGGTGGCTCATGAAGACAGAAGTGCGGAATTATATTGCCGGCAAATGGGTTGATTCCCGCGGCGGGAAGCGTTTTGAAAGCAGGAACCCTGCCGATATTCGGGATGTTATCTCATCTTCGCCGCTTTCCGGCAAGGATGATGTCGATGATGCCGTTGCTGCCGCGCGAAAAGCGTATCGAAACTGGAAAGCCCTGCCGGCGCCGAAGCGGGGGGAGATCCTTTTCCGGGCGGGTGAGATACTACTTGCCGAAAAAGCGGAACTCGGCCGGCTCGTAACACGGGAGATGGGCAAGGTTCTTTCCGAGGGATTGGGCGACGTGCAGGAGGCCATCGATATGGCTTACTACATGGCGGGAGAGGGGAGAAGATTGTCGGGCCAGACGGTTCCCTCGGAGCTTCCCGACAAGGATTGCAAAAGTGTCCGCGAACCGCATGGGGTTGCGGCCTTGATTACTCCCTGGAATTTTCCGACGGCGATTCCGGCCTGGAAGCTTTTCCCGGCCCTGGTTTGCGGGAATACCGTGGTTTTTAAACCCTCTTCGACGACACCCGCCTGCGCCGCGGCCATGGTCCTGGCGTTGGAAAAGGCCGGGATACCAGAAGGCGTGGTAAACCTGGTAACCGGTCCGGGCGAGGCGGTGGGGGAATACCTTGCTGCCCATCCCGGGGTCGATGCGGTTTCTTTTACCGGATCCTGCGCGGCGGGCGAGCATCTCGAAACGCGGCTTGGCGCACTGCACCGGCCCCTTGCCCTGGAGATGGGGGGCAAGAACGCCATTATCATCATGGACGACGCTGATCTCCAGCTTGCTCTGGAAGGCGTGTTGTGGGGCGCCTTCGGGACCACCGGACAGCGCTGCACTGCCGCCAGCAGGGTTCTCGTTCACAAAGCCGTCTATGATCGTTTTCTCGATACCCTCCGTTCCGCGGCGGATAAACTGGTGATCGGCCCGGGGCTGGATTCGGCGACGGACGTGGGGCCGCTGGTAAATGAGCAGCAGATGCTGAAGGTGCTGGATTACATCAGGATCGGGCGAGAAGAGGGTGCCCGACTCGTTACCGGCGGAAACCGGATTCGCGAAGGACTTTGCGAGTACGGCTTTTTTATCCGGCCGACTATTTTCGCCGATGTGTTGTCGGCCATGCGGATCGCTCAGGAGGAGATCTTCGGCCCGGTGGTTTCGCTCATCCGCTTTTCATCGCTTGACGAGGCGATAGCGATAGTGAATGACGTCCGCTTCGGTCTCTCTTCATCCATATACACGCGGAACGTCAATAGCAGTGCCGTAGCGGAAAGAGATCTGCACACCGGTATCGTCTATATCAATGCATCGACCATCGGCGCCGAGATCCAGCTGCCGTTCGGCGGCTGGAAGCATTCCGGTTCCGGCCATCCCGAGGCCGGCGGACAGGGCGGCGCCCTGGATTTTTTCAGCAGGATGAAGGTTATTTATCGCGACTTCAGCGGACGTCTCCAAAAAGCACAGATCGACCAATAAACTGGAACCGGATAGGAGGATTCGATGAACAGCGAGTACGATGTCATGCAACGCGCCGCGGCGGTTTTCACCCCGGCGCTTCATGTCTATTACCCGATCCCGGTTGTGCGCGGATCGGGCGTGCAGGTGTATGACGCGGACGGAAACAGCTGGCTGGACTTTTCTTCGGGGCTTGCCGTCCTGGTCTTGGGGCACAATCACCCGAGGGTCGTTGAAGCCGCCCGGCAGCAGACGGAAAATCTGATCCACACCGGTGGGGTATACTATAACGAGACAACCGTATCGGCCGCCGAGAAGCTCGTTTCCATCACGCCGCCGGGAGTTGATCGCCTGTTTTTCAGCAATTCCGGCGCTGAAGCGGTGGAAGGAGCCCTGAAGGTCGCCCGCTACGTTACCGGACGCCAGGGAATTATCTCTTTCACCCATGCCTTTCACGGCAGGACACTCGGCGCGTTGTCCGTAACTACCAGTTCAGCGGCCTATCGCAGGAGGTACCATCCGCTGCTTCCTTCCGTGTATCAGGCTCCATACCCCTATTGCTATCGCTGCCCGTTTCAGCGGCAACCGGGCAGCTGCGAACTCAGTTGCCTGCGGGACCTGGAGACAACGCTGAAGCATCGCATATCAGCGGACGAAGTGGCCGCCGTGATCATCGAGCCGTTCCTTGGCGAGGGAGGGTATGTCCCGGCTCCGCCTGCGTTTCTCACGGCCCTTCGCGCTCTCTGCGACCGCCATGGCATCATGTTGATTTTCGACGAGGTCCAGTCGGGCATGGGCAGGACGGGTCATTGGTTTGCTTCCGAGATTTCGGGGGTTATTCCCGACATCATGGCCGTTGCAAAGGGAATCGCTTCCGGTTTTCCTCTTTCCGCGGTGGTTGCACGCAAGGAAATCATGGACCAGTGGCCTTCGGGCGCCCATGGGACCACGTTTGGCGGCAACCCGGTTTCCTGCGCCGCCTGCCGGGCGACGATCGACGTGATCAACGAGGATTCTCTGCTGGAAAAGACGGCCGTACGGGGAGCCGCGGTGCTCGAAAGAATCGGGGAACTGGCCGAAAAACATCCTGTGGTCGGCCAGGTGCGGGGGCATGGCTTCATGATCGGCATCGAGTTCGTTACCCCCGAAGGTTTGCCGGGCCATGATGCCTGTAAAAAGGTAATCGACCATTGCCTGGAGAACGGTGTTATCGTGATAAACTGCGGTTTCGAACGTAACGTAATCAGGCTCATTCCACCGCTCGTTACCAGCGATGCCGAACTGGACTTCGGCTTGAACGTGCTTGAAGAAGGGGTGCGGCGACTGGTATGAAACGCGAGCGGATCCTGATCATGGGGGCGGCCGGCAGGGATTTTCATAATTTCAACGTCTGTTTCCGCGATGACCCGAGGTTTCGCGTTGTTGCCTTTACCGCAGCCCAGATCCCTTACATAACCGGCCGCCGCTATCCTGCCTCCCTAGCCGGAAAACTGTATCCACGGGGGATTCCCATCCATGAAGAGCGGGAACTCCCCGCACTCATTTCCCGCCATCGGATAAACCGGGTCGTCTTCTCGTACAGCGATATTTCCCACAACGAACTGATGCATCGGGCCTCCCAGGTGCTTGCCAGCGGAGCCGATTTCTCGCTGCTGGGTCCCGATGCCACGATGTTGAAAAGCAGTAAACCCGTTATTTCCGTGTGTGCGGTCAGAACGGGTTGCGGCAAAAGCCAGCTGACCCGCTATTTGTGTGATATTGTTTCAGCAAAAAAATTGCTGCCGGTGGTCGTTCGTCATCCCATGCCCTATGGCGATCTGGCGAGCCAGGAGGTTGAGCGCTTCGCCAGTTTCGACGACCTCGCCCTTTATCGGTGCAGTATCGAGGAACGGGAGGAATACGAGCCGCTGATCAGGCGCAAGGCCATCGTTTACGCCGGGGTGGATTACGGTAAAATTCTCCGGCTCGCAGAGCGGGAGGCGGATATTATCATTTGGGACGGCGGTAACAATGATTTCCCATTTTTTGTACCGGATCTTGAAATTACCCTGGTCGATCCGCTCAGGATAGGTGACGAAACCGGCTATTTCCCCGGCGAGGTGAATCTGCGGCGGGCGTCGGTGGTCGTCATTAACAAGAGTAATACCGTTGTTCGCCAGGTTTGCGATCGTCTTGAGCAGACAACCCGTTCGGTAAACCCGGCAGCGGCCGTTGTCCGTACCCGTTCGCTTCTGTCGGTGACGGATCCGCGGGTCATCGCGGGTCGCGACGTCCTCGTCATCGAAGACGGTCCGTCCATAACCCATGGCGGCCTGTCTTCCGGTGCAGGCTATGCCGCCGCCATACAGTTCAGGGCGCGCACCGTACTCGATCCGCGTCCCTATGCCGTCGGCAGCATAGCCGAGACCTTTGCCGCCTATTCCCATATCGGACATGTTCTTCCCGCCATGGGATACAGCGCGACCCAGATCGAGGATCTTCGGCGGACCATTGAACGCGTTCCCTGCGACCTGATCCTGTCCGCTACTCCTATCGACTTGCGGCGACTAATGAACCTTTCCAAGCCCATCGAGCATGTTTCCTATGAAATTAAGGAAGTTTCGGGCACCCCCTTAAAAAAAATCGTCTTGCATTTTCTTGCTGAAAAAGATCATTGATTCAGGTACGTTGTAGCGCTACCATGGTGACAGGCCGCTTCAACATGCCGGTCTCGTTTGCGATATTAATAGAATCCTTGGCGCCTGAACGCCATCACCTGCGCGGAACTCCTTGTTTTTTATGGTGACGCCCAGTACTTAAGGAGTGGTTCGAACAATGAAAACCTGCATCAGAAAAATCGATCTGGACAATTCGTTAATCGTCCTGATTTACGACACGACGCGTTGTTACTACGAGGATTACCATCTCGTCCGGCTGGAAATAGAGTGTGAAGTTCCCATTAAAGACGAGTATTTCGATTCAAGCGATCAAAGGGTCGAAGCACGCAAAGCTTTCGGCGCCTCAGTTTTCTATCGGCGAACGGTGGAAAAAATGGGGGTCCCCTATGCTGAAATCGAACAGGCACGCGACAATCTCGTAGATTCCTTCATGTCAACGGCAATTCCCTATTTCGGCAGCCATGAGTTCCCCCGCAAGTTAGTTCTGACGGAATTAACCAAGCTGGTTGAAAAAAAACGGCAGGGTATAGTCTGACGGAGAGGCGGTGTCGTGCGGGAAGAAACAGTCAGGATCGATACGATGACGTTTGGTGGCGCCGGTCTCGGCCGCATTGACGGCAAGGTCTGTTTTGTGCCCTTTACCGCCGTGGGCGATACGGTTCGGGTTCAAATCGTTACTGAAAAGAAATCCTACCTGGAGGGAAGGGTTCTCGACTTTCTCGAGCCTTCGCAGGACAGGATTTCGCCGTCCTGTCCGGTGTTCGGTACCTGTGGCGGCTGTTGCTGGCAGCATATGCCGTACCACATTCAGCTCAAGGCGAAAGAGGATATTTTCACGGAAATTCTCATGCGGGCGACACGTATCGACCGTGATCGGATTCAACCGATCGTCCCGTCTCCGGAACCATACGGGTACCGCTCGCGAATGCAGTTCAAGATGCGCCATGCGGGTGGTGCTCTTGTCCTGGGTTTTTATCGTCAGGGGAGTCACTATGTGATTGATACGCCAAACTGCGCTATTGCCAATGAACAGATTAATGACATGTTAACGTCGCTACGGGCGATTATGAAAACCTTTCCGGAACCGGATAAAGTCCCTCAAATCGATATTGCCACCGGCGATACCGGTGACGCCATCGTGCTGTTCCATTATCTCGGAGCGGAGCCGGATCATATCGCGCAATGGCTGGCACGCGAGATTCCCGGGGCTCTTCCGGTAACCGGTGTTTTTCTCCAGCAGGGCAGAAAGTCGACGATTATCAAGGTATGGGGAGATGAACGGGTTGCCTATTCCTTGCCATCTGAGCTTGTTCCGGGATTTTTCGAAATGCGGCTTTCATTTCGGTGTGGTGGATTTTCCCAGGTGAATTACCGGCAGAACAGCGCTCTGGTTGGATTGGCATTACGTTCGGCTGAGCTCAAGGGAACCGAACGGGTGCTTGACCTCTTCTGCGGCAATGGTAATTTTTCCCTGCCGCTCGCTCGTTATTGCGCGGAAGTGATCGGTTACGAAAATTTTGACCAGTCGATAGAAGATGCCATAACCAATTCCCGCCATAACAATAGTACCAACTGCCGGTTTTATTGTGCCGATTCGGCGACCGGGGTTCGTGAGCTGGCGGAACGCGGCGAAGTGTTCGACCTGGTGCTGCTCGACCCCCCGAGAACGGGTGCCCGGGATGTTGTCCGCTTGCTTCCCCAGCTTGATCCGTCAAAGATACTCTACATTTCATGTGACCCTTCGACATTGGCGAGGGACCTTGCATCGCTTCAAAAGAGCGGCTATAAAATAATTGCGAGTCGTCCCGTGGATATGTTTCCCCAGACCTATCATCTTGAGAGTATAACCGTATTATTGAAGAAATAGGCGTATTTGGGAAAGAAATTTGCAAGCCTTTCTATCCTGTCATGCTTGCCGTTGTGTGGAAAAGATCGTTTTCCGGGGTGCCGCAGGTGAAAGAATAAAACCCTGTTTGAGATGTTTACAAGGGAAATGGGCTTCAAACGAAGGTTCGACAGCACCAAGATTCGCAGATGGTTAAACACGGAAAAGTGTATCACTTTCTCCTGATACTGCTCAATTTTGAGAACAGTTGTCACATATGTATACGGCTGAATTGACACCACGGTTACGAGTCGGAAGATGTTTTCTGATGATTGGTTGCTGTCGGTAATGAATTTTTTCAATTGTCCGCCAGGCTCTTGAAGATATCCGGAAAGATTCTTGTCCTGTTTCTTGCCGTTGTGTAATGTCCCACGGAAGAGGCAGTATGCCGGAGTTCGCGGAGGGATGCCTTGACTGCCGATTGCGGACGATTGTGTAATCTTATGAAGAAAGCACGGCTGGAGGAAGCAATGAACAAGTCTGAGCTTATTGAAGCCCTTGCGACAAGGAAAAACCTCTCCTTTAAGAAGTCCGAAGAAATTATTAATACGATATTTGATTCCATGGCCAAGGCACTCCAGGAGGGTGAAAGAATCGAAATCAGAGGATTCGGCAGCTTCGTCATCAAGGACTACAAGCCTTATACCGGTCGAAACCCCAAAACAGGTGAAGCCATACAGGTGAAACCGAAAAAGCTCCCCTTCTTCAAAGTTGGAAAAGAACTCAAAGAGATGGTTGACAGCTGACAGTTACGTCTTATCCTGATATGCTGCATTGATGCGCTTGCCGTTCGGCATTTCTGATTTGTAGTGGCTGTGACGCCGAACCAGGTGCGTGGATCAGTGCGTCAGTGGCCAGGGCTTTTTCAAGCGCTCATTTCCAGTACGCTCATTCTTTAAAGCATTCTCCTGTGCGACATAAGCAATCCGGGGTCTGACCGTATGCCTCTGTTTCAGCTGCTTGAAGCGCTTGGCGGGCTTGGCTTGTTCGTTTTCGGCATGAAGACCATGGCGGACGGCCTGCAACGCCTTGCGAGCGGACGGTTTCGCCGTGTGCTCGAAAAACTTGCCGGAAACCGCCTTTCCGCCGCCTTGATGGGAAGCTGCCTTTCATCACTTCTGCAGTCGAGCGGGGCGGCATCGATTCTCATTATCGGATTCGTCAATGCCGGTCTGCTTTCCCTGTACCAGGCCCTTGGCATGCTCGTAGGTACCGGTCTCGGAACGGCGCTTGCCGTTCAGTTCATCGCCTTCAAGGTTTCTTTCCTTTCCTTGCCCGCGATTTTCTCGGGAGTTGCCCTGAAATACTTCAGCAAACGGCGGAGATGGGTTTTTTTCGGAGAAATCCTTCTTGGCTTTGGCCTGCTTTTTTTCGGGCTTGAAATCATGGAATCCCGCCTGTTGCCCTTCGGACAGAGCGAACTGTTCGTGAGAATCCACTCTTTTCCTTTTACCGTGCCGGTTGCCAATGTTTTCATAGGCGCCCTCCTTACGTTTCTCGTTCAATCGGGGAGTGCCGCTCTCGGGGTAATAGTGGCAATGGCGGGAATCGGCGTCATCGGTTTCGAGCAGGCTACGGCCATGACGCTCGGCGAAGTGATCGGTACCTTTGCTTTTGCGGCTATCGGAGCAATCGGCGGAACGGTTGCGGCAAAGCGAACGGTATTTTTCTATGGGATAATTTCTTTCGTTTCCGTAGCCTGTGTTCTTCTTTTCTTTCCCTTCTACCTTTCCTTGGTTTCCCATGTCACCCCCGGATTCAGCGGTAATTCGCCGCTTTTGGACACCGTGGCGAAGGCAGCCGGGCAACCATCGATTCATGCAGTCACTGCAAGGTCCGTGGCCAACAGCTACACAATCTTCAGTATTTTTATTGCGGTGGTCTTTTTGCCGATGATCGGTTTATTTGCCCGAACAGCGGGTAAGATACTGCCGGTAAAGGGAGATGTGGATGTTGATCTTGCTCCCCGCTACCTGGATTATCGGGTCGTTAATACACCGACGCTCGCATTTCTTCAGGCCGGTAACGAGCTGAAGAGAATGGCTCAGGTGACGTGTTCCATGTTGAGTGATACCGTTGAACAGTTTTACGGCTACAATGCAAAAAGGTCTTCACTGATAAAGCAGAAGGAAAACCTTCTGGATGTTTTGCAGAAGGAACTATCATCTTTTCTCGTACATATAGCACACCAGGCTCCTGCTTCGGAAAAATCCGTGGATATCCCGGTTTTTTTGAGCACCGTCAATGATCTGGAGGTGATTGGTGATAATTGTGAAATAATTCTCGATTGTCTCCGACGCAAGAAGGAAGGGGCGGTATTTTTTTCCGATACGGCAATGGATGAACTCAAGTCACTTGCGAAACAAGCTTCATACCTGATGAACCTGGCAGTGGATTCTCTCATCAGTTTTGATGTTCCCAATGCCGAGGCAATGCGCGAACTGCGACAGGAGCTCCTTGACAGTGGAGGGGCTTTGAAAAGTAATCATCTGGTCCGTTTGAGTAACGGTGCCTGCTCCGTAATTGCCGGACTTTTGTTCATGGATATCGTTTCCGCTTTTACAAAAATCGGTGATTATGCCTTTACGATCATTGAGACCCAAAGGACTCTTCAATAATGCGGTTTCCGAATGCTTCCATAGATCTTGGGACCAACAGCGCCCGATTGCTGATTGGTATTATCGATTCCCGAAAAAGCATCCGCCCCCTCGTTTTAAAACGAACAATAACCCGTCTCGGAGGTGGTTTTTCGAGGGAGCGAGGCTTGTCTCAGGAGGCACGAGCCCGTTCTGTTACCGTTTTGCGCGAATTCGCCGCCGATATTGAGCGTTGGCGGGCGGCAAAGGTCCGTGCCGTGGCAACGAGTGCCGTGCGTGATGCCGCAAACGGACACGACTTCATTGCCGAGGTGTGGCGGGAAAGCGGCTTGAGACTCGAAATTATCGATGGTCGCGAGGAAGGGCTTCTTACCCTTTCCGGGATATTTTCCGGCATCAGATCCGATGGCGACAGTTTCGTCTTTGATATCGGCGGCGGGAGTACCGAGTATACGCTGGCCCGTGACGGCGTGCCGCTGTTTACGAAAAGTCTTCCGCTCGGCGTTGTGCGATTGATGGAAGGAAAGAACAGTGTCGAGGCGATGGATGACAAGGTATGTCGTGAGCTGGAAGAGCTTCGCCATGATATGGCCAGCGCCGGGTTTGTCGGGTTTTCCTCCGACACGAGGCTTATCGGTACGGCCGGAACACCGACTACCCTGGCGGGAATCAACCTGAAGCTCGACAACTATGATTCCCGGAGCGTCAATGGCTATTGTTTGTCGCGTGCTACCATCAGGAACATCTTTGCGAACATCCTGTCCATGACGACTGAACAGCGACTGACCGTTCCCGGCATTGAAAGGGGGCGAGAGGATCTGATCGTCGAGGGTACGCTCATTACGATCAGGACCATGGAAATTTTCGGATTCCGGGACCTGATCGTAAGTGAAGGCGGACTTCTCGAGGGATTGCTGCTGAACATCTGAGATGTTCCCGCTTACGGTCTTCGTGCCCATAACATCCTTGTTGGCAAGGGAAAAGCGAGCAGATTGCGGTTGACATGAACGACGTTTTATTTGTATAGTTCTCGATGGTTTCGGGGAATAATCCCCGTATTTTTTTTGAAGGAGGGACATCCTTTTCATGAAAGAAATCCTTTCCGGTAATGAAGCGATTGCCCGCGGGGCATACGAAGCCGGTGTCAAGGTAGCCAGTGCGTATCCGGGAACTCCTTCCACCGAAATTCTTGAAAACATCATTCATTATAAAGAAATCAATGCTTCGTGGGCTCCAAACGAGAAAGTCTCCCTCGAAGTTGCCATGGGAGCATCGTTTGCGGGTGCGCGGGCACTGGTAGCCATGAAGCATGTCGGGGTAAACGTCGCCGCAGACCCGCTTTTTACCCTTTCTTATACCGGGGTAAAGGGAGGTCTCGTGATTGTCACGGCTGATGATCCTGAAATGCACTCCTCGCAGAACGAGCAGGACAACCGCAACTACGCGAAGTTCGCCAAGATCCCGATGCTGGAGCCGGCCGACTCACAGGAGTGCAAGGAATTTACCCGCCTGGCGCTGGAGCTTTCCGAGCAGTACGATACACCGGTTTTCCTGCGCACCACTACCCGTATTTCCCACAGCAAATCCATTGTCGAGACCAAGGACCCGGTCGGCGATCTGCCGACGCCTGCCCTGGTGAAAAATGCCGCCAAGCAGGTCATGCTGCCCGGCAATGCCCGTGTCAGGCATCCCCTAGTCGAGGAGCGTATGCGAAAGCTCGCTGCGGCGGCCGATTCCATGGAAATAAACCGGAGCGAGCTGCGTGACACGAAAGTCGGCATCATCACCTCCGGCGTTTGCTACCAGTACGTCCGCGAGATCTTCCCGAACGTTTCCACCCTCAAGCTCGGCATGGTTCACCCGCTGCCCATGGAGACGATTCGCCGTTTCGCCGATGCCGTTGATAGTCTGTACGTGGTGGAAGAGCTTGATCCTTTCTTCGAGGAACAGATCAAGGCCCGGGGCATTGACGTCTCCGGCAAGAGTTTTCTTCCCATTTGCGGAGAACTGACACCGGACCGGATTCTCGATGCCTTCATCGCCGAAGGAATCGTGGCAGATTCACGCTCCGCCGTGACGCAGGAAGACGCACAACCGGTGCCGCTTCCCGGCCGACCGCCCAATATGTGCCCCGGCTGCCCGCATCGCGGCGTTTTCTATACGTTGAATGCTCTGAAAGCTTACGTAACCGGCGATATCGGCTGCTACACCCTGGGCTTCCTGCCGCCGCTTTCCGCCATGGAGACCTGCGTCTGCATGGGCGCCTCGATCGGCAATGCCTCAGGGGCCGTAAAAGTCGTTTCAGAGGAAGAACGGAAAAAGGTGGTTGCCGTTATCGGCGACTCGACCTTCTGTCACTCCGGCGTTACCGGCCTCATGGACATGGTCTACAATAACGCCCCGGCCACCGTCGTCATCCTCGACAACCGCATTACCGCCATGACCGGGCGCCAGGACAATCCCGCATCGGGCCACACCCTGATGAACGAACCGAGCCACAAGCTGGATCTCTCCGAGCTCTGCAAGGCCGTCGGTGTCCGGCATGTGCGCGTGATCAACCCCTTTGATCTCGAGGAAATTCGGCAGGCGCTCTCAGAGGAGATGAACCGCCCCGAGCCGTCGGTGCTCATTACCAACAAACCGTGCGTCCTGGTGAAACGTGCCGGCGTGTTCCAGCGCGGCCCGTTGCTGGCGGTCGACGCGGAGAAATGCACGGCGTGCCGGGCCTGTCTCAAACTTGGTTGCCCGGCGATCCAATGGCGGCCGGATGAGGGTGCAAAGGGAGTCGCGTACATCGATCCGACCCTGTGCACGGGATGTGACGTCTGTCGGCAACTCTGCAAGTTTGATGCGATCGGGAGGGCGCAATGAGTGAACAGGTAACCAATATTCTGCTGGTCGGTGTCGGTGGGCAGGGAATTCTCCTGGCGTCGGAAATCCTTTCCGAAACCTTCATGCTGGCCGGGTATGACGTTAAGAAAAGCGAGATTCACGGCATGTCGCAGCGTGGCGGCAGTGTCGTTTCCCATGTTCGCTATGGACGGGAGGTTTTTTCCCCACTGGTGCCCGAAGGTGAGGGTGATATCCTCTTCGGTTTTGAAATCATGGAAACCTACCGCTCTCTTCCCCTGCTGAAAAAAGGCGGATCCGTGGTGGTTAACGATCTCCAGATCTCACCCCCTTCGGTGCTGATGGGCAAAGAGCCATATCCGGCGGGGCTGGCTGAAAAGATTCGGGAACGGTTCCCCGACTTTCTCCTGGTTGACGGACAGGGCATCGCCCGCGAGGCGGGAAATCCCCGTGCGGCCAATACGGCACTGCTGGGAGCGGTTTCCCGGCGCCTGGACATTCCGGAAAACCGCTGGCTGCAGGCACTGGAGAAGATGGTTCCGTCAAAAGCCCTGGACGTGAACCTCAAGGCATTCAAGATGGGACGGGAGCTGCAAGGATGAGGCAGGGCATTCAATTCGCGAGGTGATGTGCAATGTATTATAACGAGGAATTCGAAACCTTACCCCGACCGGCACTGGAGGCCCTTCAGTTGAAGCGGCTTCAACTGATGCTTGAAAGAATATGTGCCAACGTGCCGTTTTATCGTGATACATTCAAGAAGAAAGGCCTCACGCCGAGTGCCCTGAAGTCTCTTGACGACCTGCGAAGGTTCCCTTTCACCCTGAAGCAGGATATGCGTGATGCCTACCCCTACGGCCTCTTTTCTTCAAAGATGGAAGATATCGTTCGCATCCATGCGTCATCCGGCACCACCGGCAAGCCGACGGTCGTAGGCTATACCCACAAGGACATTGAAATCTGGTCTGAGCTGATGGCCCGTTCATTCGCCGCGGCGGACGTACATCGGGGGGATATCATCCACAATTCTTACGGCTACGGACTGTTCACCGGCGGCCTCGGCGCCCATTACGGCGCGGAGAAGCTCGGTGCCTCGGTCATTCCCATGTCGGGGGGCAATACCAAACGCCAGATTCTCATCATGAAGGATTTCGGCTCGACGGTGCTGACCTGCACGCCGTCCTATTCGCTCTACCTCGCGGAAGCCGCCAATGAAGAGGGCATCGATTTCAGGTCCCTGAATCTCCGGGTGGGAATCTTCGGCGCCGAGCCGTGGTCGGAGTCCATGCGCCATGAGATCGAGGAAAAACTGAATATCAGCGCCATCGACATATACGGACTCTCGGAAATCATGGGCCCGGGCGTCGCGATCGAGTGCCAGGATGCAAAGTGTGGACTCCATATCTGGGAAGATCATTTCATCGCCGAAATAATCAATCCCGATACCGGGGAGCTGGTACCGGAGGGCGAAAAGGGTGAGCTGGTCATCACGACCATCACCAAGGAGGGGATCCCCCTGCTTCGGTATCGCACCCGCGACATTACCAGTATTACCTACGAGCCGTGCCGATGCGGCCGCACCCATGCACGCATCGCCCGGATGAGCGGCCGCAGCGACGACATGCTCATCATCCGCGGGGTCAACGTCTTCCCGTCGCAGATCGAATCGATTCTCATGCAGGTCGAGGGTGTCGAGCCGCATTACGTGCTGATCGTCGATCGCAAGGACAATCTCGACAGCCTCGAAGTGCAGGTCGAAGTCGATGAGCAACTCTTTTCCGATGAAGTCAAGCACCTCCAGACATTGGCGGCCAGCATCGAGAAGCGTATCAAGGAACTGCTCGGCATTACCTGCAAGGTCCGCCTGGTCGAGCCGAAAACCATCATGCGCAGCGAGGGTAAGGCCAAAAGGGTTATAGACAACAGGAACAAGTAAACAAACCAGAAAAAATCATACGGATAATAATGAGATATGACGGTTTCGACGTTGTTGGCGTCGAATGTGCCGGTATCCGAAAGAGGAGGCAACCATGAAAGTAGAACAGATCTCCATCTTCATAGAAAACAAGTCGGGGCGTCTCGCCGAGGTGACCGGCGCCTTGGGAGAGGCCGAGATCAATATCCGGGCGTTGTCCCTTGCCGATACGAGTGACTTCGGCATCTTGCGACTGATAGTCAATGACGTCGAGCGGGCAAAGCAGATTCTGAAAGAAAAGGGTTTCACCGTCAGCAAGACCGAAGTGGTTGCCATCGAGGTTCCCGACCGGCCGGGCGGACTTGCCGAAATTCTCCAGGCGCTCGATAAGGAAGAAATCAATGTCGAGTACATGTATGCTTTCGTGGAACGATGCGGCGGAAACGCGGTCATCATATTCCGGTTCGATGAAACGGAAAAAGCCATTGAGTGTCTCGTTCAAAAAGGCTTCAATGTCCTCGAGGGTGAACGGCTTTACCAGATGTAACAGGAACTTTTCCGGAGTATGTCGGCCTTGATCATGTCTTCGATTCGTGCGTTTTTGATCGGGATGACGTAAACCGGTACCGTGATGATATTTTCTATCAAAGCATCATCTATTTAATTTTATTTGGATTTTATTGGAGGTTCTATGAGAGGATTCGTGTCAATCGTGATGCTCGTGCTGACGCTCGCCCTGGTAGGCGTTGCTCAGGCTGCCCCACCCATCAGGATCGGAGGGCTTTTTTCCGTTACCGGTCCCGCTTCTTTTCTGGGAGAGCCCGAAAGAAACACCCTGGAGATGCTTGTCAAGGAAATCAATGCCACGGGCGGAGTCAATGGCTCGAAGATAGAGCTTTTTGTCTATGACACCCAGGGCGACGCTTCCAAGGCGGTGCAACTGGCGACCAAGCTCATCAGGAACGATAACGTGGTAGCCATCATCGGCCCCAGCACTACCGGAGAGTCGATGGCGATTATTCCCCTCGTGCAACGGGAGCGGATTCCGCTGATTTCCTGTGCCGCCGGTGTCAAGATTACCGAGCCGGTCAAGAAATGGGTTTTCAAGACTCCCGCCAACGACCAGGTTGCCGCTGAAAAGATCTTGCGCTATGCGGCGACCAAGGGTCAGAAAAAAATCGCCCTGATTACCGTTTCCAGTTCGTATGGATCATCAGGAAGAGAGCAGCTCAAGGCACTGGCCGCGAAAAAAGGATTTACGGTTGTTGCCGATGAAGTTTTTTCACCCAAGGATACCGACATGACGCCGCAACTTACCAAGATCCGTGGCGCAAAACCTGATGCGGTTATCTGTTGGGGGACCAATCCCGGCCCGGCCGTGGTGACGAGAAATATGAAGCAGCTGGGAATCACGATTCCCCTTTACCAGAGCCACGGCGTCGCATCGAAGAAATTCATCGAATTGGCGGGCGTTTCTTCCGCGGAGGGGGTGACCCTTCCCGCCGGGAAACTTGCCGTGTACGATATTATCTCAAAAAAAGATCCCCAGGTTAAACTTCTCCGGGAATATGACCAGCTCTACCGAAAGCAATTCGGCGTCGAGGCATCCACCTTTGGCGGTTATGCCTATGACGGTCTTCACTTGATTCTAACCGCAATCAGGAAGTATGGGGCGACACCGGAAAAAATCAGAAAAGGCATCGAGCAGGTCCGTAAGATGGTTGGCGTTTCCGGTGTCTTTACCATGTCGCCGACCGATCACAATGGTCTGGATCTTTCCGCCTTTGAAATGGTTCGGGTAACAAAAGGCGACTGGGTCCTTGCGCGTTAAAAATTTACGCGGATTACGGAGGGATTCTCATGGCTGTGAAAATTCTAAGAAACTTTTCCCTGGCGACTGTTTTGCTGTTTGCATTAACGGCAGTGGCATCAGCCGCTTCCACCATCAAAATAGGCGGCCTCTTCGCGGTGACCGGCCCTGCTGCCTTCCTTGGCGAACCGGAGCGGAATACCGCGCAGATGGTTGTCGACCAGATCAATGCCGCCGGCGGCATCAAGGGTCGGAAACTTGAACTGATCGCCATGGATACCCAGGGTGATGCCACGAAGGCGGTCCAGTCCGCGACACGACTTGTCAAGGAGGGCGTCGTCGCCATCATCGGTCCCAGCACCACCGGCGATACCATGGCGGTCATCCCGATTGTCCAGCGGGCGAAAGTGCCGATGATTTCCTGTTCCGCCGGGGTAAAGATTACGGAACCGGTAAAACCGTGGGTCTTCAAGACCGCGCAGAATGATTACCTGGCCGTTGCGAAAATCTATGAGCACCTGGTACAACGCAAGCTTACCCGGGTTGCGCTCCTGACCGTTTCCGATTCGTTCGGTTCATCCGGTCGCGAGCAGTTGAAGGCGCTGGCCCCCCGTTACGGCATCACCATAGTCGCGGACGATACCTACGGACCGAAAGATACCGACATGACCCCCCAGTTGACGAAGATCCGCGGCTCCAAGGCGCAGGCGCTGATCTGTTGGGGAACGAACCCCGGTCCGGCTATCATTGCCCGGAATGCCCGACAGCTTGGTCTTGGCATCCCTCTTTACATGAGCCACGGTGTTTCATCGAAGAAATTCATCGCTCTTGCCGGCAAATCCGCCGAAGGCATAACTCTTCCCTCGGGACGCGTGATCGTAGCCGATCTCCTGCCCAATTCGGACAAGCAGAAGAAGTCTCTTCTCGCATTCGTGAAGGAATACCAGAAACATTTCAAGACGGAAGGCGATCACTTCGGCGGTCATGCCTGGGATGCGATGATGCTCCTTAAGGGCGCCATCGAGCGGGGCGGCGCCTCGCGTCCGGCCATCCGCGCCCAATTGGAAAAGACCAGGAACTTCGCCGGGATCGGTGGAATATTTAATTATTCCGCTACCGATCACAGCGGTCTGACGAAAGACGCCTTCGTACTGGTGCAGGTTAAGGGCGGCGACTGGGTTCTGGTCAAGTAGCTGCGGTTCGGAACCTGCCGAGAAACTTCAGCTTATATACCACCCCCCTGGCCCCCTCCTTATCGAGGAGGGGAAAAAGAGTAGCTCCCCTCCTGTTTTAGGAGGGGTTAAGAGTGGTAATAAATATCTCGAAAATTATTCCATTGGAGGCGCCCGTGACGGGCGTCTCTTTTTCACGCCCTTTCAGAGGGACACCATTAATAAAGCAGGCTTATGTCTCATCAAATACTTCAATACCTCTTGTCTGGACTGTCGACGGGAGCAATCTATTCGCTTATCGGTATCGGCTTCGCCATCATCTACAATTCCACCGGTATCATCAACTTTGCCCAGGGTGAATTCGTCATGCTGGGCGGCATGCTGACCTATTTCTTCCTGTCCGTGGTCAAGTTCCCGTTTATGGTCGCCATGCTGCTGGCCATAGTGTTCACGACGGCGGTCGGCATACTGTTCGAGCGGTTGGCCATCCGGCCCCTGAAAAATGCGTCGCCCCTTATCCTGGTGATCATCACCATCGGCGGCAGCATCCTGATTCGCGGACTGGCCATGCTCATCTGGGGCAAGGACACCCATTCGCTGCCGATGTTTTCCGGGAACGAGCCGATCTCCATTGCCGGGGCAACGTTGCTGCCCCAGCACCTGTGGATATTCGGCATTACGCTGTTCATCATTATCGTCAACCGCTACTTTTTCTATCACACCATCAGCGGCAAGGCGATGCGGGCCTGTTCCCACAACCGCCGGGCCGCCAGCCTGGTGGGGGTCGACGTCAAGCGGATGGTCTTTTTCGCCTTTGCCATCAGTTCGGCCATGGGCTCGGTGGCGGGCATCATCACCGCTCCGCTCACCATGACATCCTACGATGTGGGAGTCATGCTGGGACTGAAAGGTTTCTGCGCCGCCATCATCGGCGGCATGAGCAGCGGTATCGCGACCGTGTTCGGCGGCCTGCTGCTCGGCGTGCTCGAAGCGCTTGGCGCCGGTCTCGTTTCGTCAGGGTACAAAGATGCCATTGCTTTCATTATTCTGCTGCTGATCCTGTTTATTCGACCGCAGGGGCTCTTTAAAAAGGCCGACACGGAAAGGGTCTGACATCATTATGAGCACTGAAAGACACGTTCTGTTGAAATATATTCTCTTTTCCTGCGCCGTGCTCGTCGCTCCCGTATTTTTCGCGGGTGGCTACCTGCTGAATGTGCTCGTTTTCGTCGGCATCAATACCATCCTTGCGCTGGCGCTCAACCTGCTTCTCGGTTACGCGGGACAGATATCTCTCGGGCAGGCCGCCTTTTTCGGCCTCGGCGCCTATATATCCGGCATTGCCACCGCCACATACGGCATGAATCCCTGGCTTGCCCTGGTCCTTGCCGCCGTAATCGTCGGGCTCATTGCCTTTGCCATCGGTTTTCCCATCCTGAAGCTCAAGGGGCACTACCTGGCCATGGCAACCCTCGGCTTCGGCATTATCGTTTACATCGTGTTCAACGAAACGTTCGAGTTGACCAGCGGGCCGTCCGGTCTCAGCGGTATTCCGTATTTTTCTGTGGGGACCTTCGAGTTCGACAGCGACATGAAGAGTTATTTCCTCATCTGGGGATTTGCCCTGGCCATGATCCTCCTCTCGGTCAACCTGGTGAATTCCCGGATCGGCAGGGCCTTGCGGGCGATACACGATTCGGAGGTCGCGGCCCGGGTGATGGGCGTCAATGCCCGGCTGCTCAAGGTGCAGGTTTTTGCGCTGTCGGCGGTGTTCTCCTCGATAGCCGGGAGCCTCTATGCCCATACCATGACCTTCATTTCGCCGACCTCGTTCGGCTTCAATTTCTCCGTTGAGCTGTTGACCATGGTTGTCATCGGCGGCCTCGGCACCGTGTACGGGTCATTCCTCGGGGCAGCCCTGCTCACGCTGCTGCCCGAGCTGCTGCGCACCTTCCAGGATTACGATATCGTGATTTACGGTTTCCTGCTGGTGGTCATGATCATGTTCCTGCCCGGCGGCCTGGTGCGGATTCCATCGCTCATCATGGCGCGTTTCGACCGGTTGAGAGTCAGGGGGCGGGAACATGCTTAGGGTCGAGAAGGTAACCCAGGTTTTCGGCGGGGTAACCGCGCTGCGTGACGTGTCGTTCTCCGTGAAAGAGAGGGAAATCAAGGGCGTCATCGGTCCGAACGGCGCCGGCAAGACAACACTGTTCAATATCATCACCGGCATTTACCGGCAGACATCGGGCAACGTCTATCTGGAGGACCGGAATGTGACCTTTCTGCCGCCGGAGCGACTGGCGCGTCGCGGCATGGTCCGTACCTTCCAGAACGTCGAGCTGTTCGGCACCATGACCGTTTTGGAAAACGTCATGGTGGGGCTCCATACCAAGAGCAGCGGCGGTATCGTGGCATCGGCCCTGAAGCTGCCCGGCGTGTTGCGCGAAGAGCGCCGGATCAGGGAAAAGGCGCTGGCCTGTCTCGAGTTCGTCGGTATTGCCGAGCATGCCGCCGATATCGCCGAAAACCTGCCGTTCGGCAAGGGCCGGCTGCTGGAAATCGCCCGGGCCATGTCGCTCGATCCGTCGATCATCCTGCTCGACGAGCCCGCGGCCGGGCTCAATGCCCGCGAGACGGCCGACCTGGGACACCTGATCGAAAAGATCCGCAGCTCCGGCGTGACTGTTGTGCTCGTGGAGCATGACATGGAACTGGTCATGGATATCTGCGATTCGATCATGGTGCTCAACCTGGGGGAAAAGCTTGCCGAAGGCACGCCACGCGAGATCCAGGAAGATCCGAAGGTCATAACGGCCTACCTTGGCGAAGGATAACGGAACATTGCCATGCTGAAGATCAAGAATATCAATACCTACTACGGCCAGGTGCATGCGCTGAAAAACGTCTCGCTGCACGTCAATCCCGGCGAGATCGTTTCGCTGATAGGTGCCAATGGCGCGGGCAAAACCACCATTCTCAATTCGCTGTCCGCCGTGGTACCGCCGCGCGACGGTGAAATCGTGTTCGAGGGAACGTCCCTGGCCGGGCTGTCCGCGGATCGCGTCGTGGAGCTGGGGATTTCCCAGGTGCCTGAAGGGCGTCAGGTTTTCAAGGATTTCTCCGTGGCGGACAATATCGAGCTGGGCGCCTATCTCCGCTATCGCGGCCGGGAAGCGAAAGGGTCGATCAGGAAAGACATCGATGATATCTTTGCCCTGTTTCCGCAGCTGGCGTCCCGCAAAAAGCAGATGGCGGGTACGCTGTCCGGCGGCGAGCAGCAGATGCTTGCCATCGGCCGCGCCCTGATGGCCAAGCCGAAACTGCTGCTGCTCGACGAACCCTCCATGGGGCTCGCTCCCCTGGTGGTCCAGGAGATTTTCCGCGTCATTGCCATGCTGAGGAAGGAGCGGGGCACGTCGGTGCTGCTCGTGGAGCAGAACGCAATGGCCGCCCTGAAGATCGCCGATCGCGGATATGTTCTGGAAACAGGTAAAGTAATACTTGAAGAAAATGCTGCTGACTTATTGGAAAATAAAGACGTTCAAAGGGCCTATCTCGGTAAGGACAAGAAGGAAATCTGGGAGAGGTAACACACTGTAGAGGTCACGTTATGAAGATATGGGATCCACTGTACGAATGCATGCCGCGCGAAGACCTGGAGCAACTCCAGCTCGAAAGAATGCAGGCAACCCTGAACCGGGTATATAAGTCGGTTACCTGTTATAAGAAAAAGTTTGATGAAGCGGGTATCAATCCCGAGGAGATCCGCTCCTTTGAAGACCTGGCCAAGCTGCCTTTTACGACCAAGGAAGACCTCCGTCTGAACTACCCCTATGGAATGTTTGCCGTCCCCCTTCGGGAGGTTGTGCGCATTCACTCGTCATCCGGCACCACCGGAAAACCGACGGTCGTCGGTTATACGAAAAACGATATCAGGACCTGGTCGAACCTGGTGGCGCGCTTCATGACCGCGGCCGGGGTGACCAGGGACGACGTGGTGCAGATCGCCTTCGGCTACGGCATGTTCACCGGCGCGTTCGGCCTGCACTACGGTTCCGAGACGATCGGCGCGTCCGTTATTCCGATGAGCGCCGGCAATACCGAGAAACAGATCATGATCATGCAGGACTACCGGCCCACGGTACTGGTCTGCACGCCGAGCTATGCCATTACCATCGCCTCGCGCATGGAGCAGATGGGCGTCGATCCCAAGTCGCTGGCCCTGAAGGTCGGCCTGTTCGGCGCCGAGCCCTGGTCCGAGGGGATGCGCAAGGAAATCGAAAGCCGGCTTTATCTCAGCGCGACCGATAACTACGGGCTTTCCGAGATCATCGGCCCGGGCGTTGCCGGTGAGTGTGAATACAAGTGCGGCATGCATCTTTTCGAGGATAACTTCATAGCCGAGATCATCGATCCGGATACGGGTGAGGTCCTGCCCCGCGGGAGTGTCGGCGAGCTGGTGCTCACCACGCTGACCAAAGAGGCATTTCCCATGATCCGCTACCGGACCCGGGACATAACCAGTCTCGACTACGAAAAGTGCGCCTGCGGCCGGACCATGGTGCGCATGAGAAAGACCATGGGCCGCTCCGACGATATGCTCATTATCAAGGGGGTCAATGTCTTCCCGTCGCAGATCGAGGAGATCCTGTTTGCCATCGAGGGCTGCGAGCCCCATTACCAGTTGGTGGTCGAGCGGGAAGGGGACATGGATACCCTGGAAGTGCGCATCGAGGTCACCGAGAATATCTTCTTCGATGAGATGAAGAAGCAGAAGGCGTTTGTCGAGCAGGTCGAGCGGAAGATTTTCTCCGTGCTCGGCGTCGGCGCCAGCGTCAAGCTCGTTGAGCCTACCAGTTTGCCGCGTCATGAGGGTAAGGCGGTACGGGTTATTGATAAGAGGAAGTTGTAGTCGGGGAAACTGATAACTTTAGCTTTTTTCGTATGCGGAGATAATTGATTGTGGTTGGCAGCATACTGAACTATTTTTTTTCTTGGTTAAATTTCCGCTCCTCGATTGCTAATTTAAATATTACTGAAATCTACTTTGACAACAATAATGAGCAGGAGTATATTTTGCTGGCTTTAAAAATCAGAAAGTGCAGAGCAGGAGTATTGATTTTTAAGCGTTCATCTTCCAATTTGGAATGTTGGACAATGTGATAAGTTTTATTTATTGGTTAGTTACGAGACAACGATAATTTATGTGATTATTGGGTGGATGAGCAGGGGCTATTCAATAACGCGTTCTGAACCCGGTCGTATTCTGGGCGCGCTGACCCGCGCCGCAGAACACCGACCAGGAGCGGTCCTTCGTTCCGGCACGTAAACGTGCCTCACTTCGGCCGCTCAGCTCGCGGCGCCGTTGAACGAGAGAAAAAATGAACCAGATATTACATGCCAACATCGCGAATGCTGGAGAAATTCTTGACCTCCAGAAACTGGCTTATCAAAGCGAAGCCATCATTTACAATGACTGGTCTATCCCGCCGTTGACTCAAACCCTTGAAGAAGTAATAAAGGAATTCACACAAACTACCTTTCTGAAAGCATGTAATTACGGCAAAATCATTGGGTCAGTTAGAGCACTAATGCAAAACAGAACCTGTGAGATCGGCCGACTGATTGTTCATCCTGACTTTCAAGGTAAGGGCATCGGCACACAATTAATGCTGGCGGTCGAAGCAGAATTTCCAACCGCAACACGCTTTGAATTGTACACCGGCAGCAAAAGCGAGGGCAACATCCGCTTGTACGAGAGGCTTGGTTACAGGATATTTAGCAGGAAGCCATTATCTCAACTCGTGGAGTTGGTGTTTATGGAAAAAGGTCGGATAGCGTTCAACCAAGCGTAACAGCTGCCATGCCGCTGTACTCTCTGCCGCTGTTAGGCAAATCAAAATATGAAAACACAAACTCCATTATCAATCTCACCCCCCCCGTGTCAGAAGGAAAAATAGGGACACTTCCCTATTTTATTGTTGACAAATAATTAGCTTGCACTTAAAAAGCTATGCATGCCAAGGATAGCGCGTTCAGTAGCCGTATGATTTCCCCCATCATGTCACGCAACGCGGCAATAACCGCGCAACTGTATTTTTCGATGACGAGGATTACAGTTTTTATAGTAAGACCCTCAAGAACTACAGCCAAAAATACAAACTTGAAATATGGGCATATTGCCTGATGGGAAATCATATTCATCTGCTTGCCGTGCCAAGGGAAGATACATCCTTAGCCAGAGGAATTGGTCTTACCAACATGGTCTATACGCAATATTTAAACCGAAGGCTCTGCAATTCCGGGAGGGTTTGGCAGAACAGGTTTTTCTCGTGCGCAGTAGAGAAAGAGACATATCTATGGAGTGTAGCGCGCTACATAGAGAAAAACCCTGTAAAAGCTGGAATCATTGAGAAAGCGGAAGAATACCAGTGGTCAAGCGCGCGATCGCATTTGTTGAACCGTCCGGATCGGCTCTTGAGTGGTGAGCAATGGTTGAGTGAAGCGGAGCGCAGTGATTATTATGCATTTTTCGAAGAGGATAGTGAAGAGATAGAAAAGGCAATTAGACAAAGAACATGTGCTGGGCGTCCTTTAGGCAGAGATGCATTCATTGATTACCTGGAACTCCAGTACGGGCAAAGACTGCGAGCAGGTAAGAAGGGGGGGCGAAGAAAAAAACTATTGAAAAATAGGGAAGTGTCCCTGTTCTTCCTAAAACCGCCCGGTCAGCCTCTTTCACGTTGGGCGACGTAAAGGCATAAGAAGTGACCGAATCTATTCACACCCGTAAGGAGATTTTCTGCAATGGATATTCCACGTATCTTCAACATCACCGAAAGTGCTCACCGCATCCATAACCCGTTCACACCCGAAAAGCTCGCAACTCTCGGCGCTTCGCTGCGTCTGGAAACGGGAACCCGAGTGCTCGACCTAGGCAGCGGTTCGGGGGAGATGCTTTGCACCTGGGCTCGCGATCACGCCATTATCGGCACTGGCATCGACATGAGCCAGTTATTCTCCGAACAAGCGAAACTCCGCGCTGTAGAACTCGACGTTGCTGATCGAGTTACGTTCATCCATGGCGATGCTGCGGGCTATGTTGCTGACGAAAAGGTCGGTTTGGCAGCCTGTGTTGGTGCCACCTGGATCGGCGGGGGAGTTGCCGGTACTATCGAGCTTCTAGCTCGGAGCTTGCATACCGGGGGTATCATCCTGATCGGCGAGCCTTACTGGCGGCAGTTGCCGCCGACGGAAGATGTTGCCAAGAGGTGTCTTGCCAACTCAATCTCCGACTTTCTCATGCTCCCAGAACTTCTCGTGTCGTTCGGCCACCTTGGCTACGATGTCGTTGAAATGGTTCTGGCTGATCAAGACGGCTGGGATAGATACGAGGCAGCCAAATGGCTCACCATGCGCCGCTGGCTCGAAGCCAATCCCGACGACGAGTTATCCAAAGAGGTTCGAGCTCAACTGACGTCGGAACCCGAGCGCTACGCCGCTTACACGCGTGAATACCTGGGCTGGGGCGTGTTCGCGCTGATGCCGCGGTGATGCGTTGGCGCATCCGGCAGACAGTTAAACCCTGCCGACCCAGGAGCTACCCTTTGTTACGGCTTTTTTCTGGAGTAGCTGAAGCGGCAAAATCGAGTTTGATTCACAGCGTTGGACAAATCTAAAGGATCGTATGAATGCCAGAACCAACGTGCCCAAATCCCGCGCGTTTGGAGCCAGGGCTGCCGGCTTGTTCTTCCTCTGAATTGACGATCCCATTGGAGATCATTCTCGAAGTTTCCCTTACAGATCAGAGAGAAACCGTTCAAGGTGGTCGCAGCCACCGATCAGTCGCGGAAAGAGTCGCGCTGCCAGAACGTCGTTCATTTGCTCGAAACCGGGCCAGGCCTCCAGGGCAGCGGCTCCGTCGTAATCGACGCCGGCGACCCGTACTCCGAGCTTGGTTGCGCTCAGATAGAAATCGGATCCAGGCAATACTGCCACGTGGGCCTGTTCGAGCAGCAGGTCGCATAACTGGCGGCCGGTGAATAACCCATGCTTGCGCAGAGCTTCGCGCTGGTTCTGAAAATCGGGGAAGAGGTAAAAAGCACCTTCCGGCTGCGGGCAGTTTAGCCCCATGCCGATAATACGTCGATGCAGATATTCGCAGGCCCAGCGGTGGATCTCTTTGGTGCGATGCACAAACGGCCGCACTGATTCGAAATTGCCGTAGGCTTCAAGGGCAGCGTACTGGATTGGCGCGGAAACGGAGCTGAAGGTCTCACTGATCACTGATTTGAGGGCTTCAAGCACCGGTTGGAGCCCCTGTGGCACCAGCATCACGCCGAGTCGGTAGCCGCCGGCGGCAAAGGACTTGGACAGGCCGCCTGTGACGATGGTGCCTTCGGGATAGTACTGGGCCATGCTGCAATGGGGCAGGTTCGTGAAATTGAGCATGGCATAGATCTCGTCGGAGATGACCACCACCTGGTAGGCGCGGCAGATTGCGGCCATCTCTTCGATTTCGCTCTTGCGATAAAAGGCGCCGGTAGGGTTGTTAGGGTTGTTGAGAATAAGCAGCTTTTGGCACTGGCCGAGGCGGTTGCAGGCTCGGTCGAGCTCGTCGGGTTGCAGCCGGTAGCCATTGTCGCGCAGGGTCGGGATGGGCACGATCTCCTTGCCAAGCAATGCCGCCTGGGGGCCGTAGCTGACCCAGCTCGGCGCCGGCACCAGGAGCGGTCCTTCCATGAGGTAGATGGTCTGGAAGATGAGCTCCTTGCTGCCGGGGCCGATGCAGACGTTTTCCGCCACAAACTCATAGCCGAACTCCTGCTGGTAGAAATTAGCTACAGCCTGGCACAGCTCGGGCAGGCCTTGGGTTGGCAGGTAATCTTTTTTATCAACATTGCGCCGCAGGGCTTGCTGCAGCGGTTCTGGTACCGGAAAAGGTGACTGACCGAAGCCGAAATGAAACACTTCCTTGCCTTGGCGGCGCATCTCGAGGGCCTTGAGATTGATGGCCAGGGTGGCTGATTCCTTGAGGCTAAGCACCAACGGATTGAGGGCCGGATACATACTGTTCCTCCTTTGTCAGTCAGGTTTTAAAGTCTCGTGCGCAGATGTAGCTCAACTGGATGGGGGTCAGATAGAATTACTCGGCCGGATAGGGCGGGCGGTATTTGCGCACATGGCCGTTCAGAGGCTTGATCTGCACGCTCAAAGAAATTACGCCGTGCCGGTATCGGCTGAAAAGTTCCTGCACCTCCTGCCTTTTATCGAAAGAAAACTGTCGCTTAAATAACCGGAAGAGTGCTGTCGTGCACTGACGAGCTTGGCAAGTGTGACAGCTAGTGTCCCGTGCGGTTAATTCATTCCTTTTACTTCCGGTTCTTTTGACCCCTGGCTGCGTTGTGTCTCCTCGACAGAGCCCTGCTATGCCTGCGTCGCCACGCCTTGCCAGGAGCCAAAACTCCTCGGAATTCATG
>JAXGWF010000010.1:0-97249 GCA_040773465.1 Geobacteraceae bacterium | reverse complement strand
TCCTTTTACTTCCGGTTCTTTTGACCCCTGGCTGCGTTGTGTCTCCTCGACAGAGCCCTGCTATGCCTGCGTCGCCACGCCTTGCCAGGAGCCAAAACTCCTCGGAATTCATGCGGCGAACTAACCGCACGGGACACTAGTCCAACTCGCCCCGCAACTCATCCAATGTCGGCGGCATTCCCGCCGGCCGGACCTTGAGTTCGAGCCCGAGGTAGTCCAATATTCTGATCAATTTACGAACGCCGATTTCCTGCACGGTCCCCGTTTCGATCAGACTGATAGTCGCCCGGCTCATCCCAAGATCCCGTGCCATTGTCTCCTGGGATATCTTTCGGCGCTTTCGTTCCTTGCGAATTTCTTCCCCGATTGCAAACATCATTTTTGTATTATATGCGGAACATATGTGCTTTTCAATATATTTTTGTTTTATATAAAATACATTCTTCGCACCTTTCAGAGGATTATATTCCGGTTGCTCCCCAAGCAAGGAATTTGCAGCGCTCCTCAGCATAAGCCACGAGAAACCACCGGAACAATGAATATACAATGGCAGACTGAGCATAGACCGTTCCCAACAACCAGAAACCCGTCCTTGTAACAACGGCCGCTTTCAAGTGAAAGCGGCCGTTTCCAAGCACAAAAACTTCAATTTCCTATCGACCCATCGATTCCCGCAACGCCAGCGCCGCAGCGACCATGTTCCGGAGAGAAGCCAGCGTCTCCGGCCAGGAGCGGGTCTTGAGGCCGCAGTCGGGATTGACAGCCGTGGGACATCCGGCCGCATCCGCCCTTTTCCTGAAACGCAAAAAAGCCGCGACAGACCCGGATAATGAATCCGTCACGGCTTTTCCACTCCGATTTTTACGACAGCATTTATTCAGCTGGCGAGGTTTGCTCTTCCGGCGCCTTGGCATGCGTGGCTTGCGAGGAAATTTCGCCAAGATACTTTGGCAGGTCGATCCCGGCCATGCCGGCCACGTCGTGCAGCGGCGGCAGGCTCTTGACCAGGCCGGATAGGAAGTTGGCAGTGGAAGTGCCGTCTTTGCCGCCACCGGCGGAATCCCAGACCGTAACCTTGTCGATCTTGATATTGCGGATCGCTTCGACCTGCAACTGGACGATCTCTTCGATCTTCTCCGTCATCAGCAGGGTGGCCGCCGACTTTGCATCGCCATTGCAGGCCTTGACCAGACTCTCGTAGCCGGCTGCCTTGCTGTCAAGGACCTTCCGGATACCTTCGGCTTCCGCCTGATATTTGAGGAGAATGGCATCGGCCTGCCCCTTTGCCTCACGGCGGGTCTTCTCCGCTTCGGCCTCCGCGGCTATCTCGATTTTCTTTTTATCGATTTCCTGACGAACCACTTCCGCGGCATTGAGCCGCTCCTGCTCGGCCAGGTACTGGGCCTTCTGAATCTCGACCTCTGCCTCGCGGCGGGCGACCTCGCCCAGTTGCAGGGCGGACGCCTGCTTAACCGCCAGTTCCGCATTGGCGTTGGCGATATCGGCCTTGGCGCGGTTTTCACCTTCCACGGCCTGGGCCTCCTGCTGCTGCACGAAAACGCGCCGGTCCGCCTCGGCCTGTTTCTGCCCCTTTGCCGACTGCGCTACATTTTCGGCGACCTTGATCTCCTTGTCGCGATTGGCCGCCGCTTCGCCGATCGTGGCCTCCGCCTCCTGTTGCTGGACAAAGACCCGTTGGTCGGCCTCGGCCTTTTTCTGGCCTTTTTGCGACTCGGCAACGTTCTCCGCCACCCGGATTTCCTTCACCCTGTTGGCCTCGGCCTCGCCGATCGCCCCCAGCTTATCCTGCTCGGCGACATCGATCTTGGCCTGGTTGATCGCCTCCGAAGCGGCCTTCTTGCCGATCGAATCGATATACCCCGATTCATCGGTAATATCGGTGATATTGACGTTGATCAGAAACAGGCCGATCTTGTTCAGTTCCGGCGCGACGTTCTTTCTCACCGCATCCAGGAAACTTTCACGATCCTGGTTGATCTGCTCGATGGTAAGCGAAGCAACGGTCAGGCGCAGTTGACCGAAGATGATTTCCTTTGCCATCTCCTCGATTTCAGTCTGCGTGAGGTGGAGCAGGCGTTCCGCGGCAACGGTCATGACTTCCGGCTGGGTACTGATGCCGACGGTAAACGTCGAGGGAACGTTGATACGGATGTTCTGCAGGGAAAGGGCTTTCTGCAGGGGTATTCCGATGGTCATGGGCGTCAGGCTCAGGTAGGCATAGTCCTGGATCAGCGGCCAGATGAAGGCGCCGCCGCCGTGGATGCATTTTGCCGACTGGCCGGCGCCGACCTTGCCGAAAATCACCAGGATTTTGTCCGAAGGACAGCGCTTGTAGCGAGAAGCAAGAAACAAAATGGTCGAAATGACCAGGATAATCAACGCGGCAATCGGAAGAACCCAGAAGTTGAACATGAACATGGCGACTCCTTTGTATCAGTTGATTACTTCCACGACAAGTATGTCGGCATTAACCCGGACCACCCGTATCGGAGTGCCGGTGGGCACCTCCGCTCCGTTTTTTTCCGTGGCGTCGAACTCCCGGAGGCGGTTGCGAAAATTGATGGTAACTCTGCCGTTTCCGTCTTTGGGAATGGTAAGGTACACGGTTCCCGTACTGCCGACCGCATTGGCGGTATCGAGCGTGCCGCTCGACTGCAGACGTGAAGCCCCCCGGAAAATCCTGCCGATGAGCCAGACCGAAATCAATCCGGCCGCAATTGCGCCGGCAATGGAAACGATGACTCCCACCTGGTCCTGTCGGTAAAGCGCGAGCCCGACCAGCCCGAACATCATGAAAAACGCCGAAAGACCGTACAGGGAAAGCAATCGGAAGCCTGCATCGGAGTCCGCATGTTCGGCGTCGACATCAAGATCGATATCGCCGTCGAGGTCACCACCCGCATCGGCATCGCCGCCGACGAACTGCAGGATGAACTTTACCAGGACGAAGAAACCGCCGGCAACGGCACAGACCAGAAAAAAAACCTCCAGGCCGTTGAAATCAGCAAAAAACTTTGCCACACCACGCCTCCTTCTCTTGCTTACAGGGTGCAACTCTCATTTCGCGGCACCGTAACGCCCCTCTTCTTGAGGAGTTCAACTCTGCAAAAATCACTACACGGCATCACCCGTTGTCCCTTTCGCATATGCTACGAACTATTTTTCCCTGTCGCGGATATTTGCACAAGATACGGCACACCGGTTCGCAGGATAATACGATTTTTGGAATTAGAGTTCAATCATAAAAAGACATGGACAGAATACCCACAAGCCCATCAAGGCGACAACCGGCTGGCATCGTTGTTTCTTGCAGTGGCGGACAACTATCATTGCCGCGTTTGACGCCATCAAACAATGCCGGCATCGACAGGAATAGAGGCGCCCGATTGACGAACGCCGCAAATGGTGGTATAGGCTTGCCAATGGAACAGAGACGACTACCGGCCGAATGGGAGGAGCAGGACGGCGTACTGCTCGCCTGGCCTCATGAAAATACCGATTGGCGCCCTTTCCTGGCTGAGGTGGAACCGGTTTTCACCGAAATCGGTCAATGCATCAGCCTGTTCGAACGGGTAGTAATCATCGCCCCGGACAGAGAAATGGTAGCGGAAAAACTCCGTCATGCCGGAGCGGTGCTTGAGCGGATCGACATTTATGAGATAGTCACCAACGATACCTGGACGCGGGATTTCGGCCCGATCACCGTTTTCGAGAACGGCAGACCGCGCATTCTCGACTTCGCCTTCAACGGCTGGGGCCTCAAGTTTGCCGCCGACCTTGACAACCAGGCAACCAGGCGGCTTCACCGACTCGGCGCATTCGGCCGGACGCCGCTGGAGACCGTCGGGCTGGTGCTGGAAGGCGGCAGTATCGAGAGTGACGGCACAGGCACCCTCCTCACCACGGCGGAATGTCTGCTGGGCTCGAATCGTAATCCGCACCTGTCACGGCTGGGAATCGAAGCGGCCCTGGCCGGGGAGTTCGGCACCGATCAGATTCTCTGGCTCGACAGCGGATTCCTGGAGGGAGACGACACCGATTCGCACATCGATACTTTGGCACGCCTGTGTCCCGACGACACGATACTCTACCAGTCCTGCCCCGACAAACAGGACGTCCATTTCGAGGCCCTTCAGCGCATGGCAACGGAACTGGAATCCTTCAGGACACGCGACGGGCTCCCTTTCCGCCTCATTCCCCTGCCTTGGCCATCACCCCGTCACAACGAGGACGGCCAGCGACTGCCGGCCACCTATGCCAACTTTCTCGTAATCAACGGGGCGGTGCTCGTTCCCACCTACCGGGACGACAACGATGCTGCCGCCCTTGTGACGATCCGCAAAGCGTTCCCCGGCAGGACCGTCATCGGCGTCGACTGCCTGCCGCTGATCCGGCAGCACGGCTCGCTCCACTGCATTACCATGCAGATCCCGAAAGGAGTCCTATCGTGAAAACCCTGAACGTAGCTCTCGTGCAGCAGTCCTGTACCGAGGATACCGCGGCGAACCTGGAGAAAAGCATTACGGCGATCCGAGAAGCGGCCCGCCGCGGCGCCCAACTGGTGGTGCTGCAGGAACTCCACGCCGGTCCGTATTTCTGCCAGAGCGAAGACACCCGCTGCTTCGACCTGGCGGAACCGATCCCCGGGCCCAGCAGCGATAAACTGGCCAGCGTTGCCCGCGATTGCAGTATCGTGATTGTCGCATCCCTGTTCGAACGACGCGCGCCGGGACTCTACCACAATACCGCCGTCGTACTGGAAAAGGACGGCGACATCGCCGGCATCTACCGGAAAATGCACATTCCGGACGACCCGGGATTTTACGAGAAGTTCTACTTCACCCCCGGCGACCTGGGCTTCACCCCCATCAACACCTCGGTCGGCAGGCTCGGCGTCCTCGTTTGCTGGGACCAGTGGTACCCGGAGGCGGCGCGCCTGATGGCGCTGGCCGGCGCCGAACTGCTCATCTACCCCACCGCGATCGGCTGGGACCCGAATGACAGCGCCAAGGAAAAGGCTCACCAGAGAGACGCCTGGATCACCATTCAGCGTTCCCACGCCATTGCCAACGGCATCCCCGTGATCAGCGTAAATCGGGTCGGCTTCGAAGCCGCGCCCGGCGCGGACGGCAGCGGCATCCGGTTCTGGGGCAGCAGCTTCGTCGCGGGCTGCCAGGGTGAGCTCCTGGTACGGACCGATACGGAAAAAGAAGAACTCTGTACCGTGACAATCAATATGTCGCGTAGCGAAGACGTGCGGCGCATCTGGCCTTTCTTCCGTGACCGTCGCATCGACTCATACCACGATTTGCTCAAACGGTATTGCGTATAGCTCGGGTGCGATTCCTGAAAGTTTCCGTTTGCCGACGCCTTTCCCGCCCGAAAACCATCGTTATATCAGCGCATCCGACATTCGGGGCTCGGGATAAAACTCCGTTTTTACTGATTTTCTTGCAAAAACACGACAACGGGGCTATGATGTTTTACCCTTACTGAAACCTCTTCGGTTTTGGAACACTACCCATGAAAAGGAGTGGACATGAAAGTAATCGTAACCGAACAGCTGGCGCATGAAGGACTCTTGCTTCTGGAAAAGGACCCGCGCATCGAAGTGGATGTCCGGCTTGGGCTCAGCAAAGAGGAACTGATTTCCGTCATCGGCGATTATGAAGCAATCGTTACCCGGAGCGCAACCAAAGTCGACCGGGATGTTCTCGAGGCCGGAAAGAAGTTGAAACTGGTTGCCCGGGCAGGTGTCGGCATCGACAGTGTGGACGTCAAAACCGCGAGCGCACAGGGCATCATTGTGCTTAATGCCCCATTCGGCAACACCAACAGCGTGGCCGAGCATACCCTGGCGCTGGCCCTCTCCCTATGTCGCAACATTCCCAAAGCGGACGCCAGCCTCAAGCGGGGCGAATGGAAACGTTCCGCGCTGATCGGCTCGGAACTCAAGGGCAAAGTGGTCGGTGTTATCGGCCTGAGCAAGGTGGGCGGCCGCGTCGTTACCAGGCTGCAGGCCTTCGAGTGCGAAGTGATCGGCAGCGACCCCTACGTCTCGGAAAAAAGGGCCAGGGATCTGGGTATCAGGCTGGTCTCCACGGAAGAAATCATCAGGACCGCCGACATCATTACCCTGCATATTCCCCTGACCGACGAAACCCGCAATATGATCGGTGAAATGGAAATCGGCCAGATGAAGGACGGCGTTATACTCATCAACACGGCCCGCGGGGGGGTAATAAACGAAGAGGCTCTGTTGAACGCCCTCAAAAGCGGCAAAGTGGGTGGCGCCGCCATCGACGTCTGGACCGAGGAGCCGCCCAAATCCGAGCTTCTCAAGGAACTCATCGCCCACGAAAAGGTGGTCTCCATGCCGCACCTGGGCGCATCCACCAGAGAAGCGCAGGTCAACGTCGCTGTTGATGTCGCCCGCGAGATCATTCGATATCTGGATGAACAACCGCTGGAGAATGCGGTCAATATTCCCCGTTTCGATCTCACCCTCATGGAGCAGATGCGCCCCTTCCTGCACCTTGTGAACATCATGGGCGATTTCGTCGTGCAGCTGCTCGACACCAACATGAACAAGGTCACCTTCACCTACGAAGGCAATATCTCCGAATACTGCACCACGCCCATAACCGTCTGCGGCCTGGCCGCGCTTCTGAACCGCAAGGTGGAGCAGGACGTCAACATGGTGAATGCCAACCTGGTCGCCGAGACCATGGGCATTGCCGTGGAAGAAGTCAAGCTTCCGGAATCCGGTTCTTTTTCCAACATGATTACCATCACCATCGAAGGACCAAACGAGAAACGGGTCATCTCCGGCACTCATTTCGAAGGCACGCCGCGCATCGTCAAGCTGCGCGACTATCAGGTTGATTTCGCGCCGGAAGAATATATGCTGCTGCTCTCCTACCAGGATCGGCCGGGCATGATCGGCAAGATCGGCATGATTCTCGGACGGCACGAGATCAACATCGGAGCAATGCACCTCGGCAGACGGAAAAAGAAAGGTGAGGCCATGGTCATCCTTTCCCTGGACTCCCCGGCCCCCTCCAACGTTGTCGAAGAAATCAGGACGGCAACTGAAGCCACCTTCAGCAAGGCGTTGCATATTGTTACCGCACGCGAATCCAAGTAAAAATTGTGCCGGGAACGGCAAGACGTCGTTCCCGGCACAATTCAACAACGAAACGGCAGGCAAATGTAGGAGCTGAATTTCCCACTCTTTTGCTTGCCGTTTTTTTCTGCTATTTATTGCCCGTCACCTCATCGAGATTTGCCGTAACGGCACCTGCCTGCACCATCTCCCGTAATGCGGTCTTCGAGTCGCCGGGTTTGAGGTCCACGCCGCGAACGGCGTCCAACAGAACCGTTACGGAAAACCCTCTACGCAAAGCCTCTAACACCGTATACTTGACGCAGTAATCGGTCGCGAGGCCACCAATGTATATGTGCCGGATACCACGTTCTTCCAGGCAATCGAAAAAGCTTCTCCCCTCTTCACTAACCGCCTCGAACGAGGAAAAACCGTCTTCAGCCGGGTCCATCCCCTTCGAAATCACTATTGCATCATCCGGCAGGCGCAACTCGGGGTGAAACCGTGCCCCGATGCTTCCTTGAATACAGTGAGCCGGCCAGATTCCCCCAAAACCGCTGAAATGACGCGACTCATCGGGGTGCCAGTCCCGGGAGGCAAATACCGGCAACCCTTTTTCCAGGAAAAGGTCGATATAGCGGTTCAGCACCGGCACGACTTCATCACCGCCGGGAACAGCCAAGGCCCCTCCAGGGCAGAAATCATTCTGTACATCCTCGATGAGCAACGCCGTATCCTTGTCCATAGTGGCCCCCTTTCTGCACCGCCCCGCACCTGAATCAGCAGAAGCGGGAGGATTGCGATGATCATTAATAACCTTCCCGAATCTCCTTAATCAACTGCATGCGTAAATCATGGAGTCCTTCGCTTACGTATACGCCATAAGTCTGGTGTTCCTCAAAACGAAGGATACCGATGGGAAGTCGAGCGAGTTCATCACGGCATCGGTCGGCAAGTTCGGGAAGTGAGGGCAAAGCCCCCTTTATAGCACCATCATCCATGACGATCGAGCGTATCGCCACGAGTACGGCGGAATCGGGAATCCGGATGGTTTTAGCCGGGCTCCTCGGATCGTAGAGAAGATCACCCGGCGCGGGAGATTCATCTTCGCGGCAGAGTATGTCCATGAGCAAGGTACCGTCAGCGCCGATAGCCCGAAAAACCCTTTTCCGGTCGGGAATGGTGCTCTTTGATATGTCGCTCGTAACTTTCATCTTCGGATTTCCGTTAAAGCGGACAAGCTTGTAGACTCCGCCGAGCGCTCCGCCGCCCTCGCCCTGGCAGGTGGCAAGCCTGGTGCCGACACCGAAAATATCCACACGCCCACCTTGTTCGCGTATGGCACGAATAACGTACTCGTCCAGTTCGTTGGAGGCAAGGATCTTGACATCGGGAAAGCCCGCTTCGTCCAGCATCCGGCGGGATTCGCGGCTCAACACGGCAAGATCTCCCGAATCAAGGCGTACGGCCCGCAGCTCATGACCTTTCTCCCGCAGTTCCCGGGCAACGATTATGGCATTGGGGATGCCGCTCTTGAGGGTATCGTAGGTATCGACAAGCAGAACACTGCTATCGGGAAAAACGTCGGCGTAAGCGCGAAATGATGACAGTTCGTCGGGAAAGGACATGATCCAGCTATGGGCGTGCGTTCCTTTAACCGGAACGCCGAGAATCTGGCCGGCCCAGACGTTGCTGGTACTGCGGGCTCCACCGATATAGGCTCCGCGAACCTCGCTCAGGCCGCCGTCGGGACCTTGGGCGCGCCGCAACCCGAACTCGACGACCTCTTTTCCGTCGGCAACGGAGGTTATCCGCGCCGCCTTGGTAGCGACCAGGGACTGGAAATTGATGATATTGAGGAGGGCTGTTTCAACAAGCTGTGCCTGTGCCAGGGGAGCTTCCACGGTGATCAGCGGTTCGAGGGGAAAAACCGTCGATCCCTCGGGCATGGCTATGACCCGCCCTTTGAATCGAAAACCTTCAAGGTATTCGAGGAAGGCCCCCTTGAAGATGCCTAGTGACGAGAGATAGGTTAAATCTTCGCCGGTAAAGCGGAGTTCGGACAGGTAGTGCAGCGCCGGCTCGAGACCGGCAAAAACAACATACCCTCCTTTGAATGGGGGAGTTCTGAAGAAAAGGTCGAACACGGCGGGGTTTTCGTGCATACCTTTTTCATAATACCCGGCAAGCATGGTAAGCTGGTACAAATCCGTCAGAAGTGCCGAATACGACATATTCTCTCCTCCTTGACCGTGTTACTGTTTGTCATGATTATACCACGTAAATCAGGAATCCAGAAAAGCGCTCGATGCTGGCAGAAAAATGGCCGCCCCGAATGAGTCGGAGCGGCCTGTTCAAACTGCCGGCGACAACTGTTTGTCAATACCGATAGAAATCGGGTTTATAGGGACCCTCCACGGTGACGCCGATATAATCGGCCTGTTCCTCTGTAAGCGTGGTAAGCTTGACACCGAGTTTGCCGAGATGCAGGCGGGCAACCTTCTCGTCAAGAATTTTCGGCAACATATACACCTTTTTCTCGTATGCCGCGTTATTCGACCACAACTCGATCTGGGCCATGACCTGGTTGGTAAAGGAATGGGACATGACGAAGCTCGGATGGCCGGTGGCGCAACCGAGGTTTACCAACCGGCCTTCAGCCAGGAGGATTATCTTCCGGCCGTCAGGAAAGATTATTTCGTCAACCTGAGGTTTTATGTTGATCCAGGGAAGATCACGAATGCCGCCGACTTCGATTTCGTGATCAAAGTGGCCGATATTACAGACAATCGCCTGGTCTTTCATGTTCTCCATGTGGGCACGGGTAATCACGTTGATGCAGCCGGTTGCGGTAACGAAAATATCGGCGATCGGAGCCGCGTCATCCATGGTGGAAACCTCGAACCCTTCCATGGCGGCTTGCAGGGCAATGATGGGATCGATCTCGGTAATGAGCACCCGGGCTCCTTGGCCCCGCAGAGAATGAGCGCTTCCTTTGCCCACGTCCCCGTAACCGCACACTACGGCGATCTTGCCGGCAATCATGACGTCGGTGGCCCGCTTGATGCCGTCCAGGAGCGACTCGCGGCAACCGTAAAGGTTGTCGAACTTGGACTTGGTAACGGAATCGTTCACATTTATGGCGGGCACGCCCAACGTCCCCTTTCGCATCATGTCATAGAGCCGGTGTACGCCGGTGGTAGTCTCTTCGCTCACTCCCCGGATTCCCGGCAGCAGTTCCGGATATTCTTCGTGAATGAGTTTTGTGAGGTCGCCGCCGTCGTCGAGGATCATGTTCAATGCGCCGCCATCCGGCCAATAGACGGTCTGTCGCATGCACCAGTCATATTCTTCAGCCGTCTCCCCCTTCCAGGCGAAAACGGGAATTCCCGCGGCGGCCATTGCGGCTGCCGCATGATCCTGGGTCGAAAAGATATTGCAGGAAGACCAGCGGACTTCAGCTCCCAGTTCGATCAGCGTTTCCATGAGCACGGCGGTCTGTATCGTCATGTGCAGGGACCCGGCAATCCGCGCTCCGGTCAGGGGCTTGACGGAACGGTATTCTTCGCGGAGCGCCATGAGACCCGGCATCTCCTTTTCGGCCATTTCCATTTCCTTGCGCCCCCAGGACGCCAGGGAAAGATCCCGCACCTTATAATCGGAAAACGCACCCGGCGCACCGTGCGTCTGTTCGGACTTCAGTTCCATTGTTTCCTCCCAATACGAAATGAGCAGCCTGAATACCGGGCATGCAAAAATCGGCCCGCATCGGACTGCTCATATTCATATATCACTTTTAGCCGGTCAGGTCAAAACCGAAAACTTGCTATCAATATAAACCCGGCCGTGTTACGCGGCTTCCTCGGCCCTAGTTTCGGCAAAGAGCTCATCAAAGATCTCCTGTACGGTGGTAATCCGGTCGGCCTTATAGGCATTGGTCCCGCAAAAGACCAGGCCGGTTTCCACATCGCCGCGCTGTGCCCGATCAAGTGCCCTGACAATACAGAACCGCTCGCCGGTTTCCTTGTAGCTGCATTTCTTCAGGCACCCGGTGGAACAGGCAATCCCCTTATCACGGTCATGGTTGACGATCGCATCCTGGTTGCGGATGATGGCACGTCCCGGCAGTCCGGCGGGACTCATGATCAGCCCGATGTCCTCGCGGCGACAATCGATGTATGCCTGTTTGAAACTGTCGGCGGCGTCGCACTCCTTGGTGGTGACGAAGCGGCTCGCCATCTGCACGGCATCCGCACCCTGAGCAAGGGCATGCATGATATCGGCGCGGTCCCAGATTCCTCCGGCGGCGATAATCGGAACATCACGGCCATAATCGTTCCTGATGAATTCTTTAATCGCCCGCACCGTTCCGTAGTGGTCATAGTCGCCGGTACCGATGTTTTCCATCTTTTCACCCAAGTGACCGCCCGCGGTATCCGGATCCTCCACGAGAACGGCATCGGGAAGGCGCCCATACCCCTTCTGCCACTTCTTGACGATCAGTTGCGCCGCCCTGAGCGATGACACGATAGGCACCAGCGCGACATGGGGTGCGTGGGCGGTAAGAGAGGGAAGACTCATGGGAAGGCCGGCACCGCAAATGATCACCTTGGCGCCCCCTTCCAGTGAGGCCTTGACAAGCGTCTCGAAATCGGACAGGGCAACCATGACGTTGACGCCGATGATCCCGTCGGGAGCTATTTCATATGCCTTGCGCAACTCCTCCTTGATGGCCTCGGGCTCGGCCTGCAGGTAGTTCGAACCGTTATAAAAGGGACTGTTCATGGCAATACCGGCTGCCGCCACGATGCCGATGCCGCCGCACCGGGCCACATGACCCGCCAGGGATCCCCCAGAAATGCGAACTCCCATGCCTCCCTGGACCAGAGGATACCTGACCGTATAGTCACCAATATGAAAAGGTTGCATCATTGTTTCAAACCCCCATTCAGTGCTGGTGTTTTTCTAGCTGCTTCAGCATACTGGAAAAAGATTCCCCTTTGTGTAATAGTATTGTAAAACCACCTGGAAAATCCGCGGACACCCTGCTGCCCGGATTTCTGACGATCGGATCCAAAACCCCATGAAATGGCTCAAACGTCTTTTCCACCCCCTGATCGCCTTCATAGGCATTCAACTGGTCTGGGGGGTAATTGTCCTGTTCTGGATTTCCTGGTTTCTCGACAGCAACCGGGAGTTCCGGAATCTGGCTCTTCGTTATCGGCCGGAACTGGTTCACAAGGGACTCGACTGGCCCGCCCTCCTGGGAGGGATCATCCTCCTGCTCGTAGTCCTAGCCGGTGTCTACGTGCTGTTTCTCTATTGGAAACGCCAGTACGATCTCTACCGGCAGCAGAAAAATATCATCTCGCAGGTCACCCACGAACTGAAATCCCCTCTTGCCTCGATCCAGTTGCACTTGGAAACCATCCGCCTGCGCCCCCTGCCCCCGGAGAAAACCGAGCAGTTTCTCGATACGATGCTCACCGATGTGGACCGCCTCAACAACCTGATCAGCAATCTGCTCATGGCAGCGAAACTTGAACACAGACGGCGGTCAAAACAACGAAAACCGATCGATTTCTCAGCTTTTCTGAGTGCCTACCTGGAGCGGAAACAGGAGAAGCTCCCGGAGGGAAGCTGTCTCTCCCTTGACATTGAAGAAAACATTGTGGTTTCCTGCAACCCTGAAGAAATGGAAATGGCGCTCAGAAACCTGTTTGAAAATGCTGTTCTCTACAGCCCCGGATCCCCGGAAATCGCCATTACTCTCCGAAAAGGGGGCAAGCGATGCTTTCTGACCTTCCAGGACAAGGGAAAGGGTATTGACCCGGAACACCTGAAAAAGATCTTTCGCATGTTCTACCGTGTTCGCAGTCATGGGGAAAGTATCAAGGGAACCGGCCTCGGTCTCTATATTGTCAAGTCGGTTATCAACGCCCATGGCGGAAAAATCAGGGTAACCAGCGAGGGGGGCGGCAGGGGATCGACGTTCCATATTTCCCTTCCCCTGGCGGAGAAGCCATGAACGAAGAAAAACCCAATATACTGCTCGTTGAAGATGAAATTCACCTCGCCCGCGGCATCTGTTTCAATCTCGAACTGGAAGGATACCGCGTAAGTCATGTTGAAACAGGAGAAGAAGCCCTCCAAAAGCTTGAATACGACCGCTTCTCCCTGATAATTCTCGACATTATGTTGCCGGGCATGGACGGATTCACTGTCTGCAAAAAAATCAGGGAATCGGACATGCGGGTTCCCATCCTGATCCTCTCGGCGCGCTCCGAGGAAGGCGACCGGGTTACCGGTCTCTCGGCGGGAGCCGATGATTATCTCATGAAGCCGTTCAACCTCAACGAGTTTTTGCTCCGTGTCAAGGGAATGCTGAAACGCTCCTCCTGGTACCGCCCGGAACCGATCGAGGAAGGATACCGATTCGGTGACAGCGAGGTTTTTCTGCTCTCCTACCATGCACGTACCCCGCAGGGAGAAATCGACCTGACCGAACTGGAAGTCAAGATGCTGGCATTTTTTTTCAAGAACGAGGGGAAAGCCGTATCCCGGTCCGATCTACTGGAAACCGTCTGGGGCTATTCCACCGACACCGAAACACGGACACTGGACAACTTCATCGTCCGACTGAGGAGATATTTCGAGCCGGACCCCTCGCATCCGGTTCACTTCCAGACGGTACGCGGTATCGGCTATCGTTTTGTCAGGGAAGGAAAGAAAGAGCGGGAGGAACAGCCAGTGCCGGGCACACGCCCCTGATTCGACAAAGTGCAACAACTTATTCCCAGATACGGAAAAAGCCGGATGGCGATGCCATCCGGCTTTTTTCACATGTGTCACAGTAAAGGGCAAGCTTGCAATTGAAACAGTCGGTTACAAACCGGCCTTGGAACGGAGAATATCGATCTTGTCGGTTTTTTCCCAGGTGAACTCGGGAAGTTCCCGGCCGAAGTGACCGTAGGCAGCCGTTTTTCGATAAATGGGGCGAAGCAGGTCGAGTTGCTCGATGATTGCCCGCGGCTTGAGATCAAAAATTTCCCTTACCAGCTCGGATATCCTTTCCGAAGGAATCTTGCCGGTCCGGAAGGTATTGATCATTACGGAAACCGGATCTGCAACTCCGATGGCATACGCGATCTGAACTTCACACTTGTCGCAAAGACCGGCGGCAACCAGGTTTTTCGCAACGTAACGGCCCATATAGGACGCCGAACGGTCAACCTTTGAAGGATCCTTACCGGAAAAAGCGCCACCGCCATGGGAACCCTGGCCGCCATAGGTATCGACAATGATCTTGCGCCCGGTGAGGCCGCAGTCACCCATGGGGCCGCCCACCACGAACCTGCCGGTGGGATTGATCAAGAAACGGGTCGCATCGGTCAGCAGTTCGGACGGAATGATCTTCTTGACCACTTCTTCGATGATGCCTTCGCGAATTTGATCGTAGGAAACCTCGGGAGAGTGCTGCGATGAGACGACTACCGTATCGATGCTCACCGGACGATCATCGATATAGCGAACGGAAACCTGCGACTTGGAATCGGGACGAAGGAAGTCGAGAACTCCCTGTTTACGGACATGGCTCATGCGTTCGGTCAGCTTGTGCGCCAGGGTGATCGGCATCGGCATGAGTTCGGGAGTATCGTTGCAGGCATAGCCGAACATCAGCCCCTGGTCACCGGCGCCCTGATCCTTGAACAGGCCTTCTCCCTCGGTAACGCCTTGGGAAATATCCGGCGACTGCTTGTCGATGGAGGTAAGTACGGCACAGGTTTCCCAGTCGAACCCCATCGCGGAATCGTTATAGCCGATTTCCCTGATGGTTTCGCGGGCAATCTTGGGATAGTCGACAATGGCATTGGTGGTAATCTCACCCGCCATGACAACCATCCCGGTGGTTACAAGGGTTTCACAGGCTACCCTGGAACGGGGGTCCTGCTCAATAATGGCATCGAGTACCGCGTCTGATATCTGGTCGGCAACCTTGTCCGGATGACCTTCGGACACCGATTCGGAGGTAAAAATGAAATCTGTCATGCCCATGGAAAGAAACTCCTCTCGTTGTCTTCTGAGATGGCGGGTATAACCCCACAAGCAAAAGATGTTAGAATCCCGCCCATGTCTTTGTCAAGCTCTAAATACTACAAACCACGAACCCGCCCGCAGGAAAAGGCATGTCGGGTCGAACACGTTCCGGTCCCGTGAACCCGGGTGTCCTTGAATCAATCGATACTATCGGAAAATCGAGTCACTATCTGACTCTGCAGATAGGCGTCAACCTCCGTGGCGGTAGAAAAGGTAAGCGCCTGCAACGCCAGTTTTTCGGCTTCGCGCCGACTGCAGCGACGAAGGATTTTCTTGACCTTGGGAATTGACACCGCATTCATGGACAGCTCATCGAAACCGAGCCCCAGGAGAATGGGCAGATAATTCGGTTCCCCCGCCATTTCCCCGCACATGCTTACGTATATCCCCGCTGCATGGGCCGCATCGGCAACAATTTTCAGGGACCTGAGCACGGCGGGATGAAGCGGTTCATAGAGGTGGGAAAGGTGCTCATTGGTCCGGTCAATTGCCAGAGAATATTGGATCAGGTCGTTCGTTCCGACACTGAAGAAATCCACTTCACGCGCCAACAGGTCGGCAATGATGACAGCGGAAGGCGTTTCTATCATGATGCCGATTTCCATATTCTCGTCAAAGGGAATACCGGCTGTCCGCAGTTCCTCCCTGGCCTCTTCGAGGATGGCTTTAGCGGAGCGGATCTCGGCAATCCCTGAAATCATCGGGAAAAACACCCGTACCGGGCCATAGGAGCTGGCGCGCAGTATGGCGCGCAGCTGGGCCTTGAACATGTCGGGACAGCGCAGGGACAGGCGGATCGCCCGCAGGCCGAGGGCCGGGTTCAACTCGTCGTCGAGATTCAGGTCATTGACGAACTTGTCTCCGCCGACATCCAAGGTCCTGATCGTGACGGGGTAGGGCGCCATCTGTCGGACAATCTCGGCATAGGTGCGGAACTGTTCTTCTTCGTCGGGGATGGTGGTCCGCCCAAGGAAGAGCATTTCCGTCCGGTAGAGGCCGATTCCCTCGCCGCCGTGTTTCTTGATGGAAGGAACTTCTTCGATGAATTCGACATTCCCCTTCAAAAGAATCCGCTGGCCGTCAACGGTCTCGGCCGGCAGATCCCTGAGTTTCAGGAGCTCCTTTTCCCGGTACTCGTAGTACTGCTTGTGCTGGAGATAGTCGCGAAAGGTCTCCTCGTCGGGATCAACTATGACAAGCCCCTTGGCTCCGTCAATAATGATGGGATCGCCATCGGAAATTTCGCCGGTAATCCTCTCGAGGCCGACTACCGACGGGATCTCCAGGGAACGGGAAACGATCGAGGTATGGGATGTTTTGCCCCCCAAATCGGTAATGAAGCCTATTACCTTATCCTTGTCGAACTGGAGAATATCGGCAGGGGAAAGATCGTGCGCAACAATAACGACACGTCCCTCCGGTTCGCACAGAAGCTCGGTTCGCTTACCGAGCATATTGCGAAGAACCCGCTCCACCACGGTCTCCACGTCACTGCTCCGCTCACGGAGGTATTCGTCCTCGATTCCCTCGAAAAATTCCTTGAACTTTTTCAGGGTACGATTAAGGGCGGCTTCGGCGTTGATTTTCTCCCGCTCGATCATGCTGACCGTCTCGTTGGTCAGCATGCTGTCATCCAGGATCATCAAGTGAGTATCGATGACGTAGAGGTGTTCCGTGCCACGGGTCCTGGAAATCTGCTCCTTCAGGACGGTCAGGTCTTTTTTCGCCTTGCGCAGTGCGGCATGGAATCGTTTGATCTCACCGGCAACTTCGTCAAAAGAGATAGCCGTTTCCACGACCACGATCTTCGTCCGATCGGCGACGCGCGCCTCGCCTATGACAATGCCGGGAGAAGCGCCGATTCCATGGTAAATTCTGTTTTTACTCTTCTCCGAAACCATCCCGTATCAGTTCTCCAAGAACCGTCATCGCTTCCTCTTCGTCCTCACCGCCGACTTTGACGCGAATGACGCTCCCCTTTGCCGCCGCGAGCATCATGATACCCATGATGCTTTTGCCGTTCACCTCAATATCTTCACGTTCAATCTTAATATCGGATTTGAAGCGGCTGGCCGTTTTCACCAAAAGGGCCGAAGCCCTTGCATGAAGTCCCAATTTATTTGGTATTACGAATTCCTCAACCAGCATAGGCATTGTGTCCATCCCGTAACCGCATAATCTTATTTGTGGGCTCCCGTCATTTCAGATAATCACCGGCAACCGAAATACTCTCCAGGCCACACTTTTTTATCGCGGAAGCAAGTTCGGCAACGCCGGACTTGTCACGTTCCGTCGCGAACTTTATCAACATCGGCAGATTTACGCCGGTAATGACTTCGACCTCGTTTTCCTTCAGGAACGAAATACTCATATTGGAAGGTGTTCCACCGAACATGTCGGCCATGATGATAACGCCGGAACCGGAAACCTTTTCGATGGCCCGGGTAACGCTGTCCCTGATTGCATCAACGGAATCACCCGAGGAAACACAGATTGCCTCGGCACTCTCTATGGTACCGACTATCATTTCAGCTGCCGCCAGCAGTTCCCGTGCCAAACCCGCATGAGCAACCACAATCAAACCAACCATATACTACCCCTTCCCGATATCCCGATGCGTGACCTTTACAATCACGTTTTTATCCGCAAAATATTTTTTCAGTTCCTCGGTGATTGCCACGGAACGGTGCTTTCCCCCCGTACAGCCGGTGGAAATCGTCAGGTATGACTTTCCTTCCCGATGATAACCGGGGACAAGGAATTCCAGCATATCCGTAAATTTCTCCATAAAACGGGCGGTTTCCTCTTTTTCGAGCACATAGTGGCGAACAAGGGGATCAAGGCCGGAAAACTCCCGCAAAGACGGCACGAAATAAGGATTGGGAAGGAAGCGCACATCCATGACCAGGTCGGATTCCAGAGGAATCCCGTAGCGGTACCCGAATGACTGCAGGTGCACCGTCATTCCCCTTGCGTCTTCACCGCCTTTCAGAAAAGCAATGACCGCATCCCTGAGCTGATGAATATTGAACTCCGAGGTGTCGATAACCTTAGTGGCCATGTGGCGCAATCCAGCCAATTGCTCACGTTCATATCGGATACCTTCCGGCACCGAACCGCTTTGAGAAACCGGATGTCTGCGTCTCGTTTCGGAAAAACGTCGGATTATCACTTCGTCGGAAGCATCAAAGAAAATGATTTCCACCGTGTGGCCCGCTTCCCGAACCCCCTGCAGCACTTTCATATAACCGCGAAGTGCTTCGAGGTCACGGATGTCCATGACCAGAGCCACATCCCTCTTGTGATCCGTGGATTTCTCGACCAGTTCCACAAAGGTGGGAATAAGGCTGACCGGCAGATTGTCAATACAAAAAAAACCCTCGTCTTCACAGACGCGCACACCGGTGGATTTTCCCGACCCGGACAAACCGGTAATAATAACGATACGCATGAGCTACTCCACCTCGTCGGCCGAAAAGGCCACTTCCATTCGTGCCAGGAGGTTTTCATGGAACTCGCGTGCCGAATGGTACCCCATTCCCTTGAGGAGAAAGTTCCGTGCGGCGACCTCGATGATCGAGGTCAGGTTTCTGCCATAGCGCACGGGAATCTTGAGATAGGGAACCCCTACCTCGAGAATCGTATAGGTTTCCTCATCGATCCCCAGTCGCTCGTATTCCTGCTCGGGGTCCCACTCGAGGAGTTCGATGACAAGATTGATGATTTTTTTCTCCCTGATGGCGGATATTCCGAACAGGTCCTTGATATTGATGATGCCGAGCCCCCGGATCTCCATGCGAAACTGCAGTGATTCCGTGGCACTGCCGATCAGCGCGACAGGGCTTCTTTTCCTGATCTGGACCACGTCATCCGCAACGAGACGATGACCGCGAATTACCAGATCGAGAGCGCATTCGCTCTTGCCGATGCCGCTCTTGCCGAGGATCATTATGCCGACGCCGAGCACATCGACCAGAACACCATGGACATGGGTTATCGGGAGAAGCCTTTCTTCAAGAAATTTCGTCACCAGAGAAATGAATGTTGAAGAAAGGTGCGATGTTCTCAAGAGAGGTATCCCCGCCTCATCTACTATCCTGATGAGGCATGCCGGGGGATCGAGACCCATGGTAACCACGAAGCAGGTAATGGGAAAGGCACAGAGCATTTCAAGGTGACTGCACGCTGATTTTTCCGGCAACTGACGGAGATAGGATATCTCCGTATTTCCGAGGATCTGTATCCGGTTCGGATGCAAATGTTTCGTGTACCCGGTCAGCGCAAGGCCGGGTTTCTGGATACGAGGTGTACCAATCCTGGTATCGAGTCCCCGTTCTCCCGCGAGAACGGTAAGATCAAGTCCAAACTCAACATCAAGAAGAAGATCTCTGATGGAGGGACCGCACGGTTTCAAAGCATGGTATCCTGTTCCTGGATTAAATCATAGAGGGTATCAACTTTGGTTTCCTCCATCAGGCGACCCCGCAGCGCCCGGTCCTTCAAAAGGCGGGAAATCCTGGCCAAAAGCTTCAGGTAACGATCAACGGAGTTCATGTCGGCAACCAGGAGGAAGAACAGGTTGACCGGTTTGCCGTCCAAAGCATCATATGAAATACCGGTCGTACTGCGGCCGAAAACAACAATGGGATCTCCCACGTGCCGCAACTTGGCATGGGGGATGGCGATACCGCCGCCGATCCCCGTACTGCCGAGCAATTCCCTTTCCAGAAGGACACTGAGAACCTCGTTACGGTCAAGCCCTTGGTGGCTTTCCACGAGCTTTTCCGTGAGTTCTTCCAGGACCTCTTCCTTTGTCGTGGAAGCAAGCTGGGGGATAATATCGTGGGAACTGAAATAATCTCCTATTTTCATCGAACCCTCATACTGCATAGAGACAACACAAGTATTCGAAAAAACAGCATTATCCTTGCTGTGGCTCAATCAGGCCATAATTACCGTCCTTGCGGCGATAGATTACGTTGATATTTTCCGTCGTGGAATCGGTAAAAACAAGGAAATCCTTGTGAAGCAGATCCATCTGCATCACGGCTTCATCCACCGACATTGGCTTGATGGAAAAGGTATTCGACTTGATGATGATCGGCTCCTGCTTGGGCTCGATGCTTTCCGCGGCAAATACGGTTTTCTTGACCCGGCGTTCGCTGCTCTCGTTACCCGGCTTGTGTTCCTTGATCCGTTCCTTGTAACGTCGGAGCTGGCGTTCGATCTTGTCGACGACCGCGTCGATCGCCGCGTACATGTCGTTGGTCTCCTCGGCCGCCTTGATGGTAATCCCCTTGGCGTTAATGGTGATTTCGGCGATATGGCGTATTTTTTCAACCGTCAGAAAAACCTGGACGACAATCGGCTCGTCGATATACTTCTGAACCTTCTCGATTTTTTCCTGGGCATAGGTTTTCAGTGCCTCACTGGATTCCATATGTCTGAAGGTTGTTGTGATCTGCATGTTGGGTATCTCCTTTTCACTTGATAATGCAATGTTGAAATACTCGCTCGATGTGCGAACCGGCGAGAATCTAGAAAAGCCTTTTACGCTCCGAAGAAGAGCCGATTTTCAGCATCTCGCGATACTTGGTTACCGTTCGCCGGGCGATGGTTATGTTCTGCCTGGAGAGGATTTCGGCTATCCGCTGATCACTCAATGGTTTTCGCGGGTCTTCCCCCTCGACGATTTCCTTGATGATATTTTTTACGCTTTCTGAAGCAATTGCATCGCCTTCCAGGGTTGAAATCCCGCTGTTAAAAAAGAATTTCAGCTCCAGCAGTCCCTGTGGGGTCTGCATGTACTTGTTGGTCGTTACCCGGCTGATGGTTGACTCATGCATGCCGATATCTTCGGCAATATCCCGCAGCACGAGCGGCTTCAGGTAGGCGATCCCCCGTTCGAAGAAATTTCGCTGAAATTTGACAATGCTCTTCGCGACCCGGTAAATGGTGCGCTGACGCTGATGAATGCTCTTGATGAGCCAGAGCGCCGACCGCATCTTTTCATTGATGTATTCTTCCGCCTTCTGATCGTCCGACGCCGAAGCGCGCCCCTCTCCCACGTATATGGGGTTGATCCTGATGTTCGGCATGCCTTCGTCGTTCAGAACCACGACGAATTCCTCTCCCACCTTGTACACGAAAATATCGGCTGAAATGTAGTGAACGTCTTCCTGCGAAAACTGCCGCCCGGGTTTCGGATCAAGATGGGCAATGATCTTGGCGCTTGCCAGCACCTCATTCAGGTCGATGCCGAGAGCCTTGGCTATCTGCTTGTACTTGCGGGATTCCAGCTCCTTGAGGTGATCACGGAGCAAGGCCTCTACCACGCTTCCCTCCATGCCGAGCTGCCGCACCTGTATAAGGAGACACTCCTGGAGATTCCGCGCGCCGATTCCCATGGGGTCGAACTCCTGCACCTTCCGCAACAGCGACTCCACGAAGGGTTCGTCAACGGAACAAGCCAGGGCGATATCCGCAAGGCTCGCCCGCAGATAGCCCTCTTCATCAATGTTACCAATAATTTCAGAGCCCACAAGGACTTCAGCCTCCGACAACCGTGTCAACTTGAGCTGCCAGAGAAGATGATCGAAAAGGGTGGCTTTCCTGGTCAGCAGGTTTTCGTAGGAAGGCCGATCGTCATCATCATCGTAATAATGTTCGCCGGAACTGTAGTTATAACTGTCCAGGTAGGTCGCCCAATCAATATCCTGCAGTGTTTCCTCACCGGCCTTCACTTCGGCGAAGTCTTCATTTCCTTCTTTCGGCGCCTCTTCCTGTTCCGTTACTTCGAGGCTATCAGGTTCCTTGACCTCTTCGATTTCCACGGATTCGTCAAGAACCGGATTCTCTTCGAGTTCCTGGCGCACAAGATCCTGCAACTCGATACGGGAGAGTTGGAGAAGCTTTATGGCCTGCTGCAACTGGGGAGTCATTACCAGTTGCTGCGAGAGTTTCATTTGTTGCCGCATTTCAATGGCCATAGACATTCAACCCTTGCCGGAAAATTTTGAAAACGAATTCCTGTTTACCCCGAAAAACCGGTGTCTAAAATTGCCTCGTGAGCAGTCGCCTTTGCGGAGGTCTCGCGCGTCTCCATCTCCCCGCACCGTTTCCCGGCCCCTCCACGCAATAGCCAGGACACGTCCGTCAGAGACTGAATTTTTCTCCCAGGTAAATCTCGCGGGCCTGCTTGCTCTCGGCAATCTTCTTCGGATCACCGTGCTCGAGAACTTTTCCTTCGTTCAGGATATAGGCCTTGTCGCATACGCCGAGCGTCTCACGAACATTATGATCGGAAATGAGGATGCCGATGCCCCGTGCCTTGAGATCCGCGATAATATTCTGTATATCGATTACCGCCAGGGGATCGATTCCCGCAAAAGGCTCATCAAGGAGGATGAATGCCGGCTCCGTGGTCAATGCTCTCGCTATCTCCACGCGCCGACGCTCGCCCCCGGACAGGGCGTATCCCTTGATATGAGCCAGATGGGAGATTTTCAACTCGGCCAAAAGGCGCTCCATTACCGAGTAACGCTCCTGGGTTGTCATATCCCTCGACTCGAGAACCGCCAGGAGATTATCACGGACGGTCAGCCGGCGGAAAACGGAAGGCTCCTGGGGAAGGTAGCTGATTCCTTTTCGGGCCCGAAGATACATGGGAAGCCCCGTAATGTTCTGATCGCCGACAAAGACCTGGCCGGTATCGGGACGGCAGAGTCCGACAACCATGTAAAACGTTGTTGTTTTCCCGGCGCCGTTGGGTCCGAGAAGTCCGACGACTTCACCGGAAGGAACCTCGAGATCGACGCCCTTCACCACCACCCGGTTACCGAAGGTTTTTTTCAACCCCAGTGCCGATAGTGTTCGCCTATGGCTGCGCCGCGTCATTCCGTCCCTTGCCTTTCGGATAGATAACAGCTTCGACACGCGCATCGGAAGTGCCGGTCACCACGCTTTTTTCCTCATTCACAAAATAGGTGATCTCGTTTCCGCTTACCATATCCTTGCCCTGGATAACCTTTGGCGATCCGGAAAGCACTATCTTCCCGGATTTCGTAAAATAGACCGCATACCGAGCGGTCCCTATACGATTCTCCTGCACAATGCGCACATTGCCGAAGGCTTCGACCTTTTCAACATCACCACCCTTCTCTGCATAGCGAACCACGAGCTTGTCGGTGTGGATCGTAATATCTCCCTGCTTTGCCACAACCTTTCCCAGGAAGGTAGCAATCCTTGCTATCGTATCCGCCTGAAGTTCATTGGACTTGATCACGATCGGCTGACCGTCGGAACCTCTTCCCGGAGCGGCTGCAAAAGATGCGGATACCGCAATAAACAGGATCAAATACGCAAAGGCGAGAATTTTTTTCATAGTAGTTACTTGCGGGTATTCACGACAGCAGTGACGTTGCGCAGTACCCGTACTTTCCTGGTATTCAGATTGAGTTCCATCCCCGTACCTTCGACTGACAGGAATGCATCTTCCAGGCGAACCCGGTCGTCGGTGGCAATAAGAGCACGGGCCGCGGAATACTCCAAGTGATCCGTGAAAAAGGTCATGCCCGATTTGTTGTTCGCCGAAACATTGCCGACCAGTTGAACGTCACCCGAGTCTTTGTGATAATCCGCCGTATCGCCCTTCAGGGCATATGTTCCGGCGTTGCCTTTTCCAAACAGGACCATTTCCGGTTTACTGAATCTTATTACCCCGGATTTATTATAATAATCGACTTTGCTTGCATGCAGGTCCCATTGCATAGTTCCTTCCTTGGTGCTGGTGTAATGCACCTTCTGCAATGAGAGGTCGATGTTTTTGGGAAGATCCGACAGTATGTCGGTGGGAGCCTTCAGACGATGGTATTTTACCGCAATGACCACCGCCAGATAGGATGCCGCGGCAATAACGACAACAGCCAGAACTTGCTTGATTTTATTGAATTTCTGCATAGTTCAGGCAAAGTATAACACCATAAAAAATGGGTGTAAAGAAGATTTTGGCCCGAAAAAATGATTTTGGCATAAAGATTGAAGCGGACACGCCCACCATTATAAAACGCTTATACCGGCGGATATCTATTCAATGATGAAAATACTTGGCGGTTACCGACTCCCATGCCGATTGCTCTTTCAGGATAAGGTCGCAGACTTCGCGCACGGCCCCCCAACCACCACCGTTTTTCGCAACGAAGTGGACATGGGAAAGGATATCGGCAGCGGCATCGGCCGGAGCAGCGGCAAAGCCGACCCGGCGAAGAAGCGGCAGGTCGATTATATCATCCCCCATGAAGGCAACCTGATGATCCGTGAACCCGGTTTTCGAAAGAATGTCCCGATACGAAACCATCTTGTCCAGTGAACCCTGGTAAACAAATTCAATACCCAGTTCGGCCGCACGATTGGCAACCACCAGTGATTCCCGACCAGAAATGATGCCGACGGCGATACCCGCCCGCTGCAGCAACTTAATCCCGTGACCATCCTTGACATTGAAAAATTTGCTCTCAATGCCGTTGGAATCGAAGACAATGCGCCCGTCGGTAAGCACCCCGTCAACATCGAGAAGTAAAAGTCTGATAGGAGCGATTCTCTGTTTTATCATGCAAGTCCCGCCTTCAGAAGATCATGAAGATGAATAATGCCGACCGGTTTCTCGTCGGCGATTTCGTTAAAAACAAACAACGAGGTTATCGAATACTCTTCCATACGCTGCAGGGCTTTCGCCGCTAGTTCTTCGGCGATGATCCGCTTCGGATTCCCGGTCATCAAATCTCCCGCCGTGGCATTGAGAATATCGGCGCCGCGCTCCAGAGCCCGCCGCAGATCCCCGTCGGTAATGACACCCACCAGAGAACCGCGGGAATTGACGACACCGGCAATACCGAGCCCCCGGGAAGTTATTATGAACAGGGCCTCGCGCATCAAGACATTTTCGGAAACGATCGGAACGCTTTCCCCGGTATGCATCAAATCCTCGACCCTCAGTAAAAGTTTTTTGCCCAAGGCTCCGCCGGGATGGAACAAGGCAAAATCCTCGGCCTTGAAGCCGCGTTCCACCAGCAGGGCAACGGCAAGGGCATCACCCATGGCAAGCGTGGCGGTTGTCGATGCCGTGGGCGCTAAACCAAGAGGACAAGCCTCCTCCTTGACGGCAATCTCGAGAAAGACATCAGCAACCTTGGCCAGGGTCGAAGCACGGTTCCCCGACATGGAGATGAGTTGCGCCCCGATTCGCTTGATAACGGGAAGAATACGGACGACCTCTTCGGTTTCGCCGCTGTTCGAAACGGCAATTACCACGTCCCCTTTCATGATCATGCCAAGGTCACCGTGAATACCTTCAGCAGGATGCAGAAAGAACGCGGGAGTTCCGGTCGAGGACATGGTTGAAGCAATTTTCTGGCATATGATGCCGGATTTGCCCATACCGGTCACGACGACACGGCCATTGGCGGCAAGGATCATGTTCACCGCTTTCGAAAATTCCTCGTCAAGGGAATCGGCAAGGGCCAAAAGAGCCTCCGCTTCCACCCGTATTACTCTTTTTGCTTCTTCTACGATCACGGCATCCACCTCTTCGAACAAAAAAGGAGCAAGAAGGCACTAAAGCGCCTGTTGTCTTACTCCGTGACATTCCCGTTATTTTACGATCGCATCAATTGCCTTCAGTTTTTTCAGCAAGGCCGGCAGATCATCAAGCCTGATGGAGTTGGGCCCGTCACAGAGCGCTTTTTCGGGATCTTCATGCACCTCCAGGAAAATCCCGTCGACCCCGGTCGCTACCGCGGCCCGTGCCAGGTACTCAACGAACTCGCGCTGGCCGCCCGAAGCGCCTCCCAGACCTCCCGGAAGCTGCACGCTGTGCGTTGCGTCAAATACCACCGGATAACCGGTCTGCCGCATAATGGGCAGGCTTCTCATGTCCGAAACGAGATTATTGTAGCCGAAACTCGCGCCCCGCTCCGTCAGGAGAATCCGTGAATTGCCGGCTGAAAGCGCCTTGTCAACGACATTACGCATGTCCCACGGCGCCAGGAACTGGCCTTTTTTGATATTGACGACCCGGCCGCTCCTTGCCGCCGCTTCGATCAGATCGGTCTGGCGGCAGAGAAACGCGGGGATCTGAAGAACATCGGCAACCTCCGCAACCGGCCCGATCTCGTCTATGGAATGCACGTCGGTCAAAACGGGAAGCCCGAGCGAGTCTTTCACTTTGGCAAGGATACGCAGTCCTTCCCGCAAGCCCGGACCCCGGAACGAAGCAAATGACGTCCGGTTGGCCTTGTCATATGAAGCCTTGAACACCAGCGGTATCGATATGCCGTTGCAGATGGTCATCAGGCGTTCCGCGGCCCGCAGCGTAGGCGTTTCACTCTCGATCACACAGGGCCCAGCAATCAATATCAGCGGCCTGTTACCGCCGATTTTAACATCTCCGATCACTATCTCTTTAACCACGCTCGCTCCAGTATTTTCCGTAAATCCGCCATCAGCGGCACGCGCCGAGCGCGGCCGCAATAAATGCCTTGAAAAGGGGATGGGGATTCAAAGGTTTCGATTTGAACTCCGGATGGAACTGGCACCCCACGAACCACGGATGATCCCGAATCTCGATCATTTCCACGAGCCCTTCCTCCTCGTACACGCCGGAAAGGGTCAATCCCTTTTCCACCAGAAGGTCCCGGTAGCGGTTGTTCAACTCGTAGCGATGGCGATGGCGCTCCCTGATCTGAGACGTTCCATAGATCTTCTGAACCAGCGATCCTTTTTCCAGGGTGCAGGGATAAGCCCCGAGCCGCATGGTCCCCCCCTTGTGCTCAACACCCTGCTGGGTCTCCATCAGGTGAATGACGGGATGTTCGCAATCCGGTTTGAACTCGCTGGAACAGGCATCCTCGAGCCCGCAGACGTTCCGGGCATATTCCACGACCGCCATCTGCATGCCGAGGCAAATACCGAAGAAAGGAATGCGGTGCGTTCGGGCGAACTCGATCGCGCGGACCTTGCCTTCGGTTCCCCGTTCGCCGAAACCGCCCGGAACAAGAACTCCGTCCACATCGTCGAGATGGGAACCGATCCCCTCCTGCTCGATTTTTTCCGAGTCGAGGTAGCGGATGTGTACCCGGCAGTCATTGGCGATTCCACCGTGGGTCAAGGCCTCGGACAGGGACTTGTATGACTCGGTAAGATTCACGTACTTGCCGACGATGGCGATCCTGGCCATCCCACTGGAGGGATGCTTCAGGGTCTGGACGACCTCCTGCCAATGGGTCAGGTCGGGCGCCTTGGTCCAGATATTGAGCTTGTCCACGATCTGGTCGTCCAGGCCTTCATCGTGGAGGGCCAGCGGAACTTCGTAGATATGCTCCGAATCGACGCAGGTGATGACATCCCTCTCGTGCACGTTGCAGAACAGGGCTATCTTGGCCTTCATCTCGACGGGAAGGTCCTTTTCGCAGCGGCAGAGAAGTATATCCGGCTGGATGCCGATTTCGCGCAGTTCCTTGACGGAGTGCTGGGTCGGTTTTGTTTTCATTTCGCCGGCGGTCTTTATATGGGGAACCAGGGTCACGTGCATGTAAAGAACGTTGCCGGGTCCGCGGTCGAACTTGAACTGGCGAATGGCTTCAAGAAACGGAAGGGACTCGATGTCCCCCACAGTGCCGCCGATCTCGATGATGGCGACATCGGCCCCCTTGGCGTTTTCCAGGATCTTCGATTTGATTTCGTCGGTAATATGGGGAATCACCTGCACGGTGCCGCCGAGATAATCGCCGCGACGCTCTTTCTCGATAACCGAAAAATAGACCTGGCCGGTGGTGAAATTGCTCTTTTTGGAAAGCTTGGCGGTCGTATAACGTTCATAATGACCAAGGTCCAGGTCGGTCTCCGCCCCGTCATCGGTGACGAATACCTCGCCGTGCTGGAACGGCGACATGGTTCCCGGATCAACATTGATATAGGGATCGAGCTTCTGGATGGTTATGCGCAGGCCCCGTGCCTCGAGCAAAGCGCCGAGAGAAGCAGCGGCAAGACCCTTGCCGATAGATGATACAACGCCGCCGGTCACAAAAATAAATTTAGTCTTCATGAAAACATCCCTTTAATGAAGAAAGTCCCAGTTTACTGGGACTTTCTCAGTTTTTCGAGAACCTTTTCCAGGTCCGGAGGAGAATCCACCCCTATGGACTCGTGCTCCGTCTCCACCACCCTGATTCGAAACCCGTTTTCCAGCACTCTGAGTTGTTCGAGCTTCTCCGCCCGCTCCAGGTAGGTCTGGGGCATTTTGGCGTAGTGAATCAGGAAGTCGCGGCGATAGACATACAGCCCGACATGCTTGTAGCAGAGCAGCCTCCCCGAGTCGAAAGCCTCATCCTTCAGGTCATCCCATTTGTCCCGGAAAAACGGCAACGGCGAACGGGAGAAATAGAGGGCGAAACCATTGCAATCGGTAATAACCTTGACCACGTTCGGACTCAGAAAATCATGGAGATTCCTGACACGGCTCTTCAACGTACCCATGGTAATGGTTTCGTCTTCAACGAGCGGCCGGATTGCCTCGTCTATCATTGCCGGCTCGATGAGCGGTTCATCACCCTGCACGTTGACGATAATCTCCGAATCGATTCTTCCGGCCACCTCGGCAAGCCGGTCCGTACCGGTCTCGTGGGAACCGGATGTCATCTCGACCCGTCCGCCGAATGCCTTGACCACCGCTTCGATACGAGTATCATCGGTGGCCACGATCACTTCGGAAACAAGGGATGCCCGGCACGCCCGTTCATAGACATGCTGCACCATGGGTTTTCCCATGATATCGGCAAGGGCTTTCCCTTCGAATCGGGTGGATGCATACCTGGCGGGGATAACAGCGGTTACTCGCATAGAAAATGGGCCATTACGGATAAAGTCCGTCCCAGCTCATGTGGTGGGACGAATAACGTTACATCAAAACCCGGCGGGCTGTCAAGGATAGATGAAATCGTGACACGGTAAAGGTGACATCTCAAAAAAAAGCCCCTTGAAAAAGGGGCTCCGCAAACGTTTCGTTTCTTCTAGCGAAAATCGGCAAAACGCGAGATCACCAGATCCCGGTCGGCGGCTTCCTTGACATGGCACTCGTAACAGTTCTTGACCGGATCGAGGCCGCTCGGCTTTCCTTGCGGGGTAAAGCCGGCAAACAGCCAGCCGCCGGTTTCCTTGTATCGTTTATCCTTTTTCATCAGCACGATCATGGATTTTTTGCCCTGTACCGGCTTGCCGTCCTGCTGGCGGATTCCATACTGGACCACGACGAACTGACTCCCTTCCGGATAGTGTCCGTTCCCCTTCCGGTAGGTCTTCATGGCGGTTTTGTTCACGTAGGTGTAATGGATACCGTAAAACAGGGATTTCTTGTCGCTCTCGACCTGCTGCTTGCTTTTTTCCCACTTCTCATAGCCCTTCGGAAGGGTTACGGTTTCCGCTGCCACGACAATCGACACCGCGGCGGAAAAGGCTGCTGCCGCTGTCAACATAATAATACGTTTCATCTGGCGTGCTCCTGGAATCTTGAAAATTGGTCGCATCGTTTCCAGACTACCGCAAGGAAGCGATAGTTGTCATGTAAAAAAATGTATTGCACATCAATGATTAATGATTGCGAAGCGCAAAAACGACCCTGAGCACCGCCCGGGAATCGACGGGTCGGCCGCCTCTCACGGCCGGACGAAACGTGGAACGCTCAAGGGCGTCAAGAGCCGCTTCGGTGAAACCGTACCCGGCGCCCCGCAGCACTTCCACGTTCCGCAATGCACCATGGGCATCAATCGCAAGACGCAGGGTCACCGTACCTTCCCTCCCGAGCCTGCGGGCAACCGGAGGATAGCGGGGAATTGCCCGGTGAAGAAAGGCGGCGGCGCCGATTGCCCCCAGTTCCGGTTCCTCCTCCAGCTTTTCTCCCCCAGCCACGCCACGCCGAGCAGTTTCCATGCCGACTCCCCGGGACACCGACGACAGCCCCCCACCGACAGAAGCATCGTCCGGATTCCCGGCAAAGGGCGGAGCAGGAATATCGCCTACAGGCTTCGCCGTGTCCTGCCTGGCGACTTTCTCCACCGCCGGGCAGTTCGATCGTTGCCCTGTCACGGGAACAGAATGAACCGGGGATGAAGAAGCTCCCGGAGGCGAAGCCTTTCGCCGTAAACTTTTTTTCGGGGAGGATAGTCGTCCCGAAGTCCGGCTCCCCGGACCAGCTTGCAATGCCCGGCTGTCGGCAACCAGGAAGACGTTGGTTCCGGCCGGGGCGCGGAACTGGTTCGGCAGGGGCATGACCGCCAGCAAAGTCAGGTGAAGCAGTACGGATGCAAGCAGGCACAGTCCGAATCCGCCGTCACGGCTCAACCGCTTGCCACTAGCGCGTCTCATCGTCCCGGCTCCAGCCAGCCGACCGGACGATCCAGGTCGAAGGTCCGACGGATCAGGCTTTGGGTAAAAATTTCCGCGGGAGATCCATCAGCCAGCATGGCACCGTCGCGAACCACCAGCAGGCGATCCAGTTCCCGGGCCAGCGCCAGGTCGTGCAGGGAAAGAAGAATGGCCACCTGCCGCTCCCGGCACATGTCCCGTAACAGGTCGAGGAGTTCGTACTGGAAACGGAGGTCGAGACCGGCCAGCGGCTCGTCCAAAAGCAGTACCGAACCGCCCTGGGCAAGGACCATGGCGATAAAGGCCCGCCGCCGCTCTCCCCCGCTGAGGCAAGAGAGAAGCGTATCGTCCCGACCTGACAGGCCGACACAGCGTAACGCTTCCCGACACACCGCCTCGCCGGTACCGCCCGCCGCCGCTCCCATGGCCACCAGCTCACCCACGCGGAAAGGCAGCGATGCTTCCACCGATTGAGGCAAGTAACCGAGCCGAGCCGCGCGTTCCCTCCCGCGCAATGAACCGATGGGCTGTCCGAGAAGCTTCACCATTCCGGAACGCGGCGACAGGAGGCCGGCGCCAAGCCGCAGAATCGTGGATTTACCCGAACCGTTGGCCCCGATCACGCCGGTCAGCTGACCAGGGCAAAGGTCAAAGGAAAGATTCCGCACGAAGGGTTCCGAACGGTAGGAAAAAGAAACCTCTTCGAAACGCAACACCGTCATCGGATACCCCCTGCAGTACTGCGGCGAAGCATGACCAGAAACCAGGGAGCGCCGATCAGCGCCGTAACGACCCCCGCCGGTATCTCCAGGGGAGGCAGCACGCTCCTTCCAAGAGCGTCGGCAAGACAGAGCAGCATCCCGCCGCCCAGCGCGGACAGGGGGACGACCCGCCCGGCATCTGCACCGGCCAGGGATCGCACGCCATGGGGAACGATCAGGCCGACAAAGCCGACAATTCCTCCCAGGGCAACCGAAGCAGCCGTAAGCAGCGACGCGGAAAGAACCAGCAATGTCCGTTCCCGGCCGGGTTCCAGGCCGAGGCCGAAAGCCGTCTCATCGCCCAAGGCCAGGGCATTGAGCCCCCGCGCCCGGCTCAAGGCCAGGCCGAAACCGGTCAACATCAACACCGATGCCGCGGGAACCAGCGTCCAATCGGAACTGGCCAGGTCTCCGGCCATCCAGAACAGCGCCCGCTTGACGCCATCGGCACTGGCCAAGCTCATCATCAGCATCAGGATGGCGGACAGGAAAAAGCTGACACCGACACCGGCCAGCAGCAAACGTTCACGCGCCACGCCCCAGCCGTCACGACCCAGCAGCCCCACCACGATAATGGTAAGGAACGCTCCGCCAAAGGCAAGGCACGGCACCGTCAGGGCCGTCGCTCCCCTGAATACCAGCAAACCGAAAGCAGCCGCAAGCGCGGCCCCGCTTGATGTTCCAAGAACATAAGGATCGGCAAGCGGATTGCGAAACACTCCCTGGAGCACCGCGCCCGAAGCTCCAAGCCCGGCCCCCATAAGCAGGGCGACAATTACTCTGGGCAGGCGCAGTTCCAGTAAAATATTCAGCTGCAGGCGATCAGGGTTAAAGGGATTGATCAGGCGAGGCCCGACCGACAGGGAAACCAGCAGGACCACGACAAGAGCAAGCGGCATATATACAAAGGAATATTTCCTCACGGGACATCCCCCTGTCGCCGTGACGGTTGGTCGGGGAAAAAGCGTTGGGCACAGCGGCGCAACTCCCGGAGACCTTCAGGAATGCGCGGACCGGAGCGATAGAGGGCATCGCCGACGTAGCAGATACGACCTTGGCGCACCGCCCGAACGGACCGCAACCGCCGAAGGAGCCGGTCCAGGGGAAAATAGTCCGCATGCCCGGGCCCCACCACGAGCAGTTCCGGGTCTCGCGCCATCACGGCTTCCAGGGAAAGGTGCGGATACGTTCCGTGGGCGTCATCGGCACAGTTGCGAAACCCCACGATTCGCAAGGCGTCATCGATTAGCGTGCCGGGACCGGCCGTTATCAGCGGATCCGGCCAGATAACATAGAGTACCTTGGGAAGAGCCCGGCTTCCCTTTGCCGACCGCAACGAGCGCTCAATTCGTGCGGCAAGCACCTCTGCACGTCCGGGAACACCGAGATCGCGCCCCAGCCGACGAATTCCCTCGGCCAGCCCGACAAGCCGCGAACCATGAAACTGCACCGCCTTGATTCCCATCCGTTCCAACCGACCCGTCAACGAGGGGCCGAGGCCCTCCTCGTCAACCACCACCAGGTCGGGCTTGAGTGAATAAACCGCCTCCAGTGACGGGTTTGCGGGCCCACCGATAACGGCCTTGCCCCGCACCGACGCCGGCCGGTCGCAATAACTGGTAACCCCCACCAGGTTTGCTTCCAACCCAAGCGCGCAGATAACCTCGGTCACACTCGGCGCGAGGGAAACGATCCTTTGCGGCGGCGCGGCCCGGCAGGCCGCACTCCAAGTCAACTGCAGAATAAATGCGAATAGTATCCTTTTCACCGGCACCCCGAAAAAAATAGGATGTTACCGGAATAAACGGCAGCCATCCACTATAAAGCGACAAGCCAAAACGAAAAAACGAACCTGCCTAATCAACAGGATGGGCAGGATGAAAACAACAATCATTTTATCCCGTCCATCCTGTTACGTTAAGACTTTTCTCAACTATGCTCTTGTGATCCTTCCCGTCAAAACGACAGCTTCACCCCGCCATAAGCCCCGATACCGGCATTTCCGTAGCCCTTGACCTCCTCGTAATCCCGGTCCAGAAGATTATCCACCCGGGCAAACAGCTGCAACCACCGTGTCACATCATAGGAAGCGGCCATGTTCATAAGCAGGTAGCCACCCAGTTCGACCCGTTCGGCAGGCCAGGAACTGTAGTCGTAGTCATCCCGTTTCCCCACATACAGGATTTCCAGATTGATGTTCCCTTTGCCGGTAAAGCGATAATTCGCATCGAAGCTGAATTTGTTTTTCGGTCTCCGGAGCAACTGCATGCCGGTACTTTTATTCTCTGTTTCCATCCAGGTATAACCGGCCCGCAGGGTAAGGCAATCAGCAGGCCTGACCGTGGCGGAGAGTTCCACGCCATTCGACTTCGCACGGGAAATATTCCGATAGGTGTACGCGCTGCTGTCGAATTCTATCAGATCCTTGAAGTCATTGGCAAACCATGTGGCTCCCAGATCCAGGCGACCCTCGAAAAATGCCTGTTCGATACCGGCATCCCAGCCGCTGCTCTTCTCCGGATTCAATGCGCTGTTGCCATACGTGGGTTCATAGAGCTGGTATAAAGACGGCGCCTTGAATCCCGTCCCGTAGCTTCCCCTGAGCCTGGTAGCGGTGTTCTTGAAGAGATACGAAGTGGTAACGCGCCAGGTGACTTTTGACCCGAATCCGCTATGATCGTCGAAACGCGCGCCGACGGTGGTGAACCAGGAATCCCACAGATTGAGCTGGTCCTCTACGTAAACCCCGGTATTCCGGGCCGTTTGTTTCGGGAAGATACTGCTGTATGGCCCCCACGAACTGTCCGAGTAGTATATGGATTTTGCTTCCTCGTCTCTTCTTTCCACGCCCAGAACCACGGTGGTTGTCGGATGGAGCAGGAGCGTGTGCTGCCAGTTCAGGGTTACGGCTTCGCCATGATAGGTACTGCGATCCATGTCGGACGGATGGTCCGCATCAACGTCGTTCCGGTAATCTCTGTCAAGGTTGATGATGGCAAGCTCCAGCTTCTGGCGCCAGCGGTCATCGAACAGGGACAACCGGGCACGAGAGCTCACGAAGAGCTGTTCCGACCCGACAATCGAATTGGGATCGTCCTGACCGGCACCGCCACTGTTATCCATATCGAATCGTGTGTCTAGGTACCGGATGGTACAGTCGACATCGAAGATAGGGGACGGTTTCAGCCCCAGTCGGGTGGAAAAGGAAGTGGCATGATAGCCGTCGTCTTCCCGGTTGCCGTAGTTCCTGCCGGCGGCGGAAATCCCACCCGTATCAAGCCGTGAGATCCCCAGCGAATAGTCCAGCTTATCCAGGCCGCCTTTGATGGCGGCCTGTTCCCGTACCGTGGCGAACGAACCGCCCTCCATGGACAGGAAACCTTCCGGCCGCCCCTCGCCCCGACGGGTAATAATGTTGATTACGCCGCCTATGGCATCCGAGCCGTAAAGGGTGCTCTGCGGCCCGCGCAGGATCTCGATCCGCTCGATATTGTCGGTCGTCAGATTCGCGAAGTCGAAGGAACTGCCCGGTGTCGAAGGGTCGTTCATCCGGCTGCCGTCGATCAGAACCAGGGTTTGTTCCGGATTTGCGCCGCGTATTGCGACCAGCGTTGTCGCGCCGGGGCCACCGCTCCGGATTACATCGAGTCCGGGCACCTCCCGTAACGCATCCAGAACGAGCCTCTTCTGCTGCCGTTCAATGTCATCGGCCGTAATGACGGTAAGAGAGCTTCCCACTTCCGCCAACGGCATCTCGCTCCTGGTTGCCGTGACCACCAGATCCTCCAACCGTGTCGTGTCTTCCTGGCCGAACGCCCCTCCCGCCTGGAGCAGAATGCCCAGGCAGAAAACAAAACAAAAGAATTTCACCTTGCAAACCATCTAATTACCTCCCGCGAAGTTTCGGATGGAACGGTATTCCGGCTCAGGGCAGCGACCTACTTGCCCGCCTTCCCAGGCGGCTTTCTCCCGGAAACGGTCATCGTTCCGGGATTCAAACCGGTTCCCCAGTGGCTTTTCCGCCATGTGGCGGATGGGCTTTCGTTCCCCTTACGGCTGCGGGGCAGCGGGGGCTTTGCACCCCTCTTCCACGCTTCCACCCGTTAATGTTTTGGTATTTTTGTCGGCAGTCAAGTCGCCATGCGGCTGCCGAACCGTAAATGGCGCCGATCAAACATTCCCCGGAAATTTATCCGCAACCCCCGGTCATGCCATATTTTCGGAAGGATAAATCCCGCCTATCCTGAAATTCTCTGTACCACGAACTCGCTCCGCCACTCCTGTTCCACCATCAGACGAAGCGAATCGATGCGACATTCCAACAGCAGGAACGGATCGAGCGTCGTGCGAAACTGGTGCGCAACCCCGCTTTCCCTGACCAGCCGGGCACTTTTCCGGGCGACATCACCGCTGCCGGGGACCCCCGTGATCTTTTCATACTCGTGGAACGGTGCCTTGATATCCATTCCGACCCAATCCAGGTACGGCAAAAGGGAACACAAGCGGTCGGGATACGGCCCGGCCGTGTGCAGCCCGACCAGGAACCCTTTGTCCCGCACCATCCGAACCGCAGCTTCAATTCCTTCCTGCAGGGTCGGCTCCCCGCCGCTGAAGATCACGGCATCCAACAGGCCGTGCCGCCGGTCGAGAAACTCGAGAACCGCCTGCCAGGAAACCGCCGTGCCGTCGGAAGGATCCAGGAGATGCCGGTTATGGCAATAGCCGCACTGCCAGGGACAGCCCCGGCAGAACACGACGGCGGCCAGGTGATCGGGATAGTCGATGGTAGTGCAGGGCGTTACTCCGCCAACGCTAATCACGGCTTTTCCTGAAGTGGCGATTCACGGAAAAACCGCCGCTGGCGATACTCCGCCTTTTTACCGATGTTGAAGGATTCCACCGGCCGGTGGTATCCCATCACCCGCGTCCAGACCTCGCAACGCTGACGCTCGGCATCGTCCAGGCAAATTTCCTCACGATTCTTTTCATTGACGCTCATTTACCTACTCCTTTCATTGCTGGAGTTTCCGAGACCTGCCAGGTTTTTGAAAACCTGGCAGGCCTGACCTTAAAAAGACATGAAAGTGCTTACACCGCCGTCTTCTTTTGCAGCAGTTCCTCATCGCACAGCGGGCAGAAGGGATGTTCCCCCGGCAGGTAGCCATGCTTCGGACAGATGGAAAACGTCGGCGTAATGGTCAGGTAGGGAATGCTGAAGTTTTCCAGAACCCGCCGTACCAGGCTGCGGCATGCCGCGGTGCTGGTCAGTGGTTCACCCATGTACAGGTGGAAGACGGTACCGCCGGTGTATTTGCGCTGGAGTTCTTCCTGCAGCTCAAGTGCTTCGTAAGGGTCGTCGGTATACCCTACCGGCAGCTGTGACGAATTGGTATAGTACGGCGCTTCCGGCATCCCCGACTGGATGATGCCGGGACAACACTTCCGGTCTTCCTTTGCGAAGCGATAGGTAGTTCCCTCCGCCGGGGTGGCCTCAAGATTGTACATGTGGCCGGTTTCCTCCTGAAAAATCAGCAGACGGTCACGGATGTGATCCAGGAAACGGCACGCAAGTGCCTGTCCCTCCGGCTCGGCAATGTCGTATCCATCACCGGAGAAGTTACGGACCATCTCGTTGATGCCGTTGACCCCGATCGTGGAAAAGTGATTGCGCAGGGTGCCCAGGTAGCGGCGGGTATAGGGAAACAGGCCTCCGTCCATGTGCCGCTGGATAACCTTCCGCTTGATCTCCAGGCTGGTGCGGGCCAGATCCAGCAACTGGTCGGCATGCCGGATCAGTGCGTCTTCATCGCCGCGACACTGGTAACCGAGCCGAGCGCAGTTCAGGGTCACCACGCCGATCGAACCGGTCTGTTCCGCCGAACCGAACAGCCCGTTTCCTCTTTTCAGGAGTTCCCGCAGGTCCAACTGCAAACGGCAACACATGGAACGGACCATGTGCGGGCTCAATTCCGAATTGATGAAGTTCTGGAAATAGGGAAGCCCGTAGCGGGCGGTCATTTCGAACAGCAGACCGGCATTCTCGCTTTCCCAGGGAAAATCGGCGGTAATGTTGTAGGTGGGAATGGGAAAGGTGAACACCCGCCCCTTGTCGTCGCCCGAGGTCATCACCTCGATGTAGGCCCTATTGATGAGATCCATCTCGGCCTGGAGGTCCCCGTAACGGAACGGCATTTCCTCACCGCCGATGACCGGGACCTGGTTTCTGAGATCCTCGGGGCAGACCCAGTCAAACGTCAGGTTGGTAAACGGCGTCTGGGTGCCCCAGCGCGACGGCACGTTCAGGTTGAAAACCAGTTCCTGGATATGCTGTCTTACCTCCTCATAGTCGAGGTTGTCTATCCGGATGAAAGGGGCCATATACGTGTCGAAGGAGCTGAATGCCTGGGCCCCGGCCCACTCGTTCTGAAGGGTGCCGAGAAAATTAACAATCTGGCCGACGGCGCTGGACATGTGCCGGGGCGGACCGGCCTCAACCTTGCCGGCCACGCCGTTGAACCCTTCCGCCAGCAGCGTGCGCAGCGACCAGCCGGCACAGTACCCGGACAGCATGTCCAGGTCGTGGATGTGAAGGCTGCCGTCACGGTGCGCCGCGCCCACTTCCGGCGGATAGACGTGACTGAGCCAGTAGTTGGCGATCACCTTGCCGGAAACATTGAGTATCAGGCCGCCGAGAGAATATCCCTGGTTGGCGTTGGCATTGACCCGCCAGTCGGACTGTTCCAGGTACTCGTTGACCGAGGATGCTACGTCCACCAGGGTCTTGCGGTCGCGGCGCAGCTTGTGGTGCTGCTCGCGATAAACGATATAGGCCCGGGCGGTCTTGAGGTGGTTGGCGGAGATCAGCACCTGCTCTACGACATCCTGGATCTGCTCGATCTGCGGAGGCGTCTCGTCGAACTTGTGGCGCAGGACCTTGAGCACCTGGCTGGTCAACAGCGCAGCCTCTTCCCGGTCGAATTCTCCCGTAGCCTCACCGGCCCGCCTGACGGCGGAGCGAATCTTATCCGCCACGAACGGCACGATCGAACCGTCCCGCTTTACAACCTCGCGAAGGGGAAATTCCTGGCCGGCCTGGAAGTGAACGTTGGTATTATTCATGATATTACCTCTCTGGTGGATGGAGCTTGTTCAAAATCGTTACGTTGCCCGATTGTTTAATGTGAAATCGCCGATTACAAAGAAGAAAAACTGCCTGACAGAACGCACACCGCGCCTTCCAAGAGTTGAAATGGGGCTCCGGCCCCATGAACACGGACCGTGGCAAGCTTTTGAAGCGACAGGACAACCGGTTGAGGGTAAGATTGCGCTAGTCGGCAGCCGGATTTACCGGCAACCTTGCCGTGACACACCGAGTCTTAGGCGAAGAAACCGGATCCGCAGTAACGGAATGAACAAAATATTCGGCGGAACAAACAACAGGCGGGAAAAGAATGAATCGTCGTTGCATGATCGCCTCCCTCGAAGCTTGCGAATAGAGCGGTATTCCGGCTCAGGGCAACAACCTACTCACCCGCCTTCCCAGGAATTGAAGATATCATTCCCAGTGGCTTTTCCGCCGTGCGGCGGTTGGGCTTTCGTTCCCTTTACGGCTGCGGGGCAGCGGGGGAATGGCTCCAGCTACGAGCGGCACCCCTCTTCCACGCTTCCATCCGTTGTTGATGTATGTGGAATTTTTAACACCCCGGGAGCGGGATGTCAATGGCTTTCTCTAAAAAAACACAACATATAGTATAAAACAAGAAAAACACTACAATATATTCTGCAACATGGTGGTTACAAGGCACCGCCCGCCACCCTAACCTTCTTGAAAATTTGCCGGGCCGTCACGCGCTCCTTCACAGCCGGCGCCAGCGGCGCCTGAAGGAAGATATCGAATTCCGGCAACACGCGGCCATAGTCGATATCGGTGCCCCTCCCCATATATCCGGGACAGTATTTCGTCAGGAGGAGTTGGAGAGCACATGTGGTTGAACGAAGAAGATCCGGCTAGCGACAGCGTTCCCAGACCGTCATCTGGGCGATGGAATGCTGGTATTTCCGGGCGGTTTCGCGAATGACGAAGGAGATGTCGTCCGGTTCCGCCAGCATCCTGAAGTGAGGGGCCAGGAGTTCTTGCAGACTATGCAGGGTTGTGCTGTTGCTGTTTGTCGCCGGGGAACCGCCCAGCCACTCCGCTCTTGGTGTAAATTCGACACACCAGGTATAGGGAGAGGCAAGAACGAGCAGGCCGCCCGGATTGATACGCGGCGGGAGCGACAGGAGAAAACGGCGGGGGGATTTCAGGCGATCGATAAGGTTGCCGGCGAAGACCAGGTCGTAGCCGGTGCATGCCGACGGCAGCGAGAGGGCATCGGCACAGACGAAGTCCACCCGGTCACGGACCCCGTCGAGTTCAAAATCCACGAGACGCCGCTCGACACGGGTTGTCAGTTCGCCTTCCTTGACGAGGCCGTAGGATAGCCGGCCCTCGTCACGCATTGCATTGGCAGCGTCGATGAAGCGCCGGGAAGAATCCACCCCGGTAACCGCGGCAAATTCCCGGGCAAGCTCGAAAGTGGTCCTGCCCACGGCGCATCCCGCATCAAGGGCGGCACCCTTCCGACGCCCCGCCATGAGCTCAAGACACCGCCGCGCACAGCAGGCGGGGAAATTCCCGACCCCGAAATATTCGTCTCCATAATGGAATTCGCAATACTGGGACAGGAGGGTATCGGTCTCATAGGGATTTTCAGCCGCGCGGTTCCGCATAAGAATCACCACCACGTAAATAGCTCATCTGCCGGTTTTTTGCGGCAAGCCTTTCTCGTTCAGTCTATCAGTCGGCCGGCGACTTACAAGCTCGATGAGGAGAGACCGGAAGGGGTCCCCTTGATAAATCAAAACGATGGGCAGAGGATTGCAAAGGACGCCTTCGGATACGTTCCCGAACCGCCTTTATCGGTTGGCGCGATATCGCCTCTTTTTCTTCATTGCAAGCAAGCGATCTCTTTCGCGGAGCAGTTCCTGGAGTCCCGTCAGATATGAAGGCTGAAACCGGATGATCCTGTCGAACTTGAAGAGCGTCAGGATCTGTCGCCCGGTAGGACTCTCATGCAGGTGTATGCCGACATCTTCCAACTGACTTCTGAGCTTTTTACTGGTTGACGGCAGAATACATGAAATTCTTCCTATCAGATCTTTGGATTTTTCTATGACGTGCAAGCGACGACCAACCTGGGGATTCAAGGCATTGGCTGTTTCGTATGCACCACGGGTAACGATTGCCGCATCTGCTTTGTCGAAAAAAGCAGCCATTACGGCTCGAGGATACGAGGTCGATTCCAAGACACGGAGAAAAAAAGCATCACGATTCCACGCGCCATTCCGCATAAGCAGTACATCAAGCCAGATGGACCCCTGGCTGCCTTGTTTCTCCGCAAGGAGTGCAATCCTTTTGCCCCGCAAGTCCTTTACTGTCTTGATGCCACTGTCGTTTCGGACTACAAGAAGATACTCACGTGATTCACCCACATCATTCGAGCCAACGAGAATCGGAACGCTTTTGGCCAGATCCCGGAGCTTCAGGTAATCAATGGAGGAAAACAAAATAAAGTCAAGGTCGCCTTTTTGAAGTATCTTTTGCGTTTCTTCAAAGTTTCTGGAAACCTTGACCGAATATTTTTTCTTGTCCAGAGAACGCAACAACTCCCGAGCCCACAATTCCATGGCGATCTTCACATCCTGCGGATCGGCATGATCCAGTATAGAATGCGACATTACAAACCTGAAGACATCCTGACTTTGGTCAACCTCCTCGGCATACACAAACGGCACGTGCCACAACAAGATTACGGCCATGGCCAGTGCCGTCAGACCGGCGCAAATCCAGTATGCTGCCGGATTGTGTTTTTTCCACTCGACAGTGTAATAAGATGAAGTTTTCATATTCATTGCAAGAGTCTTTCAGATGCGACAAGGCTGCGACTTCAATGCCGCCAAAGCCCTTTAACGATTTTCGCTCATAAAACAAGACAATACAACAAGTTACAGAAGCACCTCCAGGTTGTCGTCATCATCCGCGCCGACAACTTTTTCAAAAAGATCCAAAAACCGCCCGTTGAAAGCCCCCTTCATCTCCTGTTTCATCACATGAAGCGCAATGTTCGGCGGAAGAGTTTTGTTTCCATTCCGATCAACGGTCAGGTTGCAGTAAACGTCGCAAATGGCGCATAACTGTGCACTACGGGAAATCGACTCGTTCTTGAGCCCCCGCGGATACCCGCTACCGTTATTACGCTCATGATGATTCCTTACAATAGCAAGAGAAACGGAACTCAACGAACTGTTTTTTTGCAAATAGGCAAACCCTTCCTCCGCATGCTTCTTGATAGCGGCTATTTCGCCTGGTGTCAGTTTCCCCGGTTTGGTCAAAATCTCCTGCGGGACAAAAAGAATCCCGATATCGTGAAGCATGCAGCCGATGCCGACATCCACCACTTCATCGTGGGAAAGGAGAAAAGTCTCGGCATGAAGAAGGAGAGAAAGTGTTGTTACATGAAGACTATGGACGAAGGTCGGAAAATTGTGTGACATAACCGATTCAAGCGACGTAATGGCCGTCGGATCCTTGGAAAGATACAAAAGCAGGTTTTCAACCAGCCGCTGGCTTCGCTCCAGGTCACCGGCCTTATGCGGATTCGTGAACATATCCCCCATGTAATTGATCGAGGTCTGGTAAATGATTTTCCCTTTGGTCCTGCCATCGAACTTGTCGCTCTTCAAAAACCTTTCCGCGCTTTTTTCCATGTGCTCCGTTATGACGTCCATATCTTCAGGGCTCACGAAAAGAAACTCGACCTTGTTGCTGGAGAGACGCTCGGCATCTTCCCTGGTAAAATCACGACCGTGACTCTTGTAAAGAACATAGTTCTTGCCGGTTTTCAGAAACAGTGCAACATCCGGAAAAACTGCCGTCTCAATACTTTCAATACTGACCGGGATGTACATCGTGTCCATCGTGCCCATAAGTTGTCGTCCTTTGTCCTCAAAGAAAATTTCGCATAATAATATTCGGCATTACTGAATGTATCGGAGCGAACACGAGGTTTCTGAAGGATTTCCTGATAAAGACATGCTTATCAAATATGCGCGGGCGAATAGACGTTTCCGAGCAGATAGTTTTGGGACAGAATGAATCGGTTTTTCAAGGAACCGTCATTTTATCTTTCCGGCGCCTTCCGCGGCGGCACGCACTCATTCTCCGGGAAAAAGAGAAAAACGCCGGGTTGATGTTTGGCATACCAAAAAAGGCGGCCCCTTTCAATAGGGAGCCGCTTTTCTGCTTGTACCGGCCCAGTTGATTTTTCTTGGTTCGGGCGGAGAATTACGCCAGTCGTTCCGCCCCTGAAAACACTGATTCAACTCTGAGGGCCAACGCGGCATGACCCGGATGCTTTTGCGGATTCCAGGTCTTCATGAAATCGTAAATCTCCCCTTCTGCATGGTATTCCAGGGTCCCCTTGACCTGATAGGTTTTGCCCTGCCTGTCGCGGAACAACATGGAACCCCGCCCTCCTCTCAGTACATTTTTCCTGGTTTTGTCGAAGTAGTTGTCCGCCACGACCAGACAATCATCGCCGTGCATGCCGACACAGGTGACATAGATAATGTTGGGTACGCAGTTTTCGTCGACCGTGGCAAGAATGACCGGATCATCGCGGTCTTCCCAGGCATGGCGGACGGATTCAGGCAAGTGTGTCATAATGAGCATTCTCCTTCTTTTTCATTATCGGCAACAATGAAGCGACCGTTGTAGGTGCGGAAATCCTCCAGGGTTCGAACGTGTATCGCCATCATATCATGCGGCAAGGCGTCCAGTGACCAGAAACGCAATGCCAAACCCTCTTTTCCGTCTGATTCCGGCTGTCCGGTCCACTCGCGTACTATGAACGCGATCGCGAATGGCTGCACTTCGTCACCATTCGGATAGCGAAATCGTTGTCCGGGACCCGAATAGAGAGCCATGGGTTCGGCGCTGTTAACGACGATCCCGGTCTCTTCATAAACTTCACGACGCAGCGCCTCAAGCGCTGTTTCATGAAGTTCGACCCCACCACCAGGAAGTCCCCATAAACCGTTGTCCGATCTTCGCTGAAGCAGGACTTCGCCATGCGTATTGAGGATTATGGCCCGGACGCCGGGCACGAAAATGCACGCGGAACCGATTCGCGAACGAAGGCCGGCAACGTATGATCCAATCATTCAAATCCCTTTTTCGGCGCAAACAACCGCTGAAGCCTTGCGTTGTCACTTCCCGCGGCCCCAGCGGCTGTGTTGTACCGCACGTGTTCAATCGACGTGTTATTATTACCCTGTTTTGGCCTCGAGTTCTTCGATCCGTTTGCGTATGGCTTCCAGTTCGCTTTCGAGATAACCGGCCTGTCCCTTGAGGGCTTCGACCTGCTGCTCCTTGGTAAAGGGAGCGGCATAATCAGGAGCAAAAGGCGCATAAGGGGGTACCGGTCCCATACCGGCCCGTTGCCACCCCGTCAGACCGGTTGCATAAAACCGGTTCCTCCAACCGAAACCGCCGCCGCGAGCCCAGCCCCCGCCGCCGAATCCTCTCCCGTAGAGGGGATTCATAAACCCGGGAGCCGGATAACCGGCACAATAACCAGCCGCTCTTCCCGTCATCGGCCCGAAACCAGTCGGGCCGGTTCCATCACCTCTTGGCATAACCGTTCTCCTTTCTCGTAAGTCTTTTGTTTCACCAGAGTGTCCGGTACACGGGCCATCCCATTGCCGCCCGTGGCCGAGTCATAAGGCCGTAAGCGTAAAACCTGTTACACCTGCCGCGTCCGCCGCCGCGCCCCCGGCCCATTCCAAATCCTCTTCCGTAGAGTGGGGGCATAAAACCGGCAACCGGATAGCCGCCCCAGCCTCCTCCATATCCTCCCCCATAGAGGGAATTCATGAATCCGGGAGCCGGATAACCGGCACAATAACCAGCCGCTCTTCCCGTCATCGGCCCGAAACCGAGAGGACCGGTTCCATCTCCCCTTGGCATAACCGTTCTCCTTTCTCCTTCAGATTTTCTTTACTCTCGCACCATGTTTGCGCCACAATCGGGGCATTTTTGCCGATTGCAGGGCTGTCCCGCGGTATGCGCCGTTTTCCGGCCGCACTTGGGACAAATGCACGCTCCGCCGGGACCGGCCGCATAGGGACCACCCATTCTTCCGCCTCCGCGTCCCCCACCTTGCGGCGGTCCTGTTCCATTTTTCAGTGGCATTATGTCAACCTCCCCGTGAACTCTCCCGCTTCGAACATGAAAGATGATGCCTCCTGAATATATTGCCTGTTATAAACCTCTTCCTTTCCGTCCCCCCCAACGAAAACGTCTTTGCCGACCGCGGCACCCCGGCATGAAAAACATCAGCTGCCGCATACGGCCTTTCATGTATGCGTCAACAATCACCTCAACATCACCGCAGATTTGCGAGATGACCTCGATGCCGGAGTGAAGCAGGGCAAGTTCCAACGGCCGGGAAATGGCTCCGCAAATGAGCGTATCAATTCCCAGAACAGCCAGGCGCCGCGCCCGTCCCAACGGGAAGTCATCCAGCAAGGCGATATGCTGGCGGGCGGTTTCCACTCCATCAACCAAGTCGATCAGGAGCAGACTGCCGGCGACATCGAAAACCGGAGAAACCCGGCCCTGCCAATGTGGAATCGCAAGCCTCATACCATATAACCAGCATTTGTCGTGCCATATGACAGCTTATGATTTTTAACAATAAAATTATATGGTTATACTTTCAAACAGTATTCATTGCTTGACATTATCGTGCATTTTGCGATTCTATATCCATATATTCATTGCAAATAACACGATTACTGTAGCGACTCTCAGGAGGTCGTCGATGCCGGGCAAGAAAACCAGTAATGAACGGGAAACCGTTATCCTTGATTCCGTAAACGAAGGTGTTTTTACGGTTGATCGGAACTGGCGCATTACCTCTTTCAATGCGGCGGCCGAAAGAATCACCGGGATCAGTCGTGATGCGGCGATCGGAAGCCGTTGCTGCGATGTCTTCCGGGCGGACATCTGCGAAAAGGACTGCTCGCTTCGTCGCACAATGACCAGCGGCGTTCCGGTAGTGAACGCAACCGCCAATATCATCAATCATCACGGAGATCGAATCCCGATTCGCATCTCGACGGCGCTGCTGGAAGACAACGCGGGCACTATTATCGGCGGCGTCGAAACGTTTCAGGACCTGACCCAGGTGGAACAGCTCCGGAAAGAACTCGAGTCCCGCTACACGTTTGAGGACATTGTCGGCCGCAGTCCGGCAATGATGCGTCTTTTCGAAGTCTTGCCGCTTGTCGCGGAGTCCGTCAGCACCGTGCTCATCGAAGGCCCGAGCGGAACCGGAAAAGAGCTTTTCGCCCGTGCAATCCACAATCTGTCACCGAGAAGCACCAAACCTTTCATCGCGGTTAATTGCGCGGCCCTGCCGGACACGCTGCTGGAAAGCGAGCTGTTCGGGTACAAGGCCGGTGCTTTCACGGACGCAAAACGGGACAAGCCGGGCCGTTTCGTGCTTGCGAACGGCGGAACCCTTTTCCTGGACGAGATCGGCGACATATCTCAGGCCATGCAGGTGCGGTTGCTGCGCGTGCTGCAGGAGCGGACGATCGAGCCCCTGGGCGCCGTAAAACCGGTTGCCGTTGATGTGCGCGTGATTGCGGCGACGAACCGGAAATTGCTCGATGAGGTTCGATCCGGACGATTCCGCAAGGACCTTTACTATCGCATCCGCGTCGTGCACCTGGAACTGCCCGAACTTCGGAAAAGGCGCGAGGACATTCCACTGCTGGTGGAACACCTCATCGCCAAATTCAACGGCCTGCAAGGCAAGGACATCGCCGGTGTGTCCGATTCCGTTATGGCCAGGTTGATGAAATACGAGTTCCCCGGGAATGTCCGCGAACTGGAGAATATCATTGAACAGGCCTTTGTTCTCTGCCGCGGCGGCATGATCGAAATGTGTCATCTGCCTCCCGAACTGCGTCCGACATCGGAGCAGGGTTATGAGGGTACCAATCCCATGCGCCTGGATGCCATTGAAAAACTGTTTATTACGGAAGCCCTGCACCGGAACGGCGGCAACCGGAAAAACACCGCCAGGGAACTCGGCATCGATGTCAGCACGCTGTACCGGAAAATAAAATATCTCCATATTGAAGCGCCGGAACAGGATGGACGAGGTCATCGACAATAACCGTGCATCCTGCACTGTTACAATGCAACATCGACGGCAACGGCATTTATTCCTGTTCGTGGAAACGTTAAGATAGTACTCTGTTTATGGGCAGTTTCGTACCGCGGGGCCGGGAATCAGGATATTGGCATCCGGATTGCTGTCCGATTTGCGAAAAGGAGTTTGTCATGAAAAGTACGCCAACATTGAACGGGAGGGGGCGCGGCAACCTATGAATACCTACCTGGACTGTATCCCCTGTTTCGCGCGGCAGGCATTGGAGGCGGCCCGGTTCGTCACGGACGACCCGGCCATCCATGAAAGTGTCATGCGCGGCATCCTGCGGGAAGCCGCGCAGATGGATTTCTCCCAGAGCCCGCCCGCGATCGGCCAGAAACTGCACAGAACCCTGCGCGACCTTACCCGTGTCGACGACCCCTATCGGGAAATCAAGGATCATTGCAACCAGGCGGCGCTGGAGATGCTGCCGGACCTATCCGCCAGGATACGGGATTCAGCTGATCCGCTGTTCACGGCGCTTCGCGTGGCGATTGCCGGCAACGTCATCGATCTCGGGGTGAATGGCCATATTCGCGGCAGTGATGTAAAAAACGCCATGGCCAATATTTTGAACGAACCTTTCCATGGCAATATCGAAGATTTCCGCGACACGGTACGCAGTGCGCGCAAAATTCTGTACCTGGCCGACAACGCCGGAGAAATCGTTTTTGACCGCCTGCTGATCGAACAGCTGCCGCTCGATCGCGTAACCCTCGCCGTTCGAGGGACGCCGGTCTTGAACGATGCCACGCGCGTGGACGCGGAAGCAGCCGGGCTGCACGACCTCGTGGAGGTCATCAACAACGGCTCCGACGCACCCGGGACCATCCTTACCGATTGCAGCCGGGATTTCCGCCGACGCTTCAGCATGGCGGATCTGGTCATCGCCAAGGGACAGGGCAACTTCGAAACCCTCAGTGACACGAACGCCGACATATTTTTCCTGTTCAAGGCCAAATGTCCCGTAATTGCAAACCATGTCGGGCTTCCCGTGGGGACCCATGTGGCAATCCGCGGCCGTCATGCACACCCTTGTCCGGGAGACGGGAAGCCTCGCGAGTCCACCGAAACCATGGCAGGATCCGCCGGAAAAGACCTTTGAACCACGCGAATGCTCAAATCCATTCATAAAGGACACCCAGCAATGAGAGACTCTCAAGACACAAAACAGAACGACACTTCATTTCACTGGCGAGGCCTGACTTCTTTTCTGGTCACCCTCGGGTTCATCTTGTTGGTCGTCACCGGCGCGGTTCTCTATGCCACACCGCAAGGCCGCGTTGCCCAATGGACGGATTGGCGATTCGCGGGCCTCAGCAAGGAACAATGGGCCGCCGTCCACATGATTTCCGGCATTCTCTTCCTTGTCGCATCAACGTTTCACCTCTATTACAACTGGAGCGTGTTCCTCAACTACATCAAAACCAGGGCGGGATTGAACCTGAAACGTGAAATGGCCATAGCCGTCGGCACTGCCGCACTACTGGTCATTGGCGTCCTGCTGGGAGTACCCCCTTTCGTATATGTGGTGGACATAAACGACCGCATCAAAGCCTATTGGGAGGAACGGAGCGAACCTGCGCCATATCCGCACGCCGAAGATTCCACTCTCGAAGATTTCGCCCAAAGAACCGGCGTTGCCCTTGCGGAACTCCAGGCACGTCTTGCCGAACTGGGATTTACCGCGTCCAATGCCTCGACAACCATGCTCGAGGCGTCGCAGCGCCTCGGCATATCACCAAGCAAACTCTTTACCTTGTTGAATCTCACAAATACGACAAACGGTTCGGCAAAACCTGCCGCACCCGGGAGCGGAAGATCGGGCATGGGGCTCAAAAAACTTCAGGATGTGTGCGCCGCCCAGGGAATAGATCTCCGGAACGCCGTCCTGGCACTCCAGGCCGCGGGCATCAGCTCATCCGGCGACGATACCATGAGAGACATCGCGGAACGTGCGCAACGCTCGCCGTCGGAAATCCTCTCCTTGATAAAGGCCGGAAACCGAAGCGACAAGCAAGAATCCCCAGCACGGTAAAAAATGAAGACGCCGCCCGTCCCCTGACAACAGGTTGATACAACCGGGCGTGCGTCAAGAGCCGGAATAGGCCGGCGAAACGTGAAATCAATCGAATCCTGGCATAACGGGAATACCTACAAGGAGAGAACACCATGCAGTTGAAAAAAGACCTGATCGCTTCGATCCGGGACAAATGCTCGGAAAATTTGTCCGCCAAGGTACAACGCTTTGTCAAAACGCCGGTGCGCGACACGAAGTATCCACCAAAGGCGCCACCGTTCAGCGTGGCCGTTCTGGAAAACGGCACCGTCGGTTTCAGTTACAACCTGTTTTACCGCGACGATGAAGCCATGGAACGCTATCTGGCATGGGACACAACCGAGATAACGAACCGGCCGGTCGACGAAATCATCTCATGGCTGCTCTCCGAAGACACCCTGAAAAAGACCGCGGGCCTTGCCGTACTCAATGCCTTGTCGCAGGACTTTCTGATCAATAACCCCGGCGCCTACCGACTGGACACGGAGTCGGACCTTTCCGACCTCCTGCAGCTGGACAAATCGACCCGGCTCGGCGTGGTCGGTTTTTTTGGCCCGATGATGAACATGATGATGGAAAAAGCGGGCGAACTGAACGTTGTCGAGTTGTCCGGAACACTGCCGCAAGGATCCTATCCTTTTCCCATATCCGACAACCCTGAGACACTGCGCGGATGCGATAAGGTGCTCGTAACGGCCACAAGCGTTTTGAACGATACATTGCCGCACGTCATGCCCCACTGCACCGATGCCGCCTTCGTTGCCATGATGGGACCTACGGCGGGTTTCCTGCCCGACACCGTGTTCGCCCTCGGCATCGATGCCGTTGGGTTTACTCGCGTAACGGATCTCGATTTGTTCCTGGAGCGTTTTACCAGTGGCGGCAAATGGGGTGAAGCAACCACCAAGATGTGGGCTATGCCGGTCGCTTGAACGATCTTTGAGACCGGTAACGAGCCGTGGTGGCAACGATCCGAAAACCGACGGCTGCCGATACGGGACAGTTGCCGGACTATGTTGCCTGACAGATAGGAAAGGCCCGCCATTTCTCCTGCCGGGTTGCCTTGTACGGATAAATTTTAGCATATTTTTCCGTTTTCAAGGGCTTCCCCCTTTGGGGTTGAAGCGAATGCGCCCACGTACACGGCGAACATCAGGTCGTTCGGGTTTTCCTTCAGTAATTTGGGCGTGAGGATGGCGCCTCCTCGTGCCACGCAGTGGGCGTAATCCGGGAAGACCATTTCAAAGGCGGCGTCCTTGCCATACGTGGCGAAACAGGAATGAAGTTCGTGGATTTTCCCCGCTACCACCTGAAACGCCCCTTCCGGGTCCATGCCCGAGGTGTCGACAAAATAAGGCGGGATGGTCCGGCCCTGCACGGTTTCCCCTCGCAAAGACTGCATCAGCATGGGCTCGTCGTAGACCTGGCCGAGAAACAGAGGGTCGTCCATGAGGTTTTCAAGGGTTTCCCGGCGCAAATCCCAGCGGTATGTGCCGTCGGTGTTTTGAAAGTACGGAACGCCGGGGACATAGTTCACCAGTTCCGTGTTGAAGAGGTATTCGAGCTGATGATTGCGACAGAACTCGACAATTCTGGTGATGCCGTCGGAGGACTCCTCTTCGGGAGACAGGTGCCAGACCACGAATTCAACGCCCATGTCTTTGAGAAGTTGTGCAAATCCGGGATGTTCTATTTGATTTTTCCAGTTGTCGGCATTCACGCCGAATTTAAACGCCTGCGTTTGCGCGGGGGTATGGGGAGAAAGCCCGCCGGCGCCAGACGTTATCAGGTTCTCCAGCTCCTCGATATTCATGTCCGCCCCCCCGTCGACCCGACTGCAAGCGAAACACTGTGAGGCCAACACGAGAAGAGCCAACATTGCTATAGTTTTGATACTTTTCACGATCTACTCCCTTTCTTGCTCTCTCGAGGTGGGGTGATAAGAGAGTGCCACAAACCCACCGGAATCTCATGTTGTTAGGAATAATACCTTAATTTGTCCTAGGTGGAGCCTCCATGCGCCCCCTCTTTGTCAAATGGGCAGGCCTGATCACCGGGCGTCCTTCATCCTTGCCGTTCCCGGGTTATTCCTGACTTGACGCTGATACTGAAAAGGTGTATTGAAAATACTTGATTCCAGACGCCATGAAAGGCTCAAATGAGCACCGCACCCCTGGGGATGATGAAAGAACCTGACCCCGGAGTTTGTTGAATTGAGGCATACGCCTCTTCATACTGCAAAGGAGGATAACGCAAAATGGCTCCTCATCCACTGACCCCATACGGCAACCGGCCAATGGTTACGCCTATCGTCAATGCCGTCAATTACGAGTATCTCTCATTCGAAGTGCTGCGCCAGATTACGGACGGCGAGATCGACGGATACACCTATCACCGCGACGACAACCCGACCGTGCGCCAGGTGGAACACAAGATCGCCGCCCTGGAAGAAGCTGAAGATTGCATTGTGTGTACTTCGGGTATGGCCGCCTGTACAATGGTTTATCTGACTTACCTGAATGCGGGCGACCATCTCATTATCTTCCACGACACCTACGGCGCCAATTACAAGGTCTCTCTCATTCTGGAACGCATGGGGATAGAAATCACATGGCTCAATGCCGACGATTCGGCGCAAATCGCTGAACATTTCCGCCCCAACACAAAAATGATCTTTATCGAATCCCCAACCAATCCCCTATGCAAGATCATCGATATCGGTGATATCCGCAAGGTGGCCGATACGGTCGGCGCGATGGTGATTGTCGACAACACCTTTGCCACGCCTTATCACCAGAAGCCACTCAAACTGGGCGCCGACCTGGTCGTTCACAGCGCGACCAAGGCGCTCGGCGGGCATAACGATCTCATGGCGGGCGCCATCGCCGGATCGAAAGAGCATTACAACAAGCTGTGGTTTACCCGTCAGGCGATCGGAACAACTCTGGATGCGTACTCTGCGTTCCTGCTGGATCGAGGTTTGAAAACCTTTGAACTCCGGGCCGAAGCGATGAACCGGAACGCACAAAAGATTGCGGAGTTTCTCGAATCCAATCCGAAGATATCGCGGATGATGTATCCGGGCATGGAGAGTCATCCCGGGCATTCCGTGGCGACCAAACAGATGCACGGCGGTTTCGGCGGCATGCTTGCCTTTGATGTCGGCGAGTGCGAAGAAGACGCCCGGCGATTTATCGCCGCGCTTCGAACGATTCGACATGCCGTCAGCCTGGGGTCCACGGAGTCTCTGATCTGCATTCCGTATCTCACGACCATGCTTTACCTGCCGCCTGAGAGAAGAACATCATTTGGCGTTAGAAAAAACACGGTCCGTCTTTCCGTGGGAATCGAGCCATTTGAAGCGCTCTTGGCGGATTTGAAACAGGCCCTTGCCTGCCTGGATGGTGGCGGTGCCAAGCAGACCTGATCTCAAAACCATGGCCCCGGGAAATACAGGCGCACCATCCTGAGTAACTGTATGAATCCGGCAACCAGGTATGATGTCCCCGGGTCCGCAAAATCAACGAGTAAGAGTTTGTGCGTCGCCGCGTAAACTCTTACTCGTTTTACTGGTCAAATGACCCTTGTTTGACTTCAAATAAGGGCTGTAAGATTCAGGCTCCTCTCGCAATATGTACCGGCCGGCTTCCCGCTCCTCAATTCTCTTGCCGATTCCCATAACTCCAATCCGTGTTTGTATCCTCTGTTCAATGGGTCAATATAACGTAGTTGATTTGTTGACTTACCACCTTCGCTGTTTTAGCTACTCAACTATTCAACTACGTGCCCCGGCCTCCTTGACTGGTTCTCGACATTCTGTTTTGCCCCTTTTCCGCACGGCGAAGGAAGTCCCCGACGATTTGCAGATATTCTTGCGGCTTTTCAAGATGATGTTCATGCGAAGCATCTTCAAAAACATGCATCTCGGATCCAGGAAGGTTTTCTTGATAATATTTGCACGTAGCAGGGGTTGCTTCATCATACAATCCACAGGTGAATAAAACAGGAATTGCAATTTCCTTCAGCCGTTCAACACGTTCATAGTTTTTAAGCACTCCGGTTACGGTGAATTCACTAGGCCCCCACATGTACTTGTAGATCGAACCATTCAACTTTTCAAAAGACCTGTTCAGACACTCAGGCCAGGGATCAAGACGACAAACGTGAATTTTGTAATAGGCCATCATGGCATCTTGATATTGAGGAGAGGTGAATTCTCCTGCATCTTCGGATTTCAGGATGATTTCCCGGATCTCTTTCGGAAGTTCAGCGATATAGGCTTTTTGGTCTTCTATCCAGCGTTGAGTGCTGAGTAAAGGTCCAGAAAGGACTAAGCTCACCACCCCTTCAGGCTGTTTCGTAAAAAGGTAATCAACCGCCAGCGAGGTTCCCCACGATTGTCCGATGATGTGGACCTTCTTCAATCCGAGAGCCTTACGGACTTGATGAAGCTCATCAACAAAGCGCTCTATCGTCCAGAGAGGTGTGTCATCAGGCTTGTCGGAATTGCCGCAGCCAAGTTGATCATAAAAAACAACCGGCCGTTCGTCGGCAAGTTCCGCCAATGGTTCAAGATAATCGTATGACGCCCCCGGTCCACCATGCAGCACCAGGATCGGAATGTTCCCATTATTATTTCCCACTACCTTATACCAGACTTTCCCACCAGTTACCTGGATATACCCTTCCCGAATGTTACCCACATTCCTAGATGCCTTTACGTTTATATCACTGTTCATGGCGCAACCTCCAAGGATAAGGGAAAAGAGAATATATCGAATTATGCTGCTTCTTAACATAAAGGAACTCCTCAGCCGGTTGCTTGTCGGTAGATTCTATTCGTAAGGGGGCTAAGATGACGCAGTCGATTTGTTGCTCAGCTCCTCCACGAGCTTCCACTTTTCCGATTCCCGTGCGAACGCTTCAGCCCCTCTGGATGCGCCTCTGCATACTCCTGAACGGGTGATGCCCAGCGCCTTTGCCACCTGTTCACCACTATAGCCAAGGCGGCGTACGCCGACATAACAGATGATGCCCTTGGCATCGGCTAACGCCGGATTCCTCCCGCGTTCACGCAATTGTTGAGGGTCCGTGCCTGTAATCTTCGCAACCAGCTCCAACAATGACGCCAGGGAAATGCGGCTGGCAAGTTTCCCGAACAGTTCTTTTTCCTGCTGTAGCTGTTCGACGAATTCGCTACTGCCAAGAAACCTGTCATCATACGCCGTGAACTGTTGATTACCTGCAATCTTCAGCGCCCTTCCGAAACCTCCGCTTCGCAACTCCTCCCTCTGCCCCTGCGTAATGCCTTCTTCCACAAAGGACTGATAGTTTTTTCTTGCTGTGCTGATTCGTTTTCCGAAGTAGCCCAGAACTTCGTCTGTTTTCTGCCCCGGCAGGGTACGGCTTCCCATCAGCACGCTATGACCGCTCCAAGGATAGCCTTTTAGGGCTGCGATGTCTTTCACTGCCCCCACTCGCAGAGGATTCAGGTGGATATATCTCACCAGTTCTAGAAGATACGGATCTTCCTCGCAGATGATTGATTTGTAGCGGTTCTGAAAAAGGTGACCGCGTAGCCGGTCAGAAGCCGCCGCACGAATTGACCGAGATTTCCGTCCAAAGGCCGAAGCAGCATATGGACATGATTTCTCATCAACGCCCACGCAAGGCATTCGGTGTTCATCTTCGTCAACAGGTTGCTAAAGCGATCAAGAAACGACAGCCGGTCGTCATCGAGGAATATGTCCCGTTGCTCAACCCCTCTTACGATTACGTGCTGAAGGACTCCGGCTATGTCAAGACGTGCGGTACGCGGCATGCAATAAATTCTACTTCTTTCCCGTGGTTAGTCATCTATTCAACTACGTTAGCTCTAAAATAAAGTATGGATGTCTCCAGAACCCGACCGCCCCCCTGCGGCCTCCTTTCGACGGCTTTACAATCCCGACAAACAAATATGTGGCTGCCCGAGTTTTTCTCGGTTACAATGCGAGTGGGTCTCGCTCATCGACTTCGCGCCGCCGTGACCATGATCACGGCAAAGGTTTCGACCTGGATACACTGACGTCTGACGAGCCGGAGCGGTTGGAGTCACACGGACGCGGTTTCTGCGTCATCCGATGCATCACGGAACAAATGGATAGGAATTCATGGAGTTCGGAGGATACATGAAAGGGAAAGCCAAAAGTCGTCCGAAACAACCTAAGTCTTCCGGCACTCTTGTCGGTATGGTAATCATGCTAATATGCGCGATAATCCTTACGGTATATGGGGGAGGCGTCCTGCGGGAAAACGGAACGCCCCTTGCCATGTTGGCGATCTTTTATCTCTTCATGGCCGCCTGGATTGCTACCGCACTGTACTTGGTGGCTTACAACCTGCGAAAGCAGAATCGCCCCTAAGACCGCTGCCTTTTCAGCGTGGATCATCTGGGGGTCTCCCCTCAGGCATCCTTCCTACCCCCTTGATGACCGTGGACGGTTAACGTAGGTGATTTGTTGAAAAAAAACCTTGATAGTCAACTAATCAACTACGTCCACTTGGTCTCCATATTTTATCTCTCGTATAACTAAAAGCTCATCGGGAGCGCGTTATAGGTGTGCGATCCGGTGCAGCGCCTTGTTCGCTTATCCTTTTGAAATTGCCACCTTCACCTCAATACCGATATGCCCATCAGCAGGACGCTGTTTCGTTCTTAACTTTGTCTTCACTTTCATTGACTTTCGTGCGCTTTCGTCATCTTGACCTTTCGCTTCAGAGGCTGGGTCGCGCAGCGCAACGCCCCCCCCTGTCCATTGTGGGTCCCGAAAAACACGCGGTGGACTCTGATGCCCCGCTTTTCGAGCTCGGCCTGCATGGAGCGGTTGTCATTGTGCCGGTTATAAGACAAAATGTAGTTTTGGGAATTGACGGGAAGGCCGTTGACGGCCAGTCGCTTGACATCTTCCAGGCTCACTCTGATCAGGTCCCAGTCTTTGATCTCTTCGGGCAAGCCGTCGATAAAGGCTTCTTCGCAGATGATGGCGAGCCCGCTGCGCGGTACGGAAAGCACGCAATCCAGATGCAGCACGCTTTCTACAAGCCGAACGCGTTTCACCGTATATTGATCGCCTAAAATGTTTTTCAGCCACTTGTAGCCGGCCTCATTGGATCCCACGCTGGGATTTTCCGTATTGCCGACTAAAATAGTTCTACCCAGCACGATGACATCACCTCCCTCCAGAAACGGCGTATCTGCGCGGGCGGGTTTAAGAAGCTCCGTGTGCGGCATGGAAAACCACTTGACCGTCGGGTCGGAACATTTTTCGGACAGAATATCCCGAAATCCGGATATGTCCACCTTGCGAATCGGTGTCCGCAAATTGAACTCGATGACGTTGTTGCCGATCACGGCCATATTGTCGCGGGGAAAGTCCTGGCTGAAACCGTTCAGCAGCAGATCCGCGCCGTAATGCTCTTTGATAAAGTCGACGGTAATCTCCGTCGGACGGTAAACCTTGACGCCCAGAGACTTTAAGATTGCGATGAATGCCTGGTTTTCCTCTTCCAGCATCTGCGTCTCGCTCTTCCCCGTTTCGGGATTGATCATCTCCGTCCAGAGCATCCCCGCTGTCTTCCGGGAGTAATCCGCTTCATCCTCCGGCAGTACTTTAAGAGCGTCGGCAAACCATTTCGCTTCCAGCGACGGCGACATTCCGTACGGCAGGCCGACGATCACCTCCTTCAGATCGCCGTATTCGTAATCTACATAAACAGAAGGTTCCCCTGCCTTTGCAGATCGGGCGGAAACCGAAAACGAACCGAACGCTAGCAGTACGCATAAAACAACAATCACATTTTTCATGGCCTCTCTCCTGTGTTAGGGGGAAAAGGGCATCCTTCAGCCTTCGGTGATCGTCAGGCGAGTCGGCAACTTTTCTCCCGTGCAATTGTCTTACTTCTTACGCCAGAATCTATAACTCTTGCTTCACACTTTTGCAAATGATATCTGTGGGGAATTCAGGGAACGTTGCCTTTCAGCGGGCGTGGCTTTTTACGCTCCGCTGCAAAAGTCTTGTTAGACAGAAAATAACCATTTTAGTGCTTCATCTCTTGATCTAAAAGCAACAATTTTCGCATCCCAATTTGGTTCGACGTAGAACATATAAGGGTCAACTCTCCATTTTCCACGTATGAACATATAAGGGTCAACTCTCCATTTTCCACGTATTGATTCTTCTGGTCAAAGAGTTAATCTGCTCTTGCAACGCTTTGTCTTCTTCAATCTTCTTTTGAATCCGTTTGCTTGCTTCACCTATCGCCGTTACTCCAACATCGAATTTGGCGGCAATTTCCTTCAAGGGTGCGCCGCTGTATCTATGACACAGGTACATGCTCACCTGCCGTCCCAGCTTATCGTTGTCCTTCATGACTTCTTTTGCAAGACCGATTATCTTTTCGAGTGGTAGCCTATTCGAAAAGTGCCGCAATGCCGGAATATCTTTATCTGCCTCTCTCTTATTGAGGTGTGTTTCTGTTATTTCCTCGACAAATTCTGAACTGCCGAGGACCGAACCACCGACAGCGCTTTTCAATGGGTTTTCATAAGCTTCGATGTCTAGTTGTTCCACAAAGTCCCGATAATTCTTCCGGGAAACCGTTTCCTGTTTCCCAAAGCTGCCGAGGATGAATCCAGATTTCAACCATTCCGGCGTGGATGCAGCTCCTATAAATGCCCGATAACTCGACCATTGATATTCATCTGCCTTAGAGGTTATCCCGGCCTTTACGGGGTTGAGGTGAATGTAGCGGGTCAACTCAGCGGCGTATTCGTCGGCTTCTACCAGGACTGCTTTGTACCTCCCCTGAAAAAGGTGGCCTGCTCGTTTGCGCTTAATATTGAAATATGTGGTGTATGCTCCGATTATGTGTCGCATGATCTGAGAGAGATTGCCTTCAGGTGTTTGGATAAACAGATGAAAATGGTTGCTCATCAGACAGTATGCGTGGATCACGGCTCCATAACGCTCCGCAGCCGATGCCAGATATTCGAGGAATTTCTCGCGGTCTCTCCGGCTTTTGTAAATATCCTTCTTTTCGTTGCCTCGTGAGGTTACGTGGTAAAATGCACCTGGAAAAATAATGCGTAACGGTCTAGCCAAAGTTCAGCCCCTCGGATGATATTGCCGCCATGATATCAGAGTTGCAGTAAATATGGAATATGGAGAGTTGACCCTTTTATTTTCCCTTTTATTTTCCTGACTGGTCGCGGATCGAACCGAAGATCGTGGAAACAGAAAAAGCGCTAAACGGCTTGATTCGTTCGTTGCGATGATTCAATACCTTCAGCCTTCAGTCTGTGTATTCTGTGTTCCCGTCCGGACGGTGAAGGAGCCGAAGAGTCCGTTGGATTTGTAGCAAACGAAGTTCTCCCCTCGCCACAAACAAAAAAGAGGCGGGACCGTTGTCGGCCCCGCCTCTTTTTAATCCAGCGCTACTGCACTATTCTTACTTGATCATCTTCTCCATGGCCCAGACACCGCACGGGCAGATGCCGGCGCAGATGCCGCAGCCGATGCAGTACTTGTCGTCGGAGTAGTATTCCACCGTGCCGTCTTCCTTCTCATCCCGGATGATGGCCCCTTCGGGACAGGTCTCCAGGCACATGGAACAGTCGCGGCAGGTACCGCAGGAAAGGCAACGGTTCACCTCGGTCTTCGCATCAGTGACCCGGAAGCGGCCGCGGTTCTGGGGCATGAACAGTTCGCGGCTGAGGTTTTCCTGCGGGATCATCTCCGGTTTCTTCTGGGGCACCAGCTCCCAGCCGTTGAGGTATGCATCCACATACTCGGCCACCTCGCGGCCGCTGGCGATGGCATTGGTCAGCAGGCCCGGCTTGATGGTATCGCCGATGGCGAAGACCTTTTCGTTCTTCACCGACTGCCAGCACTCGCTGACATCCATCATGCCGCGATCGGTCAGCCATTCGCGCGGCACATAGGAAAGGTCGGGGCGCTCGCCGATGGAGATGATGACCGTGTCCGCCTCGATGAGGCGGCCGTCCTTGGTGTGCAGCCCTTCTTCGGAAATACGCTCGGTGAAGACCGGCCACTGGATATCGCCGCCCAGGGCGGTGAAGTGGTCGATTTCCTTCTGGTAGGCGGCGGGACGTTGCACGTCGATGGCGGTAACCTTGGCGGCTCCCATGGCATAGGCGCCCAGCGCCACGTCCATGCCGGCGTTGCCGGCGCCGATGACCACGACCTTTTTGCCGACCTTCGGGTTTTCCCCATTGTTGATCGCCTTGAGGAAATCGAGGCCTTTCACCAGCCGCTCGTGGCCGGGGAAGGGAATCACTACCGGGTTATGCGCGCCGCTGGCGATGATCAGCACGTCGTAATCGTCCTGCAGGGAATCAAAAGCAGTCTTGTCGATCTTCTGCGAAGTGCGGATGTCCGTTCCCATGCTCTTGATACGGTCGATCTCGCAGTCGAGGATCTCGCGGGGCAGACGTTCCATGGGAATGGCCTGGCGAAGCTTGCCGCCCACTTCCCTGTCTCCCTCGAACAGGGTTACGCCGTGACCGAGGAGGCTCAACTGCCAGGCAGCGGAAAGACCGCCCGGACCGCCGCCGATGATGGCCACCCTCTTGCCCGTTTCCGGCTTCTTCTCGGGCGGCGCCGCATCCTGGGAGAGTTTGCCCAGCTCCTGCATCGCGACCGGATGGTCGATGTACTGGCGGCTGCAGGCGTCCTTGCAGAGATTGGGACAGACCTGACCGCAGACGCTGGCCGGGAACGGCGAGTAGTGCAGGACCAGTTCCAGCGCTTCCCTGACCTTGCCCTGGCGCAGCAGGTTGATGCGGTCCTGGGTCGGGATGCCGGTGGGACAGGCGGTCTGGCAGGGAGCTCCGTAGGCCTTGTTCTGCCAGTGGGGGGCTTTGAGCCGGTCTTCGCCGGTATTGACGAAGCCGATGACATGCTCGTAGTCATCTTCGACAACATCGCCGAAAATGCCCCCCTCGACCCATTTCCGGGTACGGAATTCCTTCATGCTGATCCGCTCGAGACGCTGACGCTCCTCCCAGGTCATGGCGACGATCTTCTTCCACTGGGAGAAGTCGCTCAGTTCCTCGAGAAGCTGCGGGCGACCGATCTTGTTCAGGAACACCGGCATGTTGGCCTGCAGGAACTCCAGGTCGGCCTCGTCCAGGTCCAGCTGCCAGACCAGGTGGGTCAGCCCCTTGATGGGACCACGCACATAAATGACACCACCCACCATGCCGACACAGGCGCGGTCGCCGAGGACCGATTCGAACTGTTCGGAATCGTAGCCGCAGACAACGGCAATGCCGCCGCCCATGAACTCGAAGGAAAAGGAACCGGTATTCTTGAGGATCCAGAGTTCGGGCGGTTCGTAAGCCGGGTCGTGCTTCATCAGCGAACCGGACCTGGTGCCGGCCCGGCCGCCGACGTAGATCCTGCCGCTGGCTGAACAGTGGCCGGTGGTATCGCCGCCGTCCCCTTTCAGGGTCAGGGTAGCGCCGGCATTGAGCCAGCCCACGTCGGCCGGGGCAGGGCCCTCGATGACGATTTCGGTCCCTTCGAGGCCGAAGGAGCCGACGCGCTGACCGGGGTTCTTCACCGTGAACTTCAGGGGCTTGCCGTCCTTGGTCCAGAGCGGGCCACCGATATCGTGGTGCCCGGAAGCGAGGACATCGAATTCCGTTTCGCCCTGCTCCAGGGCCGCATATATCTTCTGCAGCAACTGCTGCGTTGAAATACGTTTGTTGTTTTCATCGAAACCTGAAATGAGTACTGACATTGTTCTATGCTCCTCCCTAGCAGACGTACTGGACCTGCAGTCGGTCCGCTACGGCCTTATCGGTTGAGATCAGGCAGTCGGAACGGCCGATCGGCAGTGAAGAGTTGCCGATCGGGGCCATGAGCTTGCGCAGTTCCTTGTCCACGGCCAAAAAGTAGTTGACGATTTTTTCCGCGACCCGATCCGGATCGAGACGCCGTACCAGCAGCGGCTCCTGGGTTGTGATGCCCGCCGGGCAGAGTCCGGTGTTGCAGGCGTTGCAGCGGTCGTGCTCGTTGCCGAGACAACCCGCTATCTGCAGAATGAGCTTGCCGGTGAAGACACCGTTGGCGCCGAGGCAGAACATCTTGAAGGCATCGGCGGCCAGGTTTCCGGTCTTGCCGAGACCTCCGGCCGCCCAGAGCGGAATCTGTCCCTGGCGGCCCTGGGCGCAGGCTGCAAGGTAGCAGTCGCGCAGCTTGCTGACCACCGGGTGGCCGGTATGGTCGAGGGAGATGTCATGGGCCGCCCCGGTACCGCCGTCTATGCCGTCGAGGAAGAAGCCGCCGACAATGTTGTACGGGTCGCGCACCAGGTTGTTGAAGACCGATACCGACGTTGCACTGGCCGCGACCTTGATGGCGACCGGCACGCGGAACTTGAACGCCGCGTTGAAGGAAAGGAACATCTTCTGCACGCTCTCCTCGATGGAGTACAGGCCCTGGTGATTGGGAGGCGACAGCAGGTCGGTCTTGGGCACGCCGCGAATCGACTGGATATGCGAGGCAACCTTGGCCGCCATGAGCAGGCCGCCGTCGCCCGGCTTTGCGCCCTGGCCGATCTTGATCAGCACACCCGCCGGGTCTTCCACCATGTGCGGCATGGCCTTGATGATACGGTTCCAGCCGAAGTGGCCGGAGGCGATCTGCAGGATGACGTACTTCAGGTACTTGCTCTTCAGCAGGCGAACCGGCATGCCGCCTTCGCCGGAACACTGGCGCACCGGCAGGCCGCACTCCTCGTTGAGGTAGGCAACAGCCATGGATACCGCTTCCCACATCCTCCAGGACAGCGCGCCGATTGACATGTCGCCGATGATGATCGGGTAGATCCAGTGCACCGGGGGAGTCTGGCCGGTCTTGGTCAGCTTGCCGTCCGGACCGAGGGTAAACGGCAGCTGGGTGGCAGGCAGAACGCGGCCGAGGGGCGCCAGACAGTCAAAGGTATGACGCTCGGCATCGAGACTCGGGTCGGTCATCTGGGAGATGCGTCCAACGCGGATGGTATCCAGAGTGCGGGCCTGGAGTTCCAGGTTGTTGCGGCCGCCACGTTTCGCTCCCGTGCCGGTCGATGCCTGGTAAACCACTTGGTAGCGGGAGTCGGGATTGCGCTCGGAGCGGATGGCATTGTTCGGGCAGACCCGCTCGCACACGCCGCAGCCGCGGCAGAAATCCTTCAGAATATTCACCTGGGTGATGACCGGCGTCGCGCTGAAGGAAATCTTCGGTTCCGGGGTTTCGGTGTCCGAGAAGGACTTCCTGCGCCGTTCGATCTTCGGCTTGATGGCGCCGAAGGAACAGGCCGCCACGCAGGAGCCGCACAGGGTACAGCGCTTGGTATCGTAGATGATCTTCCAGGGAAGATCATTACAGGCAAGATCATTTATTTTTACTGTTTCCATCTCTGGACCTCCAGATTGTTGTCGACAACAACTATTTCCCGCTCGTTCGGATAGATGTCCATTTCCCAGTTACGTTCCGGAAGTATTTCATTGATCCCGCACACCTCCGACGAGAAGACCACCGTATCCTCGGTGTGGCCGACCACGATCGGCCGCAGCTTCTTCGCATCGCAGACGACCCACATGGTAAAATCGGGCAGAGTGCCGATGATGGTGTTGGGGCCGTTGATCTCCAGGTGCGCGAGGGACTGGCGAATGGCGAGCAGTTCCTCCTTGTCTTCGCGCTTTACCACGTCCTCGAAGGGAAGCGGCGTGATGATGTGCTTGTAGTACTGGAGGGGCCAGCCCAGCTGACGATGCATGTAGTGCATGGTGTAGAGAAAGCACTGGGAGTCGGACTCGAAGCCCACATAGCCTGGATGCAGGGTGGACTGGAACTCCTTGTTCTTCTGGTAGAAGGTGTTCTCGCCATTGGTCAGGGTCACGTATCCCTGCAGGAAGAAGGGATGGGCCGCGTAGCGGACGATTGCGTAGTTGGTGTTCTGGCGGCACTGGGCGGTGATCACCTTGGCGGTGAACTGGTCATCCTCTTCCCAGAGGCCGAAGAAGGTGCCGATGTCCCGGGGGTCGCCGATCTCTTTCAGGGTGATGACGTCGGGCCAGAAGGAATAGGCGAAACCGGTCTCATCCTTCTCCATGGCAAAACGGAGCTGCAGCCGGGTATTGGTCAGCAGTTCTTCCTTTTCACGCTTCGGCGCGTCCTTGTATCGATCAGGGAAGTCGAAAGTCCTGAACACGTAGTTCGGCATTTTCTTGATATCCATGCCCGGCCGCCAGTTCGTTTCCGGAGTCCACTGGAAAACCTGCCGGAATCCGATTTCGTCCAGGATTGCTTCGGCAACCCTGAGTCCTTCATCGGTACAGGCAAGAGACAGGGTCGGCTTGTCCTTGTACTCGGAGAAAATCCCTCCCAAATCCTGCATGATCATAGCGAATCCCGAGTTGTCATGACCTTTCTGCTGGGAACTCATCAGCTTCAGGGCCTTGCTCGGGTGCACATAGTTCAGACTTTTTATCGCGCCAATGCGACACATAGAGCTATTACCTCCAGGTTTGCGCTGCGGGCATTGCCGCAAAACGGCAAGCGGCAGCATGGTAGTTGAAACGTCAGCTTCAGATAACGAATGGACCGGCAACGTCAGGCACGTCAAGCCTATTACCGGTGAAAGAACTAATTAGCAATCCAAATGCCAAAAAGTTCTCAAACCCGCCAAATAATTTGTAAAATCTATATTTAACTGTAATATTAATATGTTGAAACTTTCTATGAATATTCCGACAGGAAAACAGATGTGAATAAACGGCATAATCGGGGCTGAAAATCGCGGTTTTGATTATTTTTTATATACTGTTTCGTGTTATTAGGCTACACAATTCTTTCACAGAACGGTTGAACCACTACGCAACCATCCTCAAAATCAGGTAAAAAAACCGGTGAAACAGGAACCGTTTCGCCTGAAGCAAAACAAGGCACGGCGCACACGCGATACCGGCCCGATGCAGGCTTGAAACCTTGGCCGTGAAGAGGTAAAAATCAGCGCCTCCTCAATAAAAACGGGTGGCGCTTTCACACCACCCGTCGACCTCCCCGGCAAGAGGGAGTATTGAAGGCCTGACTGCCCGTTCTGCCTCGGGCGAGCGTACTATTCTTTTACCACTACCAGTTTCCGCAAAGAGGGAGGCAACCTGCGCAACATCTTCTCACTGGGAACAAACGGAGGATTGAACGGCGGCTGTCCATACTTTGCCAGCACCTTTTGGCCGCCCTGAGGGTCGAGCAGGTATTCGAGAAACGCCAGCGCCGCTTCCGGATTGGGGGCATCCTTCAGACGGGTAATCCCGTAGGCGACAAACCGGCCCTCGCGGTCGATATGGGTGCCCGGTTTCTCGCCCGTCACCCTGACCTTGGCCTGTCGATAAAAAGAATCATAGGCCAGATTGCCAAGATTGACATGCTCGTCCAGCGAAATAAAGCGGAGCCGGTGCTGCAAGGCCAGCGACCGGTAGGTCCAGATATAGTCGAGATCGCCATTTTGCAGCAAGGCCGTCATGCTCGCCGACTTGTCACGCAGAAAGGCAAGCGGACGATTCCGCAGCAGTCGTTCATACAATCCCGGCTTCCGGTAATACTTTTCAGCCAACTGCATGACCATCAGACTGCGGTACCCGCCCGGGTCCACATTGGGGTCCGAATGCCCCCAGCGCACCCCTTTGGTCTCCAGGATGGCAAACCAATTGTTCTTGGTAATATTCTCCGCGTAACGACTGGCATCGGTAAAGGCCAGCACCAGTTCGTTGGTGGCAAAGCGGATATTGAAGTCCGCCTTGAAAGGGATCAGGCTCCGGTCGATAACGAGGAAGTCGGCGGAAGCCATCAGGTCGGCCGGCTTGCCCACTTCGGAAATCAACCGGGCCATGCGGGTGCTCCCGCCCGCTTCCCGCTGCACGTCAACATTGGGGTAGCGTGCCTCGAATTCCTTTTCCATGACGGAAAAGGGAACCGTCAGGCTTCCGGCATGAAAGAGGATCAGCTTCCCGGCAGGTTCGGCCAGAACCGCACCGCGCGACAACACTACGCACACCGACAGAAACAGCGCTGACAGCAAAATCTTTTTCATCGTGCCTCCTTAGTGAACCAGCTAAAATACATGCAGGGCGCTCGGCTCGAATCCCAGGCATACCGCCTCGCCTTCCCGGAAACCGCACTCCACCATCGCCTTCCGGCTGACCACCGCGGTGAAGGACACCGCTTCGCAGCGGACGGTGCATTCGTGCCAGAGACCGGCCGGCACGATCCTTTCGATGGTCCCCGGAACGGAAACCATAGTGCCGGTGCAGTCTCCCCGGCGACACATAACGATATCCTCCGGCCGAAGGGCCACGTGATCGGTCTCACGTTCCAGGAGAGCCGGGAACGGACAAGACAAGCCGGCGAATTCCAGCCGGTCTTCGAACCGCCTGCCGGAAAAGATGTTTTTCATTCCCACGAACGACGCCACAAACGGTGTTGCCGGCCGTTGAAAAACGTCCAAGGTCGGCCCGATCTGTTCCATCCGCCCGTCACGCAATATCCCGACACGCCCTGCCAGGTACAGGGCCTCGTCAAAATCGTGGGTGACCATCAACATGGTGGAACCGACCTGCTCATGCAACTGCTTAAGAGAATACCGGAGATCGTCCCGGAACCTCGGATCCAGCGCCGACAGGGGTTCGTCAAGCAGCAATATCGCCGGCTGCACCGCCAATGCACGCGCCAGGCAGGTCCTCTGCCGTTCGCCGCCGCTCAGGTTGAGCGGCAGCCGATGCAGGATCCGACCCAGGTCCAACAGGTCGATCAATCCATCAATCCAGGATCGGGAAGGCTGCTGGGCCGGGGGAATGTAACGCAAGCCGAAACGGATATTTTCCAATACCGTTTGATGGGGAAAAAGGGCGTAATCCTGGTAGACGATGCCGATCTTCCGCCGCTCCGGGGGCAGGTTGGTCACATCCCGGCCAGCAACCCTGATTGTGCCGTCCGAGGGCCGTACCAGACCGGCAATGGCTTCAAGGATCACCGTCTTGCCCGCCCCGGTCGGGCCCAGCAAGGCAAAGAACTCGCCCCGCTCGACATGCAGCGACACCCGGCGCAATTGGAAATCGGGCCAGATAACCGACAGGTTTTCAACGTCGATCACGATATCCTCCGCATGGGTCGCGCCACGAGCCGCAGCAGCAGGAACAGGCCCAGGCAGGTCAGGATCAGCCAGACTGCCACGGGCTGGGAATACTTGAGTCCATACGCGGTAAAGCGCTCGAAAATCAGTACCGGCGCAATCATAGGATGATAGGCGACGATTACCACGGCGCCGAATTCGCTCACCGCCCTGGCCGCGCACATAATCACGCCGCATAACAGGTGCCGCCACGTCAACGGCACCGTCACCCGCATGAAAGCCGAGGCCGGGCCGGCGCCGAGACTGCGGGCCACCCGCTCGAGGCGAACCGGCACATCTTCGAAACCCGCCTTGGCGGCATTGATGTAAAAAGGGAGCCCGACGAACGTCATGACCGCAATAATGCCGGTAACGGTACCCATGATGGTCAAGCCGATCTCGGCCATGGCCCGACCCAGCCAGTGGTTACGGCCTGCCAGGCTGAGAATGGCTATACCGACGACCGGATGGGGTATCATGATCGGCAGGTCGATAATGCTTTCCACCAGTTTCTTGCCGACAAACTCGTGGCGCGCCAGCAGGTAGGCGAGAGGAGTCCCGAACAGGAACGAAAAGAAGGCGGCCGCGCCGGCCGTGTAGACCGACAGCCAGAGGGATGACAGCACTTCTGGATCCCTGATGGTTGCGAGGAGGGTGTCGAGACTTGGCTGAGTCACCATGCGCAGCAACGGCAGCACGATGTACAGGAGGATGATGCCGCTGAGCACGGCATTGAGGTATAAAAAGCGGTTATGGGGCAGCAACCTTCTCAATCCATTTCCCTCGAAAGAACGGTTGCCGGCTTCAATGGGTTGCGACATGCGGTTCAACCCTCCTTCCCCTGGCCGGAAGTTTCGCCGTTAAATCGGTCTGATGAAAAGCAAGGATTCCGTAACACGCGTCGGGCGGTGAGCATGGAAAACATGCCCATCGCTACAAGACAGGCATCTTAACGCTCTCCACCAGCCGATGTCAAACCCTATCATTCCCGCGACCTCTCAATACCGGTACCTGAAAACGACAAGGAGGTCGCACTGCCCGTCGCAATGCTCAAGACAACTCTTTACCCGGTGACCGAGACTCTCGAACTGGGCACGCCAACGCCCGCTGGTTACCAGATTGCCGTTCCTTATGTTCAGTGATGGAGCTTCAGGAAAACGTATCTTCATGCCTTACTCCGGCTTCGGATCAAATTCGGGTTCATGTATGCGCCGCCAGGCACTCCCGGTCAGGCAAAAAATTCCAGTCATCACCGGCAGGCATTTCCTCCGGCTACAAACCTTCGCAGCCGTATGTTTCCTGACGTCGCCGGTCTCATCGATCCGAACGTGACTCCACAAATAATCTTCCAGCCTGCAAAAAAAAGGCCCACGTTGACGTGAGCCTTTCTCTATTTGCATCAATTTGGCGTTTGCGCCCGCCAAGTACGGACACAAAGATTTTTCGGAAAGAATGAGCGCGGTATCAATCCTTACAGGTCGTACAGGTGGTACTCACGCACTTGCCATTTACCAGGTTGGGACAGGTCAGGCAAGAACGAACATGCGCGGTTTCCCTCGACACTCCCGGGGAGTTGCCTCTCACGCACAATCTCGTCCGCTGTCGTCTCCTTTCCCGGCCGTTATAGGCGCCACCCTTTCCCCGAATCGGATCCTGCCCGACGATAACCCATCCCGTCATTCGACGAAACGCCCGCACATTGCCCGCTTCGAGCAGGCGATCCAACTCGTAGGCGGAGACGACAGATGTATGATTGTCACAATAAAGCACCGGTATACCACGCATGCCGCACCTCCTTCACAGTGGAGACAACAACCATCCCGTGTCACATTGCTTCAGTTTTAGTTAAATCAACAAGCCGTGCACTGTCAAGAAAATATTGATTTATTATCATATCTAAATTTGACCCATATAACCAAATAGAAGCGGATCATGTGGCACGCACAAAACGCCAAACCCGTTCGTTAGCCGTTGTCTTCAGACCGGTCAGATCGTTGATGAATCTCACCGCATTTCTCGACCCCGACACAGAGTATATGAAGCCAGGCAAGCTCGCCGGTCTCGGAACAGGATTCCGGACTATGGCACCACAGGCATCGCAACGGGCAGCCCTGCAGGAAAACCCCGGTTCGAATGCCGGGCCCGTCATGAAGGGTATATCTCTGGATGTCTAACACATGGCCTCTGAGATCTTTTCCCATCATTGCATCCTTTTCAGGAAAACTTGTTGAAATACTACGAACGTTGTTTTCCCCGGACGATTGCTTTTGAAGCGGAAATGCCGGATCACCGCTGGGGAGCAGCGGCCAAGAAGATGCTCGAACAGAAGACGCCCAGACCTTTGCCGAGCATTTTCCTGGCCGCAATTTCCGGACCACATTCATGGTCCCCCCCTGCAAACGGTTTCCTGTCCCGCTCAACCGGCGCAGCCGCAGCTGGGCGCAACTTCCTCGAATTCGGTCCTGGTGATGATGTCCTCCTGCAGATCTGGGTCAAGACCGACGAACAATGCGCTGTAGCCGGCAAACTGCACGCGGACCTGGCCAGGAAGCTGGCTTCAGGCAACCCGGAAAAGACCATCGAAGCAAATAATCGACTGATTGCCTACCTGGTTGAAGTAACCCGTGCGACCCTCAACATCGGAGGAACCTGGGGGTAATCGCACCGGATGCCGCCGGTCACCCGGTGATGGCAACACCTATCAGCTTGCCAATGGAAAAGGTAACCACGTGCTCCTGTTCGGTGTCGGCCAGTCGTCGGCATACCTCGGCCAGCTCCTCGTTCTTTTCACTGGCAGCCAGGGCCCGGTACAATGCCGCGCTGTTCAGCTCATCCTGCAAATTGACCCGATAACACCTGATATCCTGTCGTGATGCCATGATTATTTTCTCCCACGGGCTTTACAGATGCTTCTTGTAAAGAGAAGACGGGTTTCCTGATTAATATCATACCAGAGACCGGAGTCGCGCCCCGATCGGGTACGTTTTGGTTGACAAAACCCTTCCATGCCCGCTAGACATAATCTTGAATACGTGACGCCTTCACGCCGAGCGAGCAGAATGCCGGGGCGTGAAAGCGTCATGGATTGAGGAAATTCTCTTTTTTTATAACTGTATGAAACCGGCGACCACCTCGGCGCCGGATGAAAGAAAGGATCACAACCCATGATCAAGGCTACCTTGAAACGGGGCGCGGAAAGGCGGGTAAAAGGGGGACACCCCTGGGTATTCAGCAACGAGATCGGCGACTGCGGCGGCGATGCGCAACCCGGAGCCACCGTCCAGGTTCATGCGGCCGACGGCTCCTATATCGGAACGGGCTACTATAATCCACACTCCCTGATCGCCATCCGCATCCTGTCACGCCGGAAGGAAAACATAGACGATCCCGAGTTCTACCGGGCAAGACTGCTCCGGGCGCTCCATCACCGACACGCCGTCTATCCCGGCTGGGAAACGTTTCGCGCGGTTTACGGCGAAGGGGACTTTCTTCCCGGCCTCGTGGTTGATAAATACGGCGACTTGCTCTCCATCCAGTTTCTTACCCTGGGGATGGATACGCGGCAAGACCTGGTTCTTCCCGCCCTTATCGACATTTTCAACCCCAAAGGGATCCTGGCCCGCAACGACACCGGCGTGCGCTCCCTGGAGGGACTGCCCGAACAGGTGGAAGTCCTGTACGGCCATGTTCCCGAACGGGTGCTGATTGAGGAACATGGCCTGCGGTTTACGGCCGATCTCGTGTCCGGGCAGAAAACCGGGCACTTCCTGGACCAGAAGGAAAACCACCTGCTGCTTGAACGAATCTCGAACGGCAAGGATGTCCTGGACTGTTTCTGCTACTCGGGAGGCTGGGGAATCCACGCGGCTGCCTTCGGCGCCGCGTCGGTCAGGTTCATGGACAGCTCGGAACGCGCCCTTGGCCTGGCGCGGGAAAATGCCGGGATAAACGGCCTTGCCGAACGAACGATCTTTGATGCGGGCGATGCCTTCGAACGGTTGCGAAGTCTCAAGAGCGAGGGACAACGCTTCGACATCATCATTCTCGACCCGCCGGCCTTCGTAAAGAGAAAAAAGGCGCTGAAAGAGGCGACCAAGGGCTATCTAACCATCAACCGACGGGGCATGGAACTGCTGCGGGAGGGCGGGTATCTCGTCACCTGCTCCTGCTCCTATCACATGAACCGGGAACTGTTCCGCGAGACCCTGGAAAACGCGGCCCGGCAGGCGGGACGGGAAATGCGGCTCGTCAGCACCATGAGCCAGGCCCCCGACCATCCGGTCCTGCTCTCGGTACCGGAAACGGAATACCTGAAGTGCTTTCTCCTCCAGGCAGTTTAGTACGCCGATTATGTGCCTGTTGAGTGCCCATCCGAAAGACCGGGGTACTTCCGATCCGTGCCGACACATCACCGACAGAAGCCCCTTACTCGAAGGTGCGATTATCGAAAAGACGCTTGGTTTTGCGTTCCGACCGGGGAAGGGTCCCGTAATCGACGATTTCCACGTTGCAGGAGACGAGCAGCGTCCGCTTCATGCCGGTAACGATGCTTTTCACCACCTGCTCATCGGGAAGCACCTCACCATTGCGCGCTCGTTCCACCCGCACCAGCATGTAATCCCTGCCGTCCTCACCGTGATCGAGTAAAATCTGGTATTCACTGCCGATCCCCTTCATCCGGTTGAGCAATTCATCCACCTGGCCGGGGTAAATATTTACGCCCCGGAAGATCACCGTATCGTCCGAGCGGCCGAGAATCCGGTCATGGCGCGGCAGCGGGCACCCACACGGACAGTCACCCTCGATGATACGGGTCAGGTCACGTGAACGGTAACGGATCAGCGGCACCCCTTCCTTGCAGAGGGTTGTATAGACCATTTCCCCCACTTCTCCCGGCGCTACCGGCTCCAGGGTTTCAGGATTGAGGATTTCGAGAATATAGTAATCGGCCCAATAGTGAATCCCGGCATTGCTGCGGCAGGAAAGGCCGGTGCCCGGCCCGTACAGCTCGGTAAGCCCGGTTATGTCGTAGATCTCCTCGACACCCAGGAATTCCCGCATGGCTTCCAGCATGGCGTTGCTGCTCCGCTCCGCGCCCATGATGATCTTTTTGAGGCTGAGGGTATCTTTGAGGCCTCGCCGGTGTATCTCCTCGGCCAGGAGCAGACCCATGGAAGCGGTGCAGCAGAACACGGTGGTCCGCAGGTCCTGGAGAAAGGCAATCTGCATGTCCAGGTTACCCGGCCCGATGGGTATCGCCATGGCGCCATACTTCTCGCAGGCAAGCTGGAAACCGGCACCGGCGGTCCAGAGGCCGTAGCCCACCGCAATCTGTACCCGGTCCTCCCTGGACACGCTGGCCAGTTCATAACAGCGGGCGAACATGTCCTGCCAATCATCCAGGTCCTTCTGCGTATAGCAGAGAATCTTCCGTTTCCCCGTGGTGCCGGATGAGGCGTGAATGCGGACGATATCTTCGAAGGGAGCCGCGCGCAGGGCAAACGGGTAACCGTCGGCAAAGTCCTGCGTCATGGTAAAGGGAAGCCGCCGCAGGTCATCAAGCGAGCGGATGTCTTCCGGGGCAACGCCGGCCACCTTGAACCGCTCCCGGTAGGCCGGCGAATTTTCCCAGGCATGACGGACCGTCCACTTCAGTCCTTCGGTCTGGAAAGCCGCGAGTTCCGCGGCTGAGGAAACTTTACAGGGGAAACGCTTCAGCACTTTCTTGATCCTCCTTCATCATGCACTTCACTTCGCACCGCTGACTCCAGCCCGCAAGGCATCCAGGGAACTCCGCAGAAGCGAGGGCTTCGCCGCCAGCTTCCGTTCCAGGGAAAGGCAAATATCATCGTAACCGCAGAACAGACGCCCCTCCTCAGCCAGGATGCGCCCCAGGACGATAAGGTTTACCGATCGGGGGGCCTTCATTTCCAGGGCAATGGCATTGGCCTGGACAACGAAGACGGAGGAGTCTCCAGTATCCGGCAGAGGAGCACAAGCGTTCGCCGCTATCCAGCCTTTTTCATGCAGGAAATGACGATGCAGGCGTACATTTTCCGGCTTGAGCGCAATCAGCCCGTCCGCTCGGCCCGGCACTACGAGGGGGCTGGAAAAGGCTCCCACCTTGAGGTGTGAAATAACGATCCCGCCGCGCTGGGCCATACCGTGGGTTTCCGAGGTCATGACCGGCAGCCCCTTGGCAATGGCCGTCTCGGCCAGAAGGCGGGTTATGAAGAGAATTCCCTGGCCGCCTACCCCTGATACGATGAGCTGCTGGGATATCATTATTTTTCCTCCCGTTTCTTGATGGCGCGGGAGGGGCAGACATCAATGCAGACACCACAGCCGCTGCAGATGAGGAGATCGACGGTAACTTTCCCGGTTTCCTCGTCGAAGACCAGGGCCGGACATTCGAACTGGCTGGTACAGACCCGGCAGCCGGTACATGATGCATCAACCATCACCTGCGGTCGCTTTGTCCGCGGGCGGTTGCGGTCAACCAGGCAGGGGCTCTTTGCAATCACCACCGCCACGCCCTCATCCCGCGAAAACTGAACTGCTTCCCGGAGAAGCCGTATAAAAGCGGGCAGATCAAGCGGGTCACCGGTCTTGCAGAACCGCACGCCGCACCCTTCCACCACCTGCCCGATCGGCACCGGGACCCTGCCGGGAAGCGGCGCGGCAGGCGTCGGCTGATTGCCGGTCATCGCGGTCGTGGAATTATCGAGTATTACCAGGACAAACCGTGCCCCCTGGCTGACCGCGTCGATGAGTGGCGGAATTCCCGCATGAAAAAAGGTCGAATCGCCGATAGTCGCCACCACGTCCCGTGGTTCCCCGGCGATCCGGTACGCCTGGTAAAAACCGGCGGCCTGGCTGACCGCAGCCCCCATGCAGAGCACGGTATCCACACCGCCGAGATTGATTCCGAGGGTGTAACAACCGATATCACTGGGGTAGATGCCGTGCGGTGCGGCTTTCTTGATTGCATAGAAACTCGCGCGATGGGGACAGCCAGGACAGAGGGTCGGACGCCTGCCCGCCTCTTCAGGAGGGAGTGGCAGAGGACGCACGTATTTGCCGGCAAAATCAGCCAGGATACCTTCCATCAGCTCGGGCAGCAACTCTCCCGCTTCGGGGACCGCACCGGAGATTTTGCCGCGCACGCGAGAACGGTCGCGGAGTTGCATCTCGATGACACCGGCCGTCTCTTCCAGTACGAGGATTTCGTCATAGGAGGTAAGTACTTGGTGGATGAATGTTTCGTGGAGGGGATACGGCTGGAGCACCTGGTACAGGGGAAGTTCATCCCAGAGGCCCAGGCTCGCCAGGATTTCCCGGGCATGGGCAGCGGCAACGCCGGATGCCACGACCGCCCGGCTTGATCCGGCGCCGGTATTGAGCAGACGGGGCGCGGTCGGTTCATGGGCCGCTATGCGCGACAGTTTCCGGTTCAGTTCGAGGTGCAGATGGTAGCGGAACTTCGGCGTGGCCGCCCACCGGGCCGGATCTTTCCTGAAATCCGCTTTGCGATCGAGTTTCCTTACGGCAATCGGCAGGATATCCTGGCAGGCATGGCACACACGGGTAGTCGGACGAAGCAGAACCGGAACCTGGAATTTTTCGGACAGTTCGAATGCCAGGCCGGTAAATTCCCTGGCCTGGGCCGGGGAGTCGGGATCGAGAACCGGTATCTTCGCCAGCATGGCCAGCAGTCGGCTGTCCTGTTCCGTCTGGGACGAATGGGGACCCGGGTCGTCCGCGCTGACCACGATGAATCCCCCCGTGGTTCCCAGGTACGCCGCGCTCATAAGCGGATCCGAGGCCACGTTGAGCCCCACCTGCTTCATGGCCACCGCCGTGCGCAGCCCCGCCTGGCTTCCGGCATAGGCGATTTCCAGGGCAACCTTCTCGTTTACCGCCCATTCCACGTGCATGGCGAGCCCTTCGGCATCCTGCCACGCCATAACCGAGGAAAGCACTTCGGAGGCAGGGGTACCCGGATAGGAAGTCGCAACAACACACCCATTTTCAATAAGGCCGCGGGCGATAGCCTCGTTGCCTTGCAGCAATATTCGTTCAGTCACCGCGCAAAGAACTCCTTCCCCACATGGTACGCTACTCGCCCCCTCAAGAGGGGCGCCTAATTCTGAGCGGAGCATCGGGTGTTTGTCAACACATATTATATGTCAGGGGAAAGGAATTTTTACGGAGAATGAAAAATTTACAGCATTTTGAGCTCGCAGTATCCCGCGAATTTACAGTTTTTTTCCAGCGGGCTGATAAATATGCCGTCAGTGCGGTTGAAATGCGTCAACTGGATTGGAGCTTTTTTCAACCTGATTATTGCCGCTTTTGTCGGCTTCCAGGGACCGGAGGCGACAAGCGGACCCATCAGAGACTCCCCATTACCGTCGAGATCCCACTCAACATAAGTGGATATGCAGACACTTCCTTGTTCCTCTCTTCGGGAAAGAGTTCTACCGTCACTGGTGACAACCGTCAGTTCGCGGGCATCGAATTCCGAACCGGCCGGGACGGTGACGGACAGTTCATACTCCAGTCGATACAGGGTATAGGGAGTTTTTCGAAAATGCGGGTCCGCCGGGTCAATCTTCATGGAGGTCTCTTCCGGCATTCTCGCCAAAGAGGCGGCAAACGGCGTGGCAAGCAGATTCTTTCCCTTGACTATCGTTCCGTTGGAGCTGCCATGGGAACCTATCTGCCGGTATCCGGCCGGAACCCATAAATCGTCTTTTGCCCGTAAGTGTTCCCATAAGGAAACGGTTATCGGGGTAACCGTTGCATTCCGGATCTCCACACGGAGGCCTCTATCCTCCCATTTGTTATCGATGCTGTTCTTCGGCGTAAAGGAAATCGGCGCAAAGGTGTCCCGATGGAGAAAATCAAGGTACGTTGTCAAGACAAAATCTCTGGTTTCACCGGGCAAGACTTTGTATGAGGCTGTTTTTCCGGCGACCGTAATTTTTGGGGCTGCTTGCTTGTTGTCCCGGTGCGCCACAACAGCATTCGCGGTCTCGTCTTTGAAGAGTTTCGGGTCCGACCTGCTGAAAAAGAAATTTTTCCCCATGATAAGCACCGCCACGACCATCAGCAGCGACAACCAGGGATGAGACGTAACCGCCGATTTGATGCCGCCTGACCCTTTCGATGCTTCCCGAACGCCTTCCTGCACGGGCGCCGAACTTATCTGGAGGGCATCCCTTTTCCTGTTGAACTTGGTGACAATGATGCCACACGCCGGACACTCTCCCAGACCGTCATGGGCGGTCAGCAGGGGATCGTCGGCAGTCGTGGCGCGATAACCGCAATTGGGACAGGTTTTCACCGTCGGGCCATGGGCGCGCCCATCCTTCAAAACAGGACTTTCAATTTCCACGGGCTCCATCCGGCAGACACCGCCGGCATGCTGAATCACGCCCAGGTACTTGAGGGCCGTCTGGTGGTCGATCCGTGACTTGACGGTTACGGGCGCCGCCGAAAGCAGCTCTTCGACTTTTTCCTGCTTAACGCGAAAAATCCCGGCCAGTTGATGTTTCACCGTCTGGGGATCGTTATCGGAAGTAATGCCCAACAAGACGACTTTGTAGCTTTTCGTTTCCATAAGGCTTCCTTTCGAAACGTTACCTTCTGCCTCTTCGGTCAAAATTTAAACCGGCAACGCAAAAATCCGTGGTGACTATTCAATTCTCCTGCGCCACGGCTCTCTTCCTCCTCTTCAGCACCCGGTTTTCGTCCAGATTTTCCGGTAAAAACGACCTCCCTGCCGGGGGACTCCGCTGTTTCTTACCACCGGCAAACTTTTCCCCCGGGAAGACGTCCGGCTACCATGTATGAAACCGCCTTGACAGGCCTGTCCGCGACTAGAGGAAAATACCAGATTCATGACTGCATAACAATTAATTTTTTACAATTTACAACAAACAACTCCTATTTTATCGGCCCAACATCATCGTTCCCATTACCTTCCTTACAAACGGCCGACATACCGCCGGCGATGTCCCTCCCCCGATCATCATCCCCAGGCGAAAGATTCCGCATGAGATCGAATGCACGGTATGCTATGCTTCAGGTCGGCAATATTTTTTCAGGAGTCTCGAAAACATGTCCGTCAGCAACGATTCGATCCTTGACCACCCCACCCTCTCCGCCCGCTCTTGTCCTGGAAAGCGGCATCGCGGAACCGTTGCCGTTGATCTTGGAGCGGGTCAAACCACGACACCTGGCCACGACTGAAGAAGGATTACGGTCTGCAGTGGATCGGGATTTCAACCAGCAGCGAAAGCTGGCCGGATTCAGGGGCAGGACGTTGGTGATGCACACCAGGAACGATGATATCGTCCCCTCTTTTCACGGAGAGGAACTCGCCGCCTGGGCCGGAGGCCCGAAAGAACTGATAATTTTCGAACGTGGTGATCACAACAATATCAGGGAGGTGAATGAAAAGGGCTATTTCGGTCACATGGAGAGGCTTGTCCGGCAGTGCGGATAGTCATGGCTTGATTTCAATCAGGGTACCGTCGGGAACCACACGCCACAATTCATCGATCTCTTCGTTCGTCACCGCGACACAACCCTCGGTCCAATCCCACATCCGGTGCAGCTCACCGACCCACTCCAACTCCTTCCGAAGCCCATGAATCATTATGGAATTTCCGGGAGACACGCCCATTTTCCTTGCTCGTTCACTATCATCCTTGTTCGGGTAGGAAATATGAAGAGCACGGTAGAAGTTGCTGTCATGCTTGCGGTAGTCGATAAAATAAAGCCCTTCCGGAGTCTTACCGTCACCTTCACGCTCCTTGGGTCCTTTTGGCTGTTTGCCCAAGGCTATCTTGTAAACCTTGAGCACCTTTCCCTCCGCAAAAAGCGTGAGCTCCCGTTTTGATTTTTCGACCACCACGAGCTCGGCCCTGGTGCCCCGAGGAAGAGATTGACCCGCTTCGACGAGATTCGCGCACCACGAAAAACAGCATATCAGCGGAAAGACCACAAGGAATATTTTTGACATTATGAACCCCTTGTAAATCAATAAATCAGCAGCGCAACTGCAATCGCCCGGCAACATTCTCCCGCGTGACGCAAAGAGAAAGCGTCACCGCCTCAACACATCGAAAAAGCGCACTCTTTGCATGCAAAGCGATGCTGTTGAAGCGGATAATAGCAAAGAGCTGAAGAGTTATCTACGGGTGATTTTGCCTTGAAGGAGGATATCGGGAATTCGGCCTTACCGGCACATGTACCCATCACGACGCACTGATTGAAGTTGGCCGGCCATATGGTAACCTTACCAGACCATGACCGATCACCGGTTTTTCCGCATGGCTTCCGATACCCGCGATCTGTCGAAAAGAAGGATTCGTCATGAAAGTGTTGATACTGAGCGCGGACAACTTCGAAGACTTGGAACTCCTGGTTCCCTACTACCGCTTCCTCGAGGAAGGATTCCAGGTGGAAATCGCTTCCATGAAAAAGGGTGCGATCATCGGCAAGCACGGCTACGAAGTAGCTGCAGACAAAACTCTGGAGGAAGTGGATCCGGACGATTACGACCTGTTGCTCCTCCCGGGCGGCAAGGCGCCCAAAACACTGAGAAACCAACGGACCGCGCAGGAGATTGCCCGGCATTTCTTTGCCGCGGACAAACCGGTCGCCGCGATCTGCCACGGCCCGCAGATACTGATCAGCGCCGGGCTGCTGAATGGCAGAAAGGCTACTTGTTACCGCACGGTTGCGGCTGAATTAGCGGAAGCCGGCGCACAGTACCTGAACCGGGAAGTCGTTATGGACGGCAACCTGGTTACATCGAGGCAACAGGCCGATATTCCGGCTTTCCTGAGAGATATCATGAAAATGCTGAGAGGACAAATCGAGCGAAAACAACCTGAAAAGAAATAAAAGGCCCGCGAGAACAGGCCTTTCCGGGAACAATGGACTGATCAGCCTGATGCTTATTGCATCAGGCTGTCGGCAATTTGAACAAGGTTGGGCAAATCGGGTTTCGTGACGATATCGTTGGCGCCGAGATCACGCCACTTGCGCTTGTTGTCCTCGCTTGCGAGCGAGGAGAAGATGAGTACCGGCAGGCCCCGCAGCACCTCTTCTTTCCTGACCAGCGAGGTAAGATGCAGACCGTCCATTTGCGGCATTTCGATATCGGTGATCAGCATATCGAGTTCTTTGGTATAGGGCACCCCGTCCCGGCGGCAGCGTTCGACGATACAGCTGATCTTTTCCCACGCCTGGGTACCGTTTTCAGCTTCTTCCACCCGGTATCCCGCGACACGAAGCGAGGAACAGATATTTTCGCGAATGAATCGCGAATCGTCCGCTACCAGGATGCGACGCATGCTCCGATCAAAGGTCTGATCCGCGCTCATCTGATCATCACCGATCCGGAAGAGAGCATCCTGCCCGCAAATCTCGGCAACGATCTTTTCGAAATCGAGAATCAGGATGATCCGGTCATCCATTTTGACCACGCCGGTCACATTGGCGTCATTGATCGCCTTTACCGGCGGCTCGACTCTTTCCCAGGAAATCCGATAGATACTGGAAACGGAATGTACTAAAATCCCGATGTTCATGCCGTTGAACTCGAGGACGACCACGCGCTCTGCCTCCAAACCCTCATCGCACTTGCCGAGAACATGTGAGAGGTTGATGACCGAAAGTACATTGTCACGCAATTGCATCATCCCTTCTACGGCCGGATGGCTGTTGGGAATCTTCCAGGTTCGGGGTCGACGGATTATTTCCCGCACTTTGGCCACATTGACCCCGTAAAAACAGGGAACAACCTCGCCGGCGGTATTCAGTTCATCGATCCGGAACTCCACGATCTCCAACTCGTTCGTGCCACTCTCCAATAAGATCTTCTGTTTATCGTCTGCTGTCACCGGCACCTCGCTCGTTGCAATTAAATTTGAACTCTCCGGGGATTTTTTGCTCCCCTTTTCCTTTGCCTATCGGTAAGAGAGAGAAAAAACTTTAACAAAAACAGTCGCGCCCCCTCTGCCAAGGATTCACACGACCATATCGGAAGAAAGCTGTCCCTCACCACGTTCTGAGGAATGCCTGTTCCGATAACCATAAATTGCAGTTTCACGAAGAAAAAAGATTACAGGGTGCTTTACGGAGAAACTCGGGATCCAACTTGGAAAAACGTGGGGGGGGATTCGATTTGGACTAAGATTTTTCCCGTCCAACCGATATGGCAGAGATAGATTCAAAGAAAGAAACCGGCACAATCACCAGGTCTGTCAATGAGACATGAAGAAAAAGCCGGTTTCTTTCCTTTCCGCTGCGGCACTCGTCACACCCTATCGGGCGAGTAAACCATCCAGGAATTTTTCAGAGACGGTCCTTTCCAAGCATGAGCAACAACTCGTTGCCGTCCCGCATGATCACGAACAGGCTGTCGCTGCCGCGAACCGTAACCTCTTTTACCTCCGGAAGGCCACGCAGGTACCCGGCGGTCTTTTCCGTTGCCGCGCTTCGATCGCCGTCATGGGCGGCCAGGTACTCGGCATATTTCGCCTCCGCCTGCTCCACCAGGACCTCGGGTGACAACTGCTCATCGGACCGAGCCCCTGTTTTTGTCGCCGATGCCGCGGCACATGCCGCAACCGCAAACAGAAACAGCCCAAACGAGACGGCAAACAGTCTTTTCATGTCCCACCTCCTGAAAGGAGAAGCAGGAGGCGCGCTCTCCCCACCCCCTGCTCCCCTTTCGATTCGAAAACTCCGACGCTGTCGTCTATTTCAACAGGATAACACTACCACTGTTGGGAAGCCGGTCTTTGCCGGTCATGTCGTAGAGCCAGACCTTGGCGGTACTGACACTGCCGAAAGAAGTGTTCCACGGAATATCGAAACTGTAATCATTCCCTTTCTTGGTCGGCGTCCCTGTATAGACCTTGTTGTTGAACAGCCCCGGCTGGGTCTGTTTATAGACCTCGATATTGCTTCCGTGACATTTCACCAGCACTTCCGCCGCTGAAGTCCCGCCGGTATCGACATAGAAGAAGAACTCGTCAAAGGCCGGCGCGCCGTAAAAGGAAATGGTGGCATAGAGCCGTCCCATGCCCGATACCAGCCTGAGCAGCTTGAAATCGCGGGAGTTGGTCACCGCGGATTCATTGCCGTCGTATTTCCAGACCGCCAGCTGGCATCCCCCCTTGTTGCTCGGGAAGGCAACCAGTTCGGGAGGACGGCACCCGGTGGCATACACCGCGTCAACCGCCTCGGTCACTGTTTTCTGTTCCTTCATCTTCTGGAAAAAGAGGTCCGTGCCGTTGTCGCCACAATTAAAGGAAACCGATTCGTTCCAACCTACCCATACCGAAGCTCCGTGATTGGTGGTCCAGGTCGGCATGCCGGGCAAAGCGCCCGGGTCGGCGCCATGGCAACTCTCCAGGAAGAAAATCGTCGAAGGAAATGCCTTGTCGGTCCAGTATGTTGAACTGAACGTCCCGGTAATGATATAGCCGAATTGCGTGGCGCCGGCCGCATGGTTGTAAGCACTGGCGCGAATCGTCCCGGTATAGCCGCTGTTGGATGGGGGATAGCTGGTGTACCAGGGCCGGACCAGGAAACCGAAATCACCGCCAAGGTCTCCACCGTGACCGCGAAGCATGACAACTCCGTATTCGCCATTGTCGATCTGGGCGGCATTCGCCAGGTTGGCGGAATTATTGAGCCTGGTCGTCACAACATACCCGAGTGACTCCAGGTCCGACTTGACCTGTTGCCAGATCTTCGGCGAAACCACGTTGGCATCGTCTTCCAGGCAGTCGAAAATCAGGGCCTTTCTGCTCTTGGGAGCGCAAGGCTGCAACTTGGCCAATACCCGGCTCCGATCAAGGATTACCCGCTGTGTCGGCTTTAAAACTTTTTTCTGCACCTGTACCGGCGTCATCTGTGCCGGCGTCATCTGTTCTGTTGAGCCGAGACGATCCTCCCCGAGGAACATCAGCAGCTCGTTGCCGTCCTTGAACCGCACCATGAGGTTGTTGCCTCTCAGTTGCCGGACTTCCCGCACTTCCGGCTGGGTCATTAAAAACGCCTTCTGCTGTCTGACCGCGATCGGCAATTGCACCTTGCGAACCTTGACCAGTTGATTCAGATCGGTATGCACCTTGCTCGCGAGCTGCGTAATCCTTGCCGCATCGGCTCCCCACACCGTGCCCGCCGACATAAGCAGCAGACAAACCATCATTCCGCATTTCCTGACAAACATCATCGTAACCCTCCTTTGATTTTCGACAGAACCCTCTGTGAACTGCCGTCCAAACGCATGCTCAAGCGAGAATGACCCTATGCCCAAGCAAACCTGAAAAAAAAACAGCCGGGGCCGATTTACCATAAAAGGCATTTCGGCGACCCGGCTGTCTCTGGGAGACCCTGTAGGCTTTCCGTCCCATCCTCGCGAATGGTTTAGTAGTATCGTGTGCCTGCTACATTCTGATGCGAAAGCCGCTGAAGCACTTCACGAAAGCAACGGCATGAGCATCGCGCCATCATCGGAAACGCTTTCGCATCATTTCATTGTCATTCTTTCAATGAAAATTGTAAGTCCAAATTGTGAAAAAGCAACCTTACCGGAGTCTGAAAAATGATGACCGACAAGCCGGCCCTGCCGGTGCCTTTGACCGGTAACCACCTCCGCGGCGCAACCACTCCGGCTTTCTTATAACACACTAATAAATTTAGTGGCACAAAAATGGCGGATACTTTGCTGAAATCCTTGAAAGCAGCGTAATCAAAGAAATAGCCGTTGGTTCGCAAGGACTGCTTTTCACCCTTGTTCCCGTGACAATTTCTCCCGGGCAAGGCCGCAGCTGTCGGGAAACAGGAGCGATCCTCCGACGAAGAGCAGCAATGAGACGGCGATACCGTATATCGTCACATCAAGGCCGATACCCGCAATCCGTTCGGAAAGCGTTCCGACCTTTTCCATGATCATCATGACCAGCGTTATGCCGCCACCGCCCAACATTCCCAGCAGCGCCCCCGTAGAGCTGGACCTTCTCCAGAAATACGCGCCGAGTGTCGGCACGAACAAGCCCGAAACCATGAATGCATAGGCGTACAGGATTGCATTCAGCACGGTTGTAAACAGGGCCGCGAGCATAACCGCCAGCACGCCTATCGCAAGGGTACAGGCCATGGAAAGGCGCAGGTTCGCCTTCTCGCTCATGTCTCTCTTGATGTGCCGCTGGACGACATCATTGACGAAATTGCCGGACGAAGCCATCAGGCAACTGTCGGCGGTGGACATGATCGCGGAAAAATACGCCGCGATCACGATGCCGGTCACACCGGCGGGCAGCACTTCCCGGATCAGCATGGGCATGGCCATCTCCGGCTCTGCTTCCGGGAACACAACGCGGGCGCACATGCCGAGGAAAACGCCGGTAAACGCCATGACCGGGTATTCGAAAATACCCGCTATATACCAGGCCTTCTTCGCCTCCCGTTCATTCCTGCAGGCGAACATTCTCTGGTAGAGCGTCATCCCCACCAGCCAGATGGGAATAATGGTGACCATCCAGTTTATGAACTTCGCCGGAGTGATGTTGGCCAGGGAAAAGTGTTCCGCCGGAAGACCGGCATACAGTGCATCCAGGCCGCCGATGCTGTAGACTGAAACAGGTACCGTTACCAGCAGCAAACCGGCAAGCAGGATGATCCACTGGACGGTATCGGTATAGATGACGGCTTTCAGGCCGCCGATGACCGTATAGGCAACCGTTATGATGGCGATGACCACTAGGGAAAACATGAACGGTTCCATGCCGAAGGGCGCCTCAACGAAAATCGTCGCCGAGGCCAGTTTCGCCCCCGCGAGAATCTGCGCCCCGGTAAAGCCGAGATAGCCGATGCCGCTGATGAGCGCCGCGGCTAGCGCTACCCGTTTGTCGTACCGGAACCGCAGGAAGTCCGGGTAGGTGAGCATCTTGTGCCGGGCGTCCACGGCCTTGATTTTCGGGATTATGAAAACCGCCGAAAGCCATGCGCCGATCAAACCGGTAAACAGCAGCCAGCTCCCGGCAAGACCCATCAGGAAGCCGACACCACCGAGGCCGATACTGAAGCCGCCTCCCACATCCGTGGCGACTACTGAAAGCCCCACATGGGCGGCACTCATTTCACGGTTGCCCACATAATAGTCTTCACTATGCTTGTTCCGCAGGAAATGGTACATGCCGATGGCAAGGACCCCCGCCATGTAAACACCGAAAACAAGGTAATCAATCCAAAGCATAACAACCTTCTTTCATCTTACGTTTAAGCACATCCACGCACCTGAACCACAAAACACTGCCGGCATTCAAGATCTGTCCGGCTTCTTTAACGACACAGCCTGACATCAACCTTTCATAAGTTCCTGGCATGATAACTTTTATAAGACTTTCCTGGTATGCTACTCTCTGGAAATAACTCGATGAAGCAAACTGCAAGATACTTTCTCCGCGGCCGTGCCGCCACAATTGTCCCAATGTCGGCAGAGCGCCTATTCGATTTTGTATAACCTTACGTGATTATTGATCAAACAAGTTGATTCACGGAATTTTCCCGGAGCCGAACTTGCAATCTTTTTTTTCATCTGATAAGTAAGAACTTCTTCTTGGAAGGAGGTTTCTGTATGAGTGAATTTATCAATACGTTGGATTCGGTTTTCCAACAGACATTTCTCGGTATCAGCCTCAGCCGCTTCGCGGTCGCTTTTCTCATCCTGCTGTTGTCGCTGATTCTCAAAAAAGTGCTGAACCACATCTTTTTCAAGGTAATCTTCCCCCTGGCGGAGAAAACCAGGAGCCGGTACGACGACCACTTTTTTCAGGCAATCCGGAAACCGGCCGAATGGCTGGTGGTGATCATCGGCACCTTCGCCGCCATCCATATCCTCCGGTTGCCCGTTGAACCCGTCAACCTGAGACGCGGCGCAGTCTCGTTGTTCAAGGTCCTGGTAACGTTCGACATAACCTGGGCGCTTTTCAACCTTATCGGCCTGGTTGAAACGTTTCTGGAAGGCTGGGTAAGCAGGACCGAGTCGATCCTCGACGACCAGCTGCTGCCCTTCGTCCGCAAATGCCTGCGTATCTTCGTCATCTTCCTGGCCGTCATCATGACCATCCAGAACCTCGGCTACTCGATTTCCGGACTGCTTGCTTCGCTCGGCATCGGCGGCCTGGCCGTGGCGCTCGCGGCAAAGGACACCCTGTCCAATATCTTCGGATCGCTGATGATCCTTCTCGACCGGCCGTTTCACGTGGGAGACTGGATAAAGGCGGGGGATATGGAAGGGATCGTTGAAGAGGTCGGATTCCGGTCGACAAAGATCCGCACTTTCGGAAAAACCCAGATCACCGTCCCGAACAACGTAATTGCCAACCTCGCGGTGGACAATATGAGCCGCAGACCGAAACGTCGCATCAATATCACCGTCGGCGTCACCTATGAAACGAAACCGGAACAGATGCGGCAGGCCGTTACCCGCATCCGTGAAATGCTCCTCAACCATCCCGGCATCGACCGGGAATTCATCCTCGTCAACTTTACCGACTTCGGCGCCTCATCTCTCGATATTCTCGTCTATTGCTTTACCGGGACGGTCGTGTGGGCGGAGTATCTCGAAGCCCGTGAGGATGTCAGCCTGAAAATCATGGAAATCCTCGAAGAACTCGGCCTCGAGATTGCGTTCCCCAGCCACAGCATCTATATCCGCGGCGCCGCCGATGAGCAGCCGGAACCTGAACTGGCACAGTTGCCCCGATAAATCGGACGAGGTGCAAACGTTTTCCCGCCGCAATCCGCCGGTCATGGTCAGTCCGGAAAGACGGCAGAGCCGAGAATTTTATTTTACATTAACGAATTCAAGCAAATACGTATTACCGAGGTCGGTAAGCCTTATTTTTTGAAGCTGTTCGCCAGCGAGTACGGCTTCTATCTCCTTCGGAGACCAGCGCATATGCAGTGGCGGGCCGAAAGAGCCACTCTCTTTCTTGCATTCGATAAGCGCCAGGATACCGAATGGCTTCAAAACACGCCGGATCTCTTCAAACAGCCTCCTGGCGCCTTGTGCCACTTCAGGCACGTGAAATACGGTAGCAAGCAGACAAATATCGATGCTGTTATCCTCAACAGGTATTTTTTCGGTAATATCGGATACCATTGCCTTGATATTTTCGAGACCTTCCGCGGCAGCTTTTTCAGTCAGACAAGCTACCATCATCGACGACTTGTCGACCGCATATACAAGGCCTGAATTCCCGACGATCCCGGCAACCGCCATTGAATAATCTCCGGGGCCACATCCGAGATCCAGAAAAATATCTCCGCTTTCAAACTTCAGCGTGTCAAAGACACGTTGCGGATCATGCAACCGGAAACTGCTTGGCCGGCGGCCCTGCTCGCCGGGTCCGTGCTGTTCGTGATGGCAGCGTTCTTCCTGAGACATCATTCCCATCTCCTTTCATCCTCGATTGTTTCTGTCAGCATGGGACACGTAACTTTTATGGAAAGTCAGTGGTCACTTCTTTTAGTATCCTTTGCATCCATTCCGGAACCAGCACCTCCCGCTGGGGATAGAAATCCTTTACATACGGCTTGATATCGATGACCGGTGATCCATCGATCGCATCCAGTCCGCTCACCTCCAGCACATTCTCCTTCCGCCCATGGAGTCGCACGACCGTCATGAGCACGGGGTTGGGCCTGGCAGGGCTGCAGGTGCCGAAAATCCCCACCAAGGGAAATTCTTTCCTGCCCATTGGATGCACCTTGGTCAGAAGACGGCTTTGCTCGGGAACCTTGTGCGCCCAGTAAAGGACCACGAGGTGCGAATACTCTTCTATGCCGTCGAGTATCTCGGTCAGGTCATCACTAATGACGATCCGCGAAACCGTCCACCGAATCTCGCGAATGCTTTCTCTGACCGCATTGATGCGTCCCTGCATTGTGAGGCCCTCTTCCGCCGCGGTGAGAAAGGGCTCTTTGCTTGCATTCATTATGATCCCCACTGGTCGTAGCGTTATATCGCGTAGATTTCCCCCGGCGGATGGAATCGGCTTCTTTGGTGTCTCCATGGTATCTCCTTGTCGATCAAAAACTGTATCTGACAGCCGTATAGATATTGGTATTGTTCCGAAATTGAGAAAAAAAGGTTCCGGGATGATCACCGACAAAAATATTCGCCCCGGCTTCCAGTGAAATCCGGTCGGAATACCGGTAATGAATATTCGGACGGATATAGGCGTCGTTGTCACTGGGAGAATAATACCCGGAAAGGGAAAGCTTCAGGTTCTGTTTCATCAGGAGTTTCGTCAATTGAACCGTTATCACATGCCTGAATTCATCTCTCCCGCTCACACCATTCAGCGTCTTCCGATAGGGTCCGTAATCCAGCAGCTGCTCAACATAATACTGCAGAGCACCGTTGAAATCTTTCCCGATTTCCCGTGCATACCCCACCAGGTATCTCATTTCCGAGTTACGTGCCAGAATATTGCAGCCACTCTCATTATCAACTGATTGATACCAGGCGAATTCGATATTGCCGATGCCGGATCCGATTCCTCCCCGCACGCTTGCCCCGTATACGTTCAACCGGGGAAACGTCGCGGCGCCTTCTCCCGTCCGGTTGGCAGGGGTTTTCCAAAACCCCCGATAGGCATATGCCGCCACCTCGCTGCCGCGTATGGCCTTGTAAAGGCGCACGGCAACCTCATAATCCGCAAACCATCGCTCGGGTCTGACAGCGGAAACAATCGCATCGCGGCCCGCGCGTCTTTTCAGTCGGTCGTTCCAATAGGAAACGTAGGTGCCTGTAATGTAGCGATCCGGATCGAAGCGGGGAGTATATACCACGTCAACATCCGCGACATCCGTAAAAATGCCGAGCTTGAGGGCATCGGACGGCGCCTTGAGATATTCGTCGTCCCGTCCGATAAAAAACGAACGCCAATCCTTCGGGAAAAGGTCGTTGAGGAATACCAGGTCACCCGTCCCCCAGCTCAGGACCTGCCTGCCGATTTTCAGATCCAGGAAATCGAGCGGACGTACAAAAAACCATAGTTCGCGCGTGTCGTATTCGACCTGCTCCGTTACACCGTCAAGCCAGACATCCCCCTTGTACTTGACATCAAGCCATGCATTTGAAGCCGGCAATTCCAGTTGCAGACGTGCTTCCATAACGGACGCATCTTTTTCATGAGGGTCGTTTCGGGTACGGCAACCTGCTCTCAATTCAGCATAGCCGTGAACTTCCCCTTCCAATGAACCTTCCGGCAAACCCAACGTATCTCCGGCCGCGGATATGTCGGTGGACAATCCGACCAGCACTACAAGTGTACACGTAATTACGAGATAAGACCGCGCAAATCTCATCTGGTCGCTTCTCTCGGAGCTCTTCTCAGATAGCGTTCGCTGAACAGTTTTTCTTTCAGCCCCATATTGTAGTTCACATGGGAAAAGACCATCTCGGTTCTGCTTCCCGTATCCAGATCCCGTGCGACCGTTTTCGTAACGGTCGGGTAGGTCACCGCGCGACCGTTTTCCACTGCCTTGATATTTTCAAGTTTCTGTACCTCTATTACGCGATAGAGCCTGTCCGGTTTCTTAAAGAACTCCATTTTTACGGGCATGAAACTCTTTTTGTCTATGTAGGCGAGGTAGTAGGCAAACTCCACGGTTTCCGGGTGCCTGGGCACATTTTTCAGAACATGGTGCGCTTCGGTAGTGCGTATCAGTTCATGGGCATCTTCCGTGATGCTCCGACCGGAAATATCCTCATACAGGAAATCGGACCCCGCGAAACTGGTTCTTTTGTCGCCTGCCGCTATGCGCTTCACCAGATCGAGACCGGGCAGGTAAAGCCAGCGGTCATCCTCCTTTCCTGGGGCCGCATGCTTATGGACCATGAAGACCATCTTGCGCACGTCGGCTGGCTCGACAAAAAAGACGAAGTATTTCTGGTCCGCGTCGGAACCGCCGTCATCCCTGCGAAGCATGGTGAATTCGCGCTTCCGCGTGCGTCCCTGTTTGTCGGTGATTACCATGCCCACCTTTCCCTTTGCGTCCGTCCCTTGGTACAAAGCCATATGGTTTGACTTTTTCACTATCTCATCAACGCTTACCGTGCCCGGCTCTTCTCCGGCAAAACCGGCGCCCGCAAGAATTCCCATGACACTTATGACAACCATCGTTTTCTTCAGCATGCAAAACCTCTCTTTCTTGCAGGATCCGCCATCAAACGTGCCATGCTCGTCCGTGACTTCCCTGCCAAAACCTGCCAGCTGCAGCGATCAGTTATGAATTTTGGCGCACCTCATTCGACATTTTTTCCGACCGGTCCGCGAGACGCTCTTCCACGGGTTCTTTTCCGAAAAACCGCTTTTCCGCGACAGTCAGGAGTGCGGGAAGGAAAAGCAGCGTAACGACCCCGGAAGTAGTCAGGATCCCGAAAAGCAATATCGACGTCGTCTTGTAAGGAATCAAGCGGGCCACCATAAGCGGCAGAAATCCCAGCGCAACCACCAGCACATTTCGCGCGATGGCAAGAGCCGGCTCGCCGAACACCTTGGGCGCGGTTTCTTTCCAGGAACCCGTTTCGCGGTACATGCGTCGACTCCTTTCCAGGAAGTGGATAGCGAAATCAACGGCTATTCCCAGCGTAATGGCGCTCATGACGGCTACCGGCATATCATAGTCCTTGCCGATTATGCCGGTGACCCCATAGATGGCTGCAATGGTAAGCGTCAAGGGAATCATGCAGGCGCCGGCCCAGATAAATGAGCGGAACAGAACGGCCACCATGAAAAAAACAATAACAAAGGCCCCCAAAAACGACCCGAGCATCTGCCGGAACATTATGCCCTGAAAGACGAGATTGACATAATGCAGCCCGGTCCAGCGATACGACAACTCCACGGGAGGGGGATTGCTTTCGAGATATGATTCCACGGCATCGACGGCTTTCTGGGTTTGAGAACTGTCGCCCCGCGTGAACTGCATCATGATAGTGCCCTTCTCGAAATCGGGCGTAATCAGATGCCAGAGATCATGCGGCCGGTGACTCTGCTGGTACTGGAGACAGCATTCCGATATCCCCCGAGGTTTGTCGGGAATACGGAAATTTTCCTTTTTACCGTCCATCAATTCCTGGTTGACCTTGCGGACCACGTCCGCGACTGATGTAGTTTTTCCCACGATGCCGGCCTGCTCCAGATGTTCCTGGAGTCCGACCATGTACCGCAAAACTTCGGGACGCTTGAAGGTTTTCAACCCTTCTTTTTCGGCAGTGAAATACCCTTTCAGTTCCTCAAGCACATACGAGTCGTCATCGGAAGCGGTCGACGTCTTTTCCTCCACGTAACGTATCGCCGCATCCATGAATTTCTCGTACGTGCCGCCGTGTTCCGCGAAAGTGGGAAGCATGCTCCTTACATCCCCGACAATCCGGGCCACACGCTCCCCTGTCCGCTCGGAAAATGCAGCGATTTCGCTGTCAATTCTCGCTATTTCCCGGCGTGACGGCTTTTCACTCCCCGTGCCTTCCAAAACCAGATAGGCGGTGTAGGTGCCGCCGAAATGCTTGTTCAAGGCGGTGTCAGCCTTGCGGATCGGGTGATTTACCGTGAAGCGTTTGGCGTAATTATCGTTCACGTTGATGCGTGAAATACCCCATACCGCTATTACAATCAGCAGAAGCATCACGCCGAGGACGGGTTTCGCATACCTGCAGGCAAACCTTCCCATCGCCTGCAGGAACCTCGCAAGCCGCGTATGCCGTTCCGTATCTCCTGCCGCCCGGCCAAAGTTGTCAAGCACCCGTTCGGGAATCATCATGACATAGGCCGGCACCAGCAAAACGGTTGCGCCCCATGCAATCATTACCCCTATGGCAACGAAAACACCGAAAACCCTGGCCGGTGGAATGGACGTGGTGAGAAAGGAGAGAAAACCGGCGGCGGTTGTAAGGGATGTGTACAGCAAAGGGGCGAAAAGGCGGCCCATAACCTCCTTGACTGTTCGCTCGCGACCTTTTTCCCGGGTATAGGATTCAAAGAAATCGGAAAGAATATGAACCGAATCGCATATGGCAATGGGCATCAAAAAAATCGGCAGCATGGAGCTGAGGATATGGACCGGGTAACCGAAGGCAATCATCAGACCCAACGCGGATACAACCGAGACCGTTGCAACGATCATGGGCAGAACGATCAGTATCCATCTCCGGAAAAACAGCAGGAGAAGCCCGAAAATAACCACCATCGTCAAAGGCGCCGCAATCATCATCTGGTTGAACATCTCCACGCCGATCGCGCTCTCGGCCACCGGCAAACCGGCGATATGATAGTCGTCATCACCTCCAATGTTCTTGATTTTCTTGTTAAGTACTTCATACACGCGATAACTGAGCAGTTTGTCCGTCAACGGAAGATAGATACACAGAGCCTTTCCGTCTTCCGAAACCATCTGCCCTCTGAGCAGCGGATTCGAAAGGGCCTTGTCGCGAATCGCCCGGGCTTCTTCCCTGGTTTCCGGCGGTACGGGCATCAGCCACTCGAACCTGATTGTCCCCGGACCTCCCTGGGTTATGTGATCCACCAGGGAGGGGGCGATCATGTCCGCTTCGATGACTCCCGAAGATTGTCCCGGCCGCCCCGTATCCTCCCAGCGAAGGGTTTTCGCGAACGCGGTAAGCTCATACACGCGTTTCAGGGTTGCCGGGTTGAACACGCCGTCCGGGTCGCGCTCGTTGATGACTCCCAGCACGATGGTCTCGCTCAGATCGAAATCCTTTTTGCTTTCATTATGAAAAACGCGAACCGGCTCGGTTTTTTCAAGCATGTTTTCCGGGTCCGTATCGATGGTTATCATCGAAAAAAAGGCGCCGCCGGCAACCGTAAACAAGGTTATGGCAACGGCAACCAGCTTGTAGCGCTTGATGGAAAATTCTATTACGGCATTCTTCAGTCTCGACATGTCGGCACCCCATATTGTTTAGCTACTTAACTATTTAGACGCAAAAAAATATCACTCCCTGGTCAAGTCGGAAAGACGTTCGTCCATAACGGCCCCGATGGCATCAAGCAAAACCGCCAAGGTTGCAATCTGTGAAAAGGAAAAAGCGCCTAGACGTTCCACCAGATAAGCCAGGTCCTTCCCATGAGCCTCTTCATGGGCATTGAAAACCTGCCCTCCTTTTTTCGTAAGGGAAAGGAAAAACTCCTTATTGCTGTGAGGTGCTTGCTTCTTATCGACAAACCCCTTTTTCACCAGCTTGGCGACCATCTGCGAAGCTGCGCTCTTGGTAATACCGAAGCGATTCGCCAGACCGGTTATATTCATCTCAGTGCTCTCGCCAATGGCCTGAATTACATGCGCCTCTCTCGTCGTTACTTCCTCTCGATCATTGAACCGAAGCGGCAACTCTTCGACAAGCGCGTACTTGTTGGCAATCCGCAGGAGCTGCCGTATGGTGGTCTTGATGAAATCTTCTTTTGTTTCCATATCCAATTTAGTACAGCACCTTAACCATAATGTCAATACAATTTTTTCGCCCCGCCACTTTCACAAAGAACCCATCCCCCAGGCGGGCTTTAGAATCAGCGTATAAAGGGGGCTTCCACGCCAGTAATCAGTGTCGCTCTGGGCCGGATGGGGACTTACTACAGGGCCCGGCATGCTATCGCTACCGGCCCGTTGCATGTCGTAACGCCTGAGACACCACGGATACTGCTGTGGCATGGCCTGTCAGGTTGAAAACCTCCGCAGGCCGATACCGAACTGCTCCTCGAGATCATAGGGAATTCCATGGACGGTACCGCATCCATTGGCAATGCAGAGCTTGCGGCTCCTGACATCCTCGCGCCACCGGGCCTTGGCGGCATCGGCCCGCTGATTGGCGATAATACGCATCCGTTCAACCTCTGCCTCTTGTTCTCCCAAATCGGGCGACAGTCTTTGTAAATTCGTAAAGATCCGGTTTTTGACCGTGCTGTTGATGCTGCCGTTCTGCACCTTGATATCAAACATGAGCGCTGCCGCCCGCTCCGACCAGAGACCGTATTCGTGACATAACCGCAATGCAGCCCGGTACAAGGCATTGGCCGCATCGAGCTCGATCCTCTGAAATTCCTCGGTCCTTCCCAGCGCCCTGAACATGCCGCGCCACGGTTCGATCAGAAAATGCCTGGCGGGATGCTGGATGGAGCGGGCAAAGATCATCAGGTCCGCCTTGCCGCCATTGAGCCGGGCATGAAGAAGGTCGAATCGATCGTGAAAGATCAGCCGGGCTTGCTCCGGGTGCTCGGCGATCATTCGCTTGAGGAGCGGTTGCAGCGATCCCTGCCCGAAATTCCACTGCAGCACGCCGAAGCTTATCCCCTGGCCGTCGAAATCGCCGGAGACGCCGGCAAAACAGTCCGGTATTCCCGCCCCCGTCTCAAAAGACCCGGTGAGGGCGAGACAGCGATAGTCGAGAGTCCGATAGCCCAGTGAAGGGCGCGGCATCTCACCGCCTACGAGTTTAGCCCAGGTAATGGGACCTACGACACCATCAACCGCCAGTCCCTCGCGCTCCTGGAAGAGCCTGACCGCCCCTTCCGTCCCGCCGCCGAAAATACCGTCCAGCGGTCCGAGGTAGATCCCGAGAGATTGCAGTCGCTCCTGGATTCTGCAAACTTCATCACCTGTTGAGCCCAGCTTGTATACGGACATGGAAACCTCCTGCCACTGAACGGGAACACAACGGCCGGCAACCCGTTCCCTGTTTGCAATGGTTAATTACGATACTCAAATGGTAGCGGAATGCCATGCATTGTCAATGGTTCGAGACAGTGGTAATCAGGAAGCGGAATAAACCACGGCGCCGTCGCAGATGGTATGGGTAACGACAACCGTACTATAGTCACCCTGGCACTGCACGAGGTTGCCGGACAGGATAACCAGGTCCGCCTGCATGCCCTCTCGGATGCTTCCCCTGTATTGTTCGCCGTACTCGGCTTCGGCGGCATGAGAGGAAAAAGCCGCCAGCGCCTGCTCCAGTGTCAGATACTGGTCGGGCATGCCCGGCCGCCAGGGCTTTCGGCTGGTGGCGCGCTGAATCCCCTCGAAACAGTTACATGACACGATCGGCCAGTCACTGCCGAAAACCAGGGTAGCCCCGGAATCCAGCAGGGTTTTCCAGGCAAACGCCGTTGGCCACTCGATTTCCGGCACCTTCTCATGCCACAAGGTCATCGGCGCCCGCTCGTGAAGCGCCTGCATGGAAGCTATCACGCCCAAATCGCGGAAACGGGCAAGATCAAAGGAAGTGCACATCTCGATATGCTCGATGCGATGCCGGACCAGTTCCCCCCGTTGCCGGTCGATTTCGGCATTATGCCGTCTGGTCGATTCGATCGAATTGAGCATGGCGTTTACCGAGCCGTCGCCGATGCAGTGAGCCGCCACCTGCAACCCGACACGATCCGCCAACCGCACCACCAGGTCGAGCTCCCGCCCGGAAAAGGCCGGGATACCGGGAAGTGGATGGTGATCGAGCCGAAAGGCGGTATCCTTCTCGACCACGCCGTCCATGAAAAGCTTGACCGCCTTGCACTGCACTTTGCCCACCGGCGCCAATCGCGTGCTCTCCGAACGGCAGCGCAGGCGCCGCCCTCGTTCGCCATGCTCCTCGACATGTGACGACGTTATGATATGCGTGAAGTTCCGGACAAAATGATTCCATAGGGCATGGGGTCCCGAAGCGGGGACTTGCTTTTCATTTTGTCGCAGCAAGAGCGTCTTCTTCATGAGTTCAAGCAGGTGATGGTGCAGTTCAGGCAGCGTGATCTCTCCCCGACGCGCCCGTTCCAAGTAGTTGCGCACCTCGGCGGCATGGAGCACGTCTTCCAGCATCATCTCATCCGGAACCACCGAACAGGATGCATGCACCCGCAGCGGAAGGCGACCTTCGTGTTCCAGTTCCAGCAACAGCAGCAGGCACTCGATGTCTTCTTCCGGCAGCCCCAGCCCCATGGCATGAACCGACGTCAGCCCCCGCGAGGCCAGGTCGCGGCAGGCCTGCTCAAGGTGCGACATCTTTTCCCCAACACTGAGCGGATAACACCTGCGCAACGCCTCTTCAACAACAAAGTATACCGGCGGCTCCCGCAGTTCGCCGCTCGGCAAGCCGTCACGGTCCAGTTCGAGATTGCCGCACATCTCCAACTCCCTGAGCAGTTCGGGAAACGGCGGCATGCGATGCATCAGGTCCGCCGTTTCGAGTGCCCGGGTGTTGACCCAGCCAGTATGCAGATCGTGCGCATAGATAAAAAGCGGCTTGTCGGCAACGATCTCGTCCAGCATGCGACGAGCCGCTCCAGGCGGTATCAGCGGAGGATCCAGGTAGTGGAGACCGTATACATAATAGACGCGATAATCGGGATGTCGATGAATAAAGTCCCGCAACCGGCGCCGCAGGGTGTCGGAGTCCCTGACATCCTCCACCGAACACCCCTGGTTGTGCTCGGCACCGACCATGAGGTGTACGTGGCCGTCGCATAGTCCCGGTATGACACTGCAACCGCCGGCGTCGATGATCATGGTTCGGCAATCGGCCAGGCCGGCATTGTCACTGTCGATGCGGGCAATGTACCCGTTTTTTACGGCAATGGTAACGGGTTCCCGCCATGCTGAATCAGCGGGAAAGATTCGCGCGTTCCGTATCAGCACATCCGCCGGACCGGAAAGGTCGGGCACGGAAACCGCGGCATGCAGCGAGCGGATATATGCCGACGGCGGCACAACCTCATTGAGGGAACGCTCGAAGTCGGACCGGGTTCTCTTGAGCATGCGGAGCCGGTTCCGGACGTACGCATAAGAGCGCAAGGAAATGTTCACTACAACTCTCCCTTCCTTACCGACAGGCCGCTGAAAAATATCCCCCTTTTTTCTCCGGCCTGTCCGGCATATGTCAGGAGCGAAGTGTACCACAGCAGGGAATGGTTTATCGAAAAAGTGCCCTGAAAAGCCTTCCTCAATGTCGGCACGCGTACGTTTACTCAGCAGGCATCGGGGGTCGCGCACCTGCCGCGGGCTCTCCCCGCGCTCATTCATAAAAAGGTGAGATCTTCAGGATAGTGGGGATAGGGATAAAGGGATACAGCCTTACGGCCACGGCACGGCACGGATGCTCCAGGTCGTCGATACTGCGCAGGATGAGCCGGAAAGTCAATGCTCTTTCCCGAGAATCCGCTCAAGCATGATTTCCGCGACACGCTTGCTTGAAGGGAGCAGGGTATGCACCACCGGCACCCGGATCACCTCGGCAAAGTCGCCCGTACTCACTTCGCCGAGCGATACGATCCCGTCATTAGGTTCCGAACCGAATGGCGACAATCGCCCATGAACCCCCCTCGTCCCGGCAATTGCCACCGTGTGAACCGCCGTTCCCGGAATTGACGACATCCGTTCCTCGGAGCCCAACAGGCGGCCGCAATCCCGGGTCACGGCCCGGAACAGCATGCTCCTGCTCAACTGCCTGGCCAGTCTGGACGAGACAACGGGCGAACCCAGGAGAAACAAGCGTTTCGGCATCGCGGCGCCGAGCGGCATTTCGTGCAACGCGGCACGAAGCAGGACCCCTCCCAGGGAGTGACCGACCAGCACGTACTCGCCCCGCTTCGAGAGCGTTACCAGCACCGGTACCAGGCTCCGCACGATAGCTGAAAAGTCCTGCAGCGCAACGCTGTAGCCGAACACGAACGTCTTGATTCCTCGCGATCTAAAGCGAATCAGGGTCGTGGCCCACGACAAACTGGACCGGCCCATGCCATGAACGAACAGAACATTCACCACCAATCTCCCTTGAATCCCGCCAATCGGTAGTTAAATTACTGCAAGAAAATAGCAAAGCCAAAAGCAAACATCAATTAAATGTTGATAATTCTGCGTAGCAAAGAATTTTTCCCGTTTCGGGGAACACCGGCATCGGACAGAGCGGCAGGGTCAACCAACAAAAAGCCCCCTCCCTTGATTCGCGGAGGGGGCTCCCGGACCTGTTGCTGTTGACCGGATTCAACGGAATGCCATGATATCGAATTCTCTCGCTTCACATCCTGTCAGCGACCAAGCTTCACCAGCTCCACGCGGCGATTTTTCGCACGCCCGTCATCACTGGTGTTGGGCGCAACCGGCTTTGATTCGCCATACCCCTTGGGAACCAACCGTTTCGAATCGATGCCGAAAAGCCCCAGGTAGGCAACCACGGTTTCCGCCCGACGCCTGGAAAGCTTCAGGTTGTAACCATCCGCGCCCTGGTCGTCGGTATGGCCCTGCACTTCGAGCTTCAGGCCGGGATTCTGCTTGAGCAGGACGACCACGTCCTGCAGCTGCTTGACCGACTCGGATTTCAGCGTGGCCTTGTCGAGATCGAACAGTATTCCATACAGTCGGACACGCCCATCGACATCCAGTGCGGCTTTCATCTCCGCCAGCCCGAACGTCAGGCTCTTTTTGAAGCCGGCTTCCTCGATAATGCGCAGGTCCTGCTGGGAATAGTTCCAGATGTGGACCTCGCACCAGGTCTTGCCGCCACCTTCGCCGGGCAGGGTAAAAGTCAGGTATCCCTCCTTTTCGTACAGGATCGTACCGCCCTTCTCCAGCGCGGCCTGCTTGTAGTTCTCACGATATTCGAGTATCGAATGGCTCCTGTCGGCATTCCGCCCCGTGGCATCGCGCAGGCCGTACGTCAGCTGCCAGAATTTACCCTGAACCTTTTTTTTGATTGCCTTGCCGGTTTTCGGGTCTTTGACCAGGAAACCGTATTCACCGAATTTAAAATATTTTCCGTGAGGATCAACCACCGATCCGGGAAATGGCCTGATCAGGGGGTGCTCTTTGACTTTAGCCGCCCCGGCCGCCTGCGCCGGAAAAGAAATTGCCACCAGGCCACAAAGAATGGACGAGCAGATCACGCTGAAACGTTTCATTATTCTTCCTCCTCTCATGTGAAATTTCGTCAAAGCAATATGCGACAACGTGCCATGCCGGATAGAATATTTTCCCCATCAGGCACTGGGAATGATTCAGGACTAGTGTCCCGTGCGGTTAGTTCGCCGCATTAATTCCGAGGAGTTTTGGCTCCTGGCAAGGCGTGGCGACGCAGGCATAGCAGGGCTCTGTCGAGGAGACACAACGCAGCCAGGGGTCAAAAGAACCGGAAGTAAAAGGA
>JAXGWF010000009.1:0-103378 GCA_040773465.1 Geobacteraceae bacterium | reverse complement strand
GTGCGGAGGCAGTAGTCTGGCAATGATACTCGCCTTGAATTCTTCTGAGTACTTGGTGGTCATCGTCTCCCTTTCTCTTGCCCCACGAGATTAACACAAAATCTCTCCAAGAGAGGCGACAACTATCCTGACACGGGGGGTGCTCAAGTAGCACAAAGTGGAGAAATTCTCTCACGATTCAAATTTTTGAAGTTGTTGATAGTGGAGTCATGCCGTTTGTTAAAGCGTTTTCGAACCATGTGAAAGGTTGTTTCCATGAATGATGCCGGCAATAATGAAGTGGAGTATGAAAGAAAATTGTTGCAACTGGAAACCATGATCAACCAGAGTCCCGCGGTCGCCTTTCGATGGAGCGTGGACGGGAACTGGTCGGTCCGGTTCGTAACCGACAACATAAGGCAGTTTGGATTCCTGCCCGAGGAATTTCTCTATAACGGTCTGAATTTTATAGACATCATCCATCCAGACGACGTTCAGCGTTTCCGGGACGATGTTGCTGAATTCTCTCGACAGGGCGTTGAAGAATTCAGCCACGAATACCGAATCGTCAATGGCAAAGGGATAGTTCGCTGGCTGGAAGACAGAACGGTGATTATTCGTGACAAGGATTCTGCCCCTCTCGCTTACCAGGGACTGCTTCTCGATATCACCGAAAGAAAAAATGCCGAACAGGGGGTTGTCCGGCAGAAAGAAATGCTGCAAACCATTCTCAATACCATTCCTGAAATGATTGTCTATTTTGATCCCAACCACCAGGTAGCCTATGGAAACCTGGCGTGGGAACGTGTTACCGGTTGGACCAGAGAGGATCTGCGGGAGCGTGACCTTCTGAAAGAGCTTTATCCCGACGCAGAGTACCGGGGATTCGCCAAGGACTTTATAGCTCGGGAGGAAGGCGTTTGGCAGAATTTCCGTATCCGCACACGGGACGGCCGTGAACTCGATACCCGGTGGGCGAACGTAAAACTTACCGATGGTACCAATATCGGTATCGGCCAGGACATCACCGAACAACTGAAGTTTGAGGAGAAGGTGAGATTGAACCAGAAACTGGAAACCGTCGGGAGGCTAGCGGGAGGTATCGCCCATGATTTCAACAATATCCTGACGGCAATCATCGGTTTCTGTACCTTGACGAAGATGAAGGCCGAGAAAGACGATCCCATACAGGATTACCAGGACAAGATCCTTGCCGCGGCGGAGAAAGCCGCCGGGCTGACCCAGTCTCTGTTGGCTTTCAGCAGAAAACAAATGATATCGGTCCGCAGGATGAATTTGGTTGAGTGCGTGAACGAGATTGCGGAAAAGATAGCTCCCGACCTTGGTCCTGATATCCACCTTGAAGTCAGGCATGCCGTTTCCCATTTGATGGTGGTCGCCGATTTCACCTGCCTGGAACAGATACTCGTCAGCCTTGCCGCGAACTCCCGGGACGCAATGCCTGACGGCGGTTCATTAGTGTTCGCGACAAACTTTTTTGAACTGGGCAGCGATTTCATTCAGACGAACGGCTTTGGCAAGGAGGGACGCTATGCCTGCCTGACCGTCAGCGATGACGGGATTGGAATGGATCCGGAAATCCTGAGCAACATTTTCGTGCCGTTTTATACTACCAAGGATGTGGGAAAGGGGACGGGGCTCGGTCTTCCCAGTGTTTATGGCACCGTTAAACAGCTTGGCGGGTATATTACCGCCGAATCAGTGCCGGGATCAGGGAGTACCTTCAGCATCTACCTGCCCTCGGAAAAGGATCAGATTACCCGAGTGCCGGATGAACGCGTCAGGGTCAATATCTCGGCAAACCCGGTTATTCTGCTGGCTGACGACAATACCCTGGTCAGGACGGTAAGCAGGGAATTTCTCGAAAAATCAGGCTATTCCGTAATTGAGGCGGTTGACGGGGCTGATGCGGTCGATAGATTTGGTGAAATGAATACACCTCCGGACCTGTTGCTATTTGATATTGTCATGCCGAGGATGAACGGCATGGAAGCATATCAGCTCATTCATGAGCAGAGGCCGGAGATCCCGGTTCTCTTCATGAGCGGGTACCAGGATAAAATCGACTCGTCGGTGAATTTGCCGGAAGGTGCCGTCGAAATTGCCGGCAAGCCGATCATGCCGCAGGCGCTTATCAGAAAAATCCGCGAAATACTCAAGCAGGATTGAAAATAAGTAAAGGCGCATTGATCGGATACATAGGCGGGGTGACCAGCGTTGCTCCCCGCCTTGTATCTATCCTGCCATCACGTTAAATGTCGGGGGCGGGACTCGAATTATTTCCGGGCCATTCGCTGCAGGATCTCCTTGAGTTTTTTCAGCTGTTCGCCGTAACCCGCCCAGTTCCCCTGACGTTGCATTGCAATTGCCCGCTCGTAGACCTTCATCGCTTCAGCCGCAAGCATGTTTTGACCGGCAGCCGGACTCGGGCCGGTTTCGCCGACCGGTTCAGCGGCCGCTTGGCTTCCGCCGAAAAGCTTCTTCAGGGCCAGTTCCAGGGTTTCTTCCATAACAACCTCATCACGATAGGCGACGATTACCCGCTGCAGCTCGGGAAGGCCGATTTTGTCCGTTGCCGCGAGGTAGAGGGGCTGGACGTACAGGAGCGATTTCTCGATGGGGATGACCAGCATGCTGCCCCGGATGACTTCCGAGCCGCGTTGACCCCAGAGGGTCAGCTGCTGTGAGATGACCGAATCCTGGTTGATCCGTGCATCGATCTGTTTCGGTCCGTAGATCAAGCGGTCCCGGGGAAAGGTGTAGACGAGCAACTTCCCGTAATTCGGGCCGTCGCAGCGGGCAGTGAGCCAGGCTGCCAGGTTGTCGCGTTTTGCCGGGGTGAACGGAAGCAGGAGAATGTATTCCTCTTTTTTCTCTCCCGGCAGCTTCATGATGGTGTAGTAGGGTTCCATCGGGCTCTCTCCGAGCGCAGGTACTTCCCAGAGGTTTTCCTTGTTGTAGAACACTTTCGGATCGGTCATGTGATAGGCGGTGAACATGGATGCCTGGATGCGCATGAACTGGTGCGGATAGCGGATATGGGCGCGCAGGTCTTCCGGCATGGCTGCCAGGGGTTTGAGCAGCTTCGGAAATATGCGGGTGTAGACCTTTACCAGCGGGTCTTTCGGATCGCTGATGTAAAAGTCGAGCGTTCCGTCATAGGCGTCCACGACGATCTTGACCGAGTTACGCATGTAATTGATCCCCCTCGATACCGGCTTCGAGTAGGGGAGGAAGCCCGAGGCCGTGTAGGCGTCGATTATCCAGGTGAGCCTGCCGTCTTTAGTAACGACCATGTACGGGTCGGAATCGAGCAGCAGAAAGGGCGCCAAGGTCTTTGCCCGTTCGACGATGTTCCGGTAATAGAGGATGCGGCTTTCCTTGCTGATGTCCGATGACAGGAGTATTTTTTCGGTCTTGAAGCGGGCGGCGAACAGTGCTCTCCTGACCAGTGAATCGAGGGCAACGCCGCCCTTTCCTTCATAAGTGGTATTGATGTTGCCCGTTTCAGTGGGATAGCCGAACTCCGGCACCCTGGTCTTGACGATGACGTAGTCGTTTGACATCTCTCCGTAGTATATTTCCGGCCTGGTTACCTCGATGTCCGCCAGGCTGACGGCCGGAATGTCTTTTATGAAAAATTCCGGCAGCCCTTCCTTGCTGATCCGGCTGACCGGCCCGAAGGTGATGCCGTTGCCATGGGTGAAGATGAGTCGCTCGTTTATCCAGTTTCTGCTTGGAAGATCGTTGTACGAGAGTTCGCGCGGCGAGAGCATGACCTGGGTATAGTTGCCATTTACCAGGTACCGGTCGTTGTCCACATCGTGGAACTTGTAATAGGTCCTGATTTGCTGCAACTGCGCATAGGTCCTGAGAAGCGGCGCATGGTCCCAGAGCCTGATGTTCTTGATCGTCGGTTCGTTGGCGGCGATGCTGGCAGCGTTCAGCTTGTCGTCAACGTCGAAAGGTATAGTTTCAATCTTGTCCAGGTTATAGCCGAGCCTGGTGAACGTTATGCCGTGTTCGATGTACGGCATTTCCAGGGCCAGTTCATTGGGCGCCACTTTGAATTTCTGCATCAGGGTGGGATATGCCTTGACGCCTACACCATAAACGGCACCGATGACGAGCGGCACCAGCAGTGCCTGGCGCCAGCGGGCCTTCCAGATGCCGGCGGCGAGGATGACGCCTGCCAGCGGGGTAATAACCACCAGGAAACGGTAGACTCGCAGCCGTGCCGTTACATCGGTGTATCCGGCACCGTAGAGAGTCCCGTTTTCCGAAAAAAGCAGCTTGAAGCCGTCAAGATAGAACCCGGCCGCCACTACCATTAGAAAAAATCCCGCCAGCAGTGCCAGGTGTTTCCTGACCTTGGTGTTGATCTGAAGGCCTTTCGGGGTCAGGGAAACGCCTCCTTTCAGGTAATAGATGACGCCGGTCGCCCCGATGCCCAGCAATGCTACTATTCGGGCGTATGCCACGAGGGTTTCGAGAAATGGCAGCCTGAAAAAGTAGAAACCGATATCTTTGCCGAGGATCGGGTCTGGTGTGCCGACCGTCAGCATATTACGGAACAGCAGTAGTTTCTCCCATTGCAGTGAACCCCAATGCCCGGCAAAAAGGGTAAGCGCCAGAACGGCGACCAGGGACAGTGGCTTGATGAGAAACTCGATATCTTCGGTTTTTACGTGGTGGATGGTTCCCTTGACCAGGGTTACCGCGGCTCGGGCAAATTTCAACCGGAGCGCGGGAACCAGGTTGGCCAGGAGAAACGCCAGCAGGAATCCGCCGAACAGCAAACCGCTGCCGATTTTTGCCAGGAGCGTGGTTGTCAGTACAGAAGCATACCCCGTTTCCGCGAAAAAATTCCAATCCGTGTAGAGGTTCAGGAGTGAAGCCAGTGCGGGAAGAACCAGGAAAACAATGGCAAGAGTGATAAGAACGACTTTTCTTCCGGGCATGGCGTTTCTCCTTGGGAAGGTATGTTGGTCCGGTGGCGAAAGATTCTTCGGCAAAATGCGTTCACCACTCATACACTGAATTCGAGTTCATTGTCAAATTCCGGATCATCGAAGCGTGATTACATCTTGTAGGAAATTCAAAGGGCCCAGGTAAGACTTTTCCGGAGCCACTGGTAATCGGTCGCCATGCTTTACGCTGTTGTCGTGGTTCCACCTCCGGGACCCGGGGGCTTGACATGGCGAAAATCGTTATTATCTTCAAAACAGGTAGTTGAGAAACAGTAATAAGGAGGCGGATATCATGGCAAGTTGGGATATGTTCAGGGAATTGGACAACCTGCGGCGCGAGATCGATGAAGCTTTTCGGGGTGTCGGCCTGCGGCGGGTCCAGGCGCCGTATTTCCTGACCGGCAGTGGAACACGGCGCTTCCCCCTCGTCAACATCAGCGAGGATGAGGCGGGAGTTTACGTCGAGGCCCTTGTGCCGGGAGTCGATCCGTCCGCTGTGGAGCTTTCCGTACTGCGGAACACTTTGACCCTGTCGGGTGAGCGTGGACCTGCGGAAGCAGACAGGAACAACGTCTGGCACAGGAATGAACGGGGTTCCGGAAAGTTCAGCAGAACCATCGAATTGCCGGCGGAAATCGACAGCGGAAAAGTATCGGCCCAGTGCCGTGACGGGGTTCTCACGATAACCCTGCCCAAGGCGGAAGCGGCAAAGCCGAAGAAAATCTCGGTCAGTGTTTCCTGAGCGGGGAACGAAGATTGTCGGAAAGAAGAAACGATTTGTCAGAGGAGGTTGCAGCCATGTCGGACAAAAGCATAACCAATACGAGCGAAAGCGGAGGGATTGATCCCAGGGAGGACACCCGCTCCCCGGAACGGTACCTGCGGCCCGCGGTGGATATCATAGAGAAGGAAGACTGTTTGTCTATTATTGCCGATCTCCCCGGTGTCGGGAAAGAAAACCTGGATCTCGGTATCGACAAGGGGATTTTGACGATTCAGGGACAGGTCAAACCGGAAGTCAAGGGCACTGAAGTGTACCGCGAGTTCGATCTTTTGAGTTATTATCGGCAATTCCAGCTGCCTGAAGCAATCGACCAGGAAAAGGTGGAGGCTGAATACGTCAACGGCGTTCTGACCTTGCGGTTGTGCAAGGCCGAGGCGGCAAAACCGCGAAAGATAGAGGTCCAGGTTGGATAATGCCCGGCGAGGCTTCATTGCCGTCCGGAAAACCCCGACCTCGGCAGCATTTTTCAGGTTTTCCGGAGAGTTATTGCCGAAGCAGTCCATTTCCAGTTGAGGGGAGGCCGGTACTCGGCCCCCCTCCTGCACGGAGTCAGCAGAAACCATGTCAGTCACTTTTCAGGATTACTATAAGATTCTCGGTCTGGAACGATCGGCAACCCAGGATGAAATCCAGCGCGCTTACCGCAAGCTTGCGCGCACATATCATCCGGATATCAGCAAGGAACCGGATGCCGAGGAAAAGTTCAAGCAGATCAACGAAGCCTACGAGGTGCTCAAGGACCCGGAATCCCGCCGCAAGTATGATTCCATAGGCACGGGCTTCCAGGGCGGAGAGGAGTTTTCGGTTCCCCCGGGATGGGAGAACGTCCGGTTTTATCACAGCGGCGGCGAGGGTGCCGATTACAGTGATTTCTTCCGGGCCATTTTCGGCGACATCGGCGGATTTGCCTCCGGCGAGATGCCGGGCGGGGGCCAGCGGCGGAGACGGGGCCGTGATTACGAAACCAACCTCGAGATAACTCTGGAGGATGCCTGCAATGGCGTCAAAAGGGTTATCGACCTGGAAACGGTGGCTTCGGACGAAGAGGGACGGCCGGTAAAGAGTCGCCAGAGCTTTGATGTGAAGATTCCCAAGGGCGTAACCGAGGGTTCCCGCATCAAGTTGCGCGGCCAGGGGGGCAAAGGCGTCGGCGGCGCGGAGAACGGCGATCTCTACCTGAAGATACATCTGCAGAAGGACCCGCGGTTCCAGGTGGAGCATCATAATCTTCTCGGTTCCGTTGCCATCGCTCCCTGGGAAGCCGCACTGGGAACCAAGGTTGCCGTTCCTACGATTGGTGGTTCGGTGAACATGACCATCCCGGCGGGTACCCAGAGTGGCCAGGTTTTCAAGCTTCGCGGGAAGGGGATTCCCCGGCGCACCGGGGAGGCGGGCGATTTGATGATAACGGCTCGTATTGTCGTTCCGGCACACTTGACGGAACGGGAAAAGCAGCTGTTCGAGGAACTGGCACGTGAATCAAGCTTCCGGCCGCGGGGCTGAAAAGGATGGAAAACATGGCGAAGCAGCGGATAATGGTTCGTTCTCGATATGAACTGATAGTTGATGAAGGCGGCCCTGCGGGGGCGCGGGTGACGGTATCAATGGCGGAGCTTGCCGGGCGGTGCGGCTGTCGCGTAGACGTGGTGAGAAGGCTGGTGAATTTCGGGCTTGTCGACCCTGTCGAGGGCTATCCCGACGCGCCGCGTTTTCCCGATCATGCGGTATCCCGGGTTGCCCGTGCACTGCGCTTGAAGCAGGACCTGGGATTGAACCTCAATGCCCTCGCCCTGGTGATGGAACTCCTTGACCGGATCGAGGAATTGGAAGACCAGTTGCGGATCAGGTGAGGGGTTGTCCTCAGTTTAGTATGAATAAATCTGAAGAATTTTCTTTGGGTGTTGCTGTGGATCGGTATTATTTGTTTCTTTGAGCAAATTCCCTGAAGCTGAGACTGGTGGCTGGTTCTCGAAGAGAAAAGGCCTCGCGAGTCGATCGCGAGGCCTTTTCTCTTCGAGTATGTTTACGAACTGTCCGTCAGCCCAGATTTTTCATGATATAGCTGGTCAACTGTCCGAGACAGGTAACATAACTGCCGTATTCGTTGTCGTACCAGCCGAACAGCTTCGCGTGGGTTACCGGAATCTGTACTTCGGCATCGGCCGCCAGGCCGAGGCTCTCCAGCGTTTCCGGCGGCAGGTTGATGAAACCGGTCCGGGTATGGGTTTCATGCCCCTCGATGATGACGGCGGCCGGGATGCCGATAAGGTCGGCGGAGACATTCTGCTGGTCGCTATAGACAAGCAGGTCCTTCTGGGAGCCCTCTCCTGCCGCGCGGTAGATCTTGTTGAGCAGGGTATGGGTGATCACCGGTTCACCCGACTCATCAAGCGGCGTGTGGAACGTCAGGTTGAGGATGATCAGTGAGACGGTGTTGGTCGGGATGCGGACCGAATCGGCCATGAAGCCGACGCGCTTGATTTCCGGCAGGACTTTTTCGAGCGCCTTTGCGGAACCGGTGGTGGACAGGATGATGTTGTTCATGACCGAGCGGTTTTTGCGCAGGTCGGAGGCGCCGGTCTTCGGTACCGAGTCAAGGACGCTCTGGGTATTGGTCGCCGCGTGAATGGTGGACATGGAGGCGGTGAGAATATGGGAGGTCTCCTTGTTTTCCAGCAACGGCTTGATCATGTGCGCCAATCCCGTTGTGGTGCAGGAAGCGGCGGAAATGACATGGTGGCGGGCCGGGTCGAAATCGGTATGATTGATTCCCTGCACCAGGAGAATACTGTCGTCCGGCAGCGTCTTGGTCTTGTCCTTGATCTTGAACGGAGCCGAAGCCAGGACCTTTTCCGCGCCCGCTTCCAGGTGGCCGCGGATACTGCCCGACTTGTGGTCGGCCGGCAGGGTGGGGTCGAGGAACTGCCCGGTGGTCTCGACGACGAGCCGAACTCCTTCCTTTCGCCAGGCGATATCCTTCGGGTTCCGTGCCTCCCGGAGAATTTTAACCGTGATTCCATCTATGTCCAGGATTGCCTGCTCGGCATCAACGATCTTGATTTCGCATTTGCGGGAATGCCCGTACAGAAACTTACTCAGGGAGCCGTAGGTTGAGTCGGTTCCGATTACCTGGATAAGGTCTTCCAGGCTTCTGCCGACTTCCCTGCCGGTGTTTACAATAATCTTGTCGAAGTTTCTCGTGAGAAGATGGTTCCACAGGGTCAGCTTTCCGATGCGTCCCAGTCCGTTGATGCCCAACGGTTGTGATGACTTGTCGCCTGCGCTCATTGTTTCCCTCCTTGTGATATGTCTGTCCGGACCCGGTGCTGTTCCGGGATCCGTTAGTAGCTTTCCGTATATTCTACCGGATAATTGCCGCGATAGATATTTCCGAGCCTGCCGTCAATGGCAATTTGTTCACCCAGCTTGAGTTCCACGCCGTTGATGGAACACTTTTTTTCCGTTTCCGCGACCTGCAGCACCTTGCAGTTAACGATGCAGATTTTACCGAGTCGGGCCGCGGTAACCGCCGCGTGGGAGGTAGCGCCGCCCCGAGCCGTCAGGAGCCCGTCGCATTCGAAAATCATGTCGATATCATCGGGAACGGTGTCGGGGCGCACCAGGATTTTCTTGCTGTCGGGGAATTTTTCCGCTGCTTCGCGCAGGTCGTCCCGATCGAAAACGATTACGCCGTTTATCGCGCCACCACCGATTCCGATGCCGGAACCGAGGAACTGCATGGAATTCTGGTCCGCGGCGAAGACGCAGAATTTTTCCGGCTGGCTGGTGGTGTAGTCTCTCGTCTGCAGGATGAACAGGTCTTCCTTGCGTGGAGACTCGAAGGTGAACTCGATTTCCTGGTGGTTGAAACCGTAGGATTCCACGAGAAGTTTTGCGCGATAGTTGAGTTCCTGGTATACCTCGGGAAAATCTTTCTCCAGCGAGATCTTCAGGTTGCCGGGAGTGTTTTCCCGCTGTTTTTCCGAAATCGGCAGGGTATGAACCAGGCCGGCCACGACGTCCTCTCCCTGGCTGAAAAGGGTGAAGTCGCCGTAGAGGCTGACTCCGGGCTTCTCTTCCAGGGGATCGCGGGTAAAGACAACTCCGGTTCCCGAGTCCGATCCCAGGTTCCCGAGAACCATTTCCTGGACGATGACCGCCGTTCCCCATTCCTCGGCAATCTGCAGGTGGCGGCGGTAGGTCTTCGCCCGGTCGGTGTACCACGAATCCATAGTCGAAAGGATTGCCTGAATAATCTGGCGGAACGGGTCCTGTTCCACGTGGACCCGATGCTCCTTGAGCAGCTTCCTGTACGAGAGGGCTATTTCCCGTATCTGGCTCTCCGTGAATTGTACCTTGCGCGCCACCTGGTAGAGATGTTTGAAGTGGGACATTTTCTTGTCGAATTCGTCCCGGGGAATGCCGTGAGCCATGCCCCATCCCTGGAGGAAACGCCGGTAGCAGTCCCATGCGGTCCAGCCCATCAGCGGTTTTTTGCTCAGTCCTTCGGCAACCTTGTCGTTCATGCCCACGTTGAGGTAGGTGTCCATGGCACCCGGCATGGAGATGGCGGTGCCGGATCGGACCGAGAAGAGCAGGGGGTTTTCCGGCAATCCCAGCTTTTTACCGGTTATTTCTTCCAGCTCCCTGATTTTTTGCCGAACCAGTTCCTCGATTTCCGCTGTCAGCTCAGCGCTGCGCAGGATCGCCCGCCGGTGGCGGAAGAGTTCGGTGGTCAGGACGAAACCCGGCGGAATGGGGAACTCCCTGGCATAGAGCTGTTTCAGAAAATAGGCCTTTGCGCCGAGGAATATCTGGTTGTCCATTTCCGGAGTGTTCCGGTAAATGGGGCTGATGATCAGGTCCGGGTCGAAGCTCATGATATTGTGCAGAACTTCGGGCGTAAGGCTGCCGACCATGGTCCGCAGGGTGTTGAGAACATCGGAGATGAAGTTGTCCAGCTGCTGGACGAGGAAAGCGGACGAGAGCACTTCCCGGTAGAATTTTTCCGAGATGCGATGTACTTCCTGCTGATCTTCCGGCGTGGCAATGCGCGTTTTTCCGGTTTGCTGGAGGGCTACCGCTTTCAGCGGAATATCGAAATTCCGCAGGAAGTATTCGTAGATGATCTCCCTGATGTTCTGGGCCATGAACTGGAACAGGTTGACGAACTGGTCCAGGGTGAAGCTGGCCGACGTGAGGCTGTAGTGGAACATCTTCAGGTTTGCGTCGAAACCCTGGTTGGTAATCCCGTCAAGCATGAGTCCGTGGCGGAACAGCTCGATGATGCGGGCGATCCGTCGGAGTGACTTGGCGGTGATGTAGTTCATGTTGATCTGGTTGATGAGTTTCGTCATCAGGGCCGATGCCAGCCGTTCGAGACGGAACGTAAGACCCAGGGCTTCGAACTTGGCTTCGTGATATTTTCCGTACATGGAGGGTATGCCCGCGGCAATGTGCCGTTTATGATAGATATCCTCGCATGCTTCCGATTTTTCCGGGTTCAGGATGATCTCTCGCAACCGTTCCATGAAGTAATAGACCCGACGAAGTGCCGCTTCGGTGTTTTTCTCGTCGAGCTGCTTCCTGAACTCCTCGATTTCTTCATCGGGGAAAATATGTAATTGGCGCATTACCGGGACGATATTGCGGTAGTCCAGGGTGTACTTGCTTCTGAGGAGGCGGTAGAGGGAGATCAGTCCTTTGAAGCGGATCTGGTCACGTTTCGGATGGCCCTTCAGGTGCTTTGTGAGGTTCGCATCTTTACAATCGAGAAGTTCTTCCGGCGAAAGGTTGTATTTCTGGCAGAGGGAGGTGACGATTTCATGCACCGGATCGAACCATTCGCCAAAATTTTGCAGGGTCGAGAATACATCCTGGGGGACAATGTTCTCGAGGGCCGCAACGTTGCCATCATACCAGAATCGGATGATTCTTTTCGTCAGTTCTATATGGGTATTGTTGCTTTCCGTGTGCACCTGCTTGCGGAGAAAGTGAATCAGACGATCCTGTCGAAAGGAGACCTCGTCCATTTTCGTGGTAATGTCCCGCAATTCGCCTTCGGCGCCGATTTCGTTGTAGTAGACCGGGAAAATGCGGGCCAGTTGCTTTACCATCTTGTAGATGGGAGCAATGTCCGAGTTCAGCAGCTTGGTGATGTCCCTCTGGAACAGGTCGGTATCGGAAATGAAAATGCCGCGAACACGCAGGTTGACGATCAGCGCCGAGAGCAGCTTCAGCATTTTCTGGGGGCTGCATTCGATCAGTTCCATCCAGATCCGGATGTTCTTGATGTGATTCTTATCGATGCAGACCTGCCAGTCCTGATTGATGCCGAAAACGTTGCCCGGCACGAACCCGAAGGAGATCAGATGGTCGCTGAAACTGTTGACGATCGATGGATTGTCCAGCTCGATCACTTCTTTGCCCAGCGTCAGGATACAGTCCAGCAGTGTTCCCATGTGGCCGGCTTTCTGCGAGTCGAAGAGATGAAAAATCCTTTCCAGGAACGTGGTCAGTTCTTTTTCGCTGCAGGCGCTTTTCACGATTCGCAGCATCCGGTTGAGATCCCAGAGGAGGTGATCCTTCAAGTGGGCCATGCCGGGGAGGCTCAAGAGGTAGAACAGGTAGTAAATCCGGTCGAGAGCGGGTTCCTCTTCGTCCATGCAGCTGCGGAAGCGGTTGGCGATGCAGGAAAAATCGGCAACCTGCTGGAGTTCGTCCCAGGTTGGGGCTTCGTCGAGCTGTCTTCTCAACTCGGCAAAGTAGGTCTTGCCGATATGATTGATCCGCGGGGTCATGTCGGAGCGGAACAGGGATTTTTTATTGGTCAGCCAGGATTCGAAAGAAGAGGTTTTTTCCCAGAATTCGATGTTTTCCCGCAGCGCGAGTCGAAGCATGTCGGTAGCGGCTTCGGTATAACGCGGATCTTCGGCGAGGCGTTTCATCCGTTCCTTCAGGAAGCCGGAGGAGCGCACCATAACGTAGCGGTTGATGGAAAGCGAGTTCTGGAGCAGCGCCACCACATCGGCAAGAAACCGGTGCGGGGTTTTTTTCTGTCGGTAGAGTGAGTCGGCAAATTCAAGGAGTGTCTGGAACGCCCTTTCCTGCTGCTGGTCGGGGAGCGGCCGTCGCAACAGCGTATCAAAGATTTCCAGAAGCATGTTCAAGGGCTTTTCGTGTTCCGGCAGTGAAAGGTAAAACCAGAGGTCGTCCAAGGCGATTTTGCGCAGGAGATCAACCACCAGTTCCGGGTTGGAGTACGGGTGATGGTATTCCGTGATCAGTTCCTCAGTCCGTTTGTGTATGCCGAAATGACTGCGGGACAGGGAAAGGAACCATTGGTGTTCGGGTGGAATTTCAATCTTGCGCCGCGTGACGGCGAGGTTGACTTCCAGGGCCTTGGAAACGAATTTTTTCATCGTTGCGTCCGACTCAGTAACCAGACGTTGGTTTTCGGATAACCGCCGCGCTCCCAAGAGGCGTAGGAACTGCCGGTTCATAACGGTCTGGATAGGGGAATATTTCTGGGAGTTTTTCGGCAGAAGGGTCTTTCGGCATGATATCCACGCACTTTTCCCGCTCCCTCCAGCGTTCGAGAGCCAATAAAGTGCTACCAGAAGAAATGTACCATATCATGGGTGCTAAGAAAACAGAATAATTGCAGTGGCGGGTCAATTGCCGGCCGGTTGATCCCGAAACAGGCGATCAACCGGCAAGCATGGACAGCGGTTTGATGGGCGCGCATTGTTTTCGAAATCTTCAGTAGGCCGGTTTAACGCGGTGTTTGCATGTGCTTGACCGGGAACTGTTTGAATATTAAAATGGTTCTGTCATGAAACGACGAACCGTATAGTATCGGCTTGGTTTGCAACCATGTCGGTGTGGAAAGGAATAATATGGGAAAACAATACCTCGAATTAACGGAAAAAGATAGAGCGTTCGCTGCTTGTCAGAAGGTTTTCTTCCTGGCCAGTGCTTCCGGAGAAGAGGTGAATATCGGACCCAAGGGAGAGGACTGTCTGCTTTTTCTGGGGCCTCGTTCCCTGCTCCTGCTTGATTATCCGGGGAGCAGCAATCGTACGGGACGGGATCTTGCCGCCGGCGGTTCCCTGACGCTCATGTTCTGTTCCTTTGATGACGATTCACGCGTTCTCAGAATTTTTTGTTCAGGGGATGTTGTCGGAAGAGATGACTCCGATTTTGAAGAACTTGTGAATCGTTTTTCCGGAATTGATCCGGCCATTGTTCGCCACGTCTTCAAGCTTGCCGTTCAGGCAGTCGAAAACAGCTGCGGACTCAGTGTCCCGGTAATGCGGTTCGTCAAAAAACGGGACGGAGGTGTCAAATACTGGGCCGAACAGAAAGCCCGTAAGGGTTGATCGTATGGTGATGAGCATTGGTGCGCCGGTCACGAACCGGCTCATTTTTTTGTTTTCGTCGGAAAATTCTGCTGCATAGTTCCTGCCCAATTATCCTCATAATATCCTGCAGACAATATTTCATGTAAGTCTTTTTTGTCCGCTTCATTGGAAAAGCCTTGTTTCTGATGGTCGTAAGACGTTCAACGTGCCCGATTTTCAGAGCAAAAGCCATATGCTTTGAAGGTTTGTTTTCTCTGCATATTGTCTATCTTACTGGAATTATAGAAATAATTGTCGACAGAAACATTATTCTGCAATATCTAATGAAATAAATAAGATAGGCATAATTAAATGTATTGACAATAATTTATATTTATATGTATAAATCAGTTAATTATATTCTATAAAATTTATAACAAAAGTATTACATGTTTGTCTTGTGGAGGTTTTTGAATTCCTGGCTTGAATTTTGGCTTCATGGATCTACGTAATTGATACTTTCCGTCTCCCGGTTTTTTCAGAATGGAAAATAATGAGGAGGTGTTTGTATGGCAGGGAAAATCAGGCAGATGATAGATTCCGTCATTAACCAGAGAGCAAAGGACAATCCGATGTTGGAACGTGTCATCAAGACAAAGTTGATCCTCAAGGGCATCAATCCGAACAAATATACTCTTCAGTCCGAAGATGACCCACTCATTATCGGCAAACTTGAAAAGATGGTTGCGGAACTTAAATAACCATAAGAAATTTTCGGTAGGAGGCTGAAGATGAAGATAAAGACCGCTTTTTCAGTACAGGAAACCCCGGAACAGGGTGTCGGGGAAATTGCCAGGCAATTGGAAACGTTTGATAGTGAAGTCGTGCTGTTTTTCGCCTCGTCGAACCATGCGCCGCAAAAAGTCAGCACCCTGATGCAAAACGCATTTCCCATGTCGCAGGTTTTTGGCTGTTCCACGGCAGGTGAGATTGTATCCGGAAAAATGCTGCAGAATTCCATCGTAGCAATGGCGTTCAACGGCAAGGCCATCAAGGATGTGAAATTGGCGGTTATCGAAAACCTCAAGGATACTTCCGCCGTAAAGAATGCGCTTGCATCCTTTGAAACCTATTACCAAGAACCGGTTGCGGAGATGGATCCGACAAAGTATGTGGGGATCATTCTTGTTGATGGGTTGAGCGGGGCCGAGGAAGGCCTGATGGAAAGCATCGGGGATATTACCAACGTCACGTTTATCGGTGGTTCTGCGGGCGATGATTTGAAGTTTTCTTCTACGAATGTCTTCGCAAACGGTAAAAGTTATAACAATGCCGCTGTCCTGGCATTACTGAAACCGGGCGGCGAGTTTGGTTTCATCAAGACGCAAAGCTTCCGCGATCTGGGGAAAACCCTGGAAGTTACGAAGGCATTGGAAGAGCAACGGGAAGTTGTCGAATTCAATGGAAAACCGGCCGCGGTCGCCTATGCCGAGGCGCTTGGCACAACCGTTGAGGAAGCCCCCGGGCACTTCATGCATAATCCCATCGGCCTGTTCATTGAAGATGAACCGTATGTTCGCAGCCCGCAGCAGATCAAGGGCAACAATATGCGGTTCTATTGCAGCGTAATGGAAGGGATGGAGTTGTCACTCCTGGAAGGCACCGACATTATCGGTGATACCCGTGAAGCAATCCAGCGGGCCAAGTCGGAGTTCGGCATGATTTCCGGGCTCATTAATTTCAACTGCATCCTCAGAACATTGGAGCTTCGTGAAAATGGTCTTGAGCCGTCGTACGGTGAACTTTTTTCCGATATTCCAACAATCGGTTTCAGTTCCTATGGGGAAGAGTACATCGGTCATATCAACCAGACCGCCACGATGCTCGTTTTCAAATAGTAAGGCGTTAAATGGTTTGAAGGACGTCAGGTTACGCGGGTAGCAAGAGTTCTTTCATAGTCGTTTTTCGTTTTTATGAGTGAAATTTCGGGTTTGTCGTGGATATTGTCAAGGCGCTGCATCGTTGATCCTTCCGCCAGAGCCCGTAAGCGTTGTGTGCCTCTTTATGAAAATTTTCGTTAAAACCCTTTGAGGGTAGTTCAATGAGCGTTCAACTTATTGAAAACACCGATGAGCAAATAAATGATAGTGGGCTGAAAGGAAACCTTGCGCTTACCACTATTACCGACTTGCTGCAGTTCCTCTCCTCAAGCGCGAAAAGCGGCATGATTCAGCTGATGCGCCATCCGGAGGGCGGGGAAGGGCATATCCATTTCGTTGGCGGTGAACTGGTTTCCGCGGTTTCAAGCAGTTCGTCGGGTCTGGAAGGCCTTGCCGACCTGCTTTCATGGGATCAGGGTACCTTTCACTTTTTCCCCGGGGTGGCTGCCCGGCAGACGAATATCGGATTGTCCGTTCAGCATGCCATCATGGAAGCGGTTGTGCTGTTGGACAAGCAGGCAAGAAACAAGCCGGAAAATGGTAGTGAGGGGTCAGGAGAAAGGAGTTTCGAGATGCAAGAGGCCGGAAGAAATTCCACGGAGGTTATGAACGATTTGCTGGAGGTTCCCGGTGTGGACGCCGTCGTTGTCGTGGGGCGCGATGGTTTTGTCATCGAATCGGCCGGGAGTAGTGCGCGGGTCAATATTGACGAATTGGGAGCGTCTCTCGCTCATTCGGTCAATGGTATAGAAGAAATGGGATCCGAGCTGAACATCAATAAATTTCAGGACATGTTCGTCGAATACGGTAGGGCGGTGATCATGTGCCGACCGGTTGGCGATGCGGTTGCGGCGATCATAACTCCTGATGCTTCCAAGCTTGGGATTATCAGGCATAAAACCAGAAAGCTTTTTGAAGAGCTTGGCCACTCATTCTAGGGGGAATGTTCCATGGCGTTGACAGTAGAGTACAGCCACGATAACGAAACGCATCGAAACTACCTGAACGGTCAACCGGTCGTTATGCATTCGCATCACTATCTTGCTCTGATTACGAAGCTGGTAGAGGACTTGAGTGATATCGGCGCTCGGGAGATACTGAGAGATTCCGTTGAAGACACCATGCGGGCTGTTTTCGATGATTATATCGAGAAGAATGGTCTTTCATCGGCTCAAGACAGGTGTAATGTCGGGAGAGAGTATTTTTCAGTGTTCGGCCTTGGGAAAATGGTGATTACCGGGGACGAGAACGGCGGTGAAGTTCGCTTGATTCGATCACATGTTGACGAGGGATGGGTGATGAAGTGGGGGGTGCATACCAACCCAATCAACCATTTCACCTGTGGCTATATTGCGGCCATGTTCGCGGCGGCATTCAAAAAGCCCGCACGGAGTTACCTGGTTGCCGAGGTTGCCGGTATTGCCGTGGGTGATACTGAAGGAAAGTTTGTAGTTAAGGCAGTCTGAGAGAGGAGGTGTTTTTCTATGACCGTCATGCGTGACACAGTAGTAAAATCTCTTGCCAAGATAAACGTTCAGGCCGATGAGAACGGTTTGATTCCAGAATACGAAGTGCTGGTCAACCTTCTTCCGGTCTCGGTTCTTAATACCTTTATGGAAAGAATCATGGCGGCTGTTCCTCCTGAACGAAAAAAAGAGGTGGAAGCCGGTCTCGTCAGGGCTGCGTATGAATGCGGCTATCATACCGGTTGCGGTATTATTACTTCCGACGTTTTCAACGATGTCGTGCTGCCGATGGTTACCGAAGGAGAAAAGGATATTCTACGTGGCGCCTATGCCGCCTTTACGGCCTGGGGATGGGCCAAGTCGGGCATCGTGCAACTGAAAGAAGGCGAGAAGATGGTGGTTCGAGCCTTTGATTATTACGAGGCGGACAGTCAGGGTGAAGGATTGCGGGGGTTTATGCTTCGCGGTCTGAGTCAGGCATTTTTCGATCTGGCCTATGCTGATCCCTATCCCGATGGAATGGATACCTATGAGTGCCGTCAGACAAAGGGAATCGAGGCGGGAGACCCGTATGGCGAGTTTGTCGTGGTAAAGAAGTAGCCTGATTTGCCGAGTGGTGATTTTAAGTGTTTCGGTTGTTCCAGGGGAGTAGTCGGTGCATGATGATGTTGTAGATATCATAGATGGGCAACCCTTTGACGTCGCGCTGAAAAATGCCGTCGTGATCAAGTGGAGCGGCATTCTCAGTGCGATTAAGGATTCGCAACAGGTCGGCGTTGTTGTCTTGCGCGACGGGCATGTTGCCTGGGCGGTAAGCAATACCCAGACGGAAAACTTCGCCTGCTTTCTGGAGCGTATCGGTATGGTGCCCAAGGACAAGCTCGACGAAGTCGTGCAGAAGTACCGCTCCCTGGGAAAATCAAAAAAACTCGGCGCGCTGCTCGAAGAAACGGGGCTAATTTCTCATGCAACCTTGCGGGAGTGTCTGAAAGCTCATCTTCGCGCGGCCATTTCTTCCATGATGAATGATCCCGGTATCATTTTGAATGCCAAAGGTGGTGAGATGGCAGTCGACACCAGCCTGATTTTTCTGCTCAGCGAAGTTTTTCCGACTCCCGATGAACAGGGTGAACCGGAAATCAGGCGGCAGGTTGGTAAGAGTACGGAAGGCTCGGTGCTGCAAAGTCTTGGTGAACTGCCGGGATATCTCTATTCATTGATAGCAAGCACGGAGGGAAATCAGCTTGCGTGTCACACCGCAGACGATGTTCCGTTGAATTGCGGGCAGGTGCTGCCGCCGCTTCTTGCATGGCTTGGCGTGTCATCTTCCGGTTCTGATGAGTTGGGCATGGGAAAAGTGTTGTTCAAATTCGTTCAGGGTGAGAGGGGGGCGTTGTTTGTTCATAAGATCGATGCGGGCAGCCCCTATTTCCTTGCGGTAATTTGCGATGAAAAGGCGAAGTTGGGCGTTGTCAGGCATAAAATGTCGGAACTGATGCCCGAAGTACGGAGACTGGCGGCAATGCCTGAACCGGAGTGGGGAGAGTAAATGGCTAATATTGTTTCCATCGTAAGTTCGAAGGGCGGTACCGGTAAAACAACGGTAGCTCTCAATCTTGCCGTGGCCCTGGCCGAAGGGGGTGAGCGGACTCTGTTGATTGATGCCGACCCACTCGGCGCAATCGGTTTTTCCCTTGCCCGCAGCGATACCGAATGGCAAGGAATGGCGGAATACATGATGAAGAGGGCTTCCTTGGATGATATCCTCATTCAGACAAAGCTTCCGTTTCTGTCAATTCTGCCAAGGGGCCGCCTTGATCCGCTTGATGTGGCAATGTACGAGGAAATACTTCATACCTCGACCGGGTTGGGTGATATCATTTCAGCGGTTTGTGACGGATTTCGCTATGTCATAATCGATACGCCTTCCGGATTGGGGCTGGTTACCAGGGCAGCCCTGTCCGTAAGCACATTCGCCCTAATCCCACTGCAAGCTGAGCCGCTGGCGGTTCGGGCGATTTCACAGACACTCAGGGTTCTTCAGCATATCAAGGAACATGAAAATCCTGACTTGAACCTGCTTGGAATCCTTGCCACCATGGTACAGTTGAACAAGGACGTGTCCTTCAATATCATGAATACCGTCTGGGCATCACTGAACGGTGTGCTCGAAACATATATCCCTCGGACTGATGTTTTTCACCTTGCAAGCGAGAAGGGACTACCCATAGCTTTTCTTTCGGGCAAGTATCCACCTGAGGCGATCAGGTTCGAATTGCTTGCAACCGAGATCAAAGACATTATCCAGGGGATCAGTGGTGTAACAGGAGAAATTGATGAAAGACCACAGCGTGAACTCTTATGACCTGAAAGAGGCGCGACAAATTCTCAATATCCTTGCGCCATCGACGGGGACGACAAGTCCTTTGCCGATGGAATCATCTTCGGCACAGGGCTATCTGCGTCTGTCCACGGGATCGCATGAACGGCAAGCGGCCCAATCTTCCGTCAAATCTCTCGAAGATTTCATGGACGGCACGGCAACCGATGAATTTTTGCGGCAACAGCAATTTGCCGGCTGGGAAAACTGCATTGCCTGGTGCATGAACGCGATGCGTGCCGAGGCGGCCTTTGTCGTAGATTCACAAGGATTCATTATTGCATGCAGGGGACGGGTACCCGGTCACGGTTTCGAAGGAACCGGCGCAGAGCTGGTTTGTTCCGTGGAGCAATTGCTAAGAATTGATCCGGATGCAGGAACCCTGCTCTGGGTAGATCTCGATTTTGATAAACGCCGGATTGTCGCTTTTATTACGCCGTCGGATGGTTCCGGTTCTTATGTTGTTGGATTGGTTGCGCCTGATCCTCACTATTTTTCACTCAAGCAGGCCGTTACCCGACAAATTCTAGACAACTTGCCGAATCTTGAGTAATAAGATGATGCATAACAATTTTTCATAAATTCAAAGGCACCTTGAAAAAACCAGAATGAAGTTGCCATGGGGAACACTCCAGGGATCTTTTTCCAAGAAGAAAAGAACCTGGAGTTTTTTTTATTCTGATCGTCTGATATTTATAGAAAAGGATTTCAAGGAGATTCGTTGCGTGCGGATTCGAAGCTACCTCTGATAAGGCGCGGTGCCGATTCTTCGGTTATCGCGAAGGTTGCTAATTCCGTTGCCACGGGTATCCATCGGTCCGACAGCAGGTATACTTAGTGTAAAATTCGGAATCTGGGGGTAAGTTGATGCAACAGTTCGGCGAATGGTTCTATGCGTTTCTGAGAATTCCTGGTGAGTTCCCCGGTAAGTTTCTCGGTTCCCTTGCCGCCATAGTAGTACTTATGCTTGTCCGTCTGTTTGTCCTCAAGGCTGTCTGGCGCAGGACCGAGGTTTTCCAGGTTCGTTACCGATGGCGCAAGTTTTCGAACTACGTGGTGTTTTTCCTGGCGATTCTTTTTCTTGGCAGAGTCTGGTTCGAAGAGTTCCAATCGGTAGCAACTTTCCTCGGGCTTCTTTCCGCGGGTATTGCCATTGCGTTGAAAGATCCTTTGGTGAACCTGGCGGGGTGGTTGTTTATCGTCTGGCGGAGGCCTTTCAGTGTGGGGGATCGTATCCAGATCGGCAGCCATGCAGGAGATGTTATCGATACCAGGATTTTCCAGTTCACTCTCATGGAAATAGGTGGGTGGGTGGAGGCGGATCAAAGTACCGGACGAATCATTCACGTTCCAAACAGTGCGGTGTTCACGGAATCACAGATCAACTATACGGAAGGCTGGTTCGATTATATCTGGAACGAAATTGGCGTACTCGTGACATTTGAAAGCGATTGGAAAAGGGCCAAGGAAATTCTGAAAGAGATTGTCGAGAGGCATGCCGGTCATCTTGTTTCACCAGCGCAATACAAAATGAGGGAGTCCTCCCGACAGTTCATGATCTTCTCTCCTCATCTCGATCCTTCAGTTTTTACTTCGGTGGTTGACAGCGGTGTTTTGTTGACGATGCGATACCTCTGCGACCCGCGCAAGCGGCGTGACAGTTGCGCCGAAATCTGGGAGGAAGTGCTCGACAAGTTTTCCCGGTGTGACAACATCGATTTTGCCTACCCCACACAACGTTTCTACGATAATATGCATGAAGGAAAGCAGGGGACGAGGGGGGCTGCGGTTCCAAGCCCTGCGGATAAACTATAGCGGGTGTCCGTTTTGCGGCGCGGAGGGACATGACCCTGATGCGATCTGTTGCAAGTTTTGCGGAGGGAAGCTGTAGCCGGCGGAGTCTCGGGAGCCTATACGTGCGGAAAAATTATGATATGGCCTTCCGGAGACTGTCTGAAGAAAGGAAACAAGTGCAATGAGCAGCGAACTGCTTCGGGTAAACAGGCTGATTCTCGAGGTTGTCGAAAATCAGCTGAAATCCCTTACCCCCATACAGACGAAGGAAACCTTCGATCGATTGCTGGCGCAGGGTTTCAGCGAGGAAGATGCAAAACACCTTATCGGGGCGGCGCTCGTCGCCGAAATGCGATCGGTAGTCTCCGAAGGAAAGCCGTTTCAGGAGAAACGATATATCTCGATGTTGGACGATCTTCCGCAGCTTCCCTGACAGGTTGCAGGCAAACTGCCGTGGCGATTGTCTGCCATGTCGCAGGCTGTCTCGCGCGCTCGTCCGACCGGCTGTTATGTTCCGGATGCTGCATTCCGTGGGCTTTGACGCCCTTTGCCTTTAAGGTTTTGCTAACGACCCGCCGATAGCTCCCCGTTCAGTTCGGGCGGGTTTCGACTCGTTGATCAGAAAACGGTTCCGACTCCAATGCCGAAATGAAAGGTGGGATAGGGCGAGTCCTGGTCCGGCTTCAAGAGCTGCAATTCCCTGATGGAAACGACTGGGTAGCTGTATGATACCCCATCCAGGAAACGCTTTTCCCGGCCCTCGACCCGGCCGACCACGGTAACATGATGGCCGCGCAGGAATACCAGTGGGTCGAGAAATTTATTGCTTCGTGCCAGGAACCTTCCCGTGGACATGCTCGATGGTTCCGGTCTGCCACGGTAATCGAGCTCATGTTGGACAATTTCGATTTCACCACCGGCACTACTGTTGCGAACCGCGGCAATGACCCCGCCGATCATGACAATTATACCCTGGTATGCCTCCGGTTTTTCTTTAATCATGTGAAAGCTGACAGTCGAATCGACAAGATCTCTCGATTCCTTACTGATGATATGCGCGCATCCTGCAAGAAGGATGCAGCATGTGAGGATGATCGTTAAATAGCGCACTGGCGAACCTCCGAAAAAATCGAGGACATCCGTGATTGAGGATGTAACAATTGAACATCGAGAGTTGAAACCGAGCTTCGTATACTATCCAACCCGCTTGGGCAAAAGTCAACTGAAGTCGGGAAAAACAGGGAGACGAACGGTTTCGCAGAAGGAAGAAGGAGGTGTCCCGTGGCGGCAGAACCACGGGACAAAAAGGAATGGAAAGATTATCTACACGCTATATACATTATTATATTTCGTTGGGCAAGTAAAATTTTACTCGCAAGTAACGATACAAGATATCCGGAAATCTAGCCGTTTATGCTCGATATCCTCCAACTCTGCGTTCCGGATGAGAACTCGACGAGCGGTGGGCTGTTGAACTGAAGGAGTACTTCCGCGGTTCATGCCATAATGTCATTTGCCTTTGAAGAATCTTACCAGGTGGGTGAAATGATCTTAACTATTGTCCCTCTTGGTTTTCGTTTTTTTCACGTTCTTTCAGTTCACGGTTTGTCTTGTTCGTTGAATCCTTCATTTTTTCACCAAAAGAGTCAACCGATTTTCTGATATCTTCGGTTGCCTTGTCGAGTTTTTTGCCAGTTTCAGAAACAAGATCCTTTAATTTTGAGCTTGCATCGTCAACGGTATTGTCGATTTCCTTGCCCAAGCGTTCGGCAGGGCCTTCTTTTTTCTGACAGCCAAGCGGGGCGATGCAGACAAGAATGCCGAGTATAAGGATTGACAGCTTCATTTTTATATCTCCTTGCGTGGACGGGATTATAGTATTGTCAGTGCTTCGAAGCCTGGACTTTTCCGAATGCCTTTCCCTGACCGGTTTTCGTCCGGAAGGAAGTGGCTGTGCCGGGGCTTTGAAGGGTAGAGCGCTTTGCTCACGGAGCCGGATTATAACTGATAATCATTTTCCCGGAAACAGGTTTGACACGGTTCGGTTGATTTGCTGCAGGGGGCGAGATGGATGATGATCTGGGCGGTCGGCAATGCCCAATGGATTCCCTCTTGGATACAATCGCTGACCCGGTGTGCTTTCGGATAATCGCCAAAATTATCATGAGAAAAATGTCTAAAATAAATTTATGCTCTATCTCTTAGTGTTTGACGGGCACAAAGGATTTTTGCTACCTTGTGTTGTCGGGTGCCAGGCGTCCGCTCCGTGGGTTGCATGGCGGTAAAATCATCCGGGAGGCAAATCCCCATGGCAAAGAAAATTCTGATTGTCGATGACTCACCAATTTCTCGCAAGATGCTGAAAAGTTGTATTCCTTCTGATTGTGTGGGCGAGTTGCTTGAGGCCGGGGACGGGCTTGCGGGACTGGAGGCGTTCAAGGTATCCAGTCCGGATATTACGTTTCTTGACCTCACCATGCCGGTGATGGACGGGGTTCAGGCCCTGGAAAAAATGAAATTGCATGATCCGGCGGCAGTGGTGATCGTTGCTACGGCGGACATTCAGGCGAAATCAATCGAGAAAGTTATGGGGTTGGGCGCCTTTGATGTCCTCAAGAAGCCTCCCACCAAGGAGAGTGTCAGGGACGTCTTACGGAAAGTCGAAGAATCGCGGGGTTGACCGTATGGAATGTGAAGTCCGGCATGTCACGGAGGAAGAAAAAGACATCCTTCAGGAGATCATGAATATCGCCTTCGGCAAAGCTGCCGCCGACCTGGCCGAGGTTATCAATATTTTCGTCGTCCTGAGTGTGCCGAGCATCCAGATTCTGAAGGGGGCGGACCTTCCCGGCTATCTGCACGGAGAAATTCTGGATTCCTCGAATATCAGCATCGTGGAACAGAATTTCAGGGGAGAATTCAGTGGCAGTGCCTTCCTGGTCTTTCCCGCCGGGGCCGGCAAAGAGCTGATTACCCTCCTTGAAGCGGACAATGAGGAGATATTTGAGTCCGATTCTATTGACCTGCTCGAGAAGGAAACCCTTATGGAGGTAGGCAATATCCTTATCGCAGCCTGTGTCGGCAAAATGTCCGAACTGCTTGGCGATGTGGTTACCTATTCTCCTCCCAAAGTGGTGGTCGAAAATCACCCTCATGAGATCATTCCCAATAATCTCTTCGACCCGGAGTATTCCGCGATCGTGATGAAGACGCTGTTCCGGTTTGAAGACCGGGATGTGAACGGATTTTTATTCCTGGTGACAACCCACAACTCCATTGCCTGGCTGAAAGAATCTCTTGCCCGCTTCCTCGAACAATATGAATGAGTTATCGCAATTATTCGATACCATCAATATCGGGCTGGTCGTTCTCGACCGGGACCTGAAGGTCCGATATTGGAATCGCTGGATGGAATTTCACAGCGGCGTTTCCTCTGAACGTATCATCGGTGGTTCATTGTTCGAGTTTTATCCCAACCTGAATAGCCCGAAATTTCTCCGCAATTGCAAGTCGGTTCTGACTTTTGGCAGTTTTTCCTTCTTTTCCCAGAAGCTGCATCATTATCTTTTTCCGTTCAGATCCGACAGTTCCTTCGAGTCGCGCTTCGAATACATGCAGCAGAGTTGTTCCATGGGGCCGTTGCGGGACGAAGCGAATTCCATAACCTCTCTCTACCTCACGGTGCAGGATGTCACCGAACTTGCCGCCTATGAACACCGGTTACTGGAAATGAATTTGCGGGATGGCCTCACCGGGATCTATAACCGGAGGTTTCTGGAAAAACGCCTGGCCGAGGAATATGAACGGCACGTACGCTATGGCAGGAATTTCAGCATTGTCATGTTCGATATCGATTTTTTCAAGAAGGTGAACGATACCTATGGGCACCAGTGCGGTGATTCTATCCTGAAGAGTGTCTCGGGAAAGATTTCCTCGATGATCAGGAAAACCGATTTCCTTGCCCGCTACGGCGGTGAGGAGTTCTGCTGCCTGCTGCCTGAAACGAATCTGGCTGCCGCAACAATACTGGCGGAACGCTTCAGGACTTCAATTGCGGAAATGAAAAGCGTGTACCAGGAACATGAAATCAAGGTAACCATCAGTCTCGGCGTTTCCGAACTCAAAGGACGGTTTTCGTCGCCCGAAGCACTGCTCAAAATGGCTGACGATGCTCTCTACCAGGCTAAGGCTTCCGGCCGGAACCGGGTTGTGGCCCTGTCATGACTCGATTTGTGCTGTTGCCTGTCTGGTGGTGACTAGATATTAGTCATCTGCTTGTTTCTTCGGCGTATACGGAAAACTAGAACGGCTAAAAATACATGAAATAGGGTGCTTATGGATTTGGCACAACGAATGCGTCTGAAAATTCAAAATCGTTGGCAGTAGTAGTAAAACACAAAAACTGAATACGTCGCAGTATTCGAGAGAAGTCAGGCAAAGGCGCCACCATTGACAGAAATGGTGCGCCTTTTTTGTTGCCCCGCAAACTCAGGACGTTCCACGCATGTGTGGACGAAAGGAGAAGTAGCATGAGACAGCTCGCAATTTACGGCAAAGGCGGAATCGGAAAATCAACCACAACACAGAACACGATGGCGGGCCTGGCGTCACTCGGCAAGAAGGTCATGATCGTCGGTTGTGACCCGAAGGCTGACTCCACTCGTCTGATGCTGCATGCCAAGGCCCAGGCAACGGTTATGGACCTTGTCCGGGAACTCGGTACCGTCGAGGACCTGGAGCTGGACAATGTTTTCAAAGTGGGCTACGGCGGGGTCAAGTGCGTCGAGTCCGGTGGTCCCGAGCCGGGTGTCGGCTGTGCGGGCCGCGGTGTTATTACCGCCATAAACTTCCTGGAAGAGAACGGCGCCTACACTCCCGATCTCGATTTCGTTTTCTACGATGTTCTCGGTGACGTTGTCTGCGGCGGGTTCGCCATGCCGATTCGCGAAAACAAGGCCGAGGAAATATATATCGTCGTATCCGGCGAAATGATGGCCATGTATGCGGCCAACAATATCTCCAAGGGTATTCTCAAGTATGCAACGTCCGGCAAGGATGGCAAAATATACATCAACAAGGACCTCTGGCATATGCGCAGCCTGATCATGACCGATCCGGTGGATGCAATCATCGGCGATACCCACGGCAAATTCATGGCCCGCGACGCCAAAGTGCCCCTGTTCCGGTTCGGCTTCCCCATTTTCGACCGGGTCAACATGCATCGCCACTCCCTCATTGGCTACCAGGGCGTGATCAATATGGTAAGCACTATCTGCAACAAGTTCATCGATATCGTCGATGAAACCTCTGACAACAGGCATTTTGAGATGATGCGCTAGGCAGGGCGGGCGATGGTTGCCTTGAAATGCAAAGGGACGTTCTCCATTCGATGGGGAGCGTCCCTTTGCTGTATTAAGGACAAGCGCATCGCTTCAGCGGACGGTCATGTGCCAGAGGAAGGAATCCACTTCTGGATAATTTTCTGAAGTTCCGAAACAGTGAACGGCTTGCTCAGGTAATCGTCCATTCCGGCGGCAATGCACTTTTCCCGACCTTCCCATGCGGGATGCCCGGATAGGGCTATGATCGGGATTTTGCAATGGTCTGTACTTTTTTCGGCTTCCCGGATGCGGCGTGTCGTTTCATAGCCATCCAGGATCGGCATTTGACAATCCATGAGAATCAGATCGAATGATTGCCGGCGCACTGCCTGCAAGGCTTCTTCCCCGTTTACCGCAACCCGTACGACAAAACCGAGGAATTCGAGAATTTCCGAGGCGAGGGCGCGGTTGATATCGTTGTCTTCCACGATGAGTACCTGTGGCGCAGAGTTGCGGGCTTGTGATGTGCCTGCTGTCGGGTCAATAAAATCGGTTGATGCAGTAGTCATTTTTTTTTATCCAGTGGATCTTTGCAAGTAAAGAGCCCACGTTGTCTATTGTTATTAATTATATTATTATAATTATATAAATCTGAAAATATTAATAATAAAAATTGATTGGTATTCACTTAGTACAGTATTCCATTTTTGTCAATAGCGGTTTGAACTTCAAGGGGGCGTTTGTTTGGGGAAATGTCTAGCTTGAGGCAGTTTGAATTCAAAAGCGGTGCTCAAATTTGTTCCGAAACTAATTTGCAAGACACGATGTTTATCTTGGGGGAAGAGAAGAGATGTTGAAAGAGCCTGTACTATTGGTACGTTGACAAGCAGAAGTGGTATTGCCGCTTATTCGCAAAAGACCATGCTGGAAAACTCATCATCAGAGGCTACGATGAAGCGATTCAGTCCGTCATCGCTCATGATTGCCATTTCTCCGAGAGTGGTGGTCGTGAGGGAGTCGATTTCATGGGATCCGGTAACATAGGTCGTTGTGTAAAAACAGAGAGCTTTTTCTTTTTTCAGTCCCATGACAAGTAGTTGCCGCGCTCCCTCCCTGATTTGTTTCAGTTTGCAGTATACGTCGTCGAGGTTTGAAACCGACCAGACGCCGAGATGGATGGGATTAGCGACGTTTCTGACATCACCGACGAATTCGCCGCGGAGCAGAAAGTCCCGCGTGCGGTGAAGGTAAGGGACGAAATCCATATGCTCGGCAAGCTTCCTGTCGGTTGCAAGGAATCGTCCCGTTTCCGGGTCGAGGGTGAAAATGATGGTTCGATCCAGAGCCTGACCGTAGCTTTTGAAGAAAATTCCTTTGTATTCCCTGAACGGAAAGGTTTCCATGAGGTAGGTTTCGTTTCGCTTGACTCGCCTGACGATTCCCAATAGCCACGATTTGATGACTTCATCGTCGATCCTGAATTTTTTCATCTCGGTTTTCAGGAACTGGAAATCCTTGTTGCCGTAACGGTAGAGGAGAATGTTGCGGAAGATGTCCCTAACATTATTGTACCTGCTGAAGTAATAAATGAGATCGTAGCTGAAAATTTCCATCTGGCGTAACTGCCAGATAAAAGCGGCTACATTCGTTCGAGAACTCGTTCCGGTGATGGGGATTATTTCCGTCGATTTGATGAACATGACGTAACGGGATTTCAACTCCGAGAGAAGGACCGTTTCCTTCTGGGAGCTTTTCTTCAAGAGCACGGTCCAGCGTGTACCCTTTCCGAGGGTACTTTCTACCTTGATGCTGGCTGGACCGAAGGTGGAAAATATCTGCCGGGTACCGATTCCTTCTCCGGTTCTTCCCTTTTTGGTTGTCTTGCCGACGAACAGCGGCAGTGCATCAGGTCCGACGGCAAGCCTTTCCCGTTCAATGCCGATGCCGTTATCCTCGATAGTAAGGGTGACGGTATTGTCGTTTTCTTCGAGGTGAATAGTGATGACGCCTTTTCTACCCGATTCCCTGATGGCGTCCAGGGAGTTTGACACCACGTTGATGAGCGCCCTGCTGAAGTTGACATAATTACCGATTACAGCCGGTATCTTCGAACCGAGGTGAAGATGTATTTCACAAGGGAGGTCGGCTACTTCGATGAAAGGAATAACCCGATCGGTTATCAACTCCTTGATGTGAACCTCGTGGTATGCCGCAATCGTATCTTCATACCTGTTCAGGGTGTTGAGAAGCGCAGTCGTCTCCCTGTTTATATCTTCAATAACCTTGTTGCAGTTATTGACCGACAGCATCGAAACCATGTCCAGAAGAATTTTCAGTGTTTTCTTTGCATCATGCCGTACCTTGCCCAGTTCCTCCGCTACGGAAAAATCCTTTTCCATTTCGTGCGATATGCGTTCCCTGAGCGTTTTCGCGGTGGCCGACATCAGGAGAAATGTCATCTTGCGATAGACAATGGACTCCTGGTAGGCGAATCCTTTGCTCAGGAAAAAATCGATGGAACTGCTCAATTTTTCCCAGACGTAGAGATATACTTGGGAATTCGGCGCAACATCCGAGGCCAGTTTTTCGATGAATGCCGAGCCGATACCCTTTCCCCTGCCGAAAGGGCTCGTTACCTGTTTATAGATATGGAATTTGGTTCTGTCAGGGTTGGAATAGACCAGGATATATCCGAGATACTCACCTTCTTCTTCCCACAGGTAACTATGCTCGAAGTCGATATCTATCGTCTTGTCCTTGATGTACGGCGAGGGAATGAGCAGTGAATCGATATTCAGAAAAGGGATCAGCCGAATCCGCTTTTCATCATCCATAGTCAGTGGGCGAATATAAGGGAATGCCGTGGATTGTTCTGCCATGTTCACGGGGATCCTTTTCGTGCTTCTACAGAGAGTGGTCGAAGCTTCGGGAGATTTGATGGATTCATCGAGCCTCTATAGGGGTTATTGTACCGTGCAAGCGACGAAAGCGCACACAAAAAAATAGTGTGGGTGCCTGTCAGGAATATTCCAACAATAGTTATGTGAGGTTACAGACTGAAATTCAGCAGTGCCCGGGTAGAACGATACAGAATCCTTTTTCTGAATAAAATCGTATCGTTGCATTTTCACCTCTCTCGCTTGTGCGCCGTAGGACGGGAGATGGGGGAAATAACATGGCTGTTAATCTCAAACCGGAAAATGATGACGGCAACATATTCAAAATCCACGGCCGCAAAAAAGGGGCAAATCCCGTACGTGATTTGCCCCTCTCTGGGCGGAGAAAATAATATGCTGCTTTAGACGGTGACTTGTAAAACTATTTACCAGTTTTCTCCCAGTAGCTCGAAGTAGGCCATCGGGTGGGCACAGGCCGGGCAGAGTTCAGGAGCTCCTTGTGCCGTGTGAAGATAGCCGCAGTTCCGGCAGCGCCAGACGACCTCTTGGTCGCGTTTGAAGACCTTACCTTTTTCGAGGTTGGCCAGGAGATCGCGATAGCGTTTTTCGTGTTGTTTTTCGGCAACCGATATGGCTGTCCAGACGTCTGCTATTTCGACGAAACCTTCTTGTTTGGCAACCGCGGCGAATTCGGGATAAAGTACCGTGTGTTCTTCGTGTTCGCCCGTAGCGGCCGCCAGCAGGTTTTCAGCGGTTGTGCCGATCTTGCCGGCCGGAAAGCAGGCGGTTATTTCCAGGTCGCCACCCTCCAGGAATTTGAAGAAGCGCTTGGCATGCTCTTTCTCCTGGTTTGCGGTTTCCTCGAAAATGTCGGCTATCTGCACATAGCCTTCTTTCCGCGCAACAGAGGAGAAATACGTATAGCGATTGCGTGCCTGGCTTTCACCGGCAAACGATTTCAGCAGGTTCTGTTCGGTTTTCGTTCCCTTTACGCTTTTCATACTGAGCCTCCTGATAGGTGCATTTTTTTGTGTCACTAACCTGTCATAATGACTGGATTTTCTTGTGCCACAGGAAGCAGGGATTTGTCAAGCGAATGGGTATCTTTGCCGGAAGTTCATCGTCCATCAATAAAACCGATATGTCCGTCGAACATCCAGGTTTCATGATTTCGTGTGCGTCCATTTGCGAAGCATTTCGAGAATCTGGGCGGAATTAAAGGGTTTTGAAAGATAATCATCCATACCCGCCTCAAGGCAGAGTTCCCGGTCGCCTTCCAGTGCATGGGCGGTCAAGGCAACAATGGGAATGTGGTGCTTGCCTGGTTTTGCGGCCGCTTCCCATTTGCGAATCATCTTCGTGGCTTCGTATCCGTCAACTATCGGCATCTGGCAGTCCATAAAAATAATATCGTAAGCGGTATTGGTCGTCGACTCCACGGCAGCAGCGCCTTCTTCCACTACATCAACCAGGCAATCAAGGTTTTCCAGGATCAGTTTTCCGACTTCCTGGTTTACGAGATTGTCTTCCGCCAACAGAACACGAAGTTGGCGGTTTTCCGCCAGCGGTTCCATCTCTTCCCACGCTTCAACGACTTCTTTTTCCTTATCCTGAGACACTGCCCGGGGAAGCACTACCGTGAACCAGAAAAGGGAACCCGCGCCGAACGTGCTTTCCGCGCCGATCGTTCCGCCCATCATTTCAACCAGCTGTTTGGAAATAGCCAATCCCAGGCCGGTTCCTTCATGACGGCGTGCCATGGAATCATCTGCCTGGGAAAAGGCTTCGAAAATATGCGGAAGGGCAGCCGCTTCAACACCTTGACCGGTGTCACTGACGTCGAACCGAAGCGTGAGGACATTTCCGGTGTTCGCAACCTTGCTTACACTGAGGGACACCTGACCGGAATCGGTAAATTTGATGGCGTTGCCGACCAGATTAATGAGAACCTGGCGGATACGGAGCGTGTCACCGTACAGTCTGACCGGAATACTTTCTTCGACTGAACTGGTGATCCGGATGGATTTTTTTTGTGCTTTGACCTGGAAAAGCTCCCTGACTTCCTTGACCAGTTCCCGAAGATTGAAGTCCGTCGGTTGAAGTTTGAGCCTTCCCGCTTCGATCTTGGAAAAATCGAGAATATCGTTGATAACCGACAGAAGTTTTTCCGCGGAACCGTGTGCCAGACGGGCAAGGCGCATTTGCGACGGTTCCATTTTTGAATCGAGCAGGAGGTCAAGCATGCCGAGAACGCCGTTCATCGGGGTTCTAATTTCGTGGCTCATATTGGCAAGAAATTGGGATTTCGCCTTGTTTGCCGTTTCCGCCGCTTCTTTTGCCAGACACAGGGCTTCTTCGGCTCGTTTTCGTTCGGTAATGTCCAGTGCCACACACACAATACCCTGAACCTTGCTGTTGGATCCATACATGACGGAAGCTGAGAAAATCACGGGTATTCGGGTGCCGTCCTTGGTCAGGTAGGTCGTTTCCGCGTTGTTAACATATCCCTGGGAGATTATTCTGGCGAGGTTGTTCAGCCTTCGCTCTCCATCTCCGGTACAATCGTCACAGGCCAGAACCTGCCAGATCGGGGCGCCGAGCAGTTCTTCTTCTCGATAACCGAGGAGGTTCAACGAAGCACTGTTTACTTGCTCAATGATACCTTCCGAACTGATGACGATCAGCGTGTCGTTCATCGACCTGATAATGTTTTCCGTGTACTCATGAGCGGAAACGATTTCCTTCTGTGACTTCCGTAACGCTTCGGTCATGGCGTTGAAGGAATGACCGAGGTTCTCCAGTTCGTCGCCGGTATGAATGTCCGCCCGGGCCGTGAGGTCGCCTTGGGCAACCAGTTCCGTGGTACGAGCAAGGCTGGAGATCGGTTGCGTCAGCCTGCGGGCAAAGAGGAACGCGACAAGAATGCCGACAGAGAGGCAGAGGAGTCCCAGCAGAGATGTTCGGCGATACATGTTGGTTATTTCGGTATTGAACTTCTTCAGAGAGAGTCCGATGTGAATCCAGCCCCAATTAATACCGGAATACTGGAAGGGATGAGTATAGAGATAGACCTCTTCGTCAAAAATATCCGAAGAAAAAAAGCGGTTGGCGGCAATCCGGGTACTGGGAGTCCATACGCCCTCGAGAGTTTTCTGTCGCCACCCTTTTTTGGTTATTACCAGGGAAAAACCGTCATTTCTGGTTACCACCACATAAGCTATCGAAGGGCTTTCAAAGACAACGCGCAGGCAGTGTTCCACGACCGTTCCGAAGTCTTCGGTGATAATCGCACTGGCCGTCACCTGGTCGATGGAGGTTACGGTGCTTTTTGCTTCCGATTCCATGGCATCGAGTATCGCCGTTCGCTGATACGGGATGGTAGCGATGATGAACAGACCGAGACTGATAAGAATGAGGGCCGACGAGATGAGGGCGACACGGATAACAATTTTCCGGGGCCGGATTATTTTTTGCAGCACCTGAGAAAATGTTTTTTTATGTACCTTCGCTGCTTTATCGGATGGCATGATATCTCCTCTGTGCCAAATGCGCCTCGAGATTGCGGAATTCCTTGGATCGCTCTTCCCTTGTTTTCATATGCTCGGAACGGAAAGGCTCGCCCGTCTGTCCATCGGTGGAAAGGTATGGTGCAAGAGCAGTATGCCCGGAAGCAAAAGAAAAATCCACCGCGGAACGGCTGGCGTGCCGGAATCAAATCGAACGTAGGAATTCTCCGGAAGCGCCCTCATTTTATTTCCCCTTCTTTTCCTTCTTTCCCTTCAACTTGTCCCTTTCACTGAGCAATTCTTCCAGGCCGGAGATATAAGATGAGTCGAAAGGGATAACCCTGTCAATGTGGAACAGCGCAATCATCTGTTTCCCCGTGGTATTTTCGTGGAGGTGCGCTGCAGCATTTTCCATGGCATGACGCAGTTTCGGGTTGATAGAAGCGGGGATGCAACTGATGTCACCGATGAGGCTCCGCGATTCGGCAATGACCAGTAGTTGCTTCTTCAGCTGCGGATTTAACGTCAGAGCGATATCAAAAGCCCCGCGATTGACTATGGCCGCATCAGTTTTACCGAAGAATACTCGCATAATCGCCTGAGAGGCGCTGGAAACTATGTTTATCTTGTCAAAGAAAGAGAGCGGCGTGCCGTTTCCTCCATTCAGGAGGACAAGCTCCAGCCAGATATGAAGCGGCTTATAATTTGCTTCGGGAAGGAGATCAATGGTTTTTCCACGCAGGTCGCGTATTTTTTTGTTTCCACTGTTGCGGGAGACAAGCAGGATCAATTCTCGTGCCCGGCCTACATGGTTTATTGCGACAAAAGCCGGTATCAGGGGGAGTGAGTTTCTGATATCGAGATATTCCATTGCCGGAATCGTTACTATGTCGATGGATTCACTCCGAACGGCCGAAATCAAATCTTTCCGGCTATTCAAGATGGTTACCTTTGCATGGTTGATTCCCGCGCCACGAGCCAGTTCCCGAGCCCAGAGTTCCATTGCCACCTGGGCATCACGCGTGTCGACATCGGTAAAGATATTCGATGAGAACCCTACACGCAGAACTTTCGGCATGCTGCTTTCCGGATTGGCTGCTCCGGTTACCGGTGGTGCAAGGAACAGGAAAACACCGACGATCGCCGCAATGAGCCGACAAGGTTTCCAGCCGGTTTCTTCAGTTTCTGAATCAATATGCCGCGGAATGTGTTCTGACCTTGTTTCCATTGTTATATTCCCGCACTTTTTGAATGTCCCGGATCGTCATGGTTTTCGCCCTGATTTCCGCTGTAATTGATCCCTTTCTTTCAACAGGTTTTCCAGCCCTGAAAGATATTCCTGGTGATAAGGGATAACCCTGTCAATCTGAAAAAGGGTAAAAATCTGTCGTCCGATCGTTGTCTTGTGAAGATTCAACGCCGCGGTTTCAATAACATTTCTAAATAATGCGTCGGTCGATGACGGAATACAGGTGATATCTCCGACCAGACTTTTTGATTCCGCTATGATTGCAAGCCGTTGACCCAGTTGAGGATTGAGCGTTCTTGCCGTATCAAAGGCTCCTCGGCTGACGATAACTGCATCGATGGTGCCGAAAAACAGGGACATGATGGCTTGTGAAGGTTTTGACGCTTCCTTTATCTGTCGGAAAAAGGAAGCGCTGCTCCGAAAACCTTTTCGCAACAGAAGGACGTTGAGCCAGATGTGGCTGGCCTGATATTTTCCTGCGGGGGGAAGGAAAATTGTCTTGTCTCGAAGATCGAGGATATTTTTGATCCTGCTGTTATTTCTGACGATAAGAAGTTGCTCCCGCTCGCTTCCCCTGTTGTTCGAGGCGATGATAATGGGCGTCAGGGGGACGGTGTCGCGTATCTCCAGGAATTCAAGAGCAGAAAGAGAGATGATATTGATGGCTTCCCTTCGTACTGCCTCACGTATTTCTTCCTTGGTCTTGAAGATGATGGTGTTCGGCGTAGTATTAAGTCCCATGGACCGGGACAGCTCCCGGGACCATAGTCCCATGGCGATCTCGGCATCGCGGGTGTCCGAATCAGCGAAAACCCGTGACGAATAGCCAACGTTCAGGACTTTGGGTATTCCTTCAGGGTTGGCGGAAATTGCGGAAGGAGGATAAAGCAGAATGCACAGAACGGTCGCCACCGTGAGCAGCAGTCTTGCAAGCGGGCGTGGTATTGATGCTTTTGAGGTTATTGCCATGCACCGTTGTATCGGCAGCAGCGTTTTCATGGCGTCCCTTTTACCTTGGGGCACTGTACCCGAAGTTATTGAGTGTATAATCACGAGTTGATGTTGGAAGCAATGGCACATGCCGCTTTTCGGATCAGCACCAACAGTGGATGACAAACTTTTCTTGAAATGTCCTCTTTAGATTGGAAGGCAAGTGCCATGCCTGGTATTTTTCCGTACTGCTATCTCTTTTTACGCTCCTGAACGGCGTGGCCGCGAGGAGACAAATCCGTCAGGCGTATACTATCGACGAGAGATCGTTTTTTTGAGTCGCTGATATTTCGAGAACAGTTCTTCAGTTGTTTTCAAATCTCCCTTCCGGTATGGCGAGATGGTGCTTACCTGGAAAAGCATTATCAGCTGTTTTCCTTCCGGGGAGTCATTAAGAGATAGAAATGACTCCCGGATCTTTTTCTTTGTTTGTTCCGGCAACCTCCGGTCGACCGCGACGATTCCCTGGGATAAATTTTCAATACTGGCGATTATCGCAAGTTGCTTGCCAATTTGCGGATTCAGCTCAGTGGTCAGGTTGAACACATGACGGGTTACGACACAGGCGTCGGCCTTGCGGAAAAACACCGGCATGACAACTTTTGCCAATACATTGAATTCCTTTATGGAAGAAAAGAATGAATCCATTTTCGAGTGGCCGCGCGCCATAAGCATTGTTTCCAGCCATATATGGAAAATGCTTGTGCTTCCCAGGGGGTGCTTTGAAATAGCGATGGTTTTACCGTGCAGGTCGTCGAGTGTCCGGATGCCGCTGTCTTCCCTGACCAGCAGAAGCAGTTCCATCTCACGGCCGCTGCTTGTGGAAGTTATCAGGAGTGGTTCGGCCAGGGACCGTTTTCTCAATTGCAGGAGATCTTCCGACGGCAGGCAGGCGACCTGGATTGTACCGTCCAGCATGTCAGATGCCATATCGTCCAGGTTGTCATAGTATAGAGACGTGCTTTTTTCGAAATATTTCCAGGCGATTTTATTGGTCAGGATGGTGATAGCCGCTCTTATATCCTTGTTCGCCTTAACCTGGTATGCGCCGGGAGTATACCCTATTACAAGATGTGAATGTTCTTCGGGATGCGCCTCTTGGGTAAAAATCGGGCAACACGTCGCAAGCAGGATGGACATGGCCAGAATACGGGATTTGCGTAGTATTCGCGATGGGACAGGGTGAAGCTTCATTAACAAGTACCTTTGTTGATCCAAACCTTCAGCGATAGGCGGTTCGGCCGTTTCGAGTATTCAGGACAGCACCGATAGATAATTGGAATAGAACGATTTCGGGCTATTCTCCACGTTCAAGGTTGCGGAGACGGTCCTGACAATGGTCGTTTCGATGCCCATTTTCTTGCAAGAGGGTACTGAAACTGAAGACCCCATCCCGATGTGGAATCCGACAGTCTCTTTCCGGGGGCCAGATGATATGCGCATAATCCGCTAGTCTGTTTTTTCAATCAACTCGGTCAGTTCTTTTCCCACCACGAAGTCCAGATTGGCTCTGGCTTCGAGATTATCGTACAGTGTTTTTTGATACTGCGCCTTCGCCACGGACTCCATCAGTTGCGCCTCGATGACATCTTGTGTCTCCACCAATTCTTCCTGGTAGGCCCGCTCGTTCAGTGCTCTGTTTTCTTCCGCCGATATTGCCGCGGATTCGCTGGAAACTTTTTGTGCCCGAGCTCTCCTGAGCTGGATAAACAGATGTTTCACCTGCAGAGCCAAGCCTTCTCGGAGGAGAATCTGCTGTTCCTTGAGCTTGTTGAGACGTGCTTTTGCCTCGCGCACTTCGTTGGTGGTACGGAGACCGTCGAAGAGGGGAAGTTCGAGACCGATGCCGATCACCCAGGAATTCCTGTTTTCCGGTGTCACGATTCCTTTGTCGTAGGAGTTTTCGATCCGGCTCAGGCTGCCGAATAGACCGATTTTCGGCAGGTGGCCGCTTCGAGCTTCATCGATCTTTGCCTCGCCGGCAGCAAGGCCTGCTTCCATGCGGGCCCAGTCGGGATTGAAACGATACGCGTCGCTTACCAAATCCTGCAGCTCAAATTGAATTTCCGTATAGGGAAGCTTCTCATCCGCAACTTCAATGTGCGTGTCCCAGGGAAGGCCCATGGAATTTGTAAGTGCGGCTTTGGCCAGTTGCTCGTTGGCTTCCAGCGCTGATACCGCGGAACGCAGCCCTTCCACCATGGTCTTGTTGCGCAGGTAATCGGTTTTCTTAACCTTTCCCGAACCCCGGGTGTATAGATTTTCGGTCAGTTCCAGCGTGACTTCCATGCGGGCCAGGCTCTCCCTGCCGATCCGGAGCAGCTCTTTGCCGAGCACGGCGCCGTAATAATAGCGGGTGGTGTCATAGACGACCTGCAGATCGGTGCGGCGCGACTCTTCTTTTGCCGCACGCAGACCCTGTTCAGCCTGTCGGACTACCGAGCTTATCTTGCCGCCGGTATAGAGGGGGAGCGTTGCATCCAGTGATGCCACGAAGTTTTTCTTGTCCATGAGTTTTACATCCTGCTCGGGGACAGGTAAGGTCGATAACTGGATTTGGCCGGAAGGGGTGTTGATCGGAATCGACATTCCCTGTAGCGATATTGCTCTGCCGGGGAATATGAAGTTCGGATCTTCATCCATGATGGTGTAGGTTGCCTTGATTCCGATCAGCGGCCAGTAGGCCGAGAGCGCCTGACGGTGCTGGGCTTCCGCGATTTCAATACTGTATCGGGATGCGGCCTTTGCGTGGTTGCCGCTGAGAGCCTGGTCGATGCAGTCCCGCAGGGACAGTTTTGTCACAAAAGGAGGAGTACTTCCGGTCGACGCTATAGATGATTCCAGTGCGTCGGCAACCGCGGAGTGTGCCGGGATGACGGATAGGGACACCAGACATGCCAGTGCCGGAAATAAAGGGGAGCGTCTTGATTTTGCGAACATGAGCCTTTTCATGTGAATCCTTTTTTACCGTCCGGGTATCGAATTATCGGGCCGGTAGATAAAATCCGAAATAGTTCGATTTTCTTCGGGGATAACGATGCCGGCCCGTTCGGACTCAGTCCGGAATAATGAGACTGTTGTTCCTTTCAGGTGTCAAGTTCCGTTAATTTAGTCCTGAACGCAGTGACAACAGCCTCGTACTGGGCTTCCAGCTTTGCGAACAAATCTTCCGCTCCTTTCATGGCGCCGTTTCTTGTGGTTTTTTCCAGTGAAGCACAGAGTGAACCGAGTTCCGTGGCGCCGACATTCATGCTGCCAGATTTCATGGAATGGGCTGTTTTCGCAAGAGAGTCCGGATCGGATCTCCTGAGTGCCGAACGCATCTCGTTCAGCATTTCAGGCGTTGAGTCCAAAAACACCCGTATCAGGCGTGCCCGAGGGTCGGGGCCACCAGGTTTGCGTAGAGCAAGGAATGTATCCAGGACGCTCCAGTCAATGGAGGCATTTATTGAATAATGATTCGGGACCTGGTTATCATCCTTCATGTTTCCACGCTCCTTTCCGGTTCAAGCAGAAGAATCGGCTAATAATAAGATATTTCGGAACAAATGAGAAAAATCTTTAGCGCCATTTTGTTTCCTTTCTTTGCGAACCTCCTGGATGAGCGGCCGCTATGGCGTGAAGGGGGGCTGATGTTCGTTTTCCCTCGGGCGGGGGGTGAGCCGACATGGCTTGGATATTGATAACGGCAGTATATGGCGCATCAGGGTAAATGCTTTGAAACAGTATCATAATCTCAGGGTAATGTGAAGTTTGTTGCCTGACTAGGGCTGTTCTGGCAATGGTTGGAGACTTGAGATGACAGTGCATGATGTAAAAATTCATGAAATTGTGCCTCGAATGATTGTGCAGGAAAAAATTGTTGCCTAAAAAAGGGGCATGGTGACATGCGTTATGTATGAACTTTGTCAGGGCTGGTTTGCACATGAAAGTAGCGTTTACCAGTTCGACGGGCGAAATGATCGACCAGCATTTCGGCATGGCGGACAGTTTTAAAATCTGGGAAATCGGGTCGGACGAGGCGCATTTCGTGGAATCGGCGGCGGTCGGCCGGGCGGTGCTGCAGGGGAACCTCTCTCCCTTTTGCTGACAGGGGAGGTTCCCCGCCGCAGACTGTTATTGGTTCGGAAGAAAGCGTGCAGAGAAGCCGAAATCGGGCGATACGGGAGGATATCATGCTGATTGCAGTAGCTTCACGGGATGGGAAAGAGATCAATGAGCACTTCGGACTTGCGGGGCTCTTTTATATTTACGAGGTCAAGTGCGATACCGTTATCCTGAAAGGGGAGAAAAAGGTCGAGAAGTACTGCTCTGACGACCCGGATCACGGAATACGGAAACCGGTCCTCCAAGCTACCGTCGAGGCGTTGAAAGACTGCCGGGCGCTCGTCTGCGCCCAAATCGGACAGGCGCCGCAGTTGGAACTGGAACGGCTTGGCATGGATGTTTATGCCGTTCCGGGACCAATCACGACAACGCTGGTCGAACTGGCCAAGATGATGTAGTCGGAATCGTACCGGCAGGGAACTTCCGCTATGAACATTTCTTATAATCACTGCAATCTGCCGCCATGGGCGATCGCCTCGCGCCATTTCAATGATTATCCTCAGCCGATAGAGATCATGGGGGTACGCGAGGCAAACAGGTTTCTCTTTCAGCGATTGGAGGAGATCGCAGTTGCCGACGAACGGGCGGTATTTTTAACGATTACATGTCGGTTAAGTTTCAATTGCACCAGTGGGAGGAACAGGCGAGCACCAAGGCTCGCAAAAGCATTAAGAACAGCTATCTGCGGTTTCTCCGCGGCTGGGGAATGGAATCGAATTCCATCGAGGGTGCCGTGCTCAAGGGCTGGGTGGAGAGCCGCATGGGGTTGCCGCCCACTTTTCACAAGGTCAGAATATCAGACCTCCATTCCGATGGGTACCTGGTGTTCGCCATTGACCGCACCAAGGGGAGCGAACGAACCAACGCCATCAACTCACAGCTCGATCTTCTTTTTGAATACTCGCAGTTCGACCTGTCTCGCCGCTATCCGGGTGAGCGGTGGCTGACACTCTACCGGGGTGTTACCAATGCCGAGGAACACGAGGTATTGGAAACCATTTCGAAGCGGGAACAGTACGTACGGCTCAACAACCTGTCCTCTTTTACTTCCGACATGGAACGGGCCTGGGAATTCGGTTACACGGTCTGGCAGGTCCGGGTGCCTGTTTCGAAAATATTTTTCTTCAACGAACTCCTGCCCAACAGCATCCTCAAGGGGGAAGGCGAGTATATGGTGATCGGCGGCGAATACCGGGTCCGGATGGTTACCTGGTAAGTCCCCGTTCATGCTTTCATCCACCTTGCCGTAACCCTTCTCCAGAGTGTGCTTTTGTTTGCATGGTGCTGATGATAACCCTGCTCTCGTTCGCCACGGTGTTCTGGCTCAACTGGTGGAGCCGGAACTGCTCCTGCTCGACGAGCCGTTGTCGGCCCTTGATCATGCAAACCGCAAGGCTCTCCAGGGAGAACTCATGGAACTCCAGCGGATCTGGCAGATACCCTTTCTCCTCGTTACCCACAGCAGGAAGGAGATGGCGGTGCTTGCCGACGAGGTGTTGTTCCTGGAGAAGGGCAGGCAGGTCCGCCTGCAGCCGGCGGCCTGATCTGTTCAGGTTCAGGTGAAACGATGAAAAAAGGCCATCCGTCGCAATATACGCGGATGGCCTTTCCGGATTTATAAACGTGCGTGAAAAAGGAACAATTACTTGATCAACTGGCCGATGCTTCCCCAGCGTACCCGCCATTTGTCGCCGTCCCATGACCAGTACTTGATAAAGGCGAGCCCCTTGATTTTTTCCTTTTTCACGAAGCCCCAGAATCGACTGTCATAAGAGCGGTCGCGGTTGTCGCCCATCACGAAGTAGCAGTCTTCGGGCACCGTTGCCGGACCAAAGGTATCCCGCGGGTTCTGCTCCTTGGGAATGATGTCACGTTCCTTGTGCACTTCGTGGGGGTTTACATACAGTTTGCCGTTGACGTAGACCTTTTTGTCGATCCCCTGGACTACGTCGCCCGGCACTCCGATGATCCGCTTGATGAAATCCTTGCTCGGGTCCTCGGGATACTCGAAGACGATGACGTCTCCCCGCCGCGGATCGCGTATCTTGAAGAGCCGCGTGTCGGTAAAGGGGATGGTCGGGCCGTAGATGAACTTGTTCACCAGGAGATGATCGCCGATCTGGAGCGTGTCTTCCATGGATCCGGAAGGGATCTTGAATGCCTGGACAACAAAAGCCCGGATGATGAGCGCCAGGATAACGGCGATGAGAATCGATTCGGCGTATTCCCTGACGAGGTTCTTCTTCTTTACCGGTGCGGCATTCCGCGCCGAATCCGCGGTCTGGTCATTGCGAAACCTGTTTTTTTCCATGGTCTGGTATCCTTGCTGAGAGTAATCCGTACCGGAAGGGTTCCCGGTACGATACGGAGCGGATTGCAGCCGGCTTCAGCCGGAGTACGCTACTTGTCTTCCACCTTGAGAATGGCCAGAAACGCTTCCTGGGGAAGCTCCACATTCCCCACGCTTTTCATGCGCTTCTTGCCCTCCTTCTGTTTTTCCAGCAACTTTCTTTTCCGGGTTATATCGCCGCCGTAACATTTCGAGAGCACATCCTTGCGGAGCGCTTTGACGGTCTCCCGTGCGATGATCTTGCTGCCGATGGCCGCTTGGATGGCGACTTCGAACATCTGGCGGGGAATGAGCTCCTTCATCTTGGCTACGAGATCACGGCCGCGATAGTAGGCTTTGTCCCGGTGAATGATGAGGGAAAGCGCGTCAACCACCTCGCCGTTGATCATGATGTTGAGTCTGACCAGTTCGCTGCGGCGATAGTCGAGATACTCGTAGTCGAGGGATGCGTAGCCCTTGGTAATCGATTTGAGGCGATCATAGAAATCAAGTACGATCTCGTTGAGCGGGATTTCGTAGACGATCATTACGCGTGATTGGGTCAGGTACTTGATTTCCCGCTGCACGCCGCGCTTGTCCTCGCAGAGGGCGAGGACTCCGCCCACGAACTCGTTGGGTACATGAATCGAGGCGAGGATGAACGGCTCTTCGATGTAATCGATGAGCTGGAGCGGGGGAAGCTGGTTGGCGCTTTCGATGGAAACAACCTCGCCATCGGTTTTATGCACACGGTAGACAACGGTAGGGGCCGTTGTAATGAGCTGCAGGTCGAATTCGCGCTCGAGCCGCTCCTGGATGATTTCCATGTGCAGCAGGCCAAGGAAGCCGCAGCGGAAACCGAAGCCCAGTGCTACCGAGTTTTCCGGCTCATAGGAAAAAGAGGAATCGTTCAGGCGAAGTTTCGCCAGGGCGTCGCGAAGCTGCTCATACTGGCCGGTATCGATCGGATAGAGTCCCGAGAACACCATCGGTTTTACTTCCTTGAAGCCGGAAAGCGGAGCGTTGCACGGTTTGTGGTACAGTGTTACGGTATCGCCGACCTTGGCGTCCTTGACCTCCTTGATGCCGGCGATAATGAAACCGACCTCTCCGGCGGAGAGTGCGGGGGCTTCCACCATGGCGGGGGCGAATACCCCGACTTTGAGGGCCTCGTAGCTGCGACCGCTGGACATCAGCTGGATCTTGTCGCCTTTTTTCACGGTGCCGTCAATGATGCGGACCAGGATGATGACACCCTGGTACTGGTCATACCAGGAATCGAAAAGCAGGGCCTTGAGGGGGGCGTTCGGGTCGCCCTGCGGGGGTGGTATCTTTTTGACGATTTCTTCAAGGATTTCCCGGGTCCCGATTCCCTCCTTCGCGCTCGCCAGTACGGCGTCATGTGCATCGATGCCGATGATTTCCTCGATCTCGCTCTTGATTCGTTCGGGTTCCGCGGCGGGGAGGTCTATCTTGTTCAGCACCGGGAAGACTTCCAGGTCGTTGTCGATAGCCAGATAAACGTTGGCAAGTGTCTGTGCCTCGACTCCCTGGGATGCGTCCACAATCAGCAGGGCGCCTTCACAGGCGGCCAGCGAGCGCGATACTTCGTAGCTGAAGTCCACATGGCCGGGCGTGTCGATAAGGTTGAGGGTGTAGTTTTTGCCGTCTGAAGCATGGTAGGACAGGCGCACGGTTTGGGCCTTGATGGTGATGCCCCGTTCCCGTTCCAGTTCCATTTTGTCGAGGAACTGGTCCTGTTTTTCACGATCCGTCAGGGCTCCGGTATATTCCAGAAGCCTGTCCGCAAGCGTTGATTTTCCGTGATCGATATGCGCGATAATGGAGAAATTGCGAATTCTACTGATATTCATTCCTCGTCCTGCTTTATCTTAGAAGGCCCTGTTTACGGTACGACCGTGCATGGCACGGGCCGACGTAACAAAGAGCCTACATCTTAGTAGGTAATTTTGTCGTGTGCTCTTGCTTGAGAGCATCAAAATGATTAAGAATATAAAAATTTCCTGTTGTTGTAAAGGGAAAAGAGGGCGCTGTCGATGAAGGGCGAAAGCCGGCCGGGCGCCCTGGTGGTTGAGGATAGCCTCTAGAAAGCCTTGAATTTTCCAATGGCTCCGATTCCCGACAGGGTGAAGTTGACAATGAAGCTCCGGTCGCCGGGCCGCTCGCGGTAGGAGAAGATCAGTCCCCAGCACTGTTGCTTGAATTCCAGGGCATAGTAGGATTCCAGGAAATCCTTTGTGTCGAAAGAGTAGCGGGTCAGGTAGTGGAAAATGAACGGGTCCACGTAGCTGATATTGAGCCTGCCTTCCAAATAGCGTAATTCATCGCATGAAAAACGGTAGGCTACCCGTGCGGAGTTTCCTTCCGCGTCGGAGACATCGGCGGCTACGTCCACAGTGGAAAAGTCAGCCTGATAGGGATTGAACCGGCTGTCCAGGCTGAAGGAAAGGCGTTCGGTCGGGTTCACCTTCGCTTCGACCCGGACATCGGTGAAGGGCCGCTGGTCGTCCACCAGGGTCAGGACATCACGCCGGGTGCCGCTGAACTCGTAACCCTGGGAAATCCTCAGGTAACCCAGATCCCGATAGGTGGACGGACTATCGGCGGAAACGTATTTCCCGGTCAAATAGTTCGTTACCGAGTAGCTGATCATGTTCTGGGCAACCTGACGGTCGGTGTAATCAAAAAACGGGAGGCCGTCCTGGTTTTTCAAAGGCAGATAGGAGTAGCTGATTTCGGGAATAATGGTGTGCTTTACCCGTTTCAGGTTTCCCCATGTCACGTCATAGACTCGGGAAAGGGTAGATGACAGGGCTGCGCCCACTTCGGGAATGCCGATATTACTTGAACCGGTTGCCAGGTCTCCGCCGTACGTATTGTAGAATCGTTGATAATACCCTGCCCAAGCCGACGCTTCAATGCCGGGTAAGGGGGATGAGAAGAAGGTGATCATCGGATGCAGGTAAATCCGTTGTCCCTTCAGGCCGTTTTCACGGTAGAAGTTGGTAAAGGTTGAGTCGAGTGATGCGTAGAAGGGGCTGTCGCCCAACTGCTGCTTGAGACCGGTAAAGGTGATGATCGGCAATTCCTGCAGCGTGGCCTTGTTGTTGACGGCGTAGAGGTTCTCGGTATAGCGGAATTCGGAAGTAAGGGAGAACCGTTCCCAGTGCTTGGTGATAAACGCGGAGCTTTCCAGGTACTGCCGGTTGTACTCTCCGGTTGCTTCGCCGAAATCGCGATAGAAATCTCGGTCCAGGGTCAGGTCGATATCCGTGCGGAAAAACAGTGTGGGAGAGAATGATTGCTGGTGGCGCAAGAGGAAATTGCCGCGCAGTTCGCTCTTGTCGGTATCATAAATGAGATATGCCTTCGCATCGCCAAAACCGCCGGAACGCAGCATATACCGATAGTCGGCGCCGAGTCCGACCCCGCGCTTGGTCTGGATGTCCAGGTAGAACGTGGCGTCCTGGCTGGGAGAAATGACCTGGTAGTAGGGGAGTTCGAGATAGAAACCCCTCTTGGAGGACAGGCCGATGCGGGGTATCAGGAAACCGGATTGGCGTTCTTCCAGGACCGGATAGATAATAAAGGGAAAGTAAAGAACCGGAACGTCCTTGATATAAAACAGGGCATGTTTGCCGACGGCATACTTGTTTCTCGTTACATCCAGTTCGGCGGCACTGAATTTCCAACTGGGAACTTTGCCGTCGCAGGTTGTAAAGGTGCCGTTTTCAACATGAAAATCTTCCGGACCCGTTTTTTGCAGTTTTTTTCCGGAAAGGCGGAAATTTCCCTCTTTGACGAACATGCTCGCATCTTCGATTTCCGCCTGTTCCGTTTCCAGGTTCACCGAAGCGCGGCTGCCCCGGAGAGTGTTTTCGTCTTTTACGAAAAGCACGTTTCCTTCAGCTACGGCAAGGTTGTCCTGTTGCCGAAGGGAGACCGTGTCGGCGAAAAGAATGATGCCGCTCCAGTCTATTCGTACCGTGCCGACGGCGTTGTACGAATCGGTTTTCTTGTCATAGCCGATTTCGTCGGCCTTAATTCTGACGCCACTCGAGTCGGGCAGAGCAGCCTCCAAGGCCGGTGAGGGGGAAACGGCCGCAAGCAGCATAAAACAGGTGACCAGGAATTGTACGAGAGAATTTTTCATGGAATCGGGGTGTTATCCGCGAAATGGTTCAAATGTTTTTGGAAGTAACCGGGCCCGTGCCTCGCCTACCGCGAACAGGGAACCACAGACCAGGATGAGATCGTTCGGTTGCGCCGCCGCGGCGGCCAGTGCCAAACCGGTCGCAACGCTTCCGCCATCGTGTGCCCGATGCCCGAGAGCATGGCAGCGTGCGGCCAGGTCCCGGGATGCCAGACCTCGCTCGATCGAAGGACATACCGTAATAACTTGGTCCGCCAAGGGGAGCAGCGGTTCAAGGATACCGTCAGCGTCTTTGTCGCCTACTACGCCCGCTACCAGGATGAGAGCGGCGCGGGGTATGTCCTCCAGTGATTCCGCCAGCGCCTTGGCTCCCGCCGGGTTGTGCGCGCCATCGAGAAGTATGCGGGGCGGGCCGGGAAACAGTTCCATTCTTCCGGGCCATGATGCCAGTTCCGTTCCCCGGCGCGCGTTGTCCGGGGTGAGGAGAAAATGTTTCCCGGCGAGCAGTTCCGCCGCGCAGAGGGCGGCTCCCAGGTTCGATGACTGGTAGCGCCCGGCTATTCCCGGCCGCAGGTCCCGAAGTTCCCAGTCGATGCCCGAGTAGGCCAGGCCGTCGGGTTCCCTGATGATGCGGTAGTCACATCCCTCGCGGTAGAGAGGACTCGCCAGCTCAGCGCACTGTCGTTGGATGACCTGGTGCGCCTCGGCCGCCTGTCGGGAGGTGACCGTCGGCCGGCCCTGTTTGATAACGCCGGCCTTTTCCCGGGCGATCCGGCCGATGTCGTTGCCGAGGTACTGGGAATGATCTATGGCGATCGGCGTAATGATCGAAAGGATGCCCGAGGCGATATTGGTGGCATCGAGACGTCCCCCCATACCCACTTCCATCACTGCCGGCCCCACGCCCTGCTCGGCAAAATGGAGATAGGCCATGGCGGTGACGATTTCGAAAAAGGTGGTTCCGTCCGGTGCAACGGAAAGCACCCGGTCGGCCAGGGAGATTACGTCCTGTTCGGATAGTTCCCTGCCGTTGACGCGAATGCGCTCCGTGAACGTGATCAGGTGCGGCGATGTGAAAAGCCCGACCTTGTGCCCTCCCGCTTCCAGGATGGCGGCGAGAAAAGCCGACGTCGAACCTTTGCCGTTCGTCCCGGCGACATGAATGGTGCGCACGGCATCCTGCGGATCGGAAAGCGCATGCAGGGTAGTGCGGATCCGTTCGAGCCCCGGTTTCATGCCGAACCGTGCAAGTCCGTAAATGTGGGACAACGTTTCCTGGTAGGTCATGCTGGAGGTGCCGATGGCCCGCGGTGACTTTTCAGCCGCGGGAGGCTTTTCCCGTTTTTGACGTTTTCGGCCGGTAGAGCATCTTTACCATCCGGGAGAGCTGGGGCCTCATGTTCTTTCGGGGAACGATCAGGTCTACCATGCCATGTTCCAGAAGGTACTCGGCGCGCTGAAAACCTTCAGGCAGTTTCTGCCGGATGGTCTGTTCGATGACTCGGGGGCCGGCGAATCCGACCAGGGCCTTGGGTTCCGCGACGATGATATCGCCGAGCATGGCAAAGCTTGCGGTCACGCCGCCGGTGGTCGGATCGGTGAGTACCGAGATATAGGGCAGTCCCGCTTCGCGAAGGCGGGCCAGGGCGGCGGCGGTCTTTGCCATCTGCATGAGCGAGATAATGCTCTCCTGCATCCGCGCGCCTCCCGACGAAGAGAAGATCACGGCCGGCGTCCGACGATCGATGGCTCGTTCGATAAGCCTGGTGATTTTTTCTCCGACCACGCTTCCCATGCTGCCACCCATGAAGGTGAAGTCAAAAACGGCGATCTGGACCGGGGTGCCTTCGAGCAGACCTTCGCCGCAGATCACGGCTTCCTTGCCGATGCCCTTCTTCATGGCGGCCTCGATCCGCTCCTGGTAGCTCTTGGTATCCTGGAATTCGAGGAAGTCGGTGGATTCCAGGTCGCGGTCGAATTCGGTGAAGGTGTCGGGATCAATGGTGAGATCGAGCCGCTCATGCGCGGAGATGCGGAAATGGTAGTCGCACTTCGGGCAGACGTTGAGGTTCTTTTCCACCTCTTTGGTATAGATGATTTCGTTACAGCTTTTACATTTCGTCCAGAGTCCTTCGGGAACCCGGACCTTCTTTTCTTCGTTTTGCGCTATCGGCGCTTTTTCTCTTTTAAACCAGCCCATACAGTTGCCTCATTCTGATAGGTTCCGCATGTCGTTAGTACAGCTCCGGTTCCTGTTCGGAACGGGATGGGTGCCTGCGCGGGAAACCGCCGTCGAAAATCCGGGAGATGACGAAGTACTCAAGGTATCATGCCGTGATTAAAAAAGGAACGCAAAAAGGGATGTTCCTTGCGGGGTGTCATCCTCCGGCGCTTGCGGCGCGTATGCCCGATTTGAGAGACGAAACGAATTCCCGAACCTTTTCCTTCAGTTCCATGCCCTGAAATTCCTCGAAAAGTTTTACCAGGGCACTTCCCACTACGGCGCCGTCGCCAAGGTTCGCGACAATCCCGGCCTGGGTCGGATCGGAAATGCCGAAGCCGACGACAAGGGGCATCGCGGTTGTGTTGCGGATACGCTTCAGTTCTTCTTCCAACGTTGCCGAAATGTCCTTACGGGCTCCCGTCACCCCGGTGACCGAAACATAGTACAGGAATCCTCTGCCGCGTTTCACGACCTTGGCGATGCGTGCATCATCGGAGGTCGGGGTCAGCAGGAAGATGACATCCAGCCCGCCTTTTCGGGCAAGGGCGGAAAAGCCTTCCGCATCTGATTCTTCCGGGGGCAGATCCACGAGAATCACGCCGTCCACCCCGGCTTCCACGGCGTCCGCGACGAATTTTTCCGCGCCGTAGCCGAATATGGGATTGTAGTATCCCATGAGGACCAGTGGAATTTTGGAAGTCGTTCGTACCGAGCGCACCATTTCCAGGATTTTCGGCAGCGTAGCACCTCCGGCGAGGGCACGCTCCGAAGAGAGCTGGATTGTCGGCCCGTCGGCCATCGGATCGGAGAACGGTATGCCGAGTTCGATGATGTCGGCTCCGGCGTGTTCAAGTTCGCGGATAATGTCCGCGGTGGTCGCAAGGTCGGGGTCCCCGGCCGTTATGAAGGTGACAAGCGCCTTCTCGTCGTTTTTTCGTAATTTTCTGAAAGTTTCGGCAAGTCTGCCCATGGTTGATTACCTGTTTTCATGCAGCGAAAAAGCGCTGATTTCCTTTTTTAAGAGCTCTACCTGCTGCGAGAGACCCTCGACCGCTTTTTCCATGGTCCCGGTCGCATTCAGGTTTTCGTGGGTTGATTTCTGGATGTCTTCGACCGCGGTCACGATCTGTTCGCTGCCACGCGTTTGTTCATCGCAGGCACGCTTTATCTGCTGTATCATGCTGGTGATGTTCTCCGTGGAGCTTGCGATGAGGGTTCCGACCTTGCTCTGTTCCCGCGTCGATGAGCGAACCTGGGAAGTGAGCACCTTCATCCGCTCAACGGCGGTCATGATCAGTTCGCTGCCCTTGTTCTGCTGCTGGGTGGCATTGGCGATCTGCATGATCATATCGGTGACCTGCTCCATCGCCTCCCTGATCATTTGGCTGCCTTTGGCCTGTTCCGCCGCGGCGCGGGCGATTTCGCCAACCTGCTCGGATGCCTTTTCCACGCCGGATACGATCTTGCCGAGGGCAATTCCTGATTTCTGTGACAGGAGTTCGCCGTCCGCGATATTTTTCTCTGCCAGGTTGATTGCATCGACGGCCCGCCGCGTTTCTTCCTGGACTCCCTGGATGAGTTCTTCTATCTCGCGGGTCGAACTGCTGGTCCGGTCCGCCAGTTCCTTGATTTCATCGGCCACTACCGCGAAGCCCTTGCCCTGTTCACCGGCCTGGGCGGCGATTATGGCGGCATTCAGGGCAAGAAGATTCGTCTGTTCGGCAACCTCATTGATTACCGAGAGAATCGTGCCGATATCGTTGGCCTTTTCCGAGAGGCTGACGATCACCTCGTGGGTGATGTGGGACGATTGCTTGATTTCCTGCATGCCCTTGATGGTTGCCTCCACCGAAACCTTGCCGGTCTCGGCGTCGCGGCGAACCTCCTCCGAGATTGCCGCCGTGTCGTTAGCGCTCTTTTCCACCTGGCGAATCGCGCTGTCCATCTCGATGACGGACGAGGCCGTCACGGTGGAAGAATCGATCAGCCCGTTCACGCTGTCACTGATGTGCTTTATGGCGGCGGCCATTTCGATGATCGATGAGCTGACGTCGTCGACGGATTGCGCCAGGTTCTCTACGTTCAGGGCAACCTCTTCGACGCTGGCTGCCATTTCCAGTACCGACGAAGAATTTTCCGAGGCGGAGAGGGAAAGACTGTCGACTCCTTGTGACACTTCCTTGATCGAGGCATTGATTTCCATTACCGCCGAAGACGATTCCGCGACCCGCGAATTGGATTGCTCGGCTCCCATTACTACCTGTTTGGATGCATCGGACAGGGTTCGGGAGATACGGGTGAGTTCCACGGAAGACGTGTCGACTTTCGAGACCATTTCCTGGAGCATGTCCACCAGCTTGTTGAGCGCATCAGCCAGGTCTCCGACTTCATCCGTTCGCTCAACGGCAAGCCTGTCCGAGAGGGTTCCGTGGTCGATCACGGCACGGGCAAATTCAGCTTCCCTGGTGATGGTGCGGGAAAGTGATGTTATCATGGAGGCGGCCAGCAGCAGCAGGAGAACCAACAGACCGCCACCGACTCCGAATCCAAGGAGAATGGTTTTCCGGACGTAGGCTGTTTCGCTTGCTTCGCTTGCCGCTACCTCTGCGTGGAGCGTCTCGATCAGGGTGTCAAGGTGTTTCGTAATGCGTTCGTAGCGGGAGGCCTGGGCGCCGGTGGCAAGTTCCCGTAACCGGCCCCTGTTTCCCAGTTCAGCCGCGGGAAGGGTTTCGTCCCGGATAATTGCGGCCAGTTCCTTCCAGGAACTTTCAGTTTCAGCGAGGGTCTGTTTCGTTTCAGGGGAGGCGCTGCCCTTGGATAAGGTCGACAACGCGGCGGGAATATTGGAGAGTAGTGATTTTACGGTGGCGATACCTTCTCGCTTTTTATCACCGCCGGAATCTTCGGTCAGGTCCAGCAGTTCGGAGCGTAGTCTGTAGATGTCGGACTTCAGCCGGATGCTTCCTTCCAGCGAATCCCGTATGAGAATAATGGTCCGATAGCTTTCGCTGCCGATCCTGACTCGTGAGAGCGTCTGAAAAACAACCAAGGTTATGAGCAGGGAACCGATGAGTATTACGGTCGTCAACAGCAGCATCTTGGTTCGCAGGCGCAGTGCGCCGAAGCTCTTCGCAAAATCAGCAAAACCCATCGTTTATCCTCCGCGGCTCCCGGAATGAAACGAGAGGGAGCATGTCAATTCCCGCATACGGTCCGCTTCTGTTTCCGGTTGCGGGAAACCGGAAGCGGATGCGATAAAAGCGATGAAAACTTGTGCACTTGTAGCACCAGACGCCATTTTTTTCAAGGTAAAAAACGTGTTGAAGCCTCTCGGGGGCGGCTGGGGCGGTGTTGTGTGCGAGTCGAATACCCGCGTTTCGTTACGCTCGAAATGCATGGCCTGAGCGTCTGTCGGGAATGTAATACAATGGTACGGAAACGGGTGCCTGCGACCGGAACCACCGATTTTACGCGATACTTTTGCCGTGCTGCCGCCGAACCTTCTTTGGCCTTGACAGGAAATGGGCGCAGGCTACAATGAGAAAGCCGTTATGGTTGGGGAGCATGGGCATCCGCGCCATCCCGCCGTCGTGGCTGAGGATTGGCCTGCTTTGCCGGCTGCTTCCTGAACCAGATCCGTCCGGGAGTCTGTCCGTGAAAACTCGATGCAACGAATTCGTCACCTTCCTGTGGCGTTTCTTCTCTTCCCTGAAGCTTACGATCTTCCTGCTGATCGGCCTGGCCGTCGTCTCGATTATCGGCACGGTCATCCCCCAGGGAACCCCGTCACCGGAGTACCTGCAGACCATTTCCGAAACGAAATTCCACCTCTACGCCAGGCTCGGCTTTTTCGACCTCTACCATTCCTGGTGGTTCATTCTGATCCTCTATTTTCTTTCCCTCAATCTCGTGGCCTGTTCGCTGCGCAGGTGGCCCCATGACTGGGCGCTCGTGAGAACACCGGTAACCACGCTCGATGTTCAGCAGGAACACGTCTTTGCCAATGTTCACGGCTGGCCGGACTCCCGGGCATCGGACCTCCTGGAACGTTCCGTGGTCGATGCGCTCGCCCGGGAATTTGCGTCCCCCGTGGTTACGAAGACAGATAATGAGTACCACCTGTTTGCCCAGAAGGGCCGTTTCAGCCGTTTCGGCGTTTACATCCTGCACGCCAGCATCATAATTATCTTCCTGGGTGGCTTGATCGGGTCCATTTTCGGTTTCCGGGGGTTCGTGGAAATTGCCGAGGGAGAAGCCTCGTCCGTTGTTACTACGAATCGGGGGGGCGCCGTCGACCTCGGTTTCACGGTTCGCTGCGATTCTTTCTCGCTGTCCTACTATAATAACGGCACTCCAAAAGAGTACCGAAGTGTCCTCAGTATCCTCGAAAACGGTAGCTCCGTTGTCGAAAAACGCCCGGTCATCGTCAACGATCCCCTGACCTACCGGGGAATTACCTTCTACCAGTCCGGTTACAGCCAGGCGGCTCCTGCCCGCTACCGGTTCACGGTTCGTGACCGCGCCAGCGGCGCCGCGACCCGGGTGACGGTGACGGGTGACGAGTCCGTCGCGCTTCCCGGCGGGGGAACCCTGCTCGTAACCGGCTACGCCCCGGAAATCGGCGGCATGTACCCGGGGCTGAACGGTCCCGCCGTGCAGGTGATGGTCATGGAAGGCAATGTGGCGCTGGAGCCGTTCGTCGTAATGAAAAGATACCCCGACATCAATGCGGACCGGGGAGGCGCCCATGTCCTTACCTTCGAAGGGGTGGACCAGAAGTGGCGCACCGGCCTCCAGGTTACCAGGGACCCGGGGGTCCCGGTTGTCTGGGCGGGCTGTTTTTTTCTGATCACGGGAATATTCAGTGCCTTTTTTTCTTCGCACCGTCGAATCTGGGTCCGCATCGGCGGCGGGCGCGTCGTTGTCGCGGGAAGCGCCAGTAAAAATCAGGCTGCGTTCGACGCATTTTTCGAAGAAATGGTCGAAAAACTGAAAAAAGTGTAAAAAATTAGAATATGCTCCTTCTCCCTTGGCGCTTGTATACACCCGGGTCAAGGGAGGGAATTATTATGTGCGAGACCATAAAAATTTTTTCGCAAATTCTTTATAACGTAGGGGCAACCCCCTGTGGTTGCCCTTCATTCGGGCAGGCACGGGGGCCTGCCCCTGCGCGCACGCGATCCCTTTGGGGGTAAACAATAAATCTTGTCTTATGGAGACGGTTTTTTCTGATCCGGAGGTCTGCTGATGTCCAGTTCACTCCTCTTCAATATCGCGACGATTTGCTACTGTGCGGCAATGGTGATCTTTTTCGTCTACCTTGCCGGCAGGAGCGGAATCGTCGGCCGTGCCGGGATGCTGGCATCCTGTTTCGGCTTTCTCGTCCAGACCGCCGCCATCGGCCTCCGCTGGAAAGAGTCCTATGACCTGGGGCACGGCCATGCGCCGCTCTCGAACCTTTACGAGTCGGTGGTATTTTTCGCCTGGACCATTGTCCTTATTTTTCTTCTGATCGATGCCAGGTACCGCTACCGGGTCATCGGCGCCTTCGTGCTGCCCTTTGCCTTGCTGGGCATGGCATGGGCCCAGTTGATGAGCGGTCCGCAGAAGGCTATCCAGCCCCTGGTGCCGGCCCTGCAGAGCAACTGGCTTCTCTATCACGTGGTGACCTGCTTCCTCGGTTACGCTTCGTTCGCGGTAGCCTGCGGTGTTTCCCTTATGTACCTGCTCAAGGTGCGGCAGGAGCGTTCCAAGGGCTTGCGTCCCGCCGGCGGCATGCTCTCGCTGTTCCCTTCGTCGCGGGTCCTGGATGAGCTCAATTACCGGGCGATCATGATCGGCTTTCCCCTGATGACCATGGGTATCGTTACCGGAGCCGTTTGGGCAAATTATGCCTGGGGCACCTATTGGAGCTGGGATCCGAAGGAAACCTGGTCGCTCATCGTCTGGTTGATTTACGCGGCATTTCTTCACGCCAGGATCACCCATGGCTGGACCGGCAAGCGGGCCGCGGTGCTCTCCATTATCGGTTTTGCCGCGACGATTTTTTGCTACCTGGGAGTAAATCTGTTACTTTCCGGGTTGCATAGCTACGGAAGCGGGTAATAAGAACTATTCCAGGTGGTGTGGCTTGATGGAACATCCTGCGGTTTCAGTCATCATTCCGGTCAAGCCGGGTGGTGCGGTGCGCGCCCTTGACGGGCTGCGGAAGGCGGACTATCCCGACGACTCATTCGAGGTACTGGTGGCCGAAGGGGCATGCCCCAGCCGGCAGCGGAACCAGGCGGCCCGCGAGGCTCGGGGTGCCATCCTCTTTTTTCTCGACGACGATTCCCTTGTATCGCCGGATTTCCTGCGGCGAACGGTAAGCTCGTACGAAAATGGTTCCGTGGCTGTTGTCGGCGGTCCTTCCCTTACCCCGGATGACGAACCGCCGCTCCGCCAGGCATTCGGACTTGCCCTGGCGTCGCCGTTCGGGGGCGGCAGCGTCTGCAACCGCTATCGGCGTTACGGCGCGCGACGGGAGACCGGCGATCACGAGCTTATTCTCTGCAATCTCAGTATGTCGGCCGTCGCCTTTGCCGAGGCGGGCGGCTTCGATGAACGGCTCTATCCCAATGAGGAGAATGAACTGCTGGTCAGGTTGCGCAGGGCCGGCTGGAAACTGATCCATGATCCGGATCTGGCGGTCTACCGCGGTCAACGCACTTCACTGCGCGCCTTTGTCCGGCAGCTTTTCGGCTACGGCCGGGGCCGGGCCCAGCAGATTCTCCTGGGCGGCGGGTGCGGCATTGCCACGTTCGTTCCGGTCCTTTTCCTGCTGTACCTGCTGAGTCTGCCGTTTCTCCATCATCCTGTTTACTATCTGCCCCTTTTGTGCTACCTAGTGATGGGCCTGGTCGCTGCTGTTCATGCCGTGGCCGCAAGCGGGAAAACGGGTCCCGCACTGCTGCTTCCGTTGCTGCTTCCGCTCCTCCACCTTTCCTACGGAGCGGGCCTGCTTTCCGGCCTGCTCGTCCATGGCGCCGGCAAGCGGCCGCAACCGTGCGGCGCGGTGACGGTGAAGCGGGTCAAAGCCTTTGGCGGCGGCCGTGATTGGTAGTTTGTTTCTGTCCGGCGATTCAACAATGCATTTGGAAATATGCCTGGCTTCCCCGAATACGTGGCGCCTTCACGCCTTCACCTGCGCGGAATGCCTCGGTTTTTTGCATCTCGGTGAGAACCGGCCGCTTGGCGAAATTGTCCCGGTGTAACCGGTATGTTTCGAAATCGGCGGCGTTGAACCCCGGCATACTGCTCGCCTTGGCGTTCAGACACCGCGTATTCGTGGGGCTCATCCGGAACCACGGCACTTAGCGGCACGTATCGAACAGAAACTTTGTACAAGAATTCTTCGCCTGTCGAATCAGGGTGAAAGGTGGTAGTGTTTGGATCTCAGTGTCGTAGTACCCATCTTCAATGAGGAAGATAATATTTCCGCCTTATACGGTGAGGTTCGAGCGGCACTGGATGCCGCCTCGGTCCGCTATGAGCTCATCCTGGTGGATGACGGATCAACGGACGGTTCGTTGAACCGACTTCGCGAGGTCGCGGCGGAAGATTCGCGGGTCAAGGTGATCAGCTTCCGGCGCAATTTCGGACAGACGGCCGCAATGGCGGCGGGATTCAATGCCGCGTCGGGCAGGGTCGTTGTACCCCTCGACGGCGACCTGCAGAATGATCCGGCGGACATCCCGAAGCTGCTGGCAAAGATCGACGAGGGGTTCGACGTGGTTTCCGGATGGCGCCGCGAGCGGAAGGACGCCTTTATCAACCGAACCCTACCCTCCATGCTGGCGAATCGGTTTATCTCCCGCATGACCGGTATCAGACTCCATGATTACGGCTGCACCCTGAAGGCTTACCGCCGCGAGGTGCTTGAGGGAATAAATCTTTACGGCGAGATGCATCGTTTTGTCCCGGCACTGGCATCGCAGTTCGGGGCGCGGGTTACCGAGATTCCCGTCGGCCATCGTCCGCGGCTTCACGGCACGAGCAAATACGGTATTTCCCGGACCATGCGGGTTGTCCTCGACCTCTGTACGGTGAAGTTTCTCCTCAACTATTCGACCAAGCCGATCCAATTATTCGGCCGGCTCGGCATCTACACCCTGGTTGCCTCCTTTTTGACCGGAGGAGTGACGATCTACATGAAATTGTTCCAGAATACCAGCATGAACCGCAATCCGCTCCTGCTCCTGACTGCTTTCCTGCTGTTCATGGGAGTGCAGTTCATCGTGCTGGGGCTGCTGGGGGAACTGAATGCCCGGACCTATTACGAGGCCCAGGGGAAGCCGATCTACGTGGTCAAGGAAACGATCAATCTCGACTCCTGACCTGCCGCCGAACCACGGTTCTACCATGTCCCCTGCCTAAAACCATCCGTCTTGTCGCGGTCCGTTGACCGCGGCGCCAGGAGATCGCCCGTGACTGACGGAAAACTCCGCATCCTGATGTTGGCGCCAACCCCCTTCGTCGCCGACCGCGGCTGCCACGTCCGAATCTACGAAGAGGCCCGGGCCCTGCTGCGCCGTGGGCACGACGTGCGGATCGTTACCTATCATCTGGGCAGGGATATGCCCGGCATTCAAACCCGCAGAATTCCCACTGTTCCCTGGTATCGGAAACTTGCCGCCGGCCCTTCCCGGCACAAGCCTTACCTGGATGTTCTGCTGTTTTGCACGGCCGCTTCCGAGATCCGTCGTTTCCGTCCCCGGCTGCTTTACTCCCATCTTCACGAGGGGGCTTTTCTCGGTGTTTTCCTGAAAATGCTGTTCCGGATTCCCCTGCTGTTCGATTGCCAGGGGAGTCTGACCACCGAGATCGTCGATCACGATTTCGTGCGCGCAGGGTCGCTGCCATACCGGCTTTTCCGGCGCATCGAGGGGTTCGTCAATGCCCGGGCCGACCTGATCCTGACCAGTTCGGGCCCGGCCGCCCGCGATCTTGTCGAGCGGTGGGGCGTTCCGGCGGGCACGGTTCGTCCGCTTCCGGACGGGGTTGATGCCGGCGAATTCAAGCCCTGCAACCGCCGCGAGGCCCGGCGGGAACTCGGCTTGCCGCCCGATGTGCCGGTGGCGGTGTTTCTCGGCGTGCTCAACCGCTACCAGGGCATCGATATCCTGCTGGAGGTGATCGGAATCATCCGCGACCGGTGCATTCCGCTCCATTTCCTGGTGATGGGGTTTCCCCACCAGAGGTACCAGCAACGCGCTGACGAAGCGGGCATTTCCGACCGCATTACCTTCACCGGCAGAATCGATTACCGCGATGCGCCGCGGTTGCTGGCGGCCGGCGATGTAGCTTTGTCGCCGAAGATCTCGTTGTCCGAGGCCAACGGCAAGCTCTTCAACTATATGGCCTGCGGGCTGCCGGTGCTGGCCTTCGATACGCAGATCAACCGGGAAATACTGGGGGACACCGGAGTCTATGCACGGTTCGGCGATGCGGCAGATTTTGCCGTCCGCCTGGCGGACCTGATCGAACGGGAGGATCTGCGTCGGGAGCTGGCGGTTGCCGTCAGAAAGAGGGCCGTTGACGAGCACTCCTGGGAGGCACGGGGCAGGATCCTGGAGCAAGCCTGCCGGGATGCGGCCGGACGATAGCCGCGCGAAAGCCCTGCCAGCTGTTATTTCACCATCGCTCCGAATTCCACCCGCGCGCCGCTTTTCTCCTTGTCCTCGGGCGGCTTGTAGATGTCGTCTTTCTTCAGGAACACCCGTTCCTTGCCCACCTTTCCCTGTTCCGTCAGAAAACCGTGAACCGCCGCGGCACGCTCGTACGCCAGTCTGCCGAGTTCCGCATCGCCCACGACCGTATGGGTGAAGATGAGTTTCTTCATTTCGTCGTCCGGCAGATCCTTGACCATGCCGATGAAGTTGCGCGGTTTGGGGAACTTCTCTTTCCGGTAGACGATCTTCAGGTAGGTTGAATACTCTTCCGGGAGGATTTCGGTGGAATCCGCGGTCTGCCCCGGCCGGTTCTTCTTTTTCTTGACCAGGTCAAGGAATTTTTCCGTCCGCATCTTCCGGGCAAGGTATTCGGCGCGATAGCCTGCCGGGTCCTTTTCCTTGTCCACGTATCCCATCACTTCCACATTCAGGCCGGGGCGGTCTTGGAGCGCCTTGGCGAGCGTCAGCAGTTTTTCCCGTTCCGCCGCGGTCAGTTGCGACGAGCCGGGGGCAAAGGTGATGCCGCTGAACTCCTCGCTGCCGCCGAACGCGGCCTGCAGCAGGGCGAACGGCGATGTCGCCGCCTTGATCAGCAGGTTCTTCAGGACCTGGAAAACGAGCCCCCAGACGCTGAACTCGGGATCGTCGGTCCTGCCGGTAACCGGCAGGTCGAGGTGGATTTCACCCTTGCGGTCCTTCAGCAGCGCCACCGCCAACCGGACCGGCAGGCTGGTCGCCTTGTCGCTTTCCACCTTTTCCCCGAACTCCAGCTGGTCGAAGAACAGTTTGTTCTGCGAGGTGAGGTTCTTGTTTTCGATGTGGTAAGAAAGCTGTAGATACAGCTTCCCCTTGTCCACCGTGTAGCCGAGGAAGGTGCTGGTATAGGGTGTGGTCGGAGCCAGTTCGATATCGGAAAAATCGATTTTCAGGTCGACGAACAGGTTTTTGCGCAGCGGGTTGATGGTGCCGGATATGGTAAGGGGAGAATGGCTTTCCAGGTTGCCGCGCAGATCGACCTCTGCGGCGCTTTTTTCATCGGATGTCAGGCCGCTGATCCTGCCGCCGAGGTTATAGAAGGTCGTGCTGAAAGGTTTTATGAGGTGGTTGTCGCTGAAGACCATGGTGCCTCCCTGGAGGGTTACCGCATCGATTCTGATGTCCGGTTTCCGGGTGGGGGCAGGTTGCTGGATTTTGGTAGATGGCTTGGCTTCGTCTTGGGCGGGCGATTCGCTCCGCTCTCCCATGAGATTCTGCAGATTGAGGGTTCCGTCCCGGGTAATGGTCAGTCGTGAGTAGAAATCGCTGACCGACACCTCTCCGACCTTCAGGCTGAAGGGTTCGATGTTTCCCCTGATGCCGCTCATCTGCAGGCGTTCCCATTTCAGCAGGTCCTCGTTCATTTTGGTGTCGAGGCAATAGAAAGAACGGATGCCGAGATTCCCGGCAAACGAACCTTCAATTTTTGCGCCCGGTTTCGCCAGGGTGAAATCGAGACGGCTGTCGACCGCTCCTCCGGCGAGGGATACGGCCAGGTTCTCCGGAAGGTATGCGTCGAAATCCCGTAGCGGGATTCTCTTCAGGTCAAGGGAGCCCCGAACTTTAAAGGGTGAAGGAAGAACGGTGCCGGAGACGCCGATTTTTCCCCTTCTGCCATACCCTGATGCCAGGGTGAAGGGCATCGTTCCGCTGGTGGGACCGGTGATGTCACGCAGGGTGAACCGAAGCTCCTTCAAGGTGAACGAAGGGTTCTCCGGGCGGGTTCGGTCGCTGAGCGTAATATTTAGATCATTTCCCGCCATCGATCCGATCCGATAGCTGAAAGGCTTGTCCCCGGCTGGCGACGATGCCGGTTTTTCCGCTTTTTCCTTGGCGGGAACCATGATCCTTTCATAGGAAAAACCTCCTTCTTTCTCACGGGACAATTTCAAGTCGCCGCCGGACAGGGTGACCGACTCCAGCACCGCGGTTTTTTCCTTCAGAGAAAGCGTACCCCCCGTGACGGAGATCTTCGCCAGTTTTACTCCCTCTTTCCTGCCGAAATCCATAACCAGGTCGTGTGCGTCAAGGGAAAGTCCTCCGACCCGCAGGCCGTCAGCGGTTGTGAAGCTCACCGCAGCGTCGGTGTCGAGTTTGCCGATAAGCGGTGAACGGACCCGCTCGGCCAGGTAGGGATAGTATTCTTCCAGAACGATTCCTGATGCTTTTACTTCTCCTGACAATTCGAGGGGATCAAGGGTCAGTTTGCCCTGCATGGCGATCGATTCGTTGTGGGACGAGTGAAAGGAGAGCCTCCAGGAGGCAGTGCCGTCTTTTCTCGTTGTAAGGCCCGTCACGCCGATTTCGAGAGCCCTGAGGTCGGTTCTGAATCCGCCTGGCGGGACTCCGTCCCGAAAATGGATCTTGCCGCCCGAGCTCCTTATGCGATCCACCTTAAGGGAGAGCTTCGGTTTCGCCTTCGGAGCCTTTTTCGCTGCCGTTGTATCAGTTTCCTCGGTAGACGGGAGCAGGTTCTGCCAGGTCCATTTGCCTTGGGCGTTCCGTTCGAGGAAAATCTCGAGTTCGGCGGTTTCCAGTGATGCCAGGTCGAACGAGCGGGAGATGATGTCGGCCCGGCGTATCCGAACCAATCCGCTGTCGAGCGCGGCGAGCGGCTTGCCCTGTCGGTCTTTCAGGTCGATATCTTCCAGCTTCAGCGGACCCCGAATACTGATTTCCGGTTTTGAGGCAGCGGATACCCGGTAGGTGATTTCGCTGGTAGTGGAGAGTCTGCCGGAACTGAATGAGATGGGGACCGACAGGGGCAGATAGGCCATGTAGTGAGGAATATCCAGATTTTTCAGGGAAATGATGGCGGATGTTTCCATTGCTTCGGTCAGCGGCCTGAGCTTGCCGTCGGCGACGAATCGGGCCTTGTTTATGTCGGCGCTGAAGTGGGGCGCGACATAGATGTCCGCCAGATAGGGAATATTGCTGACAAAAGGCACGGCAACATTCAACCGGCGGATCGTGTGGGCGGTCGGCTTTTGCACGGCCCGGTCAAGGAAATCAACGGAGCCGTTGCCGATCTCGATGTTGTTTATCGAGAACAGGAAGCTCGATTCCTCCGGGGATTTCTTTTCCGGGACAAGATCGGAAAAATTGTAGCGGTTGGGCGCGGTGCGAATAATATTCAGCCGGGGAGCGGTTACCTGCAGTTTCGATACGATCAGTGCCCGTCTGGTTACGGAAGCGGGGCTGATCTTGATCCGGGCGCTGCTGAAGGAAACGAAGGCTTTTGGGCCGTCTTTTTCCGCGAGACGGAAGTCGGATATCCGGGCGCTCAGGGTAAAGGGGTTGAGGGTGATACGGCCGATGGATGCCGGGCGTTTCGTTGCCTGCTCGATTTTGTCGATGGCGACGGTACGCAGGATGCCGGGCAGGAGAAAAATGATGAAAAGCAGGATGGCGGCGAGGATGCCGGCGATCCAGAGAATCGGTTTAATGATTGATTTCATGGGGAAGCTCCTGGAAAAATGATAGTGAATGGAAATTATGAAATCATTATAAAGTAATAGTATATAACGATCATTTCAAAAAGATAGTTTTTGGGTATGCCGGCAAGCATCCGGACACGTCAGACAAGACCTGCCGGATTTCCGGAAACCTTGCAGGTCTCCTATGCAGATCAGACTTCCCATCCGGGCGTTTTGGCGGAAATTTCCATGCCGCGGTGATGGACTGTTCCGGTACAAGCTGGTATTCTTAACAGGTCGTTGAAAAACTATTGCGGCGACCATCTGCTTTGTTGCGCGGTGCTCTCACCCTCGCCTATCGAAGTGATATGTCTCGGGTGCTGCGCTCCGTGCGCCTTGCATCTGGCCGTCCTCATGACGTTTTTCAACGACCTGTAAACATGATTCATCCGGCAATTCAGGATAGGAAAACCGGTTGCTTCTGATTCAGGAACAATTTAATAATATCGAGGTTATTGCATGATTTGCCATCGTTGTGGAATGATTTTCCAGGAGGAATGCCGGGTCTGTCCCCGGTGCGGACTCGAACTGCCCGGGAGTGCATCCCCGGGAACGCACGATCGGCCTGTTTCATCAACGATCGAGGAGCAGCCGTTACCGGTTTCCCTGTGCTATGCCGGCTTCTGGCGCCGCGTCGTGGCCTACCTGGTCGATCGCTTCCTGCTGGGAGCGGTTAACCTGGCCCTGTGCCTGTTCTACATATTCATGTCAGGAATCGATTGGCAGGGAGACGGTTTACGCATTGTTTCACTGACCAGCGCGCTGTTCGGCTTTTTGCTGAAATGGCTCTATTTTACCGTGGCGGAAAGCTCTTCGATGCAAGCGACCCTTGGAAAGGCGCTGATCGGCATCAAGGTTACGGACGAGCAGGGAAGCAGGATCTCACTGGGCCGGGCCAATGGTCGCTACTGGGCGAAGATACTGTCGGCTCTGACTTTCGGCATCGGTTTTATCATGGCCGGATTTACGCAGCGCAAGCAGGCCCTGCACGATCTGCTCGCCAGGACATTGGTGGTGTGCGGCTGATCATCTTTACCCGGAATGCCGGGCAGGAATCCAAGGTGCTTTTTCCTTGGTTGGAGGCGATATATGGACAGAAGGCAATTTCTCAAGTTGCTCGGGCTTTCATCCCTCCTTCCCAACCTGCTTGTTCGGCAAGCCCTGGCGGCCGAGCGACCGGTGGTGGCCATTGCCGAAGACACTGATTTTTCCCGGGCAACGATCAAGGCCATCAATGCCCTGGGCGGCATGAAGCGATTCGTCAAGCCCGGCGCCGTGGTAGTCGTTAAACCGAATATCGGCTGGGACCGTCGTCCCGAACAGGCGGCGAACACGCATCCCCTTGTTGTCCGGGCCGTGGTTGCCGAGGCGCTTCGGGCCGGGGCGAAGAAGGTCAAGGTGTTCGACCGGACCTGCAACGATCCCCGGCGCTGTTATATCAACAGCGGCATCGAAGCCGCCCTGCGGGATATGAAAGGGGTTGACCTGAAATACATCGAACATGAGCGGTTCAGGCCGGTCCGCCTCAATGGCCGGACGTTGCGCCGGTGGGACCTGTACGACGAAGCCCTCTCGGCCGATGTTTTCATAAATGTCCCGGTGGCGAAACACCATGGTTTGACCGGTCTCACCCTCGGGCTGAAAAACATCATGGGCGTGATGGGAGGAAATCGGGGGGCCATACACCGGCATATCGACTCCGCCCTGGCGGATATCAATGCCGTTATGAAAAGCCGGTTGACCATTATCGACGCCACCCGGATACTGACCGCCCACGGCCCGCAGGGAGGCGATATCCACGATGTAAAGGTGCTCAACAAGGTGATAGCTTCCCGTGACATCGTGGCCGCGGATGCCGTTGCCACGACCCTGTTCGGCTTTCGTTCCGATAAGCTTGTCACTACGGTGACGGCCCATCGCCGGGGACTCGGCGAGATGAGGCTGGAAAAGATGCGTATCCTCAGAGTGTAATGCTTATGAAGCGGTGTAAAATTTCGTCGGCGCGTATTTGCCAGGTACTGTTTCTCGTCCTCTTTCTCGTTCTGTTCGTGCAGACCGAGTATCGGGGGAACGACCGCATGGCACTGGCGGTGAACAGTTTCTTTCGAGCCGATCCGCTGGTCGCTCTGGGGTATCTTCTGGCCGAGAAGTCTTTTGTCATGCTGCTGCTCCCCGCTGTCGTTCTGGCGGTGTTTACCCTGCTGCTGGGCCGCTTTTTCTGCGGATGGATCTGTCCGCTCGGGACGATACTTGACCTGGTTACGGTGAAAATCAGGAAGTCGGCGCCGCTCCGTTTCCTGCAGGGCTCAGTCAAGTACTGGCTGCTTTTTCCCCTGCTTTTTGCATCATTGTTTTCCGTTAATCTCGTGGGGCTCCTTGATCCGATCGCCATTCTCCTCAGGGCGCTGACCTTTTTCCTGTACCCCCTGTTCGGCGATACCGTGCGTCAGGGATGGGTCGGCCTCTACCGGGTTCTCGGCGAAGGACGTGATGTCCTCGCGCCCGGCTACGAACTGTTGCGGGACCACCTGCTGCCGTTCCGGGAAACCTTCTATCCTCTCGCTTTTTTCTCTTTTGTGCTTTTCCTCGGCATCGTTTTCCTGGAGCGCTATGAAACGCGGGCATGGTGCCGCCGCCTCTGTCCGCTCGGGACCTTGCTCGGCCTGTTGTCCCGCTTTTCCCCCCTGCGTCGAACGCCGGTAAAACTTTGCCCCGATTGCGGTGACTGCCGCGTCCACTGTCCCACCTCCTTCGATCAGGAGCTTCTGCGACAGGAAGAGTGCATCCGCTGCCTGACATGTCAATTGAAGTGCCGCTTCGGCCGGGTTTCTTTCGGCTTCGGCAGTTCCGGCGAGAAAATACCCTACCTGCCCGAACGGCGGGTTCTCCTTGGTGGCCTGTTGTCGGGTTTTTTTCTGGCGCGACTGTTCCGGTTCCGTTTTCCCGGGCTCAGGCAATCGTCTTGCGGCCTCCGGGTGTCCGGGATGAGGAAGAGTTTCTCCGGAAATGCGTGCGCTGCGGCGAATGCATGAAGGTCTGCCTTCGCAATGCCCTCTATCCGGCGGTGTTCCAGGCCGGTATCGAAGGGCTGTACACCCCTGTAGTCATTCCCCGTCTCGGCTACTGCGAATATAATTGCACCCTCTGCGGCCAGGTTTGTCCCACCGGAGCCATTCCCGATCTTCCGGTGGAGGCCAAGAAACGGGAAGTGATCGGCAAGGCGGTTATTGACAGGAATCACTGTCTGCCCTATGCAGAGGGAGTCAACTGCATCGTCTGCGAAGAGCACTGCCCGATTCCGCAAAAGGCGATCCGGGCCGAGACCGTTCAGGCCGTCGATGCCGCCGGGCGCGAATTCGTGCTCCGGAAGCCTTACGTGGTGGCTTCATTGTGTACCGGCTGCGGTATTTGCGAACATGTCTGTCCCCTTGAGGGGAAGCCCGGCATCGAAGTCTTTGCCGTGAAGGACAGAACACCTCTGTCCGGTGATGATTTCGGCGGCTACGACCCGTATTGACGGGCCTGCGCACCGGTACTTTTCCCTTGCGTTAGCAGGGTAATTGCATTACTCTATAACGGATAAAAAGCTGAATAGACTAGATTTTCCGGAGGATATGCCATGCCCCATGAACCCGGTTCGACGAAATTTCAGACAGACCTGCGTCGTCATCTGCGGGATCAGAATATCTGCGATAACTTGATCCACCTTATCTGCGAGATAGCCGAGGCGGGGAAATATGTGATAAACGCGGTAAGGACCGGTGATCTGGGTGTCGCAGGCACTTCAAATCTTTACGGAGAGGAGCAGTTGGCGCTCGACGTGCTTTCCGACCGTATCGTCAAAAAACGCCTTATCCATTCGGGGGTCGTCAGCAGTATCTTGTCCGAGGAGATTGATGAACTGGTTGCGGTCAAGCCGGAGGCTGAAGGGCTCTATTCGGTCGCCTATGATCCCCTTGACGGATCTTCGCTCGTGGATGTAAACCTGGCCGTGGGCACGATCGTTTCCATTCATGCCGGCGGCAACCTGTTGCAGCCGGGCCGTCGGCAGGTGGCCGCGCTCTACATTCTGTACGGCCCCCGTGTTTCGCTCGTCTATTCCGTGGGCAAGGGCGTGCACGAGTTCACCATGAATCATCTCATGGAATACACCCTGACTCGTGAGAACATCACCATGCAGCCTTCCGGCAATATCTATTCTCCCGGCGGTTTGCGCAACAAATACGGGCCGGGAGTGGAGAAGTTCGTCAGGTACCTTGAGGCCAAGGGCGCGAAGCTTCGCTATTCGGGCGGGTTCGTTCCGGACTTCAATCAGGTTCTCCTCAAGGGAAAGGGCATTTTCATGTATCCGGCCCTGAACGGTTCTCCCAATGGAAAACTCCGTCTCCTGTTCGAACTCAATCCCATGGCCTTTCTCATGGAACAGGCCGGCGGGGCGGCAAGCAACGGTAAAATACCGATTCTCGATATCGTGCCGGACGGCATTGATCAGCGCGAGCCGATCTTCATCGGCTGTTCCGAAGACGTCGCCAAGGCTATCGAGTTTCTTGAGGAAGGGTGATAGTTCGGTATTGACTTTGGGAAAAAGCGATTTTCCCGATAGCAAGAGAGGTCCGCGAGAACGTTTATGTCAGAGAAAGAAAGACCCCAGAGGCTTTGCAGCGAAATACAGCTTTTCGATCTGTGCTCGAAAGAGACCTGTACGAAGAAAAAAGGGCGATACTGCACGGATGAGACCCTGCTCGACAAGTTCGAGGCCATCAGTCAGGAAGAGGACTTTTCCTCTGATCACTACTTCGAGGGAGAACCGGGTGATGAGGAGGACGGGGATTATCCCGGTTTCGGGGGTGATTATGACGATGATGAGGATGACTATGGGGATGAAGCCTGAGTAGGGGGCATCGTCCCGAGCCGGTGAAACGAGAAGGCCGCTTTCAAGCAAAGCGGCCTTCTTTCGTGCGGGAGGTTTAGGGACTCGGAACCTGTTTTGTCAGGGTTTTCTGAGGGTACTGGGAAAGTAAAACTCCCGGATCCCCGCTTCCGCTTTATAGCGCCGCGAGCGCCTTTTCCAGGGCGGCGACATGGGCGCCATCGGCCGCCATCATTGCCGTAAAGAGCTTGCCGCATGATATGTCGCTGAATTGTGCGGCGGTATCCATGTGGAAACGACTGAAGGTTGCTTCCAGGTTGATGGAGAGTTTCAGTGCTTCTTCGATGCCGGGCATGGCGCTTTCCACGTCGTCCAGGGTTTGCATGGCAAGGGCAAGATGCCTGTCGGTCTCATCCGTCGTGATGTTCATGGATTCAATGGCGGAAGAGAAAGATTTTATCGCGAGTCTAATCTGGTATTCGTGATTTCGCTCTTCTCCCGCTGTTTTGTTAAAGAGCCGGGATATTTCCCGGTTTTCGTGAAATGTTGCGGCAAAAAGGTCGTAGAGTTTTCCCAGCACCCGTTCTATTTCGGCGCATTTGTGGAGAAGATTGATGATTTCAGTGCGTGATTTCGTTGTCATTGTACGTGCTGTTCCTCCATGTTTTCCGAGACCGTCATCAAACGCTCCCGATCTATTAAGCAAAATCCCATTTATGATTTTATAGCACATACGGGATGAAAAGAACGGAAATAATTTGGTTAAATAATGAGAGTATGTTAATATTCTTTCATGTCGGCATATCCTCTCCTTATCACCCTCTTTTCCCTGGCGGCCGGTATCTGCACGGCAACCCAGTGGCTGTTCTTCCCGCCTGTTCATGTTCTGTTTGCACTTATCGGCGCCTGTCTCCTTTCGATTTTTGTCAGACACCGTTTCCTGTTTTCGGCCTGCCTGTCGCTCTGTTTTTTCATGGCGGGGGCCGCGGCCATGGAGCCCTTTCTCGCCCCGTGCTGTCCCGAAGACGCGATTGTCCATTCCGCGGGGCGCGGGCAGCTGACCATCGAGGGGATCATCGATGCCCGTCCTGAATGGCGCGAAAGGGGAGGCAGGATTTTCCTGCGTCCCACAAGGGTTTTTCGGGAACACGACGGGCAGGCGACCAGCGGCCGTATGCTTCTTACGGTAGGGTCGGGACGGGCGGACCTGTACACCGGCGATCTGGTTCGTTTCGTCTCGCGGATCAACAGACCGAGAAACTTCGGTGTGCCGGGGGAATTCGACTATGAACGGTACCTGGCGTTCCGGCGGGTTTATATCATGGCATATGTCCAGACCGCCGACCAGGTGATCCTTATCAGGCGGGGCGTCGCATTTCCCCTGCGGAATTACATGGACCGTGTTGCCGCCGATTTCAGCGATCGGATCGGCAGACTTGTCGCCGGCAATGAGAGTAGGGTGTTGCGGGCCTTGATCCTGGGAAAGACGGGGCTCGTGACCGGAGAAACAAGGGAGCTCTTCGCCCGGACGGGAGTCAGCCACATCCTGTGTATTTCGGGATTTCACGTCGGAGTCATCGCACTGTTCTTTTTCACGCTTATGTACTCCGTTGCGCGCTGTTTCCCGACCCTCCTGCTTTGCCTGAATCCTCGCCGTCTGATTCTCCTTCTGACCATCCCGGTCCTGCTCTTCTACCTGGTACTTTCAGGCGGCGCACCGGCAACCGTGCGGGCGGTCATCATGATTTGCGCCTACATTGTCGCGGTTTTCCTGCAACGGGAGACCGACCCGGTTCACGCCCTCATGCTTGCGGCCCTGTTGATTCTTGCCGTATCTCCTCCCGCGCTCTTCGATATTTCATTCCAGCTTTCGTTTCTGGCCATCTGGGGGATCCTTGTCCTGACTCCGCTGCTCATGCGGCCGTTCGGGAAAATATCGCCGGGATTGGTTCACAAGCTTTTGCTGTTCCTGATGGTATCGGTTGCCGCAACGGCGGCCACCATAATTCCGGCAACGAGCAGTTTCCACAAGCCGACGCTCACCGGCCTGGCGGCAAATTTCCTTGTTATTCCGCTCATGGGGTATGGTGCGGTGGTGCTCGGCTTTGCAAGCCTTCCCTGTATCCATCTGCTGCCCGGCCTTGCCCGTGAGCTGCTCCTGGGTGCCGGTTTTCTGGTACATATATCGGTACAGGCACTTTCGCGTCTGAGTGCCGTGCCCCTGCTTCCGGTATGGGGCGACGGCCGTTTCGACTTGGTGCTGCTGGTTGCTCTTCTCGCTTCCCTCACGTTTCTCGGCAAAAGGCCGCGGGTTGTCTGCTGCTGCTTCGTGGTCGCCGCATTCGTCGTGCTCAGGATCGCGCCGTCCGGGGCAGGTAACGGGCAATTGCGCCTCGATTTCTACAGTGTGGGCCAGGGTGAGGCCAGCCTGGTCACCTTTCCCGACGGCAGGCGGATGCTCATTGACGGCGGCGGAAGTTACCGGGAAGGAGGATTCGATCCTGGGGAGAGGCTGTTGGCTCCGGCATTCTGGCGCAGGGGGATCTCCCGGCTGGACTACATGGTGTTGAGCCATCCTCACCCAGACCATTTGAACGGCCTGCTCTATCTCGCCCGCAACTTCTCCATTGGAGAATTCTGGGAAAGCGGTATCCATGAAGGAAGCAACGAGTACCATTCCTTGAAGAGGATTTTGACGGAAAAGGGGGTGACGGTTCGCCGAATTGATGCTACCACGGGACCGATAACCATCGGCGCGGTCTGCATTGAGCCGCTTTCGCCCGGGAAATCCGCGACCGTTGCGGAAAGCCGGGAAGATGGTAATCTGAACGAAACTTCTCTCGTGTTCCGCGTCCGCCTTGGTGACTTCTCGATTCTCTTTACCGGAGATATCGGCGCGGATACCGAGGAAAGGCTTGCAGCCGAGACGTCACGACTCTGCTGCACGGTTTTGAAAGTGCCGCATCATGGCAGTCGCCATTCTTCGTCCGAGCCTTTCCTAAACGCCGTTTTGCCGGAATGCGCCCTGGTCGGCGCCGGTTACCGGAACCGTTTTCGTCTGCCGTCCAGCGCTACCCTGGAGCGCTTTAGGCGTCGGGGAGTTCCGGTCTACCGGACCGATCTGGATGGAACGATAACCGTTGTCCTGGCGCATGGCGGATGGTCCGTGCGGACTTTCCGTGACAACAGGCATTTTCGTTGACAACTTTCCGATTTCTTTGCTAGTTTGAGGGCCAAATGTACCTTGTCGGCAGTCGTGCACAGAAAACGGGTGGTCGGGGTATCCTGGATGGAAAAGATTCTGGTTGTTGAAGACGATCGCTTTTTTCAGGAGATGTACTCACATCTCCTGGGTGGCGAAGGATTTGAAGTTCATACCGCGGCTTCGGTACCCGAAGCCATGAAGCTTTTAAAGGAAACGGAATACGACCTGATCATTTCCGACCTGGTCATGCCGGGAGAAACCGGCATCGATCTCCTGTTCCAGGTAAAGCGGACCAATCCGGACATCGACGTAATCATGGTGACCGGCAATACCAACGTGGAATCGGCGATCCATGCCCTGAAAAACGGGGCGCGGGACTACCTGCTGAAGCCGGTCAATCCCGATGAATTTCGGCATACCGTTTCGCTTTGCATGGAGCAGCGCCGCCTTCTGAACGAAAACATAGAGCTGAAAGGTCTTGTGCATCTCTTCCAGGTCGGTCAGACCATTTCGAATTGTCTCGAGATGGAGCGTCTCGTTACTTTGGTCGTCGACTCGTTTGCCAATGAGTTGAACACGAACAGAGCCGTCGGACTTTTTCCCGATGAGAAAGGCGGCATGTTCCTGCGGGAGTTTCGCGGAATTGGTTATGAAGAAGCGGAAGTAATTGCCGAAGCGATTCTTGAGCGGTACCAGGTGGGTGCTGATTCCTTCTGTGTCCGGAAACGGGTGGCCGACCTGTTCACGCCCGGAACCGTCTTCACCAGTTCTGCTTTGAAAGAGACGGATGAAGTGCTCATCCTGTTTGTCCGTTCCAAGAAAGAACTGCAGGGGATCGTGGCCCTGTTTACGCCGGAGAAAGGCGAACTGCTTCTCGGAATCGACCTGAAAAGCCTCCACTTTCTGCAGGACCAGTCTTCGCTTGCTTTCGAAAATGCCGCCCGGTTCGCGTCGGCCCGCAATCTTCTCTACATCGACGAACTCACCGGCCTGTTCAACTATCGTTACCTCGACCTGGCGCTTGATCGCGAACTGAAGAGAGCTGAACGCTACGGGTCTTGTGTTGCGATTCTCTTTATCGACCTGGACCTCTTCAAGGGCGTGAACGATACCCACGGTCACCTCATCGGCAGCCGGGTCCTCGGTGAAGTGGGCTCCCTATTGCGGAGATCGGTGCGCGACGTTGACCTGGTGATCCGCTATGGCGGCGATGAATATACCATCATTCTGGTGGAAACGGATGCAGCAAGTGCCGCCCTGGTTGCTGAACGTATCAGGGCTACCGTCGAAAACCACCCGTTCTTGGCCGAAGAGGGATATCAAATCCATTTGACCGCCTGCGTCGGTTATGCCTGTTTTCCCGACGACACCAGGTCCAAGCTCGAGTTGCTCGAGGTTGCCGACAAGGCAATGTATCGCGGCAAGTTCAGCGGCCGCAACCGGGTGTTCCGGGCTCTTCGGGAAGACTGAGGAAAACGCGTAAGAAGCAGCCTTCAGTGAACAGGCACGTCAAGGGATAGGGGCTATGTCTTCTGATAAGGTCAACAAAATCGATAATATGGGTTGCCTTAAGTATAAGAGCCGTCTCTTGGAGAAACCTATAGAAAAATACTGAGAAGGGAATGTACCGTGGCAATAACCGGCATCAAAGGATTCAATGACATACTTCCCGGCGAGGTGCGGAAGTGGCAGCACGTGGAAGACACCGCCCGTCGGGTTTTCGAGATTTACGGATTCTCCGAGATCAGGGTTCCGGTTCTGGAGAAGACCGAGCTGTTTGCCCGTTCCATCGGGGATGCGACCGATATCGTGGAAAAGGAAATGTACTCCTTTACGGACAAGGGGGGCAATGCCGTTACGCTCCGCCCCGAGGGGACCGCCGGGGTTATCCGGGCCTACATCGAACACAAGCTTCACGTGGCGGATTCTGTTGCCAAGATGTATTACCTGGGACCCATGTTCCGTTACGAGCGGCCCCAGAAAGGCCGTTATCGACAGTTTCACCAGATCGGGGTGGAGGTCGCCGGCGTATCGGACCCGAAAGTGGATGCCCAGGTTCTGACCATGCTGTGCCATTTCTTTGCCGAACTGGGTCTCACGGAACCAAGGCTGCAGATAAACTCCCTCGGCTGCCACGAATGTCGCCCGACGTACCGGCAGAAGCTGCGAGACTTTCTCCGTAAGAGGCTCGACAGCCTCTGCGACGACTGCAAGCGGCGCTACGAGACCAACCCGCTCCGGGCGCTCGACTGCAAGTCCACGGGCTGCAAGGAGGCAACCGCCAATGCGCCGTCGGTGCTTGACAACCTGTGCGACGGCTGCGCCGACCACTTCGCCCGGACCCGGGCCCACCTGGAATCGGCCGGCACTGCCTACGAAATTAACCCGCGCATGGTCAGGGGGCTCGACTATTACACCCGAACCACCTTCGAACTGGTTACCGAGCGGCTCGGCGCGCAGAGCGCCGTGGCGGCGGGCGGGCGCTACGACCGCCTGATCGAGGAACTCGGCGGACCCTCTTACCCCGGTATCGGCTTTGCCCTCGGTGTCGAACGGGTGGTGCTGCTGCTGGAAGACGAAGGGTATGGCAAACGGCCGGACCTTTTTATTGCCTTTCACGGGGAGACCGCCGGCAACGAGGCGTTTCGTCTCATGAGCAGGCTGCAGCGTCTCGGTGTTGCCGTGGAGATCGACTACGAGGGTAAAAGCCTGAAGAGCCAGATGCGTCGCGCTGACAAGTACAATGCCCGCTTCACCCTGATCATCGGCGAGGACGAGTTGGCGAAGGGACGCGCCGTCATTAAGGAGATGGACCGGGGCGTTCAGGAGGATGTCGTGCTCGACCCGGAACGGATCGCCGCGGTGGTGCGCGGTGGAAGCGTTGGCGAAATGCAAGAGGGAGAACGTCCATGAAACCGGTAGTACGATTTCGTTACGAGGTTGCCGAGGATTATGCGCCGGTATACGTGAACGGCGCCCATGGCGGGGTGTCGCCACGCGGTGAAATAATCATCAACTTTTATCATGAACGTCCGCCGCTGCCCTCGACCATTACCCACGAGATAACCCCGGCGGGAACTATCGGCAGGGAGATCGGCCAGGAACCGGCTGAACCGGGCAATACCCTGTGCCGGGCGGTGGAAGCGGGAATCATCATGTCCTACGACAACGCCAGGAATTTTCACCACTGGCTCGGCGAACGGCTGAAGGAGCTGGAGTCTCTGGAAAAAGCCCGTTCCGCGCATGCCACCGGGGCCCGGGGCGATGAATCGGGCTTCAGGCACTGATTCGGATTTACCCGGAACATCTGATCATTGCTTCTTTAGGGCAGGTTGGAAGGTCGGCATAACAAGGGCTCTCAGGGCCGCTGCATCCTGGAAAATTTCCGGTGCTGCGGCTTTTTTGCTTGCGTGGCCCCATACTTTTCAAGGAGTTGCAAGATATGGAATATATTCTGCTCGGCGTCGGCCTGCTGCTCGGAGGATTCCTGGCATGGCTTTTTCTCCGGTCGCGGATAGACCTCGCCTTCAGTCGCGGCAAGGGCGAACACGAGGCGGAAGCCGCCGCTCTGGCGGAGCGTCTCCTGGCTCGGGATGAGCAGATCGCCGCGTTCAAGGCATCTCTGGAGGGCGCCGGCAACGAGATCGCCGTCCTGCGGACCGACCTGAAAGAAGAATCGGAGAAGCGGTCGGCCGCGGAGGAAAAGAACAGCCGCATCCCGGAGCTGGAGGCGGCCCTGAAGGGGCGTGAGGACCGGATTGCGGAACTGTTTTCCGATAATGCCTCGTTGCAGGCCAAGGTTTCCGAGTTTGCCACCCTTGTCCAGGAGGAGCGGAAAGTAACCGAGGAAAAACTGGCCGTGCTCGATGCGGCGCACGCGAAGCTCTCGGATGCCTTCAAGGCCCTTTCGGCGGAGGCACTCCAAAGCAACAACCAGTCGTTCCTGGAGCTCGCCCGCACGCACCTGGAGAAATTTCAGGAAGGGGCCCGGGGGGATCTGGAGAACCGGCAGCGTGCCATTGACGAGTTGGTCAAACCCCTGCGCGATTCCCTCGAAAAGGTCGACGGCAAGATCCACGAGCTGGAAAAGGTCCGGACGTCTGCCTACGCCGGGCTTACCGAGCAGCTCAAGGCAATGGCCTCCACCCAGTCGCAACTGCAGTCGGAGACGACCAACCTGGTAAAAGCGCTTCGCTCGCCCACGGTGCGCGGCCGATGGGGCGAGATTCAACTGCGGCGCGTGGCGGAAATCGCCGGCATGCTCAATTACTGCGATTTCGTCGAGCAGGAAACCGCGGCCGGGCCGGAAAGCCGCCTGCGCCCGGACATGATCATAAAGTTGCCCAACGGCAAGAACGTGGTGGTGGATTCCAAGGCGCCGCTGGCGGCCTACCTGGAAGCCCTGGAGGCTCCCGACGAACATACCAAGCTGCAGAAGCTGAAGGATCACGCCCGCCAGATCAGGCTTCACCTTGCCAAGCTTTCGGCTAAATCCTACTGGGACCAGTTCAAGGCGACTCCCGAGTTCGTGGTACTGTTCCTGCCCGGGGAAACCTTTTTCAGTGCCGCCCTGGAGCAGGACCCTTCCCTGATCGAATGCGGCGTCGAGCAGAAGGTGATCCTTGCCACGCCGACAACCCTGATTGCCTTGCTTCGCGCCGTTGCCTACGGCTGGCGCCAGGAGCACATCGCGGAAAATGCCCAGGCCATCAGCGATCTGGGCAAGACGCTCTATGACCGGGTGGCGGTCCTTGCCGGCCATTTCGCCGACCTGCGGCGGGCGCTGGAGCGGGCGGTGGAGTCCTACAACCGCGCGGTTGGCTCCCTGGAGAGCCGGGTGCTGGTTTCCGCCCGACGCTTCAAGGAGCTGGGTGCATCCACCGGCAAGGACATCGAGCCGATCGAGGCAATCGATACCCGTCCCCGTGCCGTCGATGCTCCCGATTTCAGCGCGGATGATGATGAGACGCTGGGGTGATGCCTCCGCGTCGCTTGCCGTTCAGCTGACATGGAGTTATGTTTTTCTTGAAATATATGTAAACAACACTTAGTATCGATGAGATGAATTTAACTGACGCCGGGTGATCGCGTGTTGGGCCCCGCGAAACATTCCCAAGGGAGATCCTGATGAAAGAGCATATTGTTGATGCACGCGGGTTGCGCTGCCCTCAGCCGCTGATGCTCGCCAAAAAGGCACTGGAGGAAATGGCCGAGGGCGAACACCTCCGGCTGCTGATCGATAACGAAATATCACGAGACAACGTAATCCGTTTTCTGCGGGACCACGGCTTGGCTCCCGAGCTTTCCTCGTCGGAGGGCATCTTTTACCTGGATGTCGACAAGGTGGCCGGCTCGACCGCGCTCGGCGATGCCGCGGCCTATTGTACGCCGGGCGGTCCGCAGCCCGGTCCGGTATTCGTTATCAGCCGTCAGGGCATGGGATCCGGCTCGGAGGAGCTTGGCAAAATCCTGATGCAGGCCTGCGTGAACACGCTCAAGGATGTGACGCCGCGTCCCTCCGCCATTCTCTGCTACAATGCGGGCGTCTTCGTTGCCATTGAGGGTGCGCCTACCGTTCCCGCGCTGGCTGCTCTCGAGGAGCAGGGCATTACGGTCCTGGTCTGCGGAACCTGTGTCGATTATTTCGAAGTGAAGGATAAAGTCGCGGCAGGGACCATTTCCAATATGTATGAAATTCTCCAGGTACTGTCGACTGCCGGCAAAGTCATAACCCTGTAAGAGATGATGAAGCGCAACACGTACTTTGACAATGCCGCAACTTCATTTCCAAAACCGCCTGAGGTTGCCGCGGCAATGGCCCGCTACCTGGATGAGGTAGGGGGACCGTATGGCCGGAGCGCCTATGGTCGGGCATTTGACGTTGCCAGGACGGTCGAGACGGCTCGCGACCGGCTCGCGGAGTTGATGGGCGCCCGGGATGGGGAACAGGTGGTGTTCACGCCCAATGCCACCCACGCCATCAACATCGTGGTGCGGAGCCTGATGCACCGGGGCGGCAGGGTGCTCATCTCGCCGCTGGAGCATAACGCCGTGACCCGCCCGGTTGCCGCCTTTGCCGAACAATGTGGGGCGTCGTACGAGGTCTTGCCCCATTTCGGCGACGGCCGGGTGGACCCGGACCGGATCGACGAAGTGATGACGGCCGACACCGTGCTTGTGGTGGTCAATCACGAGAGCAACGTCAACGGTGTGATCCAACCACTTCGGGAGATCAGGAAACGGCTCGGCCCCGTGCCGCTGCTGGTCGACGCCAGCCAGTCCTTCGGGTCCGTGCCGCTCCGTGTCGAAGACTGGAATATCGACTTTCTCGCCTTTACCGGCCATAAGGCCCTGTTCGGTCCCACCGGGACCGGCGGGCTCTACCTGCGGGATCCGGCAAGCGTGGAGCCGCTGATTTATGGCGGCACCGGCAGCAGCTCGGAAAGTTTCGACATGCCCGATTTTCTTCCGGATCGCTTCGAGGCGGGAACTCAGAATGTTGCCGGGATTTTCGGCCTGCTGGCGGCACTGGAGAATCCAGCGGAGCGTCGCCATAGCCGGGAGGAACTCCGCCGGTTCGTCGAGGCGTTGAAAGGCCTGCCGTCCGTCAGGGTATTCTGCGCGGAACGTTTCGAAGACCAGGGAAATGTCATTTCGCTGGTTCGGGCCGGCAGCGATCCGGCTACCCTTGGCCATATGCTGTACGAGGAGTTCGGCATCGAAACGCGCATCGGCCTCCATTGCGCCCCGCTGGCGCACCGGACGCTCGGAACCTTCCCGAGCGGTACCCTGCGGCTCGGCGTTTCCCCGTATCACTCGGCCGATGACTTTTGCTACTGTCTCGAATCCATAAGGAGCTGCTTGCGATCATGAATGTTTTTCTGCTTTTCACCTCGACCCGTTCGGTCATCAAGGCCGAGGCATGTCTGCGCGCCAACACCATCGACTGCCAGGTGGTGCCGGTGCCGAAGGACATTTCCCCGGAATGCGGCATGGCCCTTTCCATAGCGGATGATCTACGGGAACAATGCCTGGCGTTTCTCGAAGGCGCCGCTATCGAGGCGCGGGTTTACGAGCCCGCCGCAAGCAAGGCGCCGCTGTTCGACCTGCTCTCCACCGTCGAGTACGGCGGCTGCTCAGCGAAGCTTCCGCCGGATGTCCTGTTCGAAGCGCTCGGCCGGCTGCCGGTTCACACCGATCCCAACCTGCTGGTGGGGATCGCCACCGGCGACGATGCCGGTGTCTACCGGCTCACCGACGAGATTGCCATTATCGAGACGACTGATTTCTTTCCCCCGGTCTGTTCCGATCCCTACGACTTCGGCCAGATCGCGGCAGCCAACGCGCTGAGCGATGTCTACGCCATGGGTGGCAAGGTGCTGACTGCAATGAACCTTGTCATGTTTCCCGCCACCGGCATCCCCTTTGAGGTGCTCCACGAAATCGTCCGCGGCGGCCAGGAAAAGGTCAGCGAGGCCGGAGGCGTCCTGGTTGGCGGCCATACCATCGCCGATTACCCGCCGAAGTACGGGCTGGCGGTGACGGGGCTGGTGCATCCCGAGCGGCTGATCAACAACGCCAATGCAGAGTCCGGCCAGGTGCTGATCCTGACCAAGCCGATCGGCACCGGAGCGCTGGTCGCCGGCCAGCGTCTCGGTCAGGCCTCCGCAGCCGATTACCAGCGGGCCCTCGATTCCATGAAGCAGCTCAATCGGGGCGCCGCGGAGATCATGCAGGAGTTCGGGATTCGCGCCGCGACCGACATCACCGGCTTCGGTCTCCTCGGCCATTGCCTCAATATCGCCAAGGCGAGCGGGGTGACCCTGGAAATCGAGGCGGCCAGGATCCCGGCTTTACCGGGAGCGCTCGACCTGCTCGACAAGGGCTGCATCCCCGGGGCCTCCTTCCGCAATCTCAGTCACATCGAGTCCTCCGCCGACTTCGCGCACGGCCTAGCCTACTCGCTGAAGATGCTCACCCTCGATCCGCAGACCTCGGGCGGCATCCTCATGTGTGCACCCGTCGATCGTGCCGATGACGTTCTGGCGGTACTCCGCTCCCGCTGCTGCCCGCTTGCCGCGGTCGTCGGCCGTACCACGCCCCTGGGAGGGAAGCATCTGGTGGTGCGGTAGTTTCCTTCATTGCCATTACCCGGCGAAATGTTTTACAATAGCTTCCATGAAAGTTTTTCTTCACATGTGTTGCGCCCCCTGTGCCATTTATCCCGTGGAAACCCTCCGCGCGGAAGGCGCGGAGGTTGTCGGCTACTTTTTCAACCATAATATTCATCCCTACCGGGAGTATCGCCGGCGCCTGGAGACGGTGTATCACTACGCGTACCTCGCGCGGCTGGATCTGGTCTGTCACGACGAGTACCTGCTCGAGGAATTTCTGGCGGCGACGGCGGCCCGTCCCGCGGAGCGCTGCCGCTACTGCTACGTTTCACGGATCGACCGCGCTGCGAAGACCGCCGCGGAACTCGGTCACGACGCCTTTACCACCACCCTGCTCTACAGCCGCTATCAGCAGCACGACCTGATCCGCCAGGAAGGGGAGTTGGCCGCCGAGCGCCACGGGGTGCGCTTCCTGTACGACGATTACCGCCGCGGTTGGCGGCACGGGATCGAGGTGTCCCAGCAGATGGGGCTCTACCGACAGCAATACTGCGGCTGCATCTACAGTGAAAAGGACCGCTATCACCCGATGCCTTCTCCGGATCGGAAAGGAGCCCGATGAGCGGCATGGGCAAAATTCTCATCATTGCCGGCTGCCTGATGGCGCTGCTTGGAGTGGTCCTGGTGTTCGCCGACAAGATCCCTTGGCTCGGCAGGCTGCCGGGAGACATTTCCATCAAGCGGGACAATTTTTCGTTTTACTTCCCCCTTACCACCAGCATCCTCCTGTCCATCCTCATTTCCCTGGTTTTGTATTTCTTCCGGAAGTAGTTTCGAGGTGTTGCGATTGCGCAACGATATGTGTGGCTTTTTCGCAACAGTGAAGCGTTTGTGCACGCCCCCTGTCAATGGCAGCTGTTATACAACTACCTGAAATTACATGTTGATGATGTGATCCGTTGCTGTTTTTGTCTTGGCTCGGATGTTGCTTTAGTATAGTGCGTATACTGACTAACCTCCAAAGGAGCTTTCATGGCCTTACAGCAAACGGTAAAAGACAAGGTGATTTTCTCGGGTATCGGCCTTCATTCCGGCATGGAAGTAACCATGACGCTTCGTCCGGCGGATGCCGGAACCGGCGTGATTTTTCACCGGGTCGACCTGACTCCTTCCGTTTCCATCGAAGCAGTTGCCAAAAACGTTGTGAATACCCGCCTTTCAACCACGATCGGCAAGGATGGCGCGGTTGTTTCCACCATCGAGCATCTCATGGCGGCATTGACCGGTTGTGGTATCGATAATGTCCACGTTGATATCAATGGCCCCGAAGTACCGATCATGGACGGCAGTGCGGCTCCCTTCGTGGAAGGCCTGCGCAAGGTCGGCACGCACAGCCTTTCCCGCCCGAAAAAATATCTCGTGGTGAAAAAGCCGATTACGGTTGTGGACGGCGACAAGAAGATTTCCATCATTCCGTCCCGCTATTTCCGTATTTCCTTCGATATGCGCTTTAATCACCCGGTGGTGAACAACCAGTTCCGGAGCATGAAGTTCGCTGAAGACGTGTTCGAGCGCGATTATGCCCCCGCCAGGACCTTCGGTTTCCTGATCGAGGTTGAAACGCTCAAGGCGAACGGTCTCGCGCGCGGCGGTTCCCTCGACAACGCGGTGGTCATCGGTGATGACGGCATCCTCAACGAAGGCGGTCTGCGCTACGATGACGAGTTCGTGCGCCACAAGATCATGGACTCGGTAGGCGATTTCTCCCTTGCCGGCTACTCGCTGGTCGGTCACATCAAGGCATACAAATCGGGACATGACCTTAATCACAAATTAGTTACGGAAATCCTTTCAAGGACTGATTGCTGGGAACTGGTGGAAGCAGACGCGGTCAAGGGTTCTTCCGTGGTTTTTCCCCTTTCTTCGCCGGAGTTGGTCTGGTCGGAAGCATAAAGAAAACGGATTCCGCGTCATCCTCCATTAAGCAGCCCTTCGGGGCTGCTTTTTTATTTGCCGGCGTCTCTTTGTGAATGACTTTCCCGTCTTGAAATGACGGGTTTCTTCAGCTACAGTGGGAACAAGGTTCCGCTATGCTAAAAATCAGGAAAAAGCCGCGACAAAACAGGTTCAGTCCCTCGGAGGCGAGGAAAAGCAAGCGGGAAGCGATCATCATCATCATCTCGCTCCTGCTGATCGTTCTTCTCACCTTTGCCGAGATGCGTCTGTCCGATATCAGCGCCGATATCCAGACGGCGAACAATATCCTGATATTCGGCCTCATCAACGTCGTCATCCTGCTGATCATCCTCTTGGTCTACCTCGTATGCCGCAATGTCGCCCGGATCCTCCTGGAACGAAAGCGCAACCCGTTCGGCTCAAAACTTCGCGGCAAGCTGGTGGTTGCCTTCGTTGCGCTCTCGCTCATCCCTACCCTTCTGCTGTTTTTCTTTTCCGCGATCTTCATCAACAGCAGCATCAAGAACTGGTTCAACAAGCAGATTGAATTGTCCCTGGCCGAGTCGCTGGAAGTGGCCCGGACCTATTACCGCAAGGCCGCGGCCGATGCCCTGCATTTCGGGCGGCAGGTGAGCGTGACCATGGCCGAACAGGGTCTTCTTGACGGCCGCAGCGGCAACGGCCTCGGTAACTACATAGGAAAGATGCGAAGCGAATATGATGTGGGATGCATCGAGGTCTACTCATCCCGGGGAGAAGGACTGGCACGCTCCATCAGCCGCAACGTGCCGCACGGCGAATATCTCAGGCCGCCGCCGGAAGACATTGCCGCGGCTCTTGGCGGCAAGGAGTTCAACAGGGTCAATCCGGTGGGGAGGGCGGACCTGATTCGCGGCATCGTCCCGGTATTTTCCGGCAATGAAAACCGGTCGGTACTCGGCGTCGTCGTGGTCAGTTACTATGTGCCGAACGCGCTGGTGGGCAAGATGCAGAAAATCTCCAGCGCCTACGAAAAGTACCGGCAGCTGAAGTCCCTCAAATATCCCATCAGAAGCGGCTACATCCTCACCCTGTTCCTGATCACCATGGTCATCATTTTCCTGGCCATCTGGTTCGGCGTTTACCTTGCCAACAGCCTGACCACGCCGATCCGGGAATTGGCCGAGGCTACCGGCCAGGTCGCGGCGGGAAACCTGCAGGTACGGATCGAGGGCGAGGGGGAAGACGAGATCGGCATGCTCGTGGCCTCCTTCAACAAGATGACGGAGGACCTCCTGAACAACCAGCGCGCCCTGCGAGAGGCGAACGAGGGACTGACCCGATCAAACCTGGAATTGGAGCAGCGGCGTCGGTACATGGAGATCGTGCTGCGGAACGTGACCGCCGGCGTCATCTCCGTTGACAAGAACGGCATTCTCACCACGGTCAACACCTCGGCGGAGCGGCTGCTCAATATTTCCCCCGAGCAGGTGAAGGGACGACACTTTCGCGAAGTCATGCGCCCGGAACAGCTGGACATCATCAAGGGGCTCTTGCGGGACCTGGTGAATTCCAAGAAGGACACCATCAGCAAGCAGGTCGATATCCGGCTCAAGGATGGGAAGCTTACCCTGTTCGTCAACCTGTCGATCATGCGGGACGAAAACGGGGATTTCCTCGGTACCGTCGTGGTGTTCGATGACCTGACCCAGCTCATCAAGGCGCAGCGCATGGCCGCCTGGCGGGAGGTCGCCCGTCGCATTGCCCACGAGATCAAGAACCCGCTGACGCCGATCAAGCTTTCCGCTCAGCGGCTCCGCAAGCGCTACCTTTCCCGGTTCGGGGAAGACGAAAAGGTTTTCGACGAATGCACTGAAATGATCATCAAGTCGGTGGACGAGTTGAAGAATCTTGTGGACGAGTTTTCCACTTTTGCCCGGATGCCGTCGGCCCAGCCGACCCCCAACAGCCTTAACGAGGTAATCCGGGAAGCACTGACCCTCTACCAGGAAGCACACAGGAACGTGGTCTTCACCTTTGCTTCCGACGAGGCCGTTCCCCTGATCCGGCTTGACCGCGATCAGATCAAGCGCGTGCTGATCAACCTGCTCGACAATGCCGTTGCGGCGATCGACGAAGAGGGGGAGATCAGGATAGAGACACGCTATGACCCGGAACTGCGGATGGTTTCCCTGACTGTGGCGGATACCGGCCACGGCATTGCGCCGGAAGACAAGCCCCGCCTGTTCGAACCCTATTTCTCAACGAAAAAAGGCGGCACCGGCCTGGGACTTGCGATTGTCACTACGATCGTCGCGGACCACGGCGGGTTCATCCGGGTCAAGGACAATGCGCCGAAGGGAACCATATTCATTATCGAGTTGCCGGTCGGCGGGGAATACGTGTGATGTGGAAGTTCGGCAAATGTGACGCGCGAAGATAAGGAAGCTCCGGATTCTTAGAAAGCACGGGGAATCGACACCGATGGATGAAAAAATACTGGTAGTGGACGATGAGGACAGCATCCGCGCTTCTTTGGCGGGGATCCTCGAGGACGAGGGGTTCCGGGTCGCGTTCGCCAATGACGGCGTGACCGCCCTGGATGCTGTGCGCAAGGAGCAGCCGGACCTGGTCCTGCTGGACATCTGGATGCCGCGGATGGACGGCATCGAGACCCTGCGCAAGCTCAAGGAGGACCACCCTCCACTGATAGTCATCATGATGTCCGGGCACGGCACCATAGAAACCGCGGTCAAGGCCACGAAAATGGGTGCGTACGACTTCATCGAAAAGCCCCTTTCCCTGGAGAAGCTGCTTCTCTGCGTTCGCAACGCCCTCGGCATGCTGCGCCTCAAGGACGAGAACGAGACCCTGCGCGACCTGGCGTTCCGCGACCGACAGATGACCGGTTCGTCCCCGGCGATGCTGAAGCTGAAGGAACAGATCCGCCTGGTGGCGCCGTCCAACGCCTCGGTCCTCATTACCGGCGAGAACGGCACCGGCAAGGAACTGGTGGCCCGCGCCATCCATTTTCACAGTCAGCGCAAGGAAAAGCCCTTCGTGGAGGTCAACTGCGCCGCCATTCCCGAGGAATTGATCGAGAGCGAACTGTTCGGTCACGAGAAGGGCGCTTTTACCGGAGCCGTGGCGCAGAAGAAAGGAAAATTCGATCTGGCCGACGGCGGCACGCTCTTTCTCGACGAGATCGGCGACATGTCCCTGAAAACCCAGGCCAAGGTCCTGCGGATCCTCCAGGAAAAGAAGTTCGAACGGGTGGGGGGCAACCGCACCATCGAGGTCGACGTGCGGGTCATTGCCGCCACCAACAAGGTGCTCGAAGAAGAAATCCGCCTGGGCACCTTCCGCGAAGACCTGTTCTATCGCCTCAACGTGGTGCCGTTCACCGTTCCGCCCCTGCGGGAGCGGCGGGACGATATTCCCGAGCTCATCGAACACTTCCTCGAGATGTTCTGTCTCCGCGAAGGGCTCGAACGCAAGACCATGACCCCTGAAGCCATGGATGTCCTGAAGAACGGTGTCTGGCCCGGCAACGTCCGCGAGCTGAAGAACGTGGTGGAGCGGTTGGTGATCATGACGCCGGGCAAGACCATCACGGTCAACCACATCCCCGATTCGATCGTTTCCAACGAAGCCGCCTTTGATGAGGGTGCGCCGGGACGCCTCGATACCGTCCTTGAGCTCCATTCCCTGCGCGAGGCCAGAGAGGAATTCGAGAAGGAGTTCATCCTGCAGAAGCTCGAGGAAAACGGCTGGAACATCAGCAAGACCGCCGAGGCCATCGAGCTGGAGCGGAGCAATCTCTATCGTAAGATGAAGTCGTACGGGATTGATGTGAAGAGATGAGTTCGCTGCGCGATGCCGGAATGTTCCGAATTCTCGGGATAGCGCCATTTCTCCTTAGAGAGAAAGTGCTCGCACTTGCCTCATGGCAAGTCACACCTTCTCTTTTTGTTGGCCGGTTGTATCAGTATTTATTTGTTTAATGGAATGCTGGAGTTCCTCGAATTTGATAAAACCGGATGTAAAAGAGGTGATCCGGCAGAGAATGGAGAAACTGCTCCGCCTGGAGAATCCCCAGAGTCCCTTTGAAGCGGTCAAGAAGTTTGTCATGGAGGAACGGTAAGAGAGTCATCAAGCAGCGGGATGCTCTGCAGGCAAGACGGGAAACCCGGGGACAAGGCCCGACAACGGAACTCTCAATGGGGAATTGATCGATGAAGTTTTAAAAGATGAACGGTTCCATACACTGAAGGTCTACGGCATCATAAATGAGGACCATTAAGTTTTCCGGTGTACCGACACGATACTTATTAAGTTCCTGTGGCGTCGGTAGCCAGTTGGCAAATTTGTAAACGCCAAAGCCAAGGTTGCATTTCTGCAAACCTTTGGGACATCGGAAAACGAAGCTGATCGGTTGATTATTCTAACGTATCTAACGAATCGGCGTTAGCTCCTTGAAAAACTGTTGGCCATCTGAGACCTGCCAGTTTTCCGGAAACTGGCAGGTCCGGGGCTGATGCTGGCCATGCAAATCATTGATGGGTTTTACCCCATATCGGTAAACGCCTTGGTGTTGTTGCTCTCGTTACACTCTTTTATCATACCTTTGTAATCCGCGGTAACTTCCAGCGAAGCATTGGGATTATAGACCCAATAGGGAAGGTAAAAGGTTACGGTCGTGCTTGCCCCTGCCGCCAGCGCGGGCGTGTTGGCTATCGCGTTGTATGGGGCTCCGCTCGACTGGGTGGTCGATGGGTCGATAACGCGTGCAATGCTTTGTCCCGCGGCACTGCTTCCGATGTTTTTAATGACCGCTTTGATAACGGATCTCTTGTTGGTGTTATCCCATTCCGGTTTTTTGATTTCAGTCACTACCAAGTCGGGGCCGGAACAACCGGATTGTGATCCCGCGATGCATAAGCAATAAAATTGCTCGCTTTTCCGCGCCTTCCCCTTCATGTCCGATGCATAACAGGCCGTAGTTCCATCAAACTGGTTGCCATAAAGGTAATTGCCGTCACGCACGAGCTCATGTGCCGGTTTGCGATCGCCGAACTTGCAGACATTGGTTGTTCTGCTGTTTGCCGCCATGCTTCGTTCCTGTTCGGCAATCCCCTTGACCCAGGTTTTACAGGTTTGCGGACAAGTCAAGGGGCCTTGTTTCTTGTAGAAGTTAGGGTACCAGCCTGCCTTGCAGCTTTTTAAACTGTTGTCCTGAATCGGGTCACCCTGTGCAACGGCAGCGGCCGACAACAGAACCGTGCATGCCAGCAAAATCAAAGTCTTTTTCATTATTTTCTCCTCCTTGTTTTTGTGATGAGTTGACGAAGGGACTGTTCGTGAACCCTGTGCCTTTTTTCAGATGTGGCGGCTGTATTGTCCAGGCACAAGGCAGCAGCTTCGAAAACCACTATGATTGTCGCTTTCTGACGGGTATTTGGCTTGGCAGAGGTAAGCAATATATAAGTTAATTTCAACTAATAGTAACAAAACAATTAAATGTGTCAAAATATTTATTGTGAAAAATCGTTTTTGGAAGCCGGTTCAGGGTTTGCATCGTGTAAATTAAGGAAACATGGGGATATCCCGTAGTGTAGTTGTAGGGCTGGTTTTTAAACGACAAATTTGTTCCAGTTCCAGGATAGCCGGATAATGGCCGTACACCTGCCTGGTTTCCGAAAAACCGTCGGGTCTGGGGACAGACGGGAACAGCAATGTTTAAGTGAATTCGGCTGGAGTAATTTCACTCGGAAGCTCAAGCCATACGGAATCGATGTAAAGACTGGAGGCAGGAAAAGAAAAGGCCCGATTCCATTAAAGGAAGCGGGCCTTTGATAGTATGGGGAAAGTTTTTTGTGATACGAGGGAAACCTGATGAATTTATGAGAGTCTTCCATTGCCTCCCTGGGTCCATTACTGGTACAGGGATAAACCAAGACTGTCGGTTACTTCCTGAGACTTGCGTCGCATGGCTTCAGCCTGGGCGAAGTCGCCACGGGCCAGGAAGATGTTGCCCAGATTGCAGAAATTGCTGGCCATTCCTACAAGGCAGCCGAGTCGTTCCTCGATTTCCAGGGATTTGCGGTGCATTGCCTCAGCCCGGGCAAGGTCGCCGCGGGCCCTGAGAAGAACGCCCAGGTTGCAGTAATTGCTGGCCATTCCTTCGGGACGACCGAGCTTTTCCTCCATTTCCAAGGACTTGCGGAACATTGTTTCGGCCTGTTTCAGATCTCTTCGCGCCATGAAGATAACACCCAGGTTACAGTAACAATTCGACATCCCTTCGAGGCGCCCGAGTTTTTTCTCCATCTCCAGGGATTTGCGGAACATTGCTTCGGCTTGGGCAAGGTCGCCGCGAGCCTTGAGAAGAACGCCCAGGTTCCCGTAAGTAATGGACATCTCTTCGGGGCGCCCGAGTTTTTCCTCGATTCCCAGGGATTTGCGGAACATTGCTTCGGCTTGGGCAAGGTCGCCGCGGGCATTGAAAATAACGCCCAGGTTGCGGTAATTAATGGCCATCCATTCGGGTCGTCCCAGCTTTTCCTCGATTTCCAGTGATTTGCGGATCATGGCTTCAGCATGGTCGAGGTCGCCGCGGGTATGCCGAAGCACACCAAGTCTCCTGGCAAGCGCACCGGCATCGAAATCCGGAAATTGTGCCAGTATGCGATGCAACAATTTGTCCGCTTCATCCAGTTCTTCAACGCCGAGGTAAAAAGTAGCCGCCATGTTTAATACTTCCGGCAAATCACTTGATTGGAGAACCTGTGCGAAGTGAATCCGCGCATGTTCCAGTTTTCCTTCGAGCGCATATGCGGCGGCGGCGCGACTGAGTTCGACAGTCGACTTTTCTGCCGCAGCGATCTGCCCTGCAAACCCTTTTCCCTGTGCCACGAGCTTGTCTATCCGCTGTTCAGCGTCCGCCAGTGATTTTAGTGCTTCAGTAATTTCTTCTCTTGCCCCAAGAGACAATGCAGTCTGGAAATCTTTTATATTCTCGGGTCGAATCTCCCCTTTCAAATATGCTTTCAAATGGTTTTCCAGCATATGCGCGAACTCGTTTTCCGTATCATACTGCTTGAAAGGTATCGAAACCGTTTCTTCCAGTTCCAGTTTGAAGTCGATTATTTTCTGCAGCCGCGAACCGGGATTCGCCAGGGACGCGGCAGAGACTCCTTTAAAATAGACGAAAATAGCAGGGTGGCCTGTCGTGTTGTAGCGTTCCTGGGCCCGACGAAACAGCTCTTCCGTATATGAGGCGTATTCGGAACCGGCAACCTGTTGTCCCCACTGTCGATGAAGTGCGAGAATGAAAACGTCGCTTGAATCGATTTCTTCATTAGTGAGTGATTCTGCCTGAGGGCGTGTTGGAGCCAGTGGATCCTGCCAGCCTGTCGGAAGGAGTCGGACCATGGTGTCATCGGCATGTCCCAGGTTGAGAAGTTCAATTACCTTCAGAAAAGCCTGGCGTTCGACACCGAGGTCAGGGGGTGAAGCAATGAATACTTTACAGATTTTACTGGTAGTCATTTTTTTCTCCTCGTGAGCGATAACCTTCGTCTCAACCCTTTTATGGGTATCGGTGGGTATACGAATCCCTCCTGGCTTCGAATGCACCAATTAAACGACCATAAAATGATATGTTGCGACAACGCTACCCGCTCCATGGAGGCGTGAACACATAATAGCACTATTTTCAAATAACGTAAAATATTTTTAGCATAAATAAAATAGAATGCAACAGTGGTTATAATCGGCGGGATATCGGCGAATCGACATGACTTCCATGCCAGCCTGTCGACTGCCGTTGACCTGCCGGGTTTTCGAAAATCCGGCAGGTCCGGAAAGGGTTGTGCTTAAGTGAATCCGGGTGGAGCAATGCCATTCGGAAGCTCACGTGGCATGGCATCGATGTGAAGGGAACAGGCGCAAATGGCGAAGGCCTGCTTCCTTCAGAGGAAACAGGCCTTCGTTATGGACGGTGAGTTCTTTTGTCAACAAGCTGTTATGGCACCATGGGCCGGAACAGCTTGGCGGCAATGGCTGCCAGTTCCGGCGAACAGCGCGCCGGGGCGATGACCATGTCCCGGGCCATGGCTCTCCAGAAAGGCGGCAGACCGTCGAAGCGGCTGACCATGCCGCCGGTTCTATCCGGTGCGGCATAGTACACTTCTTTCACGCCGGCATTGATGATGCGGGTCAGGCACATGGGGCACGGCTCCAGTGACGAGTACAGCACCAGTCCCTGCATCCTGCGCGGGTCGCGGTAGGTGGGATCGTCCGGATTGCGCGACCTGGCTATCCGCATCCGTTCCTCGTAGCGGGTCAGCAGGTCCATTTCGGCGTGCAGGTCGCTGCGGAAGTACGGTTCGTACTGGCTGTTGTGCCCCAGTTCAACGATTCTGCCGGTTGCCTTCTCCACCAGGCAGGCGCCGATTCCGCCATTTCGTTCCCGTGCGCCGCGCAGCGCCTCCCATATCGTTGCCAGGACAAAGGGGTCGTCCGGATAACGCGAATCGGGGCTGTAGGTATTGATCCTTCGCTCGATAGACGCCAGGTCTGACGCCGTTGGCGGAGAATGTCGCAGCTGGGTTTCATGTGCGCATCCACTGGTGACGAGAAGAGCCGCCAGGAGCAGGAAAATGCCGCTGCTGCGTTTCAGGCGTGATCTCCGCAAAGTTTTTGCCTTACGCATCGGCTTATTTTCCTCCCAGGCAGTTTCCCACATAGATCATGCCCATTATGCGTTCCTTGTTGGCCTCCACAGCCTTACGGAGTTCTCCGATGGTCGTCTTGACCAGGTGCGACTCCTGCGCGTACCCTGCCTTGTAGGCAATGGCCGCCGGGGTCGTTTCCGGATAATACTTTTTCAGCAGCGGCAGCAGGGATTCTATCTCTTTCAATCCCATGAAAATGGCGAGGGTATCGCCGCTTTCGGCAATGGCATGCAAAACTTTCTCATTGTCCGCGAGGCTCTGGGGCGCACTGATGATCGCATTGCCGTGGTTGCAGACCAGGTTGTTGTTATCGCCGGTGCCGAAGGCGCTGATGCCGGTGAAGACTTTGCGGTTGGCGAACAGTGCGTTGGCGGCATTGAACGCGCTGATGCCGGTCACTACCTCGAAGCGGCCGTTTACCTCCGGTTCGATCCAGTGCTGCCAGCCACCGAAGATGGTGGGGTCGCCGTGTTCGAGGAGCGCAATGCTCTTGCCGGCTGCCAGGGTGTCGCGAATTTTTTTCATGTCGGCGGCGCGCTGGGCTTCCAGTTTCCTTTTTATTTCAGCCGGAGCAAGACCGGGGTTGTTCTTGCGGAAGATCGGCTCGAAGTTGCGCATGGGGTCGAACAGGACCGGTTTGCCGTCCATATAGCGGGCAAATTTTTTCGTAATGCCTTCCGCGGCGATGAAGGCGTCTACCTTGCCCATCGTGGAAATGGCTTCGAGGGTCATGAGGTTCGGATCGGCGCAGCCCACGCTGACGATATAGAGTTTCGGCTCTTCCTTGAGGGAGAGGATTTCAATCGTTTCGATGGTTTTGATCATCCTGTCGGCGGCCTGGTCGTCGGGCGTGACCAGCGTGTAGTTTGTTTCGCCGCGTGCGGTCCCTTTCGATTCGGCAATGACCAGCCGTTCGCCGAGGGGGTTCAGGAATATTTCGCCAAAGGAGAACGCGGAACGGTAGCCGTCTTTCGAGGTGAAAAGCACCATCCTGTCCATTTCATGGAGGTCGTCTGCCTTCCGCAGTATTTCACGCAGGGGAGTTCCGGTGTAGTCCCTGATGCCGTGCCAGCCCCGGCCGTCGCCCACTTCCTTGAAGGTTACCGGGACCTTGGTATAGCCGGAGAGAGAAGAAAAATGCCTGCTTTTGCCTGAAGCGTCCCTGACGTTGAATGCATTCAAGGCGGCTGCGCCTGACTTTTTCTTTGCGCTGTTCGACCTGATGTCCACCACTTCGATGCTGACGATGTCCTCCAGGCAACGATCCGAGTAGAAATCATCGGAAAGGACCAGCTTCGGATAGGGTATCGTCCGCTTGAGTCTGTCGAGCACCGGCTGATAGAAACTCTTCGCATGGCACTTTATGCAACTGCTTTGATGGTGGGGCGTGATGGGTCGCGCCGCGTAAGCGATTACCACGTTCGAGGGGTTCCGGTAAAAGACCTCACCCCAGGAAAGGACGGTTCTCTTGCCCTCCCGGTTGCGGACCACGATAGCCATATCGCTCGACTTCGGAAAACCGGGACCGTCTTTTGCTACGGTTGCGATATCAAGAAGATACCGCAGGGGGGTTCCCCGGTAGTGAAAGGCGCCGCCGAATTTTTTGTCCCTGGTCAGGTCGTTGAGCCGCACTTCTACCGAATCATAGCGTGCCAGGTCCTCGACCGAGAGATTGAGGGGTTGCCGGACCGCACCGCCGATGGTCAATGCCCGGGACGGGACGGGCCAGGCCAGAAACGCGATGAAAAATGCCGTAAGAATAATAGCGGGACCGTTTCTCATTTGAAGCATCTCCTTTGCGTGCAGAATAACAGCTTGTAATGCTTGATATTTTGCGACTCTCTTTCCCCAACCAACCTCCCTTCGCCGGTGGTGAAGGCGAGTCCCTTTCCCGTGAGGAGAGGATTAGGGATAAGGACCTTTTTTAGCCCGTATTATCCGCTCCGGTGGCGCTTCGGGCACTGTCCTGCAGGGTTGGAAAGCATGCCTTGCGATCCACTCCCTCACCTATGCGCAAGACCTTCACCACGATGCCGTAGGCCGTTTCCAGGTGCTCCGCGGTGATTACCTCGTCCGGTCTTCCCTTGTGAACCATGTGACCGCGGTCGAGGATTGCCGTCTCCGTAGCCGCGATAAAGGCGTGGTCCGGGAAATGGGAGGCCATTATGATAGCGAGCCCTTTTTCGGCAAGAGACCGCACCACGCGCAGGATGCGCACCTGGTTGCCCATGTCGAGATGGGAGGTCGGTTCGTCCAGAATCATGATTCGCGGCTCCTGGGCCAGGGCCCGCGCGATCAGCGTAAGCTGCCATTCGCCGCCGCTGAGCATGGTGCAGGGGCGGTTGGCGAGATGGCGAATGCCCACCGTTTCCAGCGCCGCGAGGGCGATTTCCCGATCCTTGAGGGTGGGTGAGGAGAAAATGTTGATATGGGGCGCTCGGCCCATCACCACGATATCGTGCACCAGGAACGGGAAGGGGGATGCCTGGCTCTGAGGGACAAAGGAGATGCCCTTGGCCACCTCGGCGGGCTTCATGCGGGAGATATCCTTGCCGTCGAGGAGAATCGAGCCCTGCCAGCCATGGAGCACATTGCTGATGCATTTGAGAAGGGTGGACTTGCCGGTGCCGTTGGGGCCCAGCAGGCAGAAAACCTCACCGGATGAGACCGAAAAGGACACATCGCGGAAGATGGGGCGTGCCCCGTCTTCGGAGTAGCTGAAGCAAAGATTCCGGACGCTGATCAGGGGATTCGTCATTTACCACCCCGAGCGGTTTTTGCGCAGCAGGTAGGCGAAAATGGGGGCGCCCACCAGGGCGGTTAGTATGCCGATGGGGATTTCCATTTCCATGGCCGTCCTGGCGATGGTGTCCACGGCGACCAGGTAGGAGGCGCCGACGAGGACCGTTACCGGCAGCAGGACCTTGTTGTCCGGCCCGGCGAGGATCCTGCCGATGTGGGGGATGACCAGCCCGATCCAGCCGATAATGCCGCCGATGGAGACGGCCGCGGCGGATATCATGGTGGCGCAGAGGATGACGGTCGCCCTGATTCGTCCCGTATCCACGCCGAGCGCCCGGGCGTCCTCTTCACCCATGGCCAGCAGGTTGATCCGCCAGCGAATCAGCAGGAGCACGGTGATGCCGAGGAGAATGATCGGTCCCACCACGACCATGTCCCGGTTCGACGCGTTGTTGAGCGAACCGAGCAGCCAGAAGACGATGGATGGCATTTCGTTGACCGGGTCGGCCACATACTTGATGAGCGAGGTGCTGGCGGAAAAGAGCGCGCCGACGATTATTCCTGAAAGGACGAGCATCAGGACCGGCGTCGACCGGTAGACCCTGCTCAGGCTGTACGTCATCAGTACCGCGAGCAGGCCGAATACGAAGGACAGGACCTGGACGGCGAAGATATGACCGAAAAAGAGAATGGCGACTGCCGCGCCGAACCCGGCGCCGGACGACACGCCGAGAATGTGGGGGGAAACGAGGGGATTGCGGAACAGGCCCTGGAAGGCGGCTCCGGAGATGGAAAGCCCGCCTCCCACGAGCATGCCGGCCAAGAGCCGGGGGACCCGGACGTCGAACAGGATCGACTCCAGAGTCGGGGACCAGGTTCGTTCGATCGGCAGTACGGCGGAGGCGAACATCTTGAAAATCATATCGGGGCCGATGCTCAACTGGCCGAGCATCAGCGATGCCGTGGCCACCACGACGAGGAGCATCGTCAGGATGAACAGGAGCTTGCCCGGGTCGGCCACGCCGCTTTTTTGTCCCGCTGAATGCATAGCCCCGGATTACCTCTTTCCTTTCACCGCGCCGAACCTGAAGCCGTAGTCGCCGTTCAGGACCGCACGCGCCTGGGCATCGCTCAGGTCGAAGGTCATGGTCTCGCGATAGAAGTTCTTCACTTCACTGACCAGGTCGACATCCGCGAATAGGTCCGGATAGGCAGTCTTTGCCAACCAGAGGGGGTAGAGAACGGCCGCTTCGGCCGTGGGCCGATCCCAGATGAAAATGCCGACCGGTTGCTTGTAGACCTGGCGTTTCCGGATGGCCGCGACGTTTTTCCAGCGCGGGTCGTTGTAGATTTCTTCCGGTGTGCCGGTATCGATTACCATGATATCCGGGTTCCAGCCGAGCACCTTTTCCATGGACATTTCCGACAGGCCGGAATGAAGCCCTTCCTTGGTGCCCGCCGTGCTGATGCCGGCGGTCGCGTCGAGACAGCCGGCGGTGGCTATCCGCTCATGCATGAAGGTGTCGCCGCCCAGCGTAACCAGGTGCTTGGGACCATAGCCGTTGAAGACTTTTTTGCGTTGATCCTTCGGGATGTCGCCGGTCCGGGATTTCACGAAGGCAAGAGTTTTTTCCAGGTAGGCAATGTATTTTTCACCGCGCGCTTCTTTCTGGAATACCGACGCGTAGAAGCGGATTTCATCCTTGAGCAGGCTGGTGTCGTGATTCATGCTGCTTTCCGTGAAAGCGACCGGTATGCTGGTTTTTTTCTGTACGATGGAACCGTCGAGGTTTCCCGCGATCACCAGCTGCGGGTTGGCGAGCAGCAGTTCTTCGATGTTGATATGGCCGCTGGTGCTTCGCGGGCCGGGAAGCTTGGTAATCGACGGATCGAAGGCGAGCAGCAGTTCCGAGCCTTTCAGGGTGTTGGTGACGGCGCAGAGCTGGTCGCGCGCGCCGAGGATATAGGCAAGCTGGCCCGTGGGACCGCCGAACAGGGCAATCCGGGTGAGCGGATCCGCGACCTTGATCTTGTTGCCGACCATGTCGGTAATTATGCGTGTTTTTCCGGAAGAGGTCCGGGATTCCGTGCGCAACATCGCCAGAGCGAAAACGAGGAACCCGATAAGAAAGAAAATGATGAGAATTTTCCTGATGTGCCAGCTGCTCGTCATTGGTGGCTCCTTTTACTTCCTGAACCGCGTGACCGGTTCGACGCCCTCGATTTTATTGTAGAATTTCACTCCCTGCATCAGGCTCCGGAACAGCCGTTCCCGGTCGACCACCTTGATGCCCGCGATGACCGATGCGCCGAAGTCGAACAGAACGTCGCTCATTGGAGTGCTGGGGCCGAGGACGATGGCGGTGGCGTTACGTGAAAGCTCGAGCAGGCGTTCCATCGTCTTGTTGATCAGGGACGTTCCGGTGAGGATTACCATGTCGGATTCCGGGATTACTTCCTCGGCGGCGAAGGACGGGAGCTCGCCGGCCTGCGGTTCCATTTCGAGCAGATAGGCCCGTGCCGCCGACCGGGCCATGCGCTCGAAAAACGGGAACCTGCCGATGCAGGTTATCGTCTTGCCCGGCGCGCAGGTCATGATGTAGTCGAAAACGTTCAGATTCTCTCCTTCGGCGTCGATCAGCGATGAAAATGCGGCCAGCCCCAGTCCCGCCTCGAGCGGCTCCCAGCTTCTCAGCCCGGCCGCCAGTTCCATAATGTCTTTTCCCTCGAGAGCGCCGGCATCTTCCAGTTCGAATTCCGGCCGGCCGCGAAAAACGTGGGCCACTCCGGTGTAATTGCTTTCCACGGCCATCCAGTGAAGGCCGATCCGGACCTTGGCTGCTTGTTCCCGTTCCGCGGAAACGCTGTCCAGCAGAGCATCGATGAGCTTCATCGGTCATCCTCCATCGTTTCGTAATAGGCGTCGCGAAGACACGAAATGCAATAGGGCCCCGGATCATCGGCGTTGCCGGCGATATCCTTGCCGTCGAAAACCTTTTCCCCGCATTTTACGCATTGGACGTTTCGTTCCGGTTTGCCCGGCAGGTCTTCTTTTTTCAGATCGACCCGGACCCGCTGCCAGGAAAGGAGTTCCTCGTCGGTCATGACAAGCACCCGTTCCTTTGCTTCTTCCTTGGATGCGTTGCCAAGGTCGAACGGTTGCAGGCCGACCCGGTAGGCCACGTTTTTTGTCAGATTGATAAAGGTGGCCGCCATTTTGCCGTAATCCGCCAGTTTGAGGCTGCGCCGTCCCAACCGGGTTCCGGTGGCGATGAGCACGGCGTCGGCTATGCATCGGTCGTTTTCCACGAAGACGATCAGGTCCTTTTCGCTTTCCGGTTCGACCAGTTCCAGTCCCTTTTTGGCGATCCGTACTCCCAGCGATTGGCCGAGACAGAAGTGACCGTGGTAATCGATGCATCTCTGTAGTGTTTCGTGAATATCGGTAACCTGCATTCCCGTTCCCCTTTCCAGGTGAGAACATGGCACACGCCAACCTATCCAGTTGGGGCGCTGATTTAATTAATACTTGACATGAACAAATTCGCTATGTCAAGTAGTAAATAGCGCGAAAAGAGCGAAAATTACTCGAGGCTTGGGTTGCCTCCCAAGTGGCTGAATTTGAGAGGAGAACCGGATGGAAATACTGGTTTCGGTTGACGGAGTCGGTTTCGGATATCGAAACAAACCGGTTCTCAACGACATCACGTTCGCGGTCGGGCAGGGTTCCCTGTGCGGACTGCTGGGTCCGAACGCCTCGGGTAAAACGACGCTGCTCAAGTGCATTAATGGCATCCTGGCGCCGAGGGAAGGTTCTGTCAAGGTCCCGGGCGGTCGGGTCGCCGCGATGTCGAGGCAGGAAATCGCCCGCCTGATGGCGGTGGTACCCCAGCAGATGAATCTGGTTTTCTCCTTCACTGCCCTCCAGATGGTCGTCATGGGAAGAGCCGCCCGCCTCGGTGCGCTGAAGCTCCCATCGGCGCATGATCGCGAGGAAGCCCGTGCCGCGTTGGAAGATCTTGGTGTGGGTAGTCTTAGCTACCGACCGTTCAACGAGCTGAGCGGCGGCGAACGGCAACTGGTCCTGCTGGCGCGGGCGATCTACCAGGATACGCCGATTCTGCTCCTCGACGAGCCGACTTCCCATCTCGATTTCAGAAATCAATACCGGATCATGGACATGGTGAGCGATATTACGAAAAAGAAGAGCCTTGCCACCATCGTTACCCTCCATGATCCCAATCTTGCCGCCCGGTACTGTACCCACCTGGCAGTGCTCAAGGATGGGCGACTCCATCGCGAGGGGCCCCTGCGGAACGTATTCGAGCAAAAGACCCTCGAGGAAGTATACGGCATGGAGGTGGTGGTTGAAGAGACTTCGCGCGGGCCTTCCGTTGTTCCCGCTGCGCGCCGGGTAGTTGTTTCATGAAAGATCATCGATTAGCGCTTGTCTCGACACTCGTACTCCTGGTTGCCGGTATTGGCGTCGCCCTGGTCCTGGGACGATATCGTATCGGATTCGATGCTTTTCGGGAGATCATCGGCGCAGCAATGGGTGGCGTCGCCGGCGATCCGGAATATGCCACATCTTCCATCGTTTTCTGGTCGGTGCGTGTGCCCCGGGTTCTTGCCGCCATCTTCGTGGGAGCGGCGCTTTCCGTAGCCGGCGCCGTATTCCAAAGCCTGTTCCGCAATCCGCTCGTTTCGCCCGGCATCCTCGGGGTTACCTCCGGGGCCAGCTTCGGCGCCACGCTGGCATTTTTCTTCGCGGCCGAGTCTGCCCTGGCCGTGGAGGGGTCGGCCTTCCTGTTCGGTCTCCTCGCCGTCACCCTGGCCTACCAGGTAGGCCGTCGGAGCGGCAATACCGTCACCAGCCTGGTCTTGTCAGGTGTTATCGTCTCCGCCCTTTTTACCGCCGGCGTCTCGTTTCTCAAGTACAAGGCCGATCCATACCAGCAGCTGCCGGCCATGGTTTTCTGGACCATGGGCAGTTTCAACAGCATTGTCTGGCAGGACGCCGTTCGCGCTGTCCTGATCATAACACCCGGATTGGCTGCCATTTACCTCTTTCGGTGGTGGCTCAATCCCATAGCGCTGGGAGACGAGGATGCCATGAATCTCGGTATCGATGTTCCCAAGGCGCGGTTTCTTTATATTATCATTGGAACGCTGATCGTTGCCGCCTCCGTATCGCTGTGCGGCAATATCGGCTGGATCGGGCTCGTTGTTCCCCACATGGCGAGAATCATCGTCGGTTCGGACCACGACGCTCTCATCCCGTTTACCGCCCTGCTTGGCGGGTTGTTCATGCTGGTCATGGACACCCTTGCCCGGTCTTTTTCCGGCGGCGAGATCCCGGTCGGCATTCTGACTGCTCTCCTTGGGGCGCCGTTCTTCGCCTATCTCCTGGTGACGCAGGAGCGGAGGGGGGAATGGCAGAATTAGTTTCTGTCCGGAAACTCAGAAAATGAAATAAAAGTTACTGATTCGGAAAGCGGGGATTTTTTGTCTTGGCAAGGAAATCGAGGGGTTGTACGGAGGCATACTTTCGGGTATGTCGCACAAGCAAGCCTGATGATTGACACAGTCAGGGCGAAAAAGCACCCTTTCCGGACAGAAACAAATTGCGAGGACTCCATGAGCCATAGTGGCTGGAATTCGAAGGACTTCAAGAAATTCGACGAAGAACGGGCCGGAGAGTACGCGGTTATCGCCAACGAGGTGTTTGCTCCCATTTACCCGGTAATCGCCGGCCAGATCCTCGAACGGTGCACGGTGCGGGAGGGGCTCTGTCTCGACTTGGGGTGTGGCCCGGCGAACATGGCAATCGCACTGGCGAAGAGAACCTCCCTTAGTTTTTTTGCCATGGATTTCTCTCCGCATATTATTGATTTCGCCCGGGAAAACATCCAGCGGGAAGGGCTTGTCGAGCGGGTGACGCCGCTTGTGGGAGACGTCCACCGGCTGCCGTTCGCTGACGGCATTGCCTCCCTGGTAGTGAGCCGCGGTTCCATGCGTTTCTGGCGAAACCGGCCGGCGGCGTTCCGCGAGATGAAGCGGGTTCTCGCTCCGGGCGGCCGGGGTTACGTGGGAGGCGGACTCGGTTCGTCGCGGCTGGCGGAAGAGATCAGCCGCGAGATGATCAGGCGTGGCGCCGACTGGCAGAACAAGCCGAAATCGAAGGTGCGGAACAGCAAACGGGCCGAGTGGCGGGAGGTCATGGAAAAGGCAGGGATTACCCGCTATGAGATGATTCTCGACGATTCGGGCTCCTGGATATATTTCGAGAAAGAGGATTGACGGGGTACGGCATGAGAATAGCAGTTTGTGTTGTCGCACTCTTCGTGGCGTTCTTTTCGCAGGTGGACGATGCCGCGGCCGGTCGGGCCATGAGAACCGTTGTCGACCGCAGCGGCAAAAAAATACGGGTACCGGTGGAGCCGAAGAGGATCGCCTGCTTTTTCGGTCCGTCCTATGAAAAGGTTTTTCTGCTCGGCATGGCGGACAGGGTTGCCGCCATGTCCATAAGGCAGCCTCCTTGGGCTCACAAGCTCAATCCCGCCCTGAAAGACGTGGCGGTCATGCCGTCCTACAACAACCCGGACGTGGAACGCATGCTTTCCCTAGGCATCGACCTCGTATTTTACTGGCAATGGCCGCAGCAGACCCGGCGCATGACCAGTGCGGGGGTCCCCGTTATCTGTCCCTACGACCAGGAAGGGAGACCGACGACGAGGGAAGAATTCATGGGCCGCTACAAGGATGAGATCCGCCTGTACGGCGATGTGCTGGGAGCTGGTGCACGGGAGATCGCCGCATCCTACTGCGCTTACTATGACGCTGCCCTCAGGCGGGTAGTATCCGTAACGGAAAAGATACCCGAGAGCCGGCGACCGACGGTCTACTACATCACCGGCAGGAGTATTTTCGCCACCCAGGGGCGCTATTCGCTGGCCTACTGGCTCGTGGACATGGCCGGGGGCAGGCTGGTATCGCGGACGTTGCCTCCCGGTTTCGTGGATGCTTCCATGGAGCAGATCCTGGCCTGGGACCCGGAGGTCATTCTGGTCGGCGGCATCTTTCCCACCAGGGGCATCATGTCGGATCCCCGCTGGAAGCCGCTTCGGGCCGTCAGGAACAAGCGGGTTCATCCTTGCCCGGAAGGTGTTTTTCTCTGGGGACACGGGAGCAGCGAGTTGCCCCTGTTTGTCATGTGGCTGGCCAAGATCCTGCACCCGGACACGTTCCGCGACCTGGATATCGAGCATGAGACGCAGGAGTATTATCAACGGTTTTACCACTACCGTCTGTCCGACGACGAGGTGCGTCGGATCCTGCACCGGCTTCCGCCGCAAGGCTGGACGCAGGGCGTCGGGATCGGCGGCAATCCGTGAAAGATTGATGGGCAGACACGTGGGTCTGCCCCTACATGGACATGTTTGTCCGTCAAATGAATAAAAGGATGGACAGGATAATCCCCAATTTCAACTTCCTGAATCTTGGAAAGGTTTTTTCCCTCGAACATCGGCTGGTGGGACTACCCGGCGCCCCATTGCGTTCTCGGTCTCGTCTGGGCGGCGAAAATGCTTTATCCCGAGCGGTTCCGCGATGTCGACATGGTCAAGGTTGCCGACGAATTCTACCGGAAGTACCTCGGCTATTCCTTCACCGCCATGGGTGGGAAGCTATCCAAAGGCCAACAGTAGTTGTCGACAGTTTCATTTTTCAGGTCAGCCAATCTATGAAAAAAGTCTTATTATCCTCTGTCTCTTCGCCTTCTGCCTGGCATTCGTAGTGTCCCTGTCAATGGGTCGCTACCCGATCGGGATTCCCGATCTGCTGCGTATTGCCGGTTCCCTGCTGCCGGGTATGGGGGCGGATGCCGTTCCCGCCGAGGTGCAGGTGGTGTTCTGGAACATTCGCGTTCCGCGGATCCTGCTCAGCATCGCCGTGCTCCATGACATTTCCGTGGGAATGACTGCCGAGCGCATCTGTGCGCTGATCGGGCGCAACGGGTCGGGAAAGACCACCCTGATGCGGTGCATCAACGGCATTCTCAAGCCGATAAGTGGTACGATCTCCATATCCGGCAGGGAAATCCGGAGCATGAAGCGTGATGAAATCGACCACCTGATCAGCCTGGTTCCCCAGGGGAAACTATTCACCGTTCCAGTTTTCCTGTCTGGAAATAATCCTCATGGGCGGCGCTTCGCGTATCAAGCCCTGGAGCGCGCCTTGCGCGAAGGAAAAGCAGCGGGCCCTGGAAATCTGCCGCGAGGTGTTGGGCGCTGGGGTCATGGTGGAGATGACCGTCTCGGGCAGCCGGGTTGTGGTGCCGAGGATGGGATAGCGGTCGTTGCACCGCCGGGTAGAAATGCCATTCACGATACGTTTCGAATGGAATCAAAATTCCATGTAGTTACTTGGACGCTCGGAGTTAACGGAGGTGACCATGCAGTGCAATTATTGTGAGTGGCGGTGCGACCTTGCCGACGGCAAGTTGGGGGTGTGCCGCATGTACGAGGAGGCGGGAGGCGTGATCAGGGAGCGGTTTCCGCATCTTTGGTCCAGCTGCATATCTTCCCGGATCGAATCGATTCCCTTCTACCATGTCCGACCCGGCAGCCGGGTCCTGACGATCGGCACCATGGGGTGCAACTTCAGCTGCCGCTACTGTTCCAATTCCTTCATTGCCAAGGAGGACCCCATCATTGTCCGGGAGCGGATGTTTCACCTGTCGCCCCGCGAATTGGTCCGTAAAGCGAAACAGATGCGATGCGGGGGTATCGTCTTCAACGTGAACGAACCGGCCGTATCGTTTCCTTCGCTCCTGGAGTTGGCCGAAGAGGCGCGCCGGGAAAACCTCGAACTGGGGTGCCTGACCAATGCCTATACCACCGAGGAATCGACGGAACTGCTGGCGTCGATCTTTTCGTTTTTCAATATCGGTCTGAAGGGGTTGGCGCCGTCCTTCAACCGGGAGCATATCGGTATCCCGGGTGTCGAACCGATCCTGCGGAATATCCGGCGGCTTGCCGCCACCAGCCATGTGGAGATCACCACACCGATCATCGAATCGGTGAATGACGGGGAACTGGAGGAAATGGCGCGGTTTCTCGCCGACGTCGACCCGGAGATTCCCTGGCACGTGTTCCGCCTGCTTCCCGAGGACGAGATGAAGGAAGCCAGGTATCCCAGTATCGAAAAAATTGCCCGCGCGCTCGATTCGGTCCGCACGATGCTCCCGTATGTCTATTTCCATAATTTCGTCGGCTCCGAGTGGGTCAATACGCTGTGCCCCGGCTGCGGGGCCGTGGCCATAGAGCGTTTCAGCCTCGGTTGCGGCGGGGATAAGCTCAAGGCATTCAAGTGCGTCGAAATGAAATGCCCGGTGTGCGGACGGGACATCAAGCTGGCTGGTGATGCGGAGCGCTCGTGGAAGATGGGGGAGGTGCGATGATGAGCAGAGCGATTATCGATGCCCGTGAATGGCAGAAGGTCTTTGACCTGAGATCCGGTGAAGCGCTGGCGGCGGCGGGGCCGCTGGACGAAATGGTGCGCGGGGTGCAGTATCGGCATCCGTATCCCGGCGACCTGGATGCCGCCGGCAACCGTTGGGTTACCGACACGGCCCTCGATCTCATGGAACGGTACGATCCTTCTTTCGTCTTTCTGACCTATGCCCAGCAGTATTTTTCCAGCCGCTATGCGCCGATGACGGATGCGGACTGGACTGCCTCGGTCAGGGCGCTGTACGAGGAGGTGGAGCGTTTCGTTGCGATTACCGGCTTTGAGCCGGTAATCGTGGGCACGGGAGGAATGACGCCGCTGGTCGACTATGTAGACCTGACCTGCCTCGACGGCCTGGCCCTGTCCACGCATTGCTCGGCGCGTTATGCCGGTATCCACGAAGCTTCGCCGGCTGACCTGGAGTATGTTTCGGCTTTGCCGGAGATCGAACGGATCGTCACCGGCAAGGAATTTCACGCCCTGTTCAGTGACTGTCCCGGGGATCCGGCCAAGCTGCCCGAGTATCTCCTGGTGGCCCGAAAGGGCTACATGTTCAAAACCTTCGGCGGGGCGTTGCGGAGAGTCCGGAAAGTTCCGGCGCCGGCACACCGCATTCCGGTGTCGGCCTGCCTGGAGGGCGTGTCGGACATTACCGAAATGCGCCGTGTGTTGGGAAAGCGCTTGCTGGACGGCAAAATGGCGCTGATCTTCGTGGAAGGGATTGGCGTCGAAGATTTTCCCTGGCCGTGCCGGGAGATTGGTAATGGGCGGGAGTGGTTCTACTACGAAACGGGAGATGCCCAGTACCTTACCATTACCACGGGGCGCCACCATGTGCTCGAGTATCCGCCGGGATACCGGTACTTCGAGGAGGACGGCCCCGGAAAGCTCTATCCCTTTTCCGGCTTTTTCCGCTCGGAACCGGAAGATGCAATCGGTGCTGCCCATGATGCCAGGAGCATTGCCGTGGGCAACCGGAGCATGTTCATGCACATGGCGGCCGGCGCCGATATCTCGGTGGAATGTTTCGCCCGCAACCTCTACAACCAGGGAACCATGGCCGTTATCCACCGCGACGACAAGGCCTGATCCCGTCGCGCTGCAGGGCAGGTCTCAGCGCAGGGCTGCCGCCATGACGTCGTAGATATCGGTGTTGTCCAGCGCCCGGCCGAGTTTTTCGCTTCCCGGCCCTTCGCTCCAGACAATCGTGTCCATTGCGGTGTGTCCCCTTCCGGTCCAGGCCGTCTCCAGCTCGGATCCGGGTCCCGGCAGTGATCCGTAGGGGCCGGTCACGGCGAAGCCACCGGTTTCATGATCAGCCACCACGATCAGCAGGGTGCTGGCGGCGCGTTTCCGATCGGCCTTGATCCAGTCGCGGACCACTGTCACCGCTTCGTCAAAGGCGAGAACCTCACCCCGCTGCAGGGGAAAGTCGTTGCGGTGGTTTGCCTTGTCCACCAGGGCGCCCTCCACCAGCAGAAAGAAACCGTCCCGGTCTTTTTCCAGGACCGCGAGTGCCATTGCGGTCATTTCCGGGAGGCGCGGTTCCCGGGTTTCCGGGGAGCGCTTTAGTTCTGCCGTCATACCGCGTGGGCTGAACAGGCCGAGGAGTTTTCGACAACCGGTGCTGACGGCCTTTTTCAGACCGTCCCGGTCATGAACCACGGTATAGCCTTTATTCCGTGCCGTCATCACCAGGTTGCCCCTGGCGCCGCACGGGTCCGGCTTTGCCGCGGTGAAGCTCTCCATGTCCCCTCCCAGCAATACATCTACCCGTGTTTTCTCCAGGTACTGCCGAGCAATTTCCTGGCGACAGTTACGCTTCGGCACATGGGCGCCGAATGCCGCGGGCGTGGCTCCGCACATGCCGTCGGTCGTTACCAGTCCCGTGGCCTTGCCCTTATCACGCGCCAATTCCAGGATGCTCGGCCGTGTCGGGCGGCCATCGCCGTGGAAACATATTTCGTTGTTGGCGAATTTTTCCCCGCAGGCCCAGGCGGACGCGCCGGCCGCGGAGTCGGTGACGAGACTGTTGGCGGAATGGGTGCGCTGGTAGCCGATGTTCTCCAATGTTTCGAAGCTCAGCGGGGCGCCGTCCGGACCATTCCTGAAGGTTCGGGCGGCGGTGACGTCGGCCAGCCCCATGCCGTCCGGGACCATGATAATGATGTTTCTGGCGTTGCCGGCATGTGAGACGGCAGGGTGCAGGGAGAGGCACAAGAGTCCTGCCGTTATGGAGAGAAGGAGCTGGCGAAGCGCGTGCATGGCGAAAATCCTTTCTTTGGGACTGATGGTTTCATAAAACACACAGGGCTTCCTTTTTTCACCACCCCCCAGCCTCTTCTAAACAGGGAGGGGATTACCACCCCCGGCCCCTCCTAAAATAGGAGGGGAGTTCTTTCTTGCCCAGGAGGTTCTTTACCCTTCCTTGCCAAAGAGGCGACTACTATTGTTTTTCCCTCCTGGTTCAGGAGGGCCGTACTAATTTTTCCCCCTCCTTGTTAAGGAGGGGGTCAGGGGGTGGTTACGACCTCCGGATGCCATCTGCGGATCACGAATCCTTTCGTGC
>JAXGWF010000008.1:0-107094 GCA_040773465.1 Geobacteraceae bacterium | reverse complement strand
TCCTTTTACTTCCGGTTCTTTTGACCCCTGGCTGCGTTGTGTCTCCTCGACAGAGCCCTGCTATGCCTGCGTCGCCACGCCTTGCCAGGAGCCAAAACTCCTCGGAATTCATGCGGCGAACTAACCGCACGGGACACTAGTACTTCATGTGCGGCTGTCTGAACATTCCAGCTGCGTGTCCCGGAACGGACAACCTCCGTTCCGGGACACCTCTTAACAGATCTTGTCAATCCCCGGCAGAAACGACTACTGTAGCATCCCCGTGAGAGGTTCAGAGTTCACGCGACGGTCTGTTCTTAGTGAGCATTCTCCTATTTTATTCGGAATCTGGGTCTCCCGGACGGATTGTGTCCACCGTATTACCATTGCAACATGAAAAAATAACTGTATACACAATAATTAAATTTTTGCCTATAAAAGGTAACAAGTTTCATGATACATATACAACGTTTCAGTCTGAAATCGGGTCAACATCCCCATATCCAAGAAACAAATCAACCGGAAGCAGTTTCATCCTCCGGTTCCGTTCCGTGACTGAAACGACGTGAAAAATCCTCCCTGACGACTCATTTTTACATAATATACAACGTATTATCGCCGGTATCCGATGCGCATGATACCGCGATCCAACCAGAGTTCCTGAAAAACCGGGAATTCCGTGCGTGGGCAATCTAAAGGAGGTTCAAAAATGGCAGGCAAGATCAAAAAAATGATCGATTCTATTATCGAGCAGAGGGCACAGGACAACCCCATGCTGGTGCGTGTCATCAAAACGAAACTCATGTTGAAAGGCATTGATCCGGCAAAATTCACCGTTACATCAGATGACGATCCCGCAATCATAGAGAAACTCGAAGCGGTCATGAAAGAATTGAAATAGTAAATCCTCAACGGGGAAAAAGGAGATAACGCGTATGTACATCAAAACGGCGTATTCCACGAAGGGCACTAGTGATGAGGTAATTCAGGACTTGAAATCACAACTTGGTGACTTCAATCCGAAGATGCTGATATTCTTTGCCTCCGTACGACTTGCTCCAAATATTATCAGTCAAAAAATCCGGGAAGCCTTTCCCGATACCACGTCATTCGGCTGCTCCACCTCCGGTGAAATCGTGAGTGGCAAGATGCTCAAAAATTCACTCGTTGCAATGGCTTTCAATGAAAATGCCGTCAGCGACGTGACAATAGAAGTTGTCGAGAACCCCAAGAACGAAAACAGCGTCAAGAAGGCGTTCAACTCCTTCGAGAGCCATTTCAAGACCCCCATGCATGAACTCGCTCCGGAAAAGTATGTGGGACTGATTTTCGTCGACGGCCTCTGTGTCGCGGAAGAGAAACTCATCGACAAAATAGGCGACCTGACCAACGTCAACTTTATCGGAGGCTCAGCCGGAGACGATCTCAAATTTGAAGCAACGTATGTCTACGCAAACGGGGCGGCATATACCAATGCGGCGATCCTCGCGGTCTTGAAGCCGGAAGTTCCCTTTACTTTTATCAAAACCCAGAGTTTCCGCGATCTCGGAAAGAAATTGACGGTCACCAAGGCAAATGAAGAGAAACGAGAAGTTATCGAATTCAACGGCAAGCCCGCCGCTGATGCCTATGCCGAATTACTGGGCGTTGCCGTGGAAGAAGTCCCGAACCGCTTTATGCACAACCCGTTGGGACTCGTGATCGACGATACGCCCTTTGTTCGCAGCCCGCAGCGCCTCAAGGGAAACAGCATGATCTTCTACTGCAGCATTACCGAAGGCATGGAGTTGTCGCTCCTTGAATCAACCGATATCATTAAAGACACCGAAACAGCCATTAAACAGGCCCTACAGGAACTGGGCTCGATTTCCGGCATTATGTCCATCAACTGCATTCTGAGAACCCTCGAACTCGAGCAGAAGCAGCTTACCGATGAATACGGAAAACTCTTTTCCACCTACCCGACCGTCGGTTTCAGTTCTTACGGTGAACAATTCATCGGCCACATAAACCAGACCGCGACAATGCTCGTCTTTAAATAGCACGCCTTTTTGAACGCCCGCCGGATACGGGCAAAAGCCGTATCCGGCGCCCTCCCTCAGTACGCAGAGTGCTGAACGGATCCCTCCCCATTGCCTCAGGTAAACTTTAATAAGAATCTTCGCACTGGAAATTATTTACCTTCTCAAGAGACCTGATATTTCTTTCATTTTTTAACTAAAGTTCTAAATCACTTTACCGATAAATATTCATGAAAATATGTGATTGAGCCTAATGCAACAAAACAGACAGGTTACCAGCAAAGACTTTCTGCAATCTCATTGCATGCGGGGATTGTAAAAAACCCGAAAGGATCGACTGTTTAATCCCTTTTAACTTCAACTGACCCGTTCTTCGGAATGACCGCTAAACACCAGGTAGTTTCAAACGGTTAAGAGGAAAGTCACCTCCACCGCAATCAAACCGCCCACTATGACTCTCCGCTCCGTTTTCGCAGCTGCCTGGAAAAAAATCGGGGTCCCACACTATAACAAAAAACCAGAATAAAACCGGACAAACTCGACACAGCACGACTCGTGGCTCTCCGCGGCGGTTTTTCAACAATGAAGTTGAACCTTTAAGTTACGCAAATCCGTACAAATGTGCGAAAGGAGAGTGGATATGCTGAAGTTCACCAATGATCCGAAAATCAGTACGATCATGCTTGTCCAAATGTTTTTTCTTGGTGTTGTTCTGATCGGAGTCGCTGTCACAGGGGTCGTAACAGTTCGAAAGACAACCACCGCAATTGAGGTTCTGCATCAACAAGAGTCAGCCGCGGCGACCCGGTTATCAACCATCCGAAACGCATCGCAAGAAGCATTGCGGCACCTGTTTCAAGCCCTGATGCAAGATGCCGAAAGCAAGAACAGCAGACCAGCCATCCATCCCCCATCATTCCATTTCGACATCATCAAGTCAGATATCACGAAAATTTCAGGAGAAATCGCAAAGTTTTCACCCTCTCCTACTGTGCGGGCACAAGGGGACAAGAACCCTGATCTGATTACCCGGCAATCTACCGATTTCATAAAAGAAGGGTTGAAGCCTACGCTTGCTCTTCTTGCCGCGGGTGACTACATCGAGGCAAACCGCATAACATACGCAAAAACCCTACCCTCATTCAACAAGCTACAGAAAGGTTTGGATACCGAACAGGCCAACCGGGAAAAACACTACGGAAATCTGCTTGATCAGGCGCAATCCGAAATCACGAACATCCTCACAACCGCAATGATTGGTATCGCGGCAATCATTTTCTTCGGAATAATAATCAACATCGCCGTTATTCGCGCCATTCGCCGAAAAACCGAAGAGATTATCCAAGCTGCACGGCGTATTGTCGAAGGGAATCTTTCCGTACGCATTCCCGCTACCGGCACAAGTGAAATGGGACGAATCGGACACGCCTTCAATTCTCTGGGAGAAACCTTCCAGGAAATCATGGAAAAAATGGTATCCAATGTCGAACAGGTCGCGTCATCAGCAAACACGCTCCATACGACCTCGGAGATGATGGCATCCAACGCTGAAGAAGTCGCGGCCCAGGCGGCAACCGTTGCGGTCGCCAGTGAAGAAATGGCCACTACGTCGAACGACGTAGCGCAAAACTGCGCCCTGGCTGCCGCCAGTTCCCAGCAGGCAAACGATTCGGCAATGACGGGATCTTCCGTAGTAAAGGAAACAATCAATGTAATGAATACCATAGCCGAACGGGTTAAGGAATCGGCACGCACCGTTGAAAACCTCGGAGCCCAGTCAGACCAGATCGGGGAAATTGTCGGCACCATTGAGGATATCGCGGACCAGACGAACCTTCTCGCTCTGAACGCTGCCATCGAAGCGGCACGGGCCGGTGAACAGGGTCGTGGTTTTGCCGTCGTTGCCGATGAGGTTCGTGCCCTTGCCGAACGGACCACGAAAGCGACAAAAGAAATCGGGACGATGATCAAGTCTATTCAGCAGCAAACCAGAGAAGCGGTTGTCTCTATGGAAGAAGGTGTCAATGAAGTTGAGCGGGGCACCTCGGAAGCTTCCAAGTCGGGACAAGCCCTTGAAGATATTCTGGAACAGATCAATGCCGTGAGCATGCAGGTAAGCCAGATTGCAACGGCAACCGAAGAACAAACAGGAACAACCAATGAAATAAGCAACAACATTCAGATGATAACGGAAGTCGTCAAAATCACGGCTGAAGTATCACAGGACTCCGCGACATCCGCTTCCGGTCTGGCAGCCCTTTCCCAAGAGCTGCAATCCCTACTCGATAGATTCCAAAGCAGCACTCAACAGATTGCCGGGTAAGACCCGGGAATCCGGCACGGTAAAGGCTCTGCCCGATCCGTTAACGAAGGCGTTCACCAAAAGGAGGTGCAAGAAATGGCAGGTAAAATCAAACAAATGATTGATACCATTATCAATCAACGTGCAAAGGACAACCCCATGCTCGTGGGAGTCATCAAGTCGAAGCTCATGCTGAAAGGGATCGATCCGGGGAAATTCACCGCTTCATCCGATGATGATCCCGCAATCATCGCGAAGCTCGAAGCGGTAATGAAAGATCTGAAATAGCATACCATGTAACGGGAAAAGGAGAGAACGGCTTATGTATATCAAAACTGCATACTCAACCAAAGGCACTAGTGATGACGTAATCCAGGACATCAAAACACAACTGGGTGATTTTGACGCCAAGATGCTGATATTTTTCGCATCGGTTAGACTGGCTCCGAATATCATCAGCAAAAAGATCAAAGATGCTTTCCCGGACACCACGGTTTTCGGCTGCTCCACGGCCGGAGAGATTGTCAGCGGGAAAATGCTCAAGAACTCGGTCGTTGCCATGGCTTTCGATTCAACCGCGGTACAAGACGTAAAAATCGAGGTAATCGAAAATCCCAAAAATGAGAACAGCGTAAAAAAGGCATTTTCGACTTTCGAAGACCATTACAAAGTCCCCATGCACGAACTCGATCCTGCCAAATATGTCGGAATGATATTCGTCGACGGTCTGAGCGGCGCTGAAGAAAAACTCATCGACAAGATCGGTGACCTGACCAACGTCAATTTCATCGGCGGTTCTGCCGGTGATGACCTGCGATTCGAAGCAACCTATATCTACGCGGATGGCATAACTTACACCAATGCCGCCGTGCTGGCATTGGTAAAACCGGGAGTCCCCTATACCTTTATTAAAACCCAGAGTTTCCGCGACCTCGGAAAGAAACTTATGGTCACCAAGGCCAACGAAGAGAAACGGGAAGTCATCGAATTCAACAACAAGCCCGCCGCCGATGCTTATGCCGAAATACTCGACATTGCCGTGGAAGAAGCCCCAAACCGTTTCATGCACAATCCGGTGGGGCTGTTAATCGACAATACCCCTTTCGTACGCAGCCCGCAGCGCATCAAGGGGAACAATATCATTTTCTACTGCAGCGTCACCGAAGGCATGGAACTATCGGTCCTCGAATCAACCGACATCATCGCCGACACCGCCAGTGCCATAAAAGAAGCCGAAAAAGAGCTGGGCTCCATTTCAGGCATCATCAATATAAACTGCATTTTAAGGACACTGGAACTCGACCAGAAACAGCTTACCGATGAATACGGCAAACTCTTCGCCGACTATCCGACCATCGGTTTCAGTTCTTACGGTGAACAGTTCATCGGCCACATCAACCAGACCGCGACAATGCTCGTATTCAAATAGGGTATCAGCCATGCAATCCTTTGCCGGGTACGTCCCACCTCACGTACCCGGCCTTCTCCAATTTCTTCGACCGCACCATCATATTGCTCCACGGAATATTGGTTTACCGCTCGAACGCGCCTCAGTATCTACCCGATTTTCTTCACAAAACCTTTTGAGGCTCCAGCACATTTTTTTATTCAATTTTTTTGTAATGCCGCCGAAAAGAAGTATAAAAGCACTTCGCCGGTGTTGCGCCTGCCAGCAATCCGTAATTGATGATGAAATGGCGCTCAAAAATTTTCGACAATGGGAGAGACAACCATGGCAACCGCGGCACAATTCAAAACGGAAGAATCAATAGCTGAAATCATTCAACTGGTAAGCTTCAACCTCGATCGGGAAGAATACGGCGTCCATGTTCTCAAAGTCCGTGAGATTATTAGGATTACTAATGTAACCAGGGTTCCCAATACTCCCTTTTACGTCGAAGGGGTAATCAATCTGCGCGGCAAGGTCATTCCCATCATCTCGCTTCGAAAAAAATTCTCGCTTCCGGAAGTGGAAAACGACAAACAGACCCGCATTATCGTAATGGACGTGGACGGAGAACTCATGGGATTCATCGTCGATTCGGTTTCTGAAGTAATCCGGATCACCTCCTCCGAGATCCAGCCTCCGCCGGTTGTCGTAAACGGCGGCGTCGACCAGGAATACCTCTCGGGAGTCATCAATCGTGCCGACAGGCTCCTGGTACTACTCGAATTGGAGCGCGTCTTTTCCCAGGCGGAAAGGGATTCACTGCTCAGTGCCGCCATTTGAGTGAAATAAAGACCTTTTTCAATCAAGAAATCGATACGGTTTAAGAGCTCTCGACAAAACAGGCAAAACCATTAAACGATAGCGGAAACTTCCCCGCTTTTACGCATTACATTAAGAGTTTTACGGAAAAGGAGCTGAAGATGTCATTACTATGCGAAGACCAGGAGCTTTTGGAAGGCTTTCTTACGGAGACTACCGAATTGCTCGAAAAAATGGATGATGATTTGGTCGCCCTGGAAAAGACGCCGGACAACACGGAACTGCTGAACAGTATTTTCCGCTCCATTCATACGGTCAAAGGCGCCTCCAGCTTTCTTGGCTTCGAACTCCTGGTGAAGATTACGCATAAGACGGAAGATGTCCTGAACCGTCTCCGCAAGGAAGAATTGCAGATTGACCCAGAAATCATGGATGTCATTCTTGATGCGGGCGACCACATCAAGCTCCTTGTCAATGATATACGCAACGGCGAAATTGTCGAACGGGATCTCGACGGAGTAATAAGCAATCTGACCCCCTACATCTCCGGGAGTCCACCGCATACAGCCACGCCGGCCGAACCTCCCAAGGAAACGTCAGAAGCTGTTCAAGAGTCGCTCGACGCGCATACCGACCCGGAACCGGTCGCCGTCGAAGCGCCCGTTGCCGAAGAACCCGCCCCCCCGACACTTCAGGCGATGCCCTCGCAGGCCCAGGCGCAGGCGCCCAAAAAAACGTCAGCCGCGCGGAACGAAGATATATCCGACAACACTACCGTCAGAATCGATGTGAAAAGGCTCGACGACCTCATGAACCAGGTGGGGGAAATGGTACTTGAGCGCAATCGGATTCTGCAAATGAACATCGATTACCAGACACGCGAGAACATGACGAACTTCGGGGAAGAATTCAGCAAACTGGCAAAAAGAATCGATTTCGTTACCTCGGAATTGCAGATGCAGGTTCTGAAAATCCGCATGATTCCCGTCGAAAAAGTATTCAAGAAATTCCCCCGCATCGTGAGAAATCTTTCCCGTGACTTGGGCAAAGAAGTCAACCTGGAAATCATCGGTGAAGAAACGGAACTCGATCGCTCGGTTGTTGATGAAATAGGCGACCCCCTCATCCATCTGATTCGCAACGCATTGGACCACGGGCTGGAGCTTCCCGACGAGCGGATCGCCATCGGCAAACCTCGTGCCGGAAACGTAGTCCTTTCCGCTACCCACGAGGGCAACCAGATCATCATCAGCATTAAGGATGACGGCCGGGGAATCGACCATGAGAGAGTTGCCCGCAAGGCCATCGACAAGGGACTCGTAACCGAAGATCAGGTCGCGGCCATGTCTCAGAAAGAACTCCTCGACCTGATTTTCCTGCCGGGTTTCTCCACCAAGGAACAGGCAACCGATCTTTCGGGACGCGGGGTGGGCATGGATGTCGTGCGCACCAATATCAGAAAACTGAACGGCATTATCGAAATCAGAAGCGAGGTGGGTAGAGGCTCCGAATTCATCCTCAAACTGCCGCTCACCCTGGCAATCATCCAATCTCTGCTCGTCGAAGTGGAAAACGAAGTATATTCCGTTCCTCTCGCCGCGGTACTGGAAACCATCAAGGTCGAAACAAGTTCTTTCCACCAGATCGGGGGACAGGAAGTCCTGAAGCTGAGAGACTCCGTACTCCCCCTCCTGCGGATGCAGCGAATTTTCGGCGTTGCCGAAAACGGCGACACTGCTCAACAGAGTTATATTGTCGTTATCGGCGTTGCCGAAAAGAGGATGGGACTTATCGTTTCGAAACTCTTGGGGCAACAGGAAGTCGCCATCAAGTCACTTGGCAAGTATCTTGCTAAAGCTCCCGGAATCGCCGGCTCTACGATCCTCGGTGACGGCAGGGTCGCGCTTATCATCGATCCGGCGGGAATCATTGAAATGGAAGAAGCGGGAAACATGGGCAGCTGGGCCGCATAACGCCGAAATGCCGCATCCGCTCCAATCCGATCCCGGATGGGAACGTACCCGGCAAACGGCATCATCGGCATCCGGATTGCACACTGTCGCATAACACAACCTACACCAACTAGTATGCCAACCATACAGCAAGGAATTCTTTCGTGCTTGCTTACAAGACCGATTCTTCAAACAATGAAACGGATAGGAGATTTATGAAGTTATCCGACGCGGATTTCGAAATACTCCGTGATTTCATATACAATACCTGCGGAATGTATTTCACCATACAGAAAAAATATTTCGTCGAAAGCCGGCTGACAAAACGGATGGATAAGCTTTCCATCAAACTGGCCGGCGAATATTTCCGTTTCCTGAGAAACGGCTCCGCGGGCTCCGTTGAACTGAAACAACTGCTCAATGACCTAACCACCAATGAAACGTACTTTTTTCGCAATCCTCCCCAGCTGAAAGCGCTGGAAACGCAGCTGTTGCCCGAAGTGTCCATGCCAAAGGAAAAAATCGGTTTTCGAAAACTCAGGATTTGGAGCGCCGGGTCATCATCGGGAGAAGAAGCATACACCCTTGCGATGCTGTTGCTGGAGAAAAAGGATACGCTTCTGAAAAACTGGATTTTCGATATTGTCGGGACCGACATTAATGATGAGGTTCTTGCCAAGGCGAAAGAAGGCGTATACAACGCCTACTCGGTTCGCCATGTGCCGGACTACTACATGCGGAAGTATTTCAAAAAGGAAGCAAACGACCGTTATGTTCTTTCTCAGGAGGTTAAAAGACTTGTATCGTTCCAACACCTTAACCTCTATGATGACAACAAAATGATTTTCATGAAAACCTTCGACTTCATTTTCTGCGCCAATGTCCTCATCTATTTTGACACGGCATCCAAATCGAAGGTGGTTCAGCACTTCTATAACAATCTGCAACCCTATGGCTACTTTTTCGTCGGTCAGTCGGAGTCGCTTCACGGGGTAAACGATAAGTTCAAAACAGTCCATTTTCCCGGCGGTTTCGCTTATAGAAAGTAGCGATAGAGGAGGATCAAGTGGAAAACAACGGCATGATGACAAAAGCACAGCATCTGGTAAAGGGAATCCACGAACTGCCGACCATACCCGAAATTGCCACGAAGGTCCTCGACATGTTTGACAAGCCCAATGTTGAGCTGGAAGAACTGGCCGAAACAATCCTCGTGGACCAGGTAATGGCATCGCGGGTCATCAAGATCGTAAATTCACCGTTTTTCAAACCGATGCACGAAATCAAGTCTCTGAAAAGGGCCCTCATTTACCTGGGATTCCGCCAAATTCGACACATTGCCCTGACCTGCTCCATAATAGATGCTTTCGAAGGGAAAACCGGGGTATTTGACGTAAAAACCTTTTGGGAACATTCTTTTGGTGTCGGTGTTGTTTCGAAAATCATTGCACAACGCATTCGTTATCCTGAAATTGAAAAAGCCTATATTGTCGGTATAGTTCACGATATCGGGGAGGTTTTCCTGAGTTACTACATGAAGGACAGCTTCCAGAAGGTGGTTGACGGGCTCAAGGGCACCAACCGGAGCTTTATCGAAGCCGAAGAAACGATTTTGGGCACGACCCATTGTGAAATCGGCTACTGCCTGGCCAAAAACTGGAATTTTCCGGCCGAATACTGTGATGTTATTGCACATCACCATGTACCGGACAGGGCAAGCTGCGACCAAACCCTTTCCGCCATCGTCAACCTGGCAGACCTGTTCTGTTCCGTCCGCCACCTGGACTATGGCGGACGGGAATGGGTCAGCTTCAATCTTGCCGATGAGCCGGCCTGGGAAATACTCAAGTCTTTCGCACCGAGCTTTGTCGATCTTGACGTCGAACGGTTCTGCTATGAACTCGATGAGCGTGTCCCGGAAGTTCAGGACCTTGTCAATTCTCTTTTCGAGGGAATGATAAGAAAGTAAATCTCACGCCATATTCACTCAAGACAATTCGAGTTCGTCTTATTCGAGCGTCAGTTTCCAAAACCGGAGCAATTTCGAAAAGCGAGGTTTCATGATCCAGCAAAGACCCAAAAAAATTCGTGTTCTTATCGTCGACGATTCGTCCTTTATGCGGATGGCGATACGTCGCATTCTGAGCAGCGACCCGGAAATCGAAATTGTCGGAACGGCCGTTGACGGAGCCAACGGCGTCAACAAAGCACTGGAACTGAAACCCGACCTGATAACCATGGACGTTGAAATGCCGGTCATGGACGGTATAACCGCCCTGAAGCAGATCATGGCCAAATGTCCCACGCGTGTTCTCATGGTTTCGACGCTCACCAACGAAGGCGCAAAGGCGACATTTGACGCCCTGGAAGCGGGTGCCGTCGATTATATCCCCAAAAACATAACCGACTCACAAACGGCTCAGGCGGTCTTCAAGGAAGAGATGCTTCGAAAGGTGAAAGCGGCGGTTCGTTTCGGCGCCGGACAAAAAACCTTTCGTCTCGAACGACCGGCACCGGTGGCCAGGCGTGTCGCAGAGGCCAGGCTCCCTAAAGTCCGCTTGAACTACGTAGCAATCGGCGCATCCACCGGCGGGCCTGTTGCTCTTCAGGAAGTCCTCTCCAGGATTCCCGTAAACTTTCCATACGGAATCATGGTGGTCATTCACATGCCGAAAGCCTTCACCGGTCCCTATGCGGACAGGCTCAACGCCAAGTGCTCCCTGACGATCAAGGAAGCGGTCGATGGTGATATGATAAAACCCGGTACCGCGCTGATAGCTCAGGGAGGAACGCATACCCTGGTTTCACGACGGTCGGGAGGACTCTATGTTCACCAGGCAGCCACCAGTGATTACCCGAAAAAAACCTATGTTCCCTCCGTTGACCTGATGATGGAATCACTGGCGGATGCCTGCGGAGGCTCCATGCTCGGCGTTATTCTGACCGGAATGGGAAACGACGGGTTCAAGGGCATGCAGCACCTGAAAGGCAAGGGTGGCATTACCCTGGTGCAGGATGAGGCAAGCTCGACCATCTACGGCATGCCCAGGGCCTGTATTGAAGGAGGGGTCGCGGACCTCGTGCTTCCCCTTGACCAGATCGGCTTTGAAATTGCAAAAACAGCAGAGAACGGAAGACGCTGAACAACCACAACAAAAACCCTGAAGAAAGAGTACTGCAATGAACACTGAATTGGAAAAGACTATCATGTCGGCCGGTGACCTGCCGACAATCCCCATTGTTGCGACAAAGGTCATGCAGCTTATCGAGAGTGACCGGGCCACGGCGGAAGAACTTTCCAAGGTCGTTTCCTCGGATCCGGCGGTAGCCGCGCGGGTACTGAAAATATCAAACTCTTCCTTTTACGGACGGCAAGGCAAGATCCAGAATCTGTCAATGGCCATTGTACTGCTCGGCTTCAACACCCTCAAAAGCGTCGTGGTAACCGCCTCTCTCCGCCAGGTATATCAACCCTTCGGGCTGACGGAAAAAATGCTCTGGGAGCACTCGTTCGGCGCAGGCCTGGCAGCCAGGACCATCGCAAAGTCACTTGGCGGCGTCGATCCCGAGGAGGCCTTTCTGGCCGGACTATTCCACGATATCGGCAAGACCATCATGAACAGTCAGGATCCCGCCAAGTTCCAGATGGTAATGGAACGCTGCTATAATGAGGACATCCGTTTCAACGAGGCCGAAAAGAGCTTCTTCTCCTTCACCCACGAAGAAGCCGGCGCCCTCGTCATCAAAAAATGGAACTTTCCCGACGTGCTGACCCAGACCGTGCAGCAGCACCATGCCTTCGCCTTCACCGATCTGGACGATCTTTATCTGCTGCGGCTGACGGCGGTGGTAAGTCTGGCAGACCTTTTCTGCATCAGACTCGGGATCGGGCAACGCTACCCCAGGGAAGACCTCTCCTTTGAAAGTACGAAAGCGTCAAGTTTTCTGGGGCTTGACAACGAGCAACTAGAAAAACTGCTCGAAGAGTTCGAGGAAGCATACGAAAAAGATAAAAGCTTTCTTTCCGCTGCGGCATAACCCATCGATATCATTTATGGAAAAAGAAAAAGGGTCCCTAACGGACCCTTTTTCTTTTCAAAACCCTTCTACCCTATCCGGCATTGCCCGGACAGATGTCGCTCACTTTACCCGGACAATATGGAGATCCTTTTTCCGGGGTCCACCTCCACTTCTCGTTACTTTTCCTCCAGAATTGGACGTGCCCGGATATACATATACCCGGTTCTTGCCGAGTCTTTTCGCTTCGTACAATGCCTGATCAGCCCGTTCAACAAGCTCCTTCATGGTGCAGATATTTTCAGAAGAACGGTGGGCAACGCCGACACTGGCCGTTACCTTGATCTGGCGACCGTTGTAGGTAATCATGGTCTTCGCAATTTTTGACCGGATTCGCTCACCTATCTCAAGGGCGCCAAGCGGTGTAACCGAAGACAACAAGACGGAAAATTCCTCACCACCACTCCGAACGGCAAGATCCGAGCCGCGGGTGTTTTCCCGGAGAACCCGCGCCACCGTCTGCAGAACAAGGTCTCCCGCCGGATGTCCGTAAGTATCGTTGACCAGCTTGAAGTTATCAAGATCTATCACGAGCAGTGAAAGTGGCGCGACTTTTCTCTTGCACCCCTCAATTTCCAGCATTTCCTCAAGGACACGACGATTGAAAAGACCGGTCAGACCATCCCGCATCGACAATTCCTTCACTTTCCCGTATTCAAGCGAATTACGAAGAGCCGTACCAAAAGTCTCCATAAGACCAAGGAGCATGTCATCGGAAAAATGGTTGACGAAATTGAACTCCGAATAAATCATAACACTACCCAAATTCATGGGAAGTTCCAGGTAATTGGTGTTACCGAATGCCAGACTCCCCTCGGGAGCATCCAATCCCAGGGACCGGAACCCCTTCACATCCTGAGGTCTCAAACCAACATGGCTCCTCAGAATAGCTGAAAGGTCATCAGGCGAATCATTAAGGTTACGCGGGGTAAAGGCCTTGACCCTTTCCTCAGCGCCCTCTCTCAGCGTAACAACCATGAGATTGAAACGGAAATATTCATAAATTTTCCGTGCGGCCGCTTCCAGAACATTATCCGTGTTCAGTGAAGCAGTAATGGAACGGAAGAAATCGGCCATGAACGACACTTCCTTCAGGTTCCTGCGCATGCCCATAACATCACAGACATTGTTGACCAGCATCGCAAGCCTGCTGCCGGACTTTACGTTATCAAGCCGTTCATCCAAAATATTCAAGGTGCTATTACCCGCACTCATGGTGAAGTTCTCCTTTATCGCAGTCTACCTTTCGTCAGAAACTTCCCACTGATCCTCTTCGGTTGAGGAACGGCGCCTCGCCTCTTCGGAAATACTGACGGTATCATGAGCTTCCGAACGATGAGAGTTTTTAAACCTTTTTTTCTCTCTTGCAGAACCCGTACCGCTGTGCGTTGAAGACGAAATGTCTGATATTCTTGAAATACTGTCGGTCATCGTAAAGCCCCCTATACAGAGCCGCTACAACCGCTTTTACTGAGTATATCGTCAGAAATGAACAAAACTTTAAAAAAACCGAAGCTCTTCTGAGAACTTCGGCTTATCCACCTACCACTGACCCCCTCCTTATCAAAGAGGGGGAAGACAGAGTATCTCCCCGCCTATTTCAGGAGGGGCTGGGGGTGGTAAAAGGCATTTCTGACGCTGCGTTCAAAATTTTGACACCCACAGCGTCTCCTATACAGTCAGTCTCTCGGTTAAATCAACCATGACAAACGATTTCACCAACCACAGGTTTCATTCCTTACGTTATTCTTAAACAAATTCTAAAGTTTTTGCGTAAAACTCCGATAATAAACATAGGCAATGAAGTGCCTGCGTCACGAAGCAGACGGCACGACTCCTGCTGTAAAACTTCATCAACTTCCTTTCAGCAGAGACCTTGACAACCGGGAGACATGCCCATGACAACTACGACATCGTCAGCGGAAAAGATGTTTTCGGCATTGACCGATCAAATGAGCCTCAAGAGCCAATTGTCGCAAACGCTGCTTTCAACCGGACTGAGCCTCTATCAGGACGGCAACTATACCCGTGCCGCGGACACCTTCAGATTGGCGACTGCCTATGCGCCCGACAATCTGGACGCCTATAACTACATGGCAAAGGCCTACCTGAAGCTGGGCAACAACAACCAGGCCGTTAATGCATACAAGATTTCCATCTCCCTCGATCGTACCCAAAGCGACATCCACCTGGAACTGGCCAATGTATATTTATCCGACAAGCGCTATTCGGAGGCGGAAAAGGAATTCAAGGCCGCCGCCCAGTATGATCCGACCGACACTGTCGCACCCTACACCCTTGGACAGCTCTACCTGCAGACCGAACGCTACTCCGAAGCGGAAACACAATTCAAAAAGGTAATGGGCATGGCCCCGAAAGACGGCAACGTGTACTTTGCCCTGGGTCAAACCTACAACAAGACGGGTCGTTACGAAGAAGCCGTCACACAGCTTGAAAAAGCAGTTACGCTGAAGGATGAGTTTACCTACGCATACTTCGAGTTGGGCACGGCCTACCTGCAACTGGGGGAACGGGACAAGGCACAGGAGCAGGTGGACATCCTCTACGATCTCGATGAAACACTCGCGGACTCCCTGGCAAGTGATCTCAAGTCACCCAAGATACTTGCAAGCAACGCCGACAAAAGCACGTTCAATTCGCTTCTCGGGCCGGGAAGCCCACTTATTTTCCTCGATCCAGACTTTATAGAACCGTATGCATCAAAAGACATGACCATGGTTCTCCAGTTCGACTCGCAAATGGATGTTTCCTCCGTCATGAACGTTACCAACTGGTCCATAACCAAGGCAAACGGCATTACCGAAGGCTATTACAACAACGGCGTCACGCTCCACCCCGAAAACGAAATCAACTTCTCACCCATTCCCAAAAGCGTCACCTACGATGCTACCAATTTTCGCGCAACAGTAACCTTCTCCCTCTCGCAAAACGCCGAAGGCACCGGCGTCATCGATCCATCGCATATTGTCTTCAAGTTTTCAGGAACGGACAGCGACGGCAAGCAGATGGACCCTGATGCCGATGAATACGATGGCTTCGCGAAGAAGGGGTTCTGAATCAGTTTACAAATATTGGCATAGCATTAGCATTTCCGTTTTCCTTCCCCTTCAATATATCCATGTACTGAAATTGTATAGCTCTACATCAGGACAGCATCACCGGAGAAAAAAATCCGTCCATCCACACTTCACGGCAGCGACCAAATTTCATGAAAAATCGTCTCTTTTATTTTCGAAAGAAGCGATTTCCGCACTTCAAATATTCACGCGACTAGTAGTCAAACATTTGTCCGCGATCGGCACCACATCCTTATTTATCTCATTATTTCAAGAAGTTACCAGTCACCACTTCAAGGCATAATAATTGCAATTTACATGAAAAACATCTAAACCTGCGATAGTGGACTTGACTGTTAGTATCAATAAAACGGCTAAAAACCTTTTATTTTTACAAAAATTTGACCAGGAACCCAAAAACATGAAAACTGTAATATTTGCCGGTGGACTTGGTACAAGAATTTCCGAAGAATCGTACCTCAGGCCGAAACCTATGATAGAGATCGGCGAAAAGCCGATACTGTGGCACCTGATGAAAATATTCGAAGCCCAAGGCTTCAATGATTTCATCATCTGCCTGGGATATAAAGGTTTCATGATCAAGCAGTATTTCATGCACTACTACATGTACAACTCCGATGTGACCTTCAATCTCCAGACAAACAGTTTTGAGGTCCACCAATCCAATACTGAAAAGTTTAGAGTTACACTTGTTGAAACCGGCCTCAACACGCAGACTGCCGGTCGCCTCAAGCGTGTTCAGCAATATATTGGAAAAGAAGAATTCATGCTCACCTACGGTGACGGGCTGGCGGACGTGAATCTGAACGAACTCATCGAGTTTCACCGTTCCCACGGAAAGATCGCCACCATGACCTCTGTTCAGCCGGCAGGCAGATTTGGACTTCTTGGCATGGATAAAACTGGTCAGGTTACCAGTTTTCAGGAAAAACCGTCCAATGGTGGATGGATCAACGGCGGCTTCTTCGTACTGAAGCCTGATGTTTTTTCATACTTGCCTGATGACGCGGACGCCAAAATGTGGGAACAGGACCCCATCGATAACCTTACGCGCGACGGACAACTCATCGCTTATAAACATCACGGTTTCTGGAAATGCATGGATGCCCTGAGAGACAAGGAAGAGCTGGAGAGACTGTGGCAATCGGGACGAGCACAGTGGAAAATATGGGAATGAACAAAGAGTTTTGGACCGACAGGTCTGTTTTCCTTACCGGACATACTGGTTTCAAGGGCGGATGGTTTTCACTCTGGCTGCAAAGTATGGGAGCATCCGTAACCGGCTACGCCCTGGAGCCGTCGACACGGCCGTCCCTTTTCCATGCAGCTCATGTAGCAGAAGGCATGCGCTCAATTATCGCCGATGTCCGAGACCCCGACCAACTACTGCACGCAATGCAGGAGTCAAAACCCGATATAGCATTTCACTTCGCCGCGCAACCACTGGTACGCGCTTCCTACCGTAATCCCACCGAAACCTATGCAACCAATGTTATGGGAACCGTCAATTTTCTCGAAGCCATCCGGCAAATTCCTTCAGTCCGGGTCGCCATCGTGGTAACCAGCGACAAGTGTTATGAAAATCTGGAGATCTTGCGGGGATACAGGGAAGATGACGCCTTGGGAGGAAGCGACCCCTATTCCAGCAGCAAAGGCTGCTCTGAACTCGTAGTTGCCGCATACCGCCGCTCTTTTTTCCATAACCGTGGAGTCGCGGTTGCCACGGTACGCGCAGGCAACGTAATCGGCGGTGGTGACTGGTCCGAGGATAGGCTCATACCCGACATGGTACGCGCCTTTTCCTCGGAACAGACACTGTTCCTTCGCTATCCCGGTGCAGTCCGTCCCTGGCAGCATGTCCTGGAACCGTTACGCGGTTACCTGATGCTGGCTGAAGTTCTTTGGAACGATGGTTCGGACAACGCCGGCGGCTGGAATTTCGGCCCACGGGATGAAGACGCCCGACAGGTCCTGGAGGTGGTTAAGATTGCCGCCGAAATTTGGGGGTCTGGCGCGAGATGGGGCATTGACGGAACGATTGCCCCCCATGAAGCCAATCTCCTCAGGCTGGACTGCTCCCGAGCCAGGACACGTCTTGGGTGGGAACCGTTAATGGTTCTGGAAGAAACCCTGCAATGGACGATATCCTGGTATGCGGCTCACCAGGCAGGAAACTCCGACATGCACCGTATTACCGAACAACAAATCAGAGAATACGTAGCACTGCAGGCAAACTCGCCGGTACGGGCGAATATGGCGGCAGGTTCACCATGCTAAAAGACGAGCAAGAAACATATCTGCGCAGACAGGCCATCGACGCTGCGACAGCTTATTACCAGTACGCTCATGGTGCGCAAAAAGCTTTCAAGCCAGGAGATTGCATCTCTTATGGCGGCCGGATTTTCGACGAAAGGGAAATAACCAACCTTGTCGATGCGGCCCTCGACTTCTGGCTCACCACCGGTCGATACACGGAACGTTTCGAACGTGAATTCGCAAACTTTCTCGATGTAAAGCACTGCTCCCTGACCAACTCGGGATCCTCAGCCAACCTTCTGGCCCTGATGGCACTCACTTCCCCGAAACTCGGGAATCAACGCATCGAACCCGGTGACGAAGTAATCACCGTCGCGGCAGGGTTTCCCACAACTGTCACTCCCATTATCCAGTATGGCGCGCTTCCTGTGTTCGTAGACGTCACCCTGCCAAGCTACAACATTGATGTAGAGATGCTGGAACCGGCTCTTTCGTCACGGACGAAAGCGGTGATGGTGGCCCACACGCTGGGCAACCCTTTTAATTTATCCGTAGTAAAGACATTCTGCGACAGGAACGATCTCTGGCTGATCGAAGACAACTGCGACGCCCTCGGCTCACGCTATTTCCTGGAAGGCGCCTGGCGGCACACCGGCACTATCGGCCATCTCGGCACCTCCAGTTTCTATCCGCCGCACCACATAACCATGGGAGAAGGGGGCGCTGTCTACACCAACGACACAAATCTCAAACGCCTGGTGGAATCCTTCCGGGACTGGGGTCGGGACTGCTGGTGTCCCTCGGGCAGGGACAATACCTGCAAAAATCGTTTTGGCCAAAAGTTCGGTGAACTTCCTTTTGGATACGACCACAAGTATGTGTATTCCCACTTCGGCTACAACCTGAAGGTGACTGAAATGCAGGCAGCAATAGGCTGCGCCCAATTGGAAAAATTACCCTTTTTCGTCGAGGAACGAAAAAAAAACTGGCGATTGCTGCGTGATGGTCTGTCCGTTTGCTCTGATTGCCTAATTCTTCCTGAACCGGCGAAGAATTCCGACCCAAGCTGGTTCGGTTTCCTGCTGACGATCCACAAGAAAGCTCCCTTTACCCGTGATTGTCTGGTTTCACACCTGGAATCGCAAGGTATACAAACAAGAATGCTGTTTGCCGGCAACCTGATCAAGCACCCCTGTTTTGATGAAATGCGAAAAAAAGGTACAGGGTATCGGGTCGTCGGCAACCTGGAAAACACTGAGCGGATCATGCGTGACACCTTATGGATAGGAGTTTACCCGGGTCTACGCTGCGAAATGATCGATTACATGATTCATACGATTCGCGAATTCGTGGAGACGGCATGCAGATGAGGATCAAGGAAACAACCATACCGGGATGCCGCGAGATTTTTCCCTGTATTCTTCGCGATCAGCGTGGCGCCTTCGTAAAGACTTTCCATGATGAAGTCTTCCACAGTAATGGCCTGGCAACGGATTGGCGTGAAGAGTATTACTCGGTCTCGCGGCACGGTGTTTTGCGGGGACTGCATTTCCAACTCCCCCCTCACGATCACGAGAAACTTGTGTACTGCACCGCTGGCAGCGTAATTGATGCCGTGGTTGACCTTAGGAAAGGTTCTCCCACCTACGGCCGCCACCTAATCGTGAAGTTGTCCGCAGATCAGGGAAACATGCTGTATATCCCGAGGGGACTCGCCCACGGGTTTTACGTAACAGACGAATCGGCGACCATGTTGTACAAGGTTTCTTCGGTCTATTCACCGGAGTACGACAGCGGCATTCTTTGGAATTCCGCTGGGATACCCTGGCCGGACGATAATCCGGATATTTCAACAAGAGATGCCGGCTTCTCTTCCCTGGATCGCTTTTTATCGCCCTTTACCTTCGAAGGCAACAGGAGAAGGCCATGAACGTCCTGGTAACCGGAGCAACAGGTTTCATCGGCAATCATGTGGTTGTTCGTCTGTTGGAAGAGGGATACCGCGTTACCGCCGTCGCACGCAATGGGAAACGGGCCGCGGCATTGCCTTGGTACGGCAGTGTGGAATTCATTGCCACCGATATTCATGACCCCTCAACGCTGGAAAGATTGCGGCCCAACGCGTTTGATGCCGTAATTCACTTGGCATGGCCCGGCCTACCCAACTACAAAGCATTGACTCACCTGGAATCGACCCTGCCCGCCGAATGCAGGTTCCTGAAGAGTCTTGTAACCGCGGGGACACAACGCCTGTTGGTTTCCGGCACCTGCTTCGAATACGGTCTCCGGTCCGGCTGTCTGGACGAGTCCACGCCGCCGCAACCGGTCACCCCCTACGGCATGGCCAAAAACACCCTCCGCGGCTACCTGGAGGCGCTGAGAGACGTCCACCCGTTCCACCTGCAATGGGTCAGGCTCTTCTACATGCACGGCAAGGGACAGAGTCCGAAGAGCCTCCTCTCCCAACTGGATGCCGCCATTGATGAGGGAGAGACCGTTTTCAACATGTCGGGCGGTGAACAGTTGCGGGATTACCTGTCGGTGGAAGCGGTGGCTTCGCACCTGGTGTCCCTCATGGAAAATCCCGCCTTCGACGGCATCGTCAACGTCTGCAGTGGGAATCCCGTTTCCGTCCGCCGGCTAGTGGAAGAGCGCATTACGGCACGGGGCTCGTCCATCCGGCTCAACCTGGGATACTACCCCTACCCCGATTACGAGCCCATGGCGTTCTGGGGGGATACCAGGAAATTGTCCCGACTTTTGGATGATTCGTCAGGAGCGTAGCAGGTAAAAGACAAAAGGATCTCTGTTTATGAAAGCCCAGATAAAACCCAGAATCAATCGAGAAGGACGGACTCCCCTCGAAGAGGTGATCCCGCTTTCCACCCCCTTCGTTCTGTTTGTGGATCCTTCAAGCGCCTGTAACTTCAAGTGCAAATTCTGCCCAAGCGGTGACACTCGCCTCATTCGGAAAACGGGTCGTTGGCAGGGAACAATGGATCTTGATCTGTACAAAAAGATTATCCATGACCTGAAGGAATTCGACGAGCCGCTCAAGGTGCTCCGGCTATACAAGGACGGGGAGCCGTTCCTCAACCGGAACTTCGCCGAAATGGTACGCTGCGCCAAAGAATCGGGAGTGGCCCGATCCATCGACACCACCACCAACGGTTCCCTGCTGGACCCGGAAACGGTCAAACCGGTTCTCGACGCTGGAATCGACCGCATAAACATATCAGTGGACGGCCTTTCCAATGAGCAGTTTCTTGAATTTACCGGCGTTAAAGTAGATTTCGACAAATTCGTCGACAATATTCGCAAGCTCTACGAGATGAAAGGCAATTGCGAGATTCTTATAAAAATCGCGGGAGATTTTTTGTCTGAAGAAGACAAGCAAAAGTTCTTCAGCATTTTCGGCGACTATGCTGACCGTATTTTTATTGAAAACGTAGCTCCGTGCTGGCCAGAGTTTGATGTAGCAAATCGGCTTGATGTGTCCATGGACAAAGGAATTTACGATCAGCCGCTCAGCGAGGTGATGACCTGCCCTTATATCTTCTATTCCCTATCGGTAAACTCTGATGGTTCGGTCAGCCTCTGCTTTCTCGACTGGTCACGGAAATTAATTTTGGGCGACATAAAAACCGAAAGCTTGAAAAAAATTTGGAATGGCGAGCGTCTTTATCACTATCGAGCAGAGCAACTTGAAGGGAAACGGAAGCAGCATCCGGTATGCGCTGAGTGTGGACAACTTACCCATTGCCTTCCCGATAATATCGATCCTTACGCAAAAACACTTCTCGAAAAAATTCGCATGGAACGCTTATGAGAAACAGACTCTCGATTCTACATCTTACCGCGCACTTGGGCGGCGGGGTTGGTAAAGCGCTAAGCGGCCTTGTCCTCAATACTCCGCGGGATTCAAACATTCGGCATGCGATAGTCTGTCTCGAGAAACCGGAAAAAAACTACTTTATCGATAAAATTCGTTCAGACGGCTGCACGGTAACCGTATGCCCCGAACATAAGATGCTACAAGGACTTATCGAAGACGCGGATATCGTCCAACTGGAGTGGTGGAATCATCCAACAACAATCGACACACTTTGCAAAGCACCATTACCGGCAATGCGCCTCATCATCTGGTGTCACGTTTCGGGCCTTTATACACCAATAATTCCCACCAAACTGTTAACAGCAGCCCATAGATGTATTTTTACATCGCCATGCTCATATGAATCCGCCGAAGTAAAACAACTTACCCAGGAAAAACTGAGCAGACTTGATGTCATCCACAGCGCGGGTGGCTTTGATGGTTTTGTTCCACCTGCTCGTTCAGAAGACGAAACGCTGGCAGCAGGTTATTTGGGAAGCCTGAATTTCGCCAAGCTTCATCCACATTATCTTGATTTTCTTACGGCAGTCCCGATCCCAGATTTCACGGTAAAAATGATCGGCGACATGACGAACAAGGATATCCTGCGGCTTGGTTGCGAAAAGGCCGGTCGCAAAGGAATGCTCGAGTTTGTTGGCTACACCGATGACGTGGTCTCGGAATTATCAGAAATCAACATAACTCCTTATCTGCTTAACCCGAAACATTATGGCACAACGGAGAATGCCCTTCTGGAATCCATGGCCATGGGAGTAGTGCCGATCGTTCTGAACAATCCGGCAGAACGATGCCTGATAAGTGACCGAGAAACCGGAATGATCGTCAACACTCCCCAAGAGTTTGCTCATGCGGTAGTCTGGCTGGCAAACAATCCCAGAGAAAGACTAAAGATTTCAAAACGCGCGGCAGAATCCGTACGAGAGCGTTTTTCGCCCCGCAGAATGGTTACCGCATTTTCAGAGCACTACTTCGCGTCTGTTCAGGTTGATAAATCAGCCATATGCTTCAAAGAAATTTTTGGTGAAACACCTGCGGAGTGGTTTCTTACCTGTCAGAAAGACAAGGAAATTTTTACGTCCGAGCAAGGATTGCATTCTGTCGACGAACTGACCCTTCATAATCTCTTGGAACGGACAAAAGGTTCTTCCTTACATTTTCATCGTCACTTTCCTGAAGATATGAGGCTTACCCAATGGACAAAGCGGCTGCATATAGTGACGTGACATACCAAAACACGCCAGACAGGTCCGCAGCTCAAGAAATGTTGCGCACCTTGGCCGATAGAAATTGTGCTTTCACCCCGAGAGCAGTAGATAAACCCCTTATTCTCTATGGGGCGGGCAATCTCGGCAAAATGGCCAAAGACTATCTATTCCATATCGGAATACCATTTCAATATGTCGTTGACGCAAACCCGGCCGCATATACCAAAGATCCGCATTGGGAAGGAACGGATATCCTAGCACCCGATGAGGTCCCGGAGAGCGACAAAACATCATCATTGTTGGCGGTCTGCATCTCAACCATACCCTATGTACCATTACAGAGGTCACTTGCTACGCAGGGTTGGCGGGACTTGTTGCCATTTTACGACATAACCGAAGCATACCGAGACCGGCATCCTTTAGGCAACGGCTGGTTCTGCGCTCATTTGAATAATGATGATATCATCGGCATCAGTCGCGTGCTTGATCTCTGGGAAGACGACATTTCACGCGCCCATCATCTCCAGTTCCTGGCATGGAGGTGCTTACGTGAAGAATGGACATTCGAATACGCGCCGGTTACAACAAATGACCGGTACTTTATTCAACAAGTATGCTCCACGCTGCACGAGCATGAAGACTTTCTTGACATAGGTGCACATCATGGAGAAGTCAGCATTAGATTTTCAGATCTCGTTAATGCCGAATTCGATGGAATCACCGCCATCGAACCGGAACCCCATAATGTTCTGATCATGAAGGAAAACTTTGCAAAAACATTTTCCAGCAAAACTTTGAACAAAACGACCATACTTAATAATGTCATTGCATCAAAAGTAGGTAGTTGCAGATTCCATGACGGCCTCGGTTATGCATCCCAAATAACAACATTAGGGCAAAGGGACGCAATCCTTTCTAACATTGACAGTTTGATAATTTCTCCCAGCTTCATCAAACTTCATCTTGAAGGAGGAGAATTTGATGCCATCAAAGGGGGAAACAGAACAATTCTTTCAAATCGTCCCATAATAACCGCTACAGCGTATCATAATAATGACGGTCTCTGGAAGATGTTCGACTGGCTCATGGTTTCACTGCATAATTACCATTTCTTTCTTAGACTTCACGGTTGGTGCGGTACGGGACTGGTGGTATATGCAATACCAAATGAACGTATTGCGGACGTGTTTTAATTCAGAAAACCTCTTAATAATGTCATCCTTTACATCAGTGAATGACTTCCGGAGGAGATATCTACCATGAAAAATATTGTATTCATAGTATTGCCATACTTACAGCATCGCGGCGCCATACCGAGCTCGAAATTACGCAGCTTCAGCGCATTTCCGTATGGTCTTCTTTCAATTGCAACCTATGCCAAGAATAATGCAACTAAACTTAATAAAATTGAAATCATTGATTTCAATACGATTTCTGATGGAAATTACTTTTATTCGGTCCAGAGGAAACTAAAAGAATTGAATCCCGATATTGTCGGCATTTCAATGATGTTCGACAACTCATATTTTCATTTAGAGGAAATCACAAAACAAGTAAAGGAGTATCGTGATGATATCGTAGTCGTACTTGGAGGAGCGGCTACAGTGCCGTCTTACAAAACCATCTTGAATGAGCAGGAATATATCGATGCCATCTGTTTTTCTGAAGGCGAAATACCGTTTCTGAAACTCATTGAAAGTGATGACCATAAAGCTTTTCTAGAAAGCGACAATTCCTGGATAACCAGAAATTCTCTAAAAGCGGGAAAAATACCAGCCAAAAGTTACATACAAAATTTAGACGACGTAATTGATATAGATTACAGCTTTATAAACATAAACGATTACAATATGAAGGAATCTTTCTCTCCTTTTTCAGGGTCAAAACCGAACCCAAAACAATTCTTCATTATCACAACACGTGGCTGTCCATACAAGTGCGCCTTCTGCATGAGGTCCGAAGACAATGACAGAAGCATGAGATTTGCGAGTGTCGATAAGATAATAGAACATGTTAGATTTCTCGTCGAAAAGTATGGGATGTCAGTTCTCACCTTTTATGATGACCAATTACTCTTAAAACGCAAGAGAGCAAAACAGCTCTTTAAAGAACTGGCACAATTCAATCTTAGAGTCGAATGTCCCAACGGCTTGTCCGTAGCATTCATTGACGAGGAAATGGCTTTTCTAATGAGTGAAGCTGGTATTGACACCGTAAACTTGGCCATTGAATCAGGTTCAAAATATGTTTTAGACAAAATCATTGACAAACCTTTAAATTTGGGCGGCGTCAAAGACGTTATAGACAACCTGAGAAAATATGGCATCTGGTCTTATGGTTCATTTGTAGTAGGCTTCCCGGGTGAGCGGGATGAGCATAGAGATGAAACCATACAATTCATCAACGATATCGGATTAGATTGGAGCGGTTTTTGCCATGCGGTACCTTACAGAGGAACTAAACTATATAATATTTGTGTCGAAAACGGTTATATTAATGAAGACATAGGAATCGGCGATTTCGATTCAAGCAATTATTTTATAAATACCCCTGAATACTCTTCTGAGTATATTACAAAGAAAGTTTACTTGATGAATCTGTACGCAAACTTCGTCAATAATTATCGAATGAAAATAGGTGATTATGAAACAGCGGCAAAAGCCTTCAAAGAAGTGATTAAACTTTATTCTGATCATGCGTTTGCCTATTATTATTTAGCTAAAGCACAACAGTACCTGAACGATGAGAAAGAATTTTCGGTAGAGTCTATGCGGCGTTTCAAAGAAATCATAAACAGACGCACCGAGTGGAAAAAATATGCAACGTACTTCGGAATTGATACAGATCAGGATATTCCATTGGCTGTATAATCTGATAAAGCCGATCTCGTTGTCAAACAAAATTGAGCAACTCACTATTCACCTAATCGGAGGTCAATCGTATGGCTTCGAAAATCAAACCAAACTACGATGAGAATCGGAATATCCTAGCAGAAGTGATACCATTGCAAACACCTTTCTCCATACAAATAACAGCTTCATCAGCATGTAATTTCAGATGCTGTTACTGCATACATGGTTCTTCGAAAAATATGCAAAAGAAAAATATGGACTGGAGAACCTTTGAAATAATATGTAACCAAATAGGTGAATTTAAAGACAGACTCAAACAGATAAATTTTGCAGGATGGGGAGAACCAACCATTAACATAGATCTCCCTCGCATGGTATCTCATTTAAAAAAACACAATATCGTTGACAAGGTCTCAGTTATAACTAACGGTTCTTTGCTGAACGAATACACTGGTTCAGCCCTTGTTGACTCAGGAGTTGATTATATAAAGATATCATTACAAGGTATGAAAGCAGAAAAGTACTCGGAAATATGTGGTTTCGACCTTGATTTTGAGGAGTTTGTATCAAAAATACGCAGATTGTACAAATCTAAGAAACAATGTCAAGTATATGTTAAAGTCGCAGATATCGCTATATCTGAAAATGAAGAAGAAGCGTTTTATTCAACCTTCAAGGACATCTCGGACCGAATGTACATTGAAAACATACGACCTATTTTTGAACATGGAAATAATGACATAGGAATCAATAAGGAACAAATGATCTCTAAATATGGTTATATTCATTCACCGGTCATTGTTTGCCCCCAACCATTTTTCATGATGAATATCACGGAAACCGGTGATGTTTATCCCTGCTGCTCTTACCATGATCCAACTAAACTTGGCAACATACATAATATTTCTTTACTGAATATTTGGAACAGTCCTAGTCTAAGAAATTTCCAAATAATGATGCTTAACAAAAGAAGATATATAGCTAAAAACTATCCTGTTTGTAGAGAATGTAAAATACCTGATGCAATCGTACTACCCGAGGATGACCTTGATACAGATGCCGATAAGATATTAAAGCGTTTCTGATTGATATAACATTACACCTAATAATATTTCACAAGGAACATAACCATGTCAGATAATAATATATTGAGTATTGGCATGATTGTCTATAACGAAGAGCAGTTTATGTCTGATGCTATTCAATCATTACTCTCACAAACTTATACGGATTTCACCCTTGAAATAACAAACAACGGCTCGACCGATTCCAGCGGTCAAATCGCTGAAAATTTCGCCAAAATAGACACAAGGGTCAAGGTAATACATTTTGAATCAAACAATCCCTGTGGTTATGGTGTGATCGATAAAGCCACGACCAAATATTATATGTGGGCCGCGGGACACGATTACTATGCACCCACATTTATTGAAAAATGCCTGAATGCTTTAGAATCTGATCCTTCTGTAGTGTTAGCCTACCCGCGGGCGAAATGGTTCCGTGGAAATACCGTCTATGATGAAATTCCAGCTATTATCGACACACGCGGAATTCCTCCTGTCTCGCGACCATTGGTCGTAATGCACGGTCTTGTTGAAGCATATCAACAGTATGGAATTTATCGTCGTAAAGAGTTACACAAGTTGATCAAATGCCACGTTGTAGGATTTGATCACGTACGACTCACCGAACTTGCCCAGATGGGATCTTTCGCTCTCATAGACGAACCACTGTTTTTCATGAGAAAGTCTGAAAACTGGGGCAACTGGGAGGTTTATAGAAAGAAACATTTTCCCAACGAAACCGATGGCGCCAAAGCATTCCTGCAAATGATCAATGCCTACATGAGCATTGCGGACAAGGTTGATGATCCGATCGATAAAGAACTCTTCAAGATGGCTTTTTTCACTGCGAGCCTGCTTCGCTACAGATGCAATTTGATTCCATTCAATGAGTCCGTGCATTCGTTATACTCGAGACCAGGTTTTGAGAAAGTCCATGAAACCATGACTGAGTTAAACAGGTTCATCCAGAATGATTTACAATCAATGTATGCTGGAAAATCTAATTCCCACAAAGAAAGCGACACTGCTACAAAAAAACCGAAAGAAAGATTTGGCCCTGAATCGAAAACCGCCGGGGAAGCAACCAGCCGGATTTTGGTCCAACCTGACCTTGCTCCGCGCAAAATCCTCTGGGTTCGGACGGACTCCATCGGCGACGCGGTTCTGTCCATGTCCATGCTCCCTCACGTGAAAAGTAACTATGCTGATGCTAATATCACCGTGCTCTGCCAAGATCATATCGCTGAATTGTACGAATCGTGTCCCTACGTTGACGCTTTGGTTACATTCAACAAGGCGCGCGCCTACACGGATGAGGAATACCGAAAGGAAATCAGCACGACCTTGTACGAAGAAACGTACGATCTGGTCCTGAACTCGGTCTTTTCCCGCGAACCTCTCACCGACATCTTTTCCCTGGATGCGACGGCGCGTCAGCGAATCGCGTTCCATGGAGACTTCGCCAACCGTATGACAGAGGACTTCCGCTCCAGGGCCAACCCATTGTATTCGTCCATCATTCCCAACAAGGGAGAATACAAGCTGGAACTGGAAAGGCACCGGGATTTTCTGGCGGCGCTCGGAATTGATGCGCCGCAACTGTCCCCAGTTATCTGGACGACCCCTGAAGACGCGGAATTCGCTGATGCATTGTTCAAGAAAAACGGACTTGTCCCCGACAAAACCATTGCCTTGTTCGCGGGGGCACAGGCCGAAGCCCGCACCTACGATAAATATGGTCTCGCGCTTGCGCAACTATGTAAAGAAGATGGATATTCGGTTATTGCACTTGGTTCGTCCAACGACTCCCCTATAAACGAAAAGAATTTAGCAGACCTTCACGGCACCAAAACCCTAAACCTGTGCGGCAAAACGACACTCCGCCAATCGGCAGAAATTCTCAGACGCTGCAGGCTTGCCGTAGGCGCCGAAACATCGATGGCCCATATGGCCTGTGCAGTAGGAACCCCCAACGTGATCCTCTTGGGAGGCGGCCATTTCGGGCGTTTCATGCCCTACTCCAACCTCACCAGCGCTGTCTGCATCCCCCTGGAATGTTATTGCTGCAATTGGGCATGCAGATACGAATTGGCACACTGTGTGAAAGGCACATCTCATCTGGTTATTTCCACGTCAATTCGTCAGACTTTGGAAAATAATTCAGACAAACCAAGGATTTTTCTGCAGGACCAAAACCTTTGGTATCAGGAGAAAAACTTTCCTTCTTGGAAAATCACCGAAATCTTTCAGACAGGTTCAGCAGTAGATATTATTCCGATCTCGTCACCAATTTCAGCGGCGGAGAAAAGAACTGAGATGGCGTATGCTCCACACGGAGAGGAAAAATTTGCGGTTACCGCCATCGTCTCCACTTACAACTCGGAAGATTTCATCCGGGAGTGCCTGGAAGATCTACTGAATCAGACCATCGGCGACAAACTGGAGATCATTGTGGTAGATGCCGCATCCCCGCAGAACGAGGGACGTATCGTGGAGGAGTTGCAGCGTTATAGCAATAATATCAGGTATATACGAACACAGGAACGAATTGGAATCTATGCCGCATGGAATCTCGCGATCAAGATGGCAAAAGGCACTTTCATCACAACCTTCAGCACGAATGACCGGTTGAGCAAAGATGCCTACGCAGTCATGATGAATGCCCTGGAAGAGAACCCTGACGTAAAGCTCGTGTATGGGGACACCTACCTGACGGAAACGCCCCACGAGACATTTGAAAAACATACCTGCACAGGAGTATACCGGTGGCCTGAGTATTCGTACGAGTCTCTTTTAGAACATTGCAGCATCGGACCTCACCCCATGTGGCGACGGGAAATTCATGAGACGATCGGCTATTTCGACGAGGAGTACTTGGCCGTCGGCGACCAGGAAATGTGGCTCAGAATCGGAGAGATGTTCAGGATGTTGCACATACCGGTCTTTACCGGTCTATTCTGGGACTCCCCCGATAGCATGAGCAACAGGCACTACATAGCCTCCCCGGAGATTGAAGCTATACAGAATAAGTACAAGCGCCGTAGGGAGCAAAGATCCGCGAGGTTCCTAGACAATACATCCGAATCCGTGATTGTGGAAACCCGTGCGAAGGCATCATTCGACAACGATCCTGTCGGGTTGCTGAACAAACTGAAGGAATTATGCGCAAAGTTCAACAAGGACCCGGAAGACAGACGTAATGCTCTCGAACTGGTATATAGCCTGAAAAGGGCGGGAATTCATTCCGATGCTTCCCGAATTTGTTCCGCATACCTGAAGAGGAATCCCGCAGACAAAGAATTCCTGGAAATCAGAAACAAAATTGCCTTAAATCAATGAAACGATCCTGTACTGTCGAATCATCCTGCTTGAGCAAGGGAGAAAAAATGTCGAAAACTATACATGAAAACATCCAGCATACGGCAGAGAACCAATGCTATGACGATATCAGAAACAACCTCAGCAACCAGGAAATTGATCGGAACATAAAGATTCTGAAAGATTTTCTACGCAGCAACCCGGATCATGCCGAAGCACATAACGACATTGCCGTTCTCTATTACCGGCAGGGCAATCTGCTCCAAACGCTCGGTCATTATGAAAAAGCCGTAAGACTAGCTCCCAACAACACCACCTTCAGAAGAAATCTTGCAAGCTTCTATTTTGTCGAGATGGGATGGACCGACGAAGCAATATTTATTTTCACCGAAATCCTTGACACCCATCCCTCCAGCATCGACACTCTCAGTGCCTTGGCGAATATAAGTATCGCCTTGGGCCGTACCGGTGAAGCATTAATTTTTCTCCGCCGTATTCAGCAGCTTGAACCGTCCAACAAGGAAGCGCTTGACGCCATTCAACGGCTGGAATCCGGCAATGTCGACATTCTTTCAGCGGAGACGCCGTCTCCCGCGAAGGAAGGTCCGGCCAGCGCACCAGAGATGGATACCATTCTGGCAGGCCTGCATGAAACACTGTCCCGCCTGGAAACAGTAGATTCTTCTCAGGAATCCTATCGGAAAGCCCTTTCAGCCATGCAACATGGTGATGAGGAAAGCGCAGTAACATTGTTAATGCAGCTGGTCGACCTTGATCCTTCCTTCGCACTCGCGCATAATGACCTGGGGGTCATCTTCCAGCAGCGTGGCGATTTTGAAAAATCACGGTATCATCATGAATTGGCGGTCAAAGAAGACCCGTCCAGCATAACCTTCAGGAAAAATCTCGCAGGGCTTTATTTTAGCGAGTTAGACAGAACCGACGACGCTATATTTCTTTTAACGGAGATCCTCCGTACGCATCCGAACGACGTGGAAACGCTTTCGGGACTTTCCCAGATAGCTCTTACCTTGGGTAGAACGGAAGAAGCAGCCACCTTCCTTGAAAAAATATCGAAACTGGAGCCTTGTAACAACGAGGCAAGGGAACTTCTCGACCAACTACGGAACGACAACAACGGTTTTTTTTTGGCAAGCAACTAGAGGGGTCCGTTATCCCGCCACCCGTCAAGCACAATTTTGAATCACCACCAACCTCTTCAGACCCTTCATGGGAAAGCCATAAGACACCAAGGTCTTTCATATCCATTGTCATACTGACCTGGAATCAGATCTCTTTTACCAAAGAATGCCTGGCAAGCATTGAACGGCACTCGCCGGAACCCCACGAAGTTATCCTGGTGGACAACGGTTCTGCCGACGGCACGGTTCCCTGGCTCCGGGAGCTGGTTAAAGCCAGGAATAACTATTTCCTCATAGAAAACAATGAAAATCTCGGTTTTTCGAAGGGGTGCAACCAGGGAATCGAAGCCTCCCGGGGATCACACATCCTGCTGCTGAACAACGACACGATAGTGACGCCAGGTTGGCTATCGGGGCTTTTGGAGTGCCTCCATTCGTCTCCCGACACCGGCATTGTCGGTCCGATGACCAACAGCATCAGCGGCATCCAGATGGTACCCGAGGTCGGCTATTCAGACACATCGACCCTTGACGATTATGCCCTGGCGTTCCGGGAAACGTATCGCGGGAGACGCATCCCCCTCCGCCGGATTGTCGGGTACTGCATGATCTTCCGCCGGGAACTCGTAGAACGGATCGGCCTGCTCGACGAACAGTTCGGCAGCGGTAATTTCGAAGACGACGACTACTGCCTCCGTGCGGCCCTGGCAGGCTACCGCAACCTGGTGGCCGGCGACGTTTTCATCCACCATTACGGCAGCGCCACCTTCCGGGGCAACGGCATCAACTTCGGCAGCGCCATGCCCGGCAATCACGGACGCTTCAACAGCAAATGGAACGGTCCCTTCAAGGACGAAGCTTTGGCAAAGCAGGTTCTGACGCTCAAAACGCTGGAGAAAGCAGAAATATTCTTCCACAAAGGAGAACCGGACAAAGGTATTGAAACGATTCTCCAGGAGGGAATCAAGTTGATTCCCGCGGAAGAACGCTTTTACTTTTTCCTCGCCGAAAAACTGATCGAAGAGAAACGATACCAGGATGCTCTGGGTGTCCTTGGGGAGCTGCCCTCGAAGCGACAACAGGATCGAATCGCACTGCTCAACGCTTACATCCAGGAAGGGCTTGGCGATATCCCGGCCGCCCGGACGGCACTTGCAGAGATCGGTGAAAACTTACCCTGCAATGCGTCAATGAACAATCTCCTCGGTGTCCTTGCCTACCATGACGGAGACAAGGAGGACGCCATACAACACTTCCACGCAGCCACGCAACATGACCCCGGATTTGCCGAATCGTACACCAATCTCGGCGTCCTTGCCTGGAGCGACGAACGGTATCCGGAAGCGGCGGAGCTTCTCGCACGAGGATTTCTCCTCGGCCCCACGATCCCCGATTGCGCCGAGCGTTTCCATGCGGCAGCGCAACTCCCGGAATACCTTGACCGGGGCATTAACGCATTTCGGGAAGCTCGGCGTCTTTTTGCTCAAAATCGCAGAATCGCCTTTTTCCTGATCGATCTTCTCATACGGAAGGGAGAAACAAACGAAGCTCTCACAGTTATCCAGGATACGATCATTGAATTCGGAGTTCCCGAGGGAATCTTTGAGGCATCGCTTCCCCTCCGCGAATCAGCCGGTCCGCTTACGCCGACAGACCCGGATGCGCCCGCAGCCCTGAGCGTCTGCCTGATCGCCAAAAACGAGGAATCGAACCTGCCCCGCTGCCTGGCAAGCCTTCGGGCCCTGGCGGATGAAATCATCGTTGTCGATACCGGCTCGAACGACCGGACCCGTGAAGTTGCCCGGTTATTCGGGGCAAAGGTATTTGACTTCCCCTGGAACGGCAATTTCTCCGATGCACGGAATGAATCCCTTGCGCACGCCTCGTGCCGCTGGATTCTCGTCATGGATGCCGACGAAGTGCTGTCGCCTCTCGACCACACCAGACTGAAAACTCTCCTTGCGAAAAAATCGAATGTACCGAATGCGCTTGCCATTGTGACCCGCAACTACATGCTGCAGGTCAACCGCGAGAAATGGCAGCCCAACGACGGACGCTACCCCATGGAAGAAGCAGCCGGCGGCTGGGTTCCGAGCACCAAGGTTCGGATTTTCCCCAACAGGATGGGAATCGAATTTGAAAATCCCATCCATGAAATCGTTGAAGCATCCCTGGAACGAAACGGCATTCCCGTCACGGACTGTGAAGTTCCGGTGCACCACTACGGCTACCTGGACGAAGAGAGGATTCGGGAGAAAAAAATCGCCTACTATGAACTGGGTCTCGAGAAACTGGCGAAAAACGGTGATGACTTGAAAGCACTCTACGAACTGGCTGTTCAGGCCGGCGAACTGTCCAGACACGAGGAGGCGGTCGATTTGTGGCGAAAATGCCTGGCCTTCAACCCGGCCATGGACGTTGCGTGGTTCAACCTCGGATACAATCTGCTGATGCTGTCCCGGTTCGAAGAAGCTCACCAGGCATCCCGCAAAGCCCTGGAACTAAAACCCGGTTACCGGGAAGCCATTACCAACCTCGCCATGTGCGAACTCTGCATAGGTGACAGCGATGAAGCCATTGACATGTTGAAAACTTCGCTCGACCGAAATCCGGATGACCCCAACACGATTCTGATGATGGGCGTTGCCCTGATCTATGCAGGGAAGCCAGATGCCGGCAAGACGTATTTCAGCAAATTACGAGAAGATCGGATTGTTTTTACCGGTTTTGTCAATGAATGCGCAGACAAGCTGATTGCCGCAGGCAAAAACGACCAGGCACTGCGCCTTCTGAACAGCTTGGTTGAAGAGGGGTACCACGACGAGCGCTCTGCAGAAATGCTGCGGAACATAGCGGCATGAAAACAAGTATGAAAAAAATAGGAACGAGGCTCGAGGAGCGAAGATCAAGAAAAAATAGTTCAAGGTTCAATGTTCAAAGTTCAAGGTTGATAAAGCGGCTCATTTTGTTTTGGTAACTTGCCGTTAACCATATGATCTTACAAACATTAAAAGCAGGCTTTTCTTTTTTCAGTCCTCTATGTCCTCACTCCTTCGCTAAAGCTACGGCGCACAAACGTCACCTCAAGCGTAAGCTGATTCTTTAGACCTGCCAGGTTTTCGAAACCTGGCAGGTCTTCTCATAGGTCATATCCCTCTCAGATTGCTTCTTAGGATAAATCATTCATCAGAAACGACAAAAGCCCTCCTTCATAGTGAAAGAGGGCTTTTGACCAAGATTCTTTTCCGATAGGGATTAAACGGCAACCGCCTCCTGCTGTTGTTCATTGGAGTTCTCCCCCTGCTTCATCCTCAGGCCTTCAGCCAGACCGAAATTGATCCGTATCACGATATTGAGCTTCTCGGGCTCGGGAAAGGCCAGCACTTCGAGCAGGCGTTTGTCGATAAAGAGACTGAGGCTCAGGATATCTTCCTTCAGTTTTTTCGGCAGCGGATTATCCGGCATGGTCAATTCGCTCTGGAAAAAGCTCCATACCTTCTGGTTGTACCGTATCGCCTCGTCCAGCTTTGCTTCCCTGTCGGGGGCATTCCAGTTATCCTGGCAGGTCTTCAGCATACGACCCGCTTTGGTCAGCACCGATGCCTCCAGCTCGCGCTGCGACATTCCGTCCTTCTGAAGATTCTGATAGACGTTATATGGATTTGACATGGGCAAGCAACTCCTCTTCGTAAGTAATGAGTTTTCTGGTGAGCTTCAGGGCCTGGTAGTACTCACCGGCCAGTATCTGTTCACTGAGCTTCTCGATATACGGTTTGGTGCTGGGTGCGGCGGCAAGAATTTCGTGCACCAACTCCCAGTATTTTGCATGGTATTCAACCAGTTTCTCGCTATCGATGTACATGAACTGCACGACGAAATAGACACGCCGCGAGGGAGAATTGGCCTCTGCTTCGGTCATGATATCCTTCTGACGGAGAATCGGCACATTGTTCTCGACAACGAATTCCGAAGTCTTCGATCCGTTTTTGATCACGGCCTTGCCGATAAGCACCTTTTCTTCCGGCTTCAGACGGAGTTTCAATGACATGGCACAGCTCCTTTCTCATCCGGCAATGGTACGATAGAGCTCTTTTCTTCCCTCGCCGATAATCTTCTGCAATTCATCCAGGCTATTAATCGCACTGAAAAGCTGGGAATCCTCCGAAGACTGGGTCAGTTCGGGAATGGCATCAGCCAGTACCTGTGTGTCGCTCAAATCAAGCTCGTCCCAGAGCTTCGGATTGCCCTCGTAAGTGGGTGCCGGCGGCGGGGGAAACGTCATCTTCTCGATTTCCTTGCGCAACGACACGTAACTCATGAGAAGCTCTTTCCGCTGTACGCTGTCCTGCGGAAATGGTGGGTAATTCTTGACAATTGTATCAAGTCGCTCCTTCATCTGCACGGTAGTTTTCGAAACTTCCTGCAACGCCTTGTCGGATTCCCTGATACTTTTTGCGAGAACATTCCTCTCTTCGGTAACGCTGTCCAGTTTTCCCAAGGTAGAAGATGATCTTTGCAGCGAGACGGAAACAGTATCCCCTGTTTTTTCCCGCCCCGACTTGGCCTGCTGCTCACCGGAAGCACTCCGATATGCCATGCGCATCGATTCCTGGACCGGCGCCATCTTGTCGCTTCCACGTATCGGGTCAACTGCCATTTCAGCACCTCTTCCTTATGCATGAAGGGGAGGAGGGTTCTCCCCCCTCCCCTTCATGACTGCATTTACTATGCCGCTTCAGCTTTTACTAGAACAGTCTCATGACCGCCTGAGCTGCCTGAGAAGCCATGCTCAAAGAGGTTACGCCGAGGTTCTGTTGCGTCTGCAGCATCAGCATGTTGGCGCCTTCCTCGTTCATGTCGGCAAGGGTCAGGTTGTCAGCACCGGTCTGCAGTTCGTTGATCATGGAGCTGGTGAAGTCCTGACGGGTCGTGACAACGCTCAGGTTGGACGACAACTTGGAAGACTGGGTACGGAGCGTGGACATTGCACTTTCGAGCTGAGTCGCGGCGCTCTGGATTGATGCTGTAGCAGTAGAGGTAACATTTCCGTCACCATCAATTGCGTTCCACGCCGCAAGTGCAGTACCACCAATACTTGTACCCGTTACAGAAGCAATACCACCTGCACCATTTGCACTGCTGATGGTCGCCGTATCGATGGTCAGACCGGCTGCCGTCGCATTGAAGCCGGTGATGCCAAGGGTTGCGGTTCCGGTCTTCTGGCCGAATTCAACAGTCTGGTTCTGGCTGTTGAGCAGGTTGGTGCCACGATAGCCGGAATCGCTTGCCAGCTGTGAAATCTGGGTCATCAGGGTGTTGAAAGTAGCCGCATAGTTAGCACGGTCGGTAGCACTGCTGGTTGCAGCAGCAGAAGAGGCAACACCTTTTGCGGATTCGATCAGCGAGGTAATTGCGGTAATACCGGCATCCGCGGCCTTTACCATCTGAACTGCTTCAGCCATGCCGTCCTTGCGGGCGGTAAGGTCGCTGGCACGCTCCAGGTGAGACTGTGCGGCAAAGAAGTTTGTCGGGTTATCGAGCGCCGAATTAACCTTCTTGCCGGTGGAAAGGCGCTTCTGGGTCGTGTTGATAAGGTCGGAGGTCTTCTGCAATGAAAGCAGGTTGTTCCGCATGCCCGAGGTCAAAGAAATGTCGTTGATTGCCATTGTGTGTTACTCCTTTCTGGATTTTCGTACGGCATTCTTGCCGCATTTAGTGATTGCTGCATTCGGCAGCTGGCAGTTCGCCGGGGATGCCTCATTTCCATCAACCCCCTTTCGGCGGCCGGTTTCCCCATTGGCGCTGCATTTACTAAACGTATCGATAAATTCCGGGAAAACTTTAGGAAAAAAATTTATTATCCAAAATGCATAGGACCGTTTTTTACTCGCTTTCTTTCTCAGCCGCTTGGCTCTCCGAAGAAATCTTATTGCACATTTCTCGAAACGAGCTTTCCATTTCGATCAGAAAATTAAAATGATTACACAATGATGACTTATGCATTCTTTGGCGAAGACCGTTTCTTAGTATTTCAAGAAGCACTGGTTGTCCCGCCAGATGCACCGCAATCTCGACGAATTTATTTTCATCCTTCCCAACCAGGGAATCGAGCCCCAGGCGGGTCAGGATCGAAGCGGTCACGCGGGATGCATGGCGGTTGCCAAGGAGTCCAAGCACCGGCACACCCATCCAGAGAGACTCACAGGTCGTTGTCGTGCCATTGTAGGGAAACGTATCAAGAGAAATATCGAGATGATCGTAACAAGCGAGGTGCTCTTCAGTTGACACGGTATAGGGTGTCATCATAACCCGTTCATTACTGATACCATGCGCCTCGAAACGACCAAGCAGACTGTTTCTGGTGGATTCGTCGAACAGGCATTTGTTCTTGAAGAGAATTCTTGATCCCGGAACACGGAATATGATCTTCGACCAGAGGGCTATCGCCTCATCGGTTACCTTTGCCAAAGCATTGAAACAGCCGAAAGTAACGAATCCATTTCGCAACTGTGGAAGCGCCGTAACCGCCGGGGCATTAACTGGCGGATCAAAACAGAGAAAACCGTTGGGAAGTCGTACCAATGTCTCCGAGTGGTATCGGTCGGCCACTCCGGAAGGATCGGTTATTTCATCGACAATCCGATAATCAATGGCGGAAAGGCCGGTGGTATTGGGGTAGCCAAGCCAGGTCACCTGCACCGGCGCCGGTTTGCGGGCAAAAACAGGCAACCTGTTGCGTGCAGTGTGACCCGTGAGGTCAACAAGTATGTCGATGGCATCCTTTCTGATAAGGTTATACAACGAGTCGTCGTTCATGCAGGCGGTCTTCCGCCACACATCGACACCCTTCTTGATCCGCTCGGTGGTCTCGTCTTCCTTTTCCCTGTCGGAATAACAGAACACCTTGAAGCGGGTACGATCATGATTGGGGAAGACCGCGGTAACGAAATAGGCCACCGAATGGTTGCCGAGATCAGGGGAAACATAGCCAATATTCAGGAGCTTACCTTGATTCCTGATATTGGAATTAGCAGCAACTTCGGGATACCGAAATTTCCCAAACAGGGTATCGAAATTTTTATGGGCCTGAAAAAGGTGCTCATTGTCAAACCCGGGATGAAAATTGAGACACCGCAGAAGATTGCTGTATGCCATGGCAGAACCCGGGTCAAGCTCCAAAGCCCGCCGATATGATTCAATCGCCTCATCGATTCGCCCCTGTTCCTGAAATATGTTGCCGAGATTGTTGTGGGCGACGGCAAGCTTCGGATCGAGGCGAATAGCCGCAAGGTACCGCTCCTTCGCATCATTCATGAGCGCCCTGGAATAGAGCGTATTTCCGAGCTCAATATGGGTAGGGAGATGATCGGGAGCAATCGCAAGCACCGCTTGAAAGGTTTCTGTAGCTTCGACCAGCTTTCCTTCGAATCGCAACCTCAGTGCATCTTTGTACATGCTGTCAACATTAACCGATACTTTTGTCAAAACCTTGACTCCCGAGGCAAAAACAGCCGCATTTCAGCCTTTTTCCCACGCATACATTACCTAATGGAAAAGGCATGCCAATTGCTTTCACTATCGGCATGAACCAGACAGTTCTTTCACTCACCATTGATGCGGCCGAACAACAATACTATGCGGGAAACCTAAAGGAAGCAGAACAGGCGTGCAACTTTCTGCTCGAAAACGAGCCTGACAATATTGAGGCGCTTTTTCTGCTGGGAAATATCGCCGCTCAAAAAGGAGCTTTCGATGACTCCCTAAAACATTTCTCCCGCGCCGTGGAAATCGCTCCGAACCTTCCGGTTCTCAGGCTCAACCTGGGAATAGCCATGAAATTGGTTAAAAAAAACGAGGAAGCGGTTGCCGAATTCGAGGAAGCAGTCAGACTCGATCGTGACTATGTACCGGCCTGGTTTCAACTCGGAACAGCCTTGGAAGGGATCAATAAGCTGGATGAAGCGCTTCAGGCATACGCAACGACAATTTCCCTGAAACCCCTGCATTCGGAAGCCTTCCAGCGAACCGGTGACATCTATCAGCGGCAAAATAGGCTGGATGAAGCCCTCGAATGTTACCGGAAAGCCTTTACCATAAATCCTGAAAGTTTTGCTGCATACAACAATGCGGGCGGTGTTCTGAAGCATTTGGGCAGAGTGCATGAATCCCTGGAATTGTTTCGCAAGGCATTGGCAATAAAACCCGATCTGGTGCTATGCGCCAGCAATTACCTGCTGACCATGCTCCTTTCGGCGGATCACTCGCCAGTAGAAATCAGCAATGCACACAGAGAATGGAGCGATACTTACGAAAAGCCGCTTCTGCCCCATCACGAACCGCACAACAACACCCCTGAAAGCGAGAAACATCTCAGGATCGGCTACCTTTCCACTGATTACAAATACCATCCGGTCGCCTTTTTCATCGAACCGATTCTCGCTTCCCACGACCGCGGAAATTTAACCGTTTACTGCTATTCCAACGCAGACAGGTCCGATGCAATCACCACACAATTAGAGCGATTGGCGGATGTCTGGCGCCCCATTTACAACCTCGATGACGAACAAACCTGCAACCTGATCAGAAAAGACGGCATAGACATCTTGATCGACCTGGGGGGACACACGTCAAAGAACCGTCTCCCGGTCTTTGCCCGCAAACCGGCGCCGGTACAGGTGACCTGGCTCGGCTATCCGGCCACCACCGGCCTGCGAAGCATCGACTACCGCATTACCGATACCGCCGCGGATCCGCCGGGGTTGACCGAGCACTTGTATTCGGAAACGCTCTGCCGTCTGCCCGACAACTTCATCTGTTATCGTCCGCCCGCCAACTCGCCGCCGGTCGGCCCACTTCCCTGCCTGGCAAACGGCTACGTAACCTTCGGCGTTTTCAATCACTTCGCAAAAATTACCCAGGAAGCAATCGGCCTGTGGTGCCGGATACTCCACCTTATTCCCGATGCAAAACTCTTGATCAAGGCACAGGGCATGGAACATGATCCGATGCGGAAAAGGGTCGCTGAAATGTTCGATTCGCAGGGTATTTCTGAGGAGAGACTCGAACTGGTAGGAAAGACTCCCAGCATCTACAGCCACCTGGAAATGTTCGGCAGGGTCGATATCTCGCTCGACACCTTCCCGTACAACGGCACGACCACTACCTGCGAATCGCTTTGGATGGGAGTTCCGATAATTGCCAAGGAAGGAGATTCTCACGTGTCGCGGGTAAGTGTGAGCCTCTTGGGAAACATGGGACTCTCCGCCCTGGTTGCCGCGACCGACGAGGAATACATTGCCTTGGCAACGTTTCTGGCACGCGACAGACGAAACCTTGAAATTCTCAGGAACAACCTGCGGGACAGGATGCGGGCATCGAAACTGCTCGACACGGCGGGTTTTACCCGCAACCTGGAAGGAGCGTATCGGGAGATGTGGCGCAGATGGTGCGCGCAGCAAAAGAAAAAACTTTGAGCAACAGGGATAGGCAGGATGGGCAGGATAAAAATCTCAAAACAACTTTATCGAGATGAAACGAGATAGGCGGATAACCCAAAAATCATTGAACGGTAACTTTGAAAAATACAATCCCGCGACAAGTCGGCACAGACCGGATTTCAACCTTGAACATTGAACGTTGAACCTTGAACGTGCTTTCCTCGTACCTCGACTTTTCCATACTTCATACTTGCTTTAATCGTTGTGCAATCTCATGGAACTGACGCGCCGCCTGCGACCAGGACAGACGCCCCATGTCTTCGGCAGCCACCATACCCTTGCGGTGCAGCTGATGACGCATTGAATAGGCAAGTTCAAGGCTCTCGATTACCTCTTCGACGTCCGGCTCGAACCATACCCCTTTACCATAGCCTTCATACAAATACGGTCGATAGCAAGTCAGCGGTATGGCATTCTCGGAAGTAATGACGTCGGCATGTCCGGTCATATCGCTGGCGATAACCGTCTTGCCGCACGCCATGTACTCGCACATCACCATGTTGTTCCCCCCTTCGCAGCGGTTGGGGAACAGGCCAATGTCGCTGGCGAGGTAAACCTCCCGCATCGTCCGATTGTCCCTGAGCGGATGAAGAAGAACCCGCCGGAGGTCGATGCCGTTCTCGGCCAGTGTTCGTTGAAGAAGGATCAGGCACTCCTCCTCGGCATGCCGGTAGTTGATGAATGATGACAATTCCATGGTTTTGAGGGAGAAGGGCCACTGATTGTACCAGGCACACGACAGAACCACATCGTCGTGACGATCCATGAAGACTTTCATGGCGGCAATGACAATATCCTGCCCCTTGCGCAGTTCGAACTTTCCTCCGGAGAAAACCACGAAACAGTCCCTTGAACGAAGTCCCGGCGCCGGATGGAACACCCGCGGATCAATGCCCTGGAGCACGGTTCCGGTTGCCTTGAATCCGCCGATTCGCAGGTTGTACTCACACCAATGCGAACCGGCGACCATGAAATCCCAGCGTCCGGCCGCTTCGCGTGCATGGGCCAGCACCTCGAAATTGTCTTCGAAAAAACAGTAGCCGATGTTGACCCTGTCCCAATTCGCCGGTTCGAAAGGTTGCAGGTCCCAGCCACGGACGCAGTGAAGCGTGACGCCGTTAATCGGGGGTAACGCCGCGATTTCGCGCCGCAGGTAATCTCCGGCAATACCCCATCCATGGGCGCTTCCACTGGGAAGGGATGTCTTCATCCTTTAACCTCCAACTCTCTCTGCAAGGCTATAGTATATGATTCCGCATCGAACGACGGGTCAAAACCGCAGGCATTGCGATAAAAGGCAACCGATTCCCGGACCCGGTTCAGCTGGAATGCAGCGAAGCCTCGTAATACCTGGACCTCGCTGTTGCGGGGGAAATCCTTTTCCAGCCTGACGAGAATTTGATCAGCGTCCCCAACCCTGCCGGCAGCTAGAAGTTGCTTGACAAAAGCGATTCCGTAAGTCAGGAAACCGCTTTCAAGAAGCCCGGGAATCCCTTCCCGTTCCGCAATAAAACGCCACTTGGCGAGGAAATACTGCCTGTTGCGCTTCAGAATATCGCCGGCGGTCTCGGCCTGCGCATAGTATTCAATCTGCCTGAGCGCGCGAATCGTGCCGCTCCAGTGGTGGTCATAACCGGTGACGGGAATGATATAGCTCCGCAGGCCGGCCTTTTTGATCTGCAGTCCCAAGTCCCACTCCTCGAAATAGCAGGGAGTGTAGGCATCCTCGAAACGCAGCAGCTTATCGGTGTAGTGCTCCCGCTTCATGGCAAACAGAAAGCCGGACACCGCATCCACGGCCAGGGGTTCGGCAAACGATCCCTTGTCGAAATAGCAGTAATCGCGGGTAAGGGTAAAATCCACAAACGAGCCTTGCGGTCCGACGCACGCGGCGTCATCGAGTGTCTCGAAAGCGGTCTCCAGCGCCTCCACGGTCCCTTTCTCCAGGTGCACATCGGCATTGACGATGAACACAACCGGCGTTACCGCCATATCAAGCCCCAGGTTCCAGGCCCGGGAAACCCCGACATTGCGTTTCATGACTGCATACTGGGTAATGCGGGGATGGCTTTTCAGCTCATCGGCTACCTTCTCGCAGTTGAATACCACGATGACATCACCCTCGATGTCCTTCAGATCATTGAGTAGCGTGACGATACTGTAGTCGCTGGCCGGCGAATAATCGAGAACCGGGATGACAAAGCTTCGCGATGACGTGCTGAGAGCCGGCAGCACCTCTTGTGCCTCCCGGAGCGATGACGGCATGCCCTGCAGAGAGCGTTCCCTGAGTTCTTCGGCGGACCAGGTCGTTGATTTTCCGGCAAGGGCCACGTTCAACAGGTCTTCGGCCCGATGAAAATAGGTATGGGCCGCATGAACCAGGCTGCGCCCACGCATTCCGATGCGCTCTCTCAGTTGGTCGTTGTCAAGGTAAAATGCCGCTGTGTCGGGCAAGAGATCGTCATGACGATACACGGCATATTCCTCACCGTCACGGAACAGAATGTCCTGGCCGCTGTTCCAGGCCATATCGGTCAACAACAGCGAGCCGGTGGACATTGCCTCGAACACGCGCATGTTCAGCTCGTTATGTACCGAACAGTTGAATGCAATTCGTGACGCAGAGAGCATCTTGGCCATATCATCGAGGAACACCCTTTCCACGCACAGGTTTGTCTGCCCGGAAAGAATTCTCAGGAGTTCAATGCAACGGAGATTTTCTTTCTCCTGCCCCCCCACGAAACCGACATCATATTGCTTGAGCAACTCATGGGACGCATGGATTTCCGGATCACAGCCAAATGGAAGCCAGTGCGCATTTATTCCCTGCGCCCGGAAACGTTCCAGATACTCCCGTTGAGCAATGAAAACGTAATCGAACTGACGCGCCCACTCGAGGTGCCAGGAAAGGTTCAGGTGACTGTCGATCAGGTAACATGCCTTCGGGCAGGACAGCGCCTGAAGATTTTCCGGGTGGTGCCCGTTCACGGACTCGACCCAAAGGTAGAGATCGGGGTGCAGTTCCGGATCTGTTTTCGCGAGAATTGCGGCCATATCCGGGGAAAAGTCCGTGGTTATTTCGTGGTGAAGGACTGCCGCTTTCATGTTCTGCAGGTTCCACTGCTCTATCAGCTCTTCCGGCAGTCGCGGCCCGATGGTCGTCAAGCGGCACATCCGCCGCAATGCCCGCTCCAGGTAAACGGCAGTGGTAACGGGATAGGAAACATAGGCAAGCCAGACTTTCTTGTTTATCATCGAGGCACTCCGTATCCGGCACGAATGGTTTGAAGGCGTTCAAGCATAGCGGCGACCGGCATGCGCCAGTTACCGGGCGTTTGCTGGCGGAAAAGCTGCATCCGCTGGTACCAGGGCGAGTCGCTTCTGCCGGTCATCCAGCGCCAGTCGGCTGCATAGGGCAGCAGCACCCAGGTTTCCATACCAAGGGCGCCTGCCAGATGGGCAACTGCTGAATCTATTGTTATCACCAAGTCGAGATTGGCGATAAGGGCCGCGGTGGCGGCAAAATCGGTCAACTCGGCGGAGTAATCGCGCAGGACCATTCCCGCCGGCGGATCCAGGGCCTGATCGCTGCCGTCACCTACCTGGAGGCTGTAGTATATGGTGCCCGGTACTGAAGCAAGAGGTGCCAGTGCCGCCAAGTAAGCCGACCGCTTCGGATCGGGCTTCGGCCGCCCCGCCCAGACGAGACCGATCCGGAATCCCTTGTCGGATTGCACTCGTGTTTTCCATGCCTCCCGCTCCTGTTCCTTCGGAACAATGTACGGTACCGACGAAGGAATGGATTCGAGTGTGGTACCGAAGATCCGGGGCAGGCTCAAAAGAGGTATCTGCAGATGCACCTCGGGTAAAGATTCGCCGCGCACATAGACGTACGCTGTTCCCCGCAGGGAAATCGTCAGGATATCTCGCAGCGTTTCATGCTGGCACTCGAAAATGATTGTCCCGCCCCGCTCCGCCACCAGAGGGAGGTAGCGCAGGAACTGAAACGTGTCGCCAAAGCCCTGTTCCGCATGGACGAGAAGGGTTTTTCCCGAAAACGTTGACCCGTCCCAGGGCTCTATCTCGCGAAAACGGACCGGGATCGGGTCGTTTTTTTGAAAACGGGCCTCGAATTCCCGAAATCCATCCGCCAGGTTGCCGGTCAACAGATTCAGTACCGCCAGGTTCCAGCGCGCCGTGCCATAGCCGGGGTCGATTGCCAGGGCTGAGTGGAAGGATGCGGCCGCATCGGCAAACCTGCCAAGCGCCTGCAGGACGACCCCCTCGTTTTGATGGGCCCTGGCACAACCGGGATTGATCCGCATTGCCAGTCGATATTCTTCGAGCGCCTCTTCGAACCGGTTCTCGGCAAACATGATATTACCGAGATTGATGTGCCCATCCGCACAGGTCGGATCAAGAGCAACGGCATGACGGAAAAACCGGCTCGCGACATGGTCCAGACCCTTTTCCCGGCATAGAACCCCGAGAGCATTGAATATTTCCGAAACGCGCGGATCGATCAAGTAGGCATTGACCAAAGCCTTTTCGGCATCGTCCGGACACGCCGTTCGTAAAAGAGCAAGACCTTCGGCATAGGATGTTTCAAGCGCCGCGGAACGTTGGGAACTTTCAGCCCGAAAATCCGCCAGCCTTGCCAATAAGGCCGACTTGACGGCAGCCAAAACCGCGGACCAATCCCCGGGAGCCTGCTGACGGAACAGGCTCATGGCCGGATACCAGGGGGAGTCTTCCCTGTCCAGCATCCAGCGCCAGTCGGCCGCAAAAGGAAGCAGAACCCAGGTTTCCTTGCCGAGAGCTCCGGACAGGTGGGCAACGCCGGTATCGATGGAAATGACCAGGTCGAGGTTGGCAATCAGCGCAGCGGTATCCGCAAAACCCTCGATATCCGCGGTAAAGTCGACCAACTCGAGCACGTGTCGGCCACCCGGACTTCCTGACATTTCGTTTTTCAACTGCAGGGAGTAAAAAGTTACTCCGGGAATATCGGCAAGTGGAGCAAAATTCTCGAAGGGACAGGTCCTGTTCGGATCGGGCCGTTTTCTGCCTGCCCAGACCAGGCCGACACGCAGCGTATCGACGGTTTCGAACTTGTCCGCCCAGCTAGCAAGTGATTCCGGTGAAGGAAAAACATAAGGAACGGATACCGGTATCGAGTCGAGGGTTGTTCCACAGCGGTCCGGCAGACTCATGATCGGCAGGTGGCAATCGAAATCCGGCAGCGGCTCTCCGGAAACAACGACCGCCGAGACGCCCGGAACACCCGCAAGCAGGCTCTTCAGGGAACCGGAACACTCCAACACCACGCGCGCACCCATTTCAGCCAGCAAGGGCAGGTAACGAACGAACTGAAAGGTATCGCCGAATCCCTGCTCGGCATGGACCAGAATCGTTTGCCCTTCGAGTGAAGAACCGTCCCACATGGGCCGGCTGAAAGCTCTGGCCTTGGTGGTAAATCCCCTTTTCCGCCAGCGCCACTCGAACTCCCGCCACCCCTGTTCGAATTCCCCGACCTGGAGCAGCGCCAGAGCAAGATTCCAATGCGCCTCGGCACAGGACGGGTCGATTGCCAGGGCACGATGACAGCTTGCCATCGCTTCGTAGGGTTTGCGGAGTGCTTGTAAAGCAGTGGCAATGGTAACGTAAGCCTCGGCGAAATCCGGCATGAGGCGAAGCGCCCCGCGATAGCTGGCAATGGCATCACCCCACCGATTCAATGCCAGCAGGGAATTGCCGCGATTGTGGTACAGGGCTCCCGTTCCGGGCACGTGCGCCAGCGCCTTGTCATAGACGGCAACCGCCTCGTCATAGCGCTCCAGTTCGTGGAGGGCATTTCCCAACCGCAGGTACGCCTCAATATTTCCGGGATTGAGGGAAATCTCTTGTGCGTATGTCTCCAGGGAATCATGCATAGGGCAACCTGTCAGATACAATCAAGCCTCCAACCTATCCCCGATTCCAGCGAAACTACAACATCGAGAAAAAGGACAAGCCATTATTCACCCGGTGGTTAAACATGTAACCCTCTTTTGTAGGGGCACACGCGGGTGCGCCCCTACATTGATGTGTATTCAATCACCGGAGCAATAATATGGGCAAAAATGGTTTCAACCGCTACACTCTAACCATGAAAAGCAACAAACATGCCGCCCATGAGATTTTACAATATGTTGATATGATTCATATTTTTATAACAAAAGGCAAACATGTCAATTTATTGAACCGATCTCTTGATAGCTTTTTGTATTTTGAAGGCGGGAGAACGAGACAATTAATCTTCTCTTTTTCGAAAGGGGGATTGAGGGGTATTTCAACAGCCGCTGCAATCGAAAAGGCACGCCTGAATATTTGACCAAGTGTAAACAGGTATAATGCCGGAGATACCATAAGAAGAAGCGTTATCGGCAATAAGCAGGATAAATACCGCTATCGAAACATTTTTGTTTGTCTATTGGATAATTTCCATGGTAATGTTTGCTGTTATTCCGACCGGCACAAACAAGCAGGGTCATTGCACGCCGCGCGGAGAACAATAGTAAAGAGTTTTTCGGGATACGATCTGAAGGATTGAACTCGATGGCAAAAGGTAAAATCAACTACGAACAGTATTTCAAGCAGGGTCAACCGATCAAGGTAAATGTTCGGATATCCGCCAATCTTGTCCGGGAAAGCAACGGTGAAATATCGGCCATAACCGAAAACCGCGTCAGGGTGGAAATCCTTGGCGGCGAAGCGCCGAAGGCCCTCTATTCCCTGCAGCCCGGCTCCCGTATTTCCCTGTCGGGCTGGTCCGGCTGGGGTTTTTATTGCTGTGATGCCGTTCTCGTTGAAGTCGTTTCGACGAAGCAGTTCGATCTTCGCCTTGAAGGCAACGTGGAGGAAATCCAGCGGCGGGAGTATTTTCGCCTCGACGTCTCCGTGCCCGTTGTCGTTGCCGTTCCTCCACAGCAGACAATCGCCTCGCTGTCCGAACAATGGGAAACGAAAAAAAACCAGAACCAGGACCAACCGCCACCCAAAATGTATGCCACGACAAGTGGTTACGTAGCAGTCACCTCGTCCAGAGAAGATATACCTCCCCAGGAAGTGAACCTGAGCGGAGGGGGGGTGCGGTTGCGATTGGCGTACGCAATCCCACTAGGAACCCGCATACATGTCGACCTCTACCTTCCTCTTGCTCCCCCGAGGAAAATCAGCGCGGTCGCCGAGGTCCTCCGCTGCAACGAAGTTACCCTTCGTATTGAAAAGACGCCGGTATTCATCACTGCCGTGAAATTCATCCTCATTGATGAACATGATCGCGAAGCCATTATCGCCTATCTCTTCGCCGAACAGAGAATTCAGCTCCAATCGGAATCCAACCGCGAACTGCCGACTCCTTCCATGAGGTAAATCTTTCTCCTGCCACTTTCACAAAAAGCATTGCCTCTCTGAAGCAATACGAAAAAACCGGCCGGCCGGCGTTAAAATGCGCCGATCACAAGCGAGACACGGCGCCGCTGACAGCATTCCACCTGCACTTGCACTGAACTGACTCAGATAGATCGAGGCTCGTCCCGTTCGCCACTACTCGAGAGAACAACAATGTCGACCCGCCGGTTTTTGGCCCTTCCCTCGGCCGTCGCGTTATCGGCAACCGCACGGAACTCGGCATATCCCGTGGCGGAAAGCTTCCGCGGAGCAAACTTGTAGTAGTATACGAGATGCCGGACGATATTCGTTGCCCGTGCCGTGGAGAGTTCCCAGTTGGAAGGAAAAGTCGCCGTATTGATGGGAATATTGTCGGTGTGGCCCTCAACGCGCATCTGGTTGGCGTAATCGGACAGAGATTCCGCTATCTTGGCAAGCAGCGGGTAGGAAGCTATTCGAATTTCGGCGCTACCCGAATCGAAGAACCCGGCCTCCTTGAGGCTGATCACAAGACCCCGTCGATTTATCTCCAGATCAACTTTGTCCTGTATACCATTCTTTATGAGGTATGCCTCCAGGGACGCCTTGGCTTTTTTGAAGTCCTTTTCTTCGGCATGAAACTGCTTTTTGGATGTTTTATCAAAGGGCATCTGCTGCTGCATGGTCCCCTTCGAGGCTGGCGGGGAAATCGATGGAATGGGGGACAACTCCGTAGAATCAAGCACATTGACACTGCTCATGGGATTTGACTTGGCGTAACCGAAAGACTCCCGGAGAGAGGCAATGACTTCCTCCACCTTCCGCTTATCCGTTTGGGACATGGCAAATAATGTAACGAAGACCGCGAACAGCAGGGTAACAAAATCTGCATAGGAAACCATCCAGCGTTCATGGTTTGCGTGAGCTTCCGGTTTTTTTTTCCTTCGCGCCATTTATTTCGCCTTTTTCTCATCTCCACTGTGAACCAGGAAAGATCGGAGTTTCTGTTCGATGTAATGAGGGTTCTCACCGTTCTGTATGGCGGTCAGACCTTCGATGATCATCCGTTTCTGCAGGAGTTCATCCTTGATCCGGTGTTTCAGCTTGGTGGCAAAAGGAAGGCAGATGATATTGGCGGTCATGAGGCCGTAGATCGTGGCCACGAAGGCAACGGCGATACCGGCTCCGAGCTTCGAGGTATCGGCAAGGTTGTTCATGACGTGAATCAGACCGAGTACCGCCCCGATGATCCCGATGGTCGGGGCATAGCCGCCGGCCGCCTCGAAAAACTCGGCACTGCCCTTTGCATGCTCCTCGTAGGTGTCCAGCTCCGTTTCCATGGTTTCCTGCAACTTCTGAGGATCAATACCGTCGACAACCAGGGAAATCCCTTTGCGGGTGAAGCGGTCCTTGGCGGTCTGGGCCTCCTGCTCAAGGGAAATGAGACCGTTTCTCCTGGCCTTGGCGGCGTAATTGATCATTTCCTTGATGATTGCCTCATTATCCCCCGACGTTGCGAAGAGCACCCGTTTAGAGTCCTTAACGGCCTGCTTGATAGTAGCAAGGGGGAAGCTGACAAATGCGGCGCCGAAGGTACCCCCGAGAACAATAATGGCGGCAGTCGGCTGAAGAATCGCACTGACATGCCCCCCCTCGAGAATCTGTCCGCCGATAACAGCCCCGAAACCAAGTATGAGTCCGATTATCGTGGCAATATCCATATAATATGTATCCTGTTATGTATTTTTTCCGTTTCCTTACCCATTCAGGCAAAAAAAAAACGATTCCGAAAATCCGGAAGGTGCTTTGCGCATCCAGGTTGCTCATCTAGCCAACCGGAAATCGGCTCCTCCCGACCAGCCATTATGAAAAGCGGCTAAAATTTCAGAAAGAACTCGAGTTGTCCATCCAGCGCCTGCGGAAATACCTCTTTCCCGAGTAGTTTCGGGATCGAACCATGATACGTGATTTAAAGATGATGATCCTTTCAATGAGGACGGCGGCGTTTTCCAGAACAACATACCTGTTGCCGTTCTTCAGGGTTATGTGCGTATCGGGAGTCTCCTCGATAATTTCAATAAGATCCTCATTGACAAACATCACACTGCCGTCAAGTCGTGTCAGTTTTATCATGATTTCCCCGCCCCCCTAGTTTTCATTTCGGACTGCACAAGACATTACTTGAGCATTATTTGTGCCATTCCCGTCAAAAAACCGACTCATGCCTCTTATTATATAGCGTTCCGCGCAGAAGAAGGCGCAAAGATGTCACGTCTGATTCAGGACTGTATACTAATAGACCTGCCGGGTTTCCGAAAACCTGGCAGGTCTTGTCATACGTCGTATCCACCATGTGCTGGGGAATAGGGACGCGAATAAGCCAAAGGGCCTACGCATGCCCGGACAGTCTATCTTTTGTTAAAAAAACAGCACCGAAAAAACAGACTCTTGAGTTTACGCTACAAATAGTCCAGCAAGGACAATTGGGTTATCTTCGCCGTTGCCGACAAAGCCGCCTCGAAGGCCGCTTGTTGCTGATTTAGCCGGGTTGCCGCCTCGACATAATCGACCCCCATGGTGTCGGAAACGATTCCTTCCAGGGTAGACTGGTTATTGGTTATCATATTTTCCGCGCTTTCAAGCCGTATCATTCTCCCTGCCACATCGCTCCTGGCATTGTTGATCTGGTTCGTCGAGGCATCGAGTTGCGCCGCATTGGCCTGGATTTCCGTGGGATCATTATTATTGATCGCCGTAATAATGGCATCGAGCGTTTCGAGAATATCCACGGAACCGTAGCTGCCGGTCCCTTTCAGCAAAGCGTCGCCGGAAACATTGATCGCTGCCGGCGAATTCTGATCGATTTCAATGGTTATCTCGTCAGAGGTCCCGTAATAGTTATTGTCACTCTTCGAGAACGGCGGCGTATCGTTCTTGAAGCCGGCAAAAACATACTGGTCGCCCAATTGGGTATTACCGAGATCCACCAACTGTTTTTTCAGTTCTTCCAGTTGAGAAGCCGCCGTCTCGCGGACCGTCTGGTCACTGCTGCCGTTGGTGATGGTACCCGTCACCTCTTTTGCCTGGGAAATGATTTCGTACATTCCCTGCAACGCCGTATCGGTCATTGACAGCCAGAGATTCCCCTTGGTGATGTTGCTGAGGTATTGTTCGCCCGCTTCCATCTTGTTCTCCAGATCCAGAAGCTGCCGCGTGGTGATCGGATCATCGCTGGGGCGATTGATGGTCGAGCCTGAGGCAATCTGTTCCTGGAGACGGTTGAGAAGCGTCCGGCCTTTTTGCAGATTGTACAAAGCGTTGTCGGAAGTCATCCCCGGAGTTATTCGCATGGTCCGTCTCCTGTCACCGTATCAGTCCCATTACCGTGTCGAGCATCTCGGCAGCCGCGCTGATCACTTTTGCCGAAGCCTCGAAAGCACGCTGATACTGAATGAGGTTTGTCAGTTCTTCGTCCAGTGATACCCCGGAGTTGGATTCGCGGAGCGTGTTCAGTTGCCGCAGGAAACTCTCGTTCTGCGCCGTGGAATTGGCGGCGTTTTCCGTGTCGATTCCGACGCTGCTGACAAAGGCGTTGTAAAAGCCGGCCATGGTCGTTGAAGTGGTTTGTCCGTCAACCGTAAAGGTGAAGGACGCGGATTTCAACTGTGCCAGGGCCAAAGCATTGGTATTGTCTCCAGGCCCGCCGGCACCGGTCGGGTCCTGTCCCGCCGCAGCAATCTTCTCGGTGGTCAGTGAGGAGTTCAGCGCGATATCGGCACTCGTTGTATTGGAAGGATCAAAGAAATTGTTCTGCGTGCCATCCAATCCATATCCGGCGCTGTGCTGGCTGTTTACGGTGGTAACCAGCTGACGGGCCATCTCGTCCAGTTTTGCCAGGTAACCCGGTACGATCTCGTCCCGGACCTGCAAAGTCCCGCCGATCTCGCCCAGGCTGTTGCCCGTTCCACCGATGGTCCCGGTTACGTCAACGGCCGCTCCGCCGCCAATCGGGGTCAGCATGACCTTGTTGAGTCCCGTTCCGGCATCAGTTTCCGTTGCAAGCGTTGCATACGTATTGCCCTGCACGAGAGGTTCGCCGCCCGGAAGCGTGATGGTCATCGTCCCGTCACTCTGTTCGGCATAGCTGATTCCGACCTTCTTCGCCAACTCCTGGGTAAGGTAGTCACGTTGATCCCGCAACTCGTTGGCATTGCCGCCCAACCGCTCCGTCTGCAGAATCTGTTCATTCAGCGAGGCAATGCTTTTGGCTTTATCGGTAATATCCGCGGTTATTCCTACCAGGGAGCTGTCGGCATTGACAAGAGAGTCATTCAGGTTGGTGTTCAGACGATGGAAGGTATCCACCAGGATCTGCGATCGCGACAGCAATGCCTGTCGTTCCGCGGTTCCCTGTGGAGTAACCGTGAGATCCTGCCAGGCGTTGAAGAAATCCTCCATGGCCTGACCGAGTCCGTCATTGGTTACTTCGTTGAAAAACGGTTCGATTTGTTCCAGGGCAGCCTGTTTGGTTTCGCTCTCGCCGTACTGGCTGTTCCCGGTAACCAGCTGGAGCTGGAGCAATTCGTCATGATTTCTCTGGACGGCGGCAAGCTGAACGCCGGAGCCAAGGGGGAAACCATTCGCGGTATTGACGGGACCGGTCTTGAAAACGGTATTCTGGCGCGAATAGCCGTCAGTATTGACGTTGGCGATATTCTCGCTTGTCACCTCTATGGCGATCCTGGCCATGGTAACGCCCGACGTCCCGATATTGAAAAGGCTGTTTATACCCATTCATATTTCTCCACTGACGAGCCTGGCGCCGGCAACTCCGGTGATCACGGATCCGGCGTTGCTGTAGGTACTGACGCCACGTCCCATCCGCTTGTTGATAAACTCCAGCGAACGGTTTACGGTACTGAGAGAACCATAGAGAAGATCACGGTTGAACCGGTTGCTCCTGTTCAGAAGGTCGGTCAGATCGAACAGGCGCCGCTGCGCCCGGAGGAGTAAATCGCGCCGAGAAGACGGTGCAACGGAAATAACCGTGGACAGCTTGACCGGCGAGCCGGCCTTTCCCGCAGGTGCGACATCTTCCAATGCCTTCTTGCACGAGAATTTGCACTCCTCGAGCTGTTCGATGATCTTGAGCTTGCTCACCCGCTTCGCTTCAAGACCTTGCATATCGAGATCAACAATATGTTCACGCTCTTCATCAAGAAGCAGCACGAGCTTTTCCAAAAGCGATTCTTTCTCCTTGAGACACTTGATCAGGGTATCTATTCTATTGTTCATTGTTCATCCCCACGTGATGTCAGGATTCCCATGGAACGCAACATTTTTTCGGCAACATCCTGACCGCTGACATTGTAGGTTCCATCGGCAATGCGGCTCTTGATTGACTCTATCTTTTCGGTATTCATACTTTCCGTCGCGGCAAGAGCATTAGTGAGCCTTTCTATTCTCGCCCGATCCAGCGACAGCTCCACCCGGTCCGCGGCAGGAGCGGAGGCTTTTTCCGCGGACACTTCCGGCCTGACATTTTTCTCAAGCGCTTCGTTTCGAAGATTCGCAATTTCATTTTGTATGGTACTGTTGGTCACTTTCATGGCTGTTCCCATGCTTTCCGATCTTGGTTCCTGTGCTTCATGGCTTCGTTCGAGTTTCATTGGTTTCACTGTTTCCTATGTACCGCGCCAGTTGTTCTTCGAGCATGGTGCCCAGGCCGAGACCTTCGCCTCGTGCAATTTCCATTGCATATTCCTGGTCGAGCAACGACCGGTAGACTTCTTCTCCACGTCCTCCGCCGGTCAAACTGTCCGTAGCGACCGTTGATCTCATGGATTTCAGCATCAATCCGACAAAGAGCGCTTCGAATTCCCGGGTTACCTGTTTCAGCGCGGCCTTCTGTTTTTGGGGAATTTCACCAGTTCCACCGCTTTTTACCTGTCGCGGTGATTCCGGCGTCACCCCTTCCGGTAAAGTTACAGGATTTCCAATTGTCGTCATATAAGTACCTTATCGAACGAGTTTTTAAAAACTTTAATACTTTTTTCGATTTTTTTTCAATTCCTGAACAGCTGTGCAAGTTTTACACATTACGCCGATTTTTTAATTATTCTGCCTGTACAGGCAACGCCCGAAAGCATATTTCTACCGAAAACTGTCCGGATGTGTTCAATTTTTAGATTATTTCCAGCTCACCCTGCAAAGCTCCGGCCGCCTTGATCGCCTGCATTATCCCGATAAGGTCGCGCGGCGTCACCCCTATGGCATTGAGCGCCTTTACCACGTCGCCGATACTTGCCCCCTGTTTCAGGAGAAACAGTCCGCCGCCCTTGTCCTCCTTGACCTTGAGGGACGTACGGGGAACGACAACCGTTTCGCCGCCACGATTGAACGGTGCCGGTTGCGATACCTCCGGGGTTTCCTTAATCGTCAGCGTCAGGTTGCCGTGGGCCACGGCAACCGTGGATATCCGGACATCGTTGCCGATCACGATGGTGCCGGTCCGCTCGTTGAGCACCACCTTCGCGGGCACATCGGGCTGAACCTGGAGACCTTCCAGCGCCGCGGCGAATTCAACCGTATTACCCCGGTATTTCTCGGGAATGGCAAGGGTTACCGATCCGGGATCAGTGCAGACGGCGATTGAGCCTTGAAACCTGCTGTTGATTACTGAAGCAACGCGAGATGCGGTCGTAAAATCCGGTCGGTGCAGATTGAGCCGCAACTGACTGCGATTGGATAATACATAGGGTAGTTCCCGCTCGACCAATGCCCCCTCGGGAACCCTGCCGGCCGTTGGATGGTTTTTCTGACTCGAGGCGGCCTGCCCGCCATAGGAAAAACCACTGGTGGAAACAGCGCCCTGGGCAACGGCATACACCTGCCCGTCCCCCCCCTTCAACGGCGTCATGAGCAGCGTCCCACCGGAAAGGCTCTTGGCGTCACCCATGGAGGAAACCAGCACGTCAAGACGGGTTCCCTGCTTGGCCATGGGCGGCAGAGTTGCCGTTACCATTACCGCGGCAATGTTTTTCACCGTGATATCGGACCGATGGATCGACACCCCGGATCGCTCCAAAAGATTTGTCAGGGTCTGGACCGGAAACTTTGTCTGGTCGCTGTCTCCACTGCCGTTCAACCCAACCACCAGCCCGTAGCCGATCAGCTGATTATCCCGCACGCCGTCAAATGAAGCAATATCCTTGATGCGGGTTGCATGCACGATATGCGGCGAAACCAGTAGCACAAAGATACCAACAAAACTGAAGACAACTCTTTTCATACAAGACCTCATACGTTATTGCCGACAACCGGGAACCGAAAAAACTTAAAACGGCCAGACCTTGTCGATGAAATTGAAAAGCCATCCCGGCTGTTGACGATCATTGATGACCCCGTTACCGGAATAGGCAATGCGGGCATCGGCAACCTGCGCCGAGCTGATCATGTTTTCGTGGTTGATATCTTTCGGCCGTACCGTCCCCCTGAGGGTAAGGATCTGTTCCTCGTTGTTTACCCGCACGCTGCGACTTCCCTCGATCCGCAGGTCGCCGTTGGGAAGGACTTCCGTTACCCGGGCGGAAATGGTCGCATTGAGAACATCCTTTCTCGTTGTGGTTCCGCTGCCACCGAAATCGGAGCTGGTGTTTGCCTTGACCATGCTGTTGAGGTCGATCTTGTCCGCCAGCGCGGTTGTTTCAATCCCCATGAAATTGGGAATGGATGCCGACATTCCCACCTCCCTCTTCGTTCCGGTAGACGCCTGCTTACTGGCGCTTGCCTCCTCAACAATAACTACCGTTACAATATCACCCAGTTTCCGCGCCCTGTAATCATCCAAAGGCGAAACCGAGCCTGCCTGCCAGATTGAGCCGTTGGCATAACTGACTTTCTGGGCGGGAATTTTGTGTTCATTCGCTTCCTGCGGCAACTGCACCTGCGAGTAGACGCACCCGGCACTCAGGAGAATGGCAACCGCCAACACTGTTCTTTTCATGGTTAAACCTCGGGTGTTCGTAGGGGCATCCCCCTGTGGATGCCCTTGAATTGGGCATGCATGGGCTTGCGCGACGAAGCGCTCCAGCGCGCAGGCGGGGGCCTGCTCCTACACAAGCTAACCTCCTCACAGAATGAGAGGAAAGGTTTTTATCATGCCGCACATTAAAGCTAGAAATTGACGGCCACTGTCCCCTCATCGACAACCCGGCCCTGCACGACCTTTTTCGAACTCATGTTCTGCACCATGACCAGATCTCCCTCGGCACCCTTGCCACGGGCCACGCCGGTCGCCGTAACGCGCAGATCGCCGGTCTCGACGACGATGGTGACGAACTGACCGTATTTCACCAGGGGGACCCGCTCCAGATAGTCGCTACGGATCGGCGTATTGACGCGAAGGGGAACCCGCACTCTTTTGCCAAGAACATCCGAAAGAGAAAAGCAGACCTTCTCGGAAGTGGTTGCCAGATCCCTCTTTTGCAGCGAAACGTCGCTTTGCTCTACCACGGCATTGCGTGGCAAGGGATGCAGGGCCACGACCACCTCGGCAAGGGCCGCCACCTCCACCGTAATGCTCATGTTTTTCACCAGTTGATCATCAACCCGGATTACGAGCCCGAGCAGGGTCTTCCCCCACCCTTGCCACCGGCGGGGTGCAATGAATTCATAATCGACCTTGCCGGCGGGGACCGCAATGTCACCGCCGATAGTGATCCTCTTGATCTTGATTTCCAGGCCGCTGTCGCGGGTTTTTTCCATGATGAAATTTTCTACGGCCTCCTGAAGTGTCTTTTCTTTCAGGATCGTTCCACCGGCACATGCATTATGCGGAAGAAACACACACCACACCAAAACCATGAGAACGAAACACGTTGCAATCCTTGTCATACCTTTCTCCCGCCCACGGCCGTTACCGCTTCATGTTGTTGGCCTGCTGGAGCATTTCGTCGGCAGCCTGCACGGCTTTAGAATTGATCTCATAAGCCCGTTGCCCGACTATCATGTTGACCATTTCTTCCATCACGTTCACGTTGCTCATCTCCAGGAACCCCTGGCTGATGGTGCCGATACCGTTCTGACCGGCGGTCCCGGTGGTGGCGTCTCCCGAAGCATCGGTCACCTGGTACAGGTTGCGGCCCAGGCTGGAAAGCCCCGAGGGGTTCTGGAAGGTCGCCAACTGGATGTTGCCGACGGTAGTAGCTGAAGACTGACCTGATTGCAGCACGGAAACGGTGCCGTCAGTGCCGATGGAAATCTTGGTGGTATTGTTCGGAATCACCATCTCCGGCATGAGGGGGTAGCCGTCTGAAGTCACGACACGCCCCTGGCCGTCTCGCTTGAATGAACCGGACCGCGTATAGGTGGTGGTACCGTCCGGCATCTGAATCTGGAAAAAGCCGTCACCTTCAATGGCTAAATCCAGATCATTGCTCGTCTGGGTAATATTGCCTGCCGTAAATACCTTGGTAACCGCAGCGGGAGTCGTCCCGAGGCCGATCTCGATGCCCGCGGCCTGGGTCGAGTTAGTCGAAGGAGCACCGGTCGTTTTGACGCTCTGGTACATCACGTCCTGAAAGTCCGCGCGACTTTTCTTGAACCCGCTGGTATTGACGTTGGCCAGGTTGTTGGCAATCACATCGATATTGAGCTGCTGTGCCTGCATTCCCGAAGCCGCCGTCCATAATGCCCTGATCATTTTATGCCTCCCTTTGCCTTCCTGAGGGTCATCTTTTTTTCCGATCTTTCATACTTCATACTTTGTTTTACACCTTCCCAAGATCGTTGACCGCTTTTCCGGTCATCTGGTCATAGTTCTGAATCATCCGCTGGCAGGTTTCCGAAAAGCGGGTCGTCTCGATCATACGCACCATCTCCTCAAGCACGTTTACGTTCGATCCTTCCAGGTGACCCTGCATTACCGAGGTCCCGCTCGCGGGTGTCGGTGATGCATCGGCGCTGTTAGGCATGAACAGGGCGCTGCCGACTTTTCTGAGATCATAGGGTTTCGGAAAATCCACCACGTCGACAGCTCCCGTTTCCAGGCCTTCCACGAAAATTTTCCCTTCGGAATCAAATGAAACGGTACCGCCATCGATAATGATCGGGGCGCCGCCACCCAAAACCTCGTAACCTTCAACAGTAACGAGCTTGCCGTTTGCATCCATCCTGAAGTTGCCCTGTCGCGTATAGGCCGTTCCTTGCGGGGTGTTGACCACGAAGAAGCCGTCCCCGTCAAGGGCAAGGTCAAAGGTGTTCTCGGTCAACTTTATCGTACCGCTCGAAAAATCGACTGAATACTCCTCCATGACAAGAGCGGGCATATCCACACCTTCCACCGCTCCCTGGGAAGCAGTTGCCGACAACACCGCCTCAAACCTGATGGTGTCCTTTTTATACCCGGGAGTATTAACGTTTGCCAGGTTGTTGGCCAGCACATCCAGTTGGTTCATCATTGCCATGCTTCCGGAAATGGCGCCGTATATTCCGCTGTTCATGAAAAGTCTCCTCTGACTCGACGAGTCAACCCGCCATGTGTTTCATCTTGACCTTCAAACGGATGACCGCCTGGCTGTGCAATTGCGAAATACGTGACTCGGTAAGACTCATGATCTCACCGATCTCTTTCAGGTTCAGCTCTTCGTAATAATAAAGGGTAATGACGAGCCGCTCTTTTTCCGGCAGACACTCGATTGCCTCACCGAGTATCTGGACAAGCTGCTTCGCCATCATCCGGTTCTGGGGATTTTCCTTACCGTTGTCGGAAAGGAAGTTCAGGAAACCAAAGGGACTCCCCTCGTCATCCTCCTGAAAATCCTCCAGGCTCATAAAGGAGAGGGAATGTACTTCTTCCATGAGCTGGAAATACTTCTCCAGATCCATCCCCATTGCCGCGGCCACCTCTTCACTGGTCGGGTTTCGACCCAGTTTCTGCTCCAGGACTGAGAATTCGTGTTCAAGTCGTTTGTATTTTTCCCGGAGCGTCCGGGGGAGCCAGTCCTGGGCGCGAAGCTCATCCATGATCGAACCCATGATCCGCTTTTCGGCAAAAGTCTTGAACTGGATCCCCCGACCCGGATCGAAGCGTTCGGCGGCGGTGATGAGACCGATGACCGCAACGCTCATGAGATCCTGCTGGTCCAGATGAGGTGGCAATTTCGCGGAAATCCTCCCCACGAGAAACTTCACCAGCGAAAGATGGGACATCACCAAATCATCCCGGTTCTGAAACGCGTTAAAATGAAGCTCCGATTCGTATGCTTTTGCAAGAGTATTCATAGCAACTCCGATGCGGGACGTTCAAGCCTTCAACAATTCAACTGACCGCGCCCCATTCTGAATCATTTCAGTCTTCTCCGAAAATCAGGTCGGCAACCTTCTTGCCGCTTGCCGGTTCGATATCTTCGGGAACCCTCTGCCCCCTGGTGAAATACGAAAGGGGCAATTTTTTCTCGAGTTGCAGATTGATTATCGAACCGAAGGAACTGCTTTCATCCAGCTTGGTAAACAGAAGCCTGCTGATCGGCAACGTTCCGAAGCTTTCCACAATCCCGCGCAGTTCCCGTTCCCGCGTCGTGGCCGCGACACAGAGATGCGTCTCGATGGAAAACGACGAATCGAGCATTTTGCGCAGACTTTCTATGGTTTCCCTGTCTTTCGGGCTTCTGCCGACCGTATCGATAAGGATCAGGTCTTTGTCGGTATGAGCGGCCAGCGCTTTTTCAAGCTCTTTCGGAGTAGACGCCACTTCGAGGGGCACGCCCATGATCCGGGAGTAAGTTTTGAGCTGCTCAACCGCACCGACACGGAACGTATCGATAGTAACGAGGGCTATCTTCACTTTGCGTCCCACGGTGTAATGAGCAGCCAATTTCGCAATCGTCGTGGTTTTGCCCACCCCGGTGGGACCCACCAGGGCAACAATCCTGGTACCGTTTCTTTTCATCCTGATGGGTCCCGAACACTTGACAACGGCTTCGATTGATTCCCTCAACCGCTTCCTCAGGTCTTCCTCGCCGGTCATATGGTGCCCCGAGTCTTTAACCTTTTCAATCAAGGTACGAATTGTTGACTCAATCAGGCCGGCCTCATGGAGAATTTCGGAAATGCCTGCAAGCGGCACGGTTTCCTTTTTGCTACGCTCCGTGGCCGCACAGGCTAAATCGACGGAAAGGCTCCCGTCTTGACCTGAACCGGCGGCACGTGTATTGGCGCTCTCTCCCTGAACCGTTTTGAGAAGGAGCTTTTTCAACTCCTGCATTTCCGCGGTCGTAGATTCCCGATGGGAGAAGTCTCGAAGCGCCGCTGCGGTTTCCTGCTTGCCTTCGTCCTTTGCCGAGGCCGGCATTGATTCATGCCGCTCCATGCTTTCCCTGGATATCAGCGAGTCGACCCGTTCCCTCAACTCCTTGAGCTCACGGGCAAGCGGTTCGAGCATCGATTTGCGGAATTCGTCCCGCGTCGACTCCTCGCGTGCCGCTTCATCGCGATACGGCGCAACCTTGCGCTGGGGAACGGATTCGACCGTAGCAGTTATGCGGAATACCGGCTTGGTAAAAAATCCCAGAATTCCTCCGCGGCGCTCCTTGCGCGATGAAATAATCATGGCGTCCGGCCCCAGCTCTGCTTTTACCAGTTCCATTGCCTCAGCCATATTCGCTGCCTGAAAGGTCCTAGTTTGCATCTGCACTTACAACTCCTAGCGATTGAATTTTAATATTCGGCGGAATCTCGTTGTGAGAAAGAACCGCCAAAGCCGGGAGGAAACGCTCCGTCAACTTCTTGACATGACGTCTGACCGACGGTGAAGCAAGCAATACCGGGTGGCTTGCCGTCTGGTTGAACTTGTCCATGCCGGTTCGGATGTTCTGCAGGATGCGCTGGGCAACGCCCGGTTCAATGGCAAGAACCCCACCCTGCTCCGACGGCTGCACCGATTCGGCAACGACCTCTTCAATCCTGCGATCGAGCGTCAGGAGAGGCAACACATCGCCTTCCTGCTTGTACTGTTCGACGATATAGCGCCCAAGTCCCTGGCGAACGAATTCCGTCAGCACTTCCGGATCCTTTGTGATGGTCCCGTAGTCGGCCAGGATCTCCAGAATGGTTCTCAGGTCGCGAATTGACACATGCTCCTTCAGCAGGTTATGCACCACTTTCAGCACGGTACCGAGACTGAGCAGGGAAGGAACCAGTTCGTCGACCACCTTCGGATACGTGGCGGCGATATTGTCGAGCAACTGCTGCAACTCCTGGCGTCCAACCAGTTCATGGGCGTGCTTCTTGATGATTTCGCTGATATGAGTGGCCATGATGGTAGTGGAATCGACAACCGTGTACCCATTGATCTGCGCATGCTCTTTTTGCGCACTCTTGATCCAGACGGCCGGCAATCCGAAGACCGGCTCGGTGGTCTTGGTTCCTTCGATCTCGTCGGATGCGGCTCCCGAGTCCATGGCAAGATACTGCCCGGTCAGGTTGCTGCCCCCGATCTTGGCCCCCTTGATGAGAATCGAGTACTCGTGTGGCTTAAGCTGCAGGTTGTCGTGAATATGGATCGGAGGAACGATAAAACCCATTTTCTGGGCGAAGGTCTTGCGGATGGAACGGATTCTTTCGAGCAGTTCACCCTGTTGCGCGGCATCAACCAGCGGCACGAGGCCGTAACCGACCTCCAGTTCCAGCAGGTCGACGGGGCGGATTGCGGTTATCTGGTCGCCCTGATCATCTCCCGCCCCCTGTGAAACGAGATCTTCATCTTCTTCCACCACTTCCGCTCTTTCGCGAGCCATCTTCGCTACGAAAAACGCCACGCCCGACAGAAGAAAAAAGGCGAAATGGGGAAGCCCGGGAATGAGCCCGAAACAGAACAGGACACCGGAACAAACATAGAATGCTTTGGGGTAATTGAGAAACTGGCCGGTTATCTCATGCCCGAAATTGTTCTCATCCGCGGAACGGGTCACGATGATGCCGGCGGCAGTGGAGATGATCAGGGCCGGGATTTGGGCCACGAGCCCCTCGCCGATGGTCAAAAGCGTGTAATTGGCAAGGGCCGTATCCAACGCCATACCCTTCTGCCATACACCTATGATGAAACCGCCGACGATATTGGTCAGCATGATCAGAACCGCGGCAATCGCATCCCCGCGAACGAACTTGCTGGCACCGTCCATGGAGCCGTAAAAGTCCGCTTCGCGGGATATCTTGGATCGACGGATCCTTGCCTCTTTCTCGGTGATGATGCCCGAAGAAAGATCCGCATCGATGGCCATCTGCTTGCCGGGCATGGCATCGAGGGTAAAACGTGCCGCAACCTCAGCGACACGTCCCGCACCCTTGGTGATGACCACGAAATTGATAATGACCAGAATCAGGAAGATAACCGCGCCGACAACATAGTTGCCGCCGACGACGAATTGGCCGAAAGCCTTGATAACGGCGCCCGCTGCCTCGACCCCCTCATTGCCGTGGAGCAGAATCAGCCGCGTGGAAGCGATATTCAGGGAGAGACGGAACAGGGTTGTTACCAGGAGAATGGAAGGAAAGACGGAGAAATCCAGCGGCTGCGTTGTATAGAGGCCCACCAGCAGAATGGCCAGGGCAATGGTGATATTTGCCGCGAGGAAAATATCCAGCAGAAACGCGGGAAGCGGAATAATCATCAGGGCCAGAATCCCGATAAGGGCCATGGCCATATAGATGTCGGAGTTTTTCCGAAACTGCAATGTTTCCGCAACCGAAGATGCCATTCGATTTCCTTCGTGATTTCAAGAGGATTTTGCGTCTGACCATATAAAAGCAACCTCTGTGCCAGCCCCCTTGTTAACGTCTCTGTTCACGGCCGGGACCTCAAAAGAGACGGAGTTCGGACACGTGACCACATTGCGGAAATAGAGCTCCTTGCCGCGAACCTGCAAATCACCAAATCATTTGTTATTCCGGACAGTTCTCCCCCTAACCATGCAACATTAAAGAAATTTATAACATTACCGATGTTTTTGTCCCGCTGTCCGTGATCCCAGAGATACATAAAAAAGACGCGCCCTGGAAAAGGCGCGCCGGTATTTTGAAAATTATCGTGTCAAGGATTTGTCAAAGTATCTCTAAGAGATTACAACTTCTTGCCCTTCAGGCCATAAACGTAGGCCAGCAGCTCCGCCACGGCTACGTAAAGAGACTCCGGTATCTCCTCGCCTTCTTTTACCTGTGCATAGAGCTCCCGTGCCAGGAAACGGTTTTCAACGAGCATGACATTGTTTTCCCGGGCCATTGCCTTGATGCGGAGGGCAAGATGGTCGGCGCCCTTGGCGATAACGATCGGCGCCGCCATTTTTTCCCTGTCGTATTTCAGCGCAACGGCAAAATGGGTCGGGTTGGTAACAACGACGTCAGCCGTCGGTATGATCAGTCGGAGACGCCGGAACGCCTTTTCATAACGCATTTTTCTGATCTTTCCCTTGAGATGGGGATCACCCTCGCTATCCTTGTGCTCCTGTTTGACCTCTTCCTTGGTCATCTTCAGGTTCTGCAAGTGGCTCCACTTTACAAAGGCAAGATCGAGAACCGACAGAACGATCATGACGCCGCAGGTATGGATGACTATTTTAAAAGACAGATGGCTGATAAACTCGAAAATCCCCCGGATATCCGTTTCGGTCAGATAATAGATTGCATCCATTTCATCGCGCAGAACCCTGTAAGCGATATAGCCGACAATAAGGATTTTGAGAATTGACTTGAGGGCCTCTACGGCTGCTTCTTTTTTAAAGAGCCGCTTGACGCCTTCTATGGGATTGAGCTTGTCGAACTTGAGGGACAGTTTTTCGCTGGAAAAAGAGACGCCTCCCTGGATGACGACGGCAACGATCCCCGCGACCATGACCATGATCATGAACGGGGCAATCACCGCGCCGATCGAATAGAGTTGTTGCAGTAAAAGGCTGTAGACACCTGAAGGAGTGATCGATATGGAGCCCATCCCGCCCAGAAGACTTCTGGTATTCTCCTTGAGAGACATGAGCATGTAACTGCCGAGCGTATAGAGGGTCACCATGGAAACCAGCAGCGTGACCGTCGACGTCATATCACGGCTCAGTGGTGGAGGACCCTTTTTCCTCGCTTCTTCCAGCTTCTTTGCCGTCGGTTGTTCAGTTTTTGAATGTTTATCCGATTCAGCCATCAGTGCCCCGATGAAAGGATTCTGAAAATGGACTTGATCTGCAGCGCCATACCGCCGAACGAAATTTCAAGGGTATGCATGAAAACAAGCAATGAAAGACCGAGCGCAATAAAACCGATCCCGATGTTGAGCGGCATGCTGACAACGAAAATATTCATCTGGGGAAAAGACCGTGCCATGACGCCAAGCACGACCGTTGTTGCCAGAAGCGCCACCATTACCGGCGCGGCGAGCTTGATCCCCAGAACGAATATCCCCATGGTAGTCGTAACGAGAAAGTTGATCAGGTCTCCGCTCATATGCCAGCCGCCAAGGGGAATCAGGGTATAACTTTCCACCATCGCCCTGATGAAAATGTGATGGGCCCCCAACGCCAGGAACAACAGCATGGCCACCATGCTCTGGAACATGGCGAGGAGCGGCACCTGCCCCATGGCGGGATCAAACAGGGAGGACATGGCGAAACCCATCTGCATGCCGACAACCTGACCGCAGTACTCGACCGCGCCGAACACTGCCTTGGCAACGATACCGAGGGTTACCCCGATCATGGTTTCGGCGATTACCAGCAGGCAGAGGGAGATAAAATCCGAAGGGATTGGAGTTTTCGCGAGGTCGAGAACCGGAAAACACACCAAGGTCATGGCCAGAACGGTCATCGCCTTGATTTTCATGGAGACCCGCTCCCCTCCGAAGAGGGGCAGGGCACTGAAAATCCCTGCCAGGCGACCGAGCACCAGGGTGAACAGGGTGAAATCGGTCATGGTGAGAAACGGCGGAAGCTGGAACATGGCTTGCTATCTCAGGTTCGGTATCAGCGCGAAGATCTCCCGGGTAAAATCCGACATATAGCTCATCATCCAGGGGAAAAAGATGATCATCGCCAGCATGACCGCCACGATCTTTGGGACAAAGGCGAGAGTTGCCTCGTTTATGGAGGTAACCGCCTGGAAAATACTGATAATCAGACCGATGGCAAGGCTGAAGATCAGGAGCGGCGCCGCCAGCATCAGGGCAACTTCGAAACTCCTGCGGGCAAGTTGAGCTACCAGTTCCGGGGTCATGGGGAGAACCTCTCTGAAAAGTATGAAGTATGAAGAATGAAGTATGAAATAAAATCCGGAAAAACTCTTTAGCCAAAACTCTTGACGATTGACCCGATCACCAGCGGCCAGCCGTCAACCAGGACAAACAGAAGGATTTTGAACGGCAGCGAGATCATGACCGGCGGCAGCATCATCATGCCCATGGACATGAGAACCGAGGCCACCACCATGTCGACCACGAGAAAGGGGATATAAATCAGGAAGCCGATCTGAAAAGCGGTCTGCAGCTCACTGATCATAAACGCCGGAATAATGGTGAGCGTCGGGATGTCATTGGCGTTTTTCGGCCGCGGCATCTTGGAAAGGCTCAGAAACAGGGCCAGGTCCTTTTCCCGCACTTGGGAAAGCATGAATTTCCTGATGGGAGAAACAGCCTTGTTCAAAGCCTGTTCCTGGGTTATCCTGCCCGCTTTGTACGGTTGGTAGGCCTCGGTATTTATCTGCTGCCAGACCGGACTCATAACGTAAAAAGTGAGGAACAGGGCCATGGCGATTATGATCTGGTTCGACGGAGCCTGCTGGGTACCGATGGCGCTGCGCAGGAATGAAAGAATCACAACCACCCGGGTAAACGAGGTGGTCATGATCAGCAGTCCGGGTGCAAGCGACAGAATCGTGATCAGGAAGAATATCTGCAGAACCGTGGCCACGTCGCCCGGCTTGGTTGCCTTACCGATGCCTACACTCACCGTGGGCACGCTCAAGGGCTCGGCCATGGCGCCCGATGCCAGGAACAGCCCCGTAAGGCAAACAAGAACGGCAATTGTGAAAATACCGGATTTTTTCACGACACTACACCGCCCTTTTCCCGAATGAGATCGATTCGTTTACTTTTTTCTGAAACAAGTCGAAGAACGATTTGGCGCCGTTACGAAGCGATGCGGACGATCTGGCCGCAACAGCCAGCTCTTCCACCACCTCGATTGTTTCCAGCATGTCGATCTGCTTGATGAGACTGAGCCCTGAATCGGTGGAGCCAAGCAGCAGGTATTCCCCTCCCACTTCCACGAGCATGAGCGATTTTTTCGGTGCAATGAAGCGGCTCTCCACGACCCGGATATAGCGAGGCACCGACGTCTTCATCAGGTTTCCCCTGAGAATGCGGTTGGCCAGGTAAAAGGCAAGGTAAATTACGCCGATAACGATCGCCAGCGCGGCCAGCATCTGAAAGAAGCCCGCCGCGAAACTGAAACCGGGGGGGCCGGCTCCTTCCGTCGCGCAGGCAACGCAAGGAAGCAGCAGCACCAAAAGAACCGCCAGCATTTTCATACGATTTTCTCCACGCGCTCCGCCGGACTGATGATATCAACCAAGCGGACGCCGAATTTCTCGTTCACCACCACGGCTTCGCCGCGCGCCACCAGCTTGGAGTTGACAAAAACATCGAGGTGTTCGCCGGCCAGCTTGCCCAACTCCACGACCGCTCCCTGGTTCAACTGGAGCAGATCCTTGACGAGCAGTTTCGTGCGGCCAAGTTCCACCGTAAGATTGAGTGGTATATCGAGGATCAGGTCAAGATTCCTCTTCTGATGCTGTTCATCTTTTTGATCAATGTTGTTTTCCTGAATGTCGCTCACGCTGGTCCTCCTGGAAAATTCTTGAGTTCGACGGGCAGTCGCCGGGAGATGAATGCCACGGCCTCCATCAATCGCCCCGTAGGGCTGAGGTATTATCAATATCAATGCATTTGCGATAAAGCCGCTACGATACGATTTTGGTAATCTGGATTGCCTTGTTTCCTCCCTGAACACCCGGCAAACCGGAAAACTTCTCGATCCCTTCGATCTTGATGCTCAGGTCGCTCCGGCAATCCTGATCAAGGATTATCGTATCACCCACGGAAAGATTGATGAGATCGTTCATGGTAATGAACGTATTTCCCAATTCCACGGCCATTTCGACGGGCGCTGCTTCAAGTTCGGCCGCGAGCCGGGAATGCCATTTGGGATCAATGGCCATGCTGTCCAGCTGCGTTCCGATCTTCAGCTTATCGCGAACCGGCTCGATGGTCATATAGGGAATCGCAAAAAGCATGGTCCCGGTAAAATCCTCCACCTGGATCTCCAGGGGCATGGTTATGACCTGATATTCCGGCGGGACGATGGTCACGAGCCGGGGGTTCATCTCCATCCTGAGGAGGTTCATCTTGGTGGCCTGCACCACGTGGGTCCAGGATTTTTCCATATCCGACAGCACATCTTTCACAATCTTTTCCATGAGCCTGACTTCAATGGAGGTGAACATGCGGTTCTGTTCGGACTGGGTCGGCGTCCCGGTCCCGCCGAGGATGCTGTCAACCAGGGTAAAAACCAGCTGACTGTCCATGGTAATCAAGGCCGCCCCCTTGAGAGGCTCGATCTTGAAGATCGCCATGCAGACCGGTGAAGGCAATGTTTTGAGAAAATCATCAAACTTGTAGGGACGCGCGCCCAGTTTTTTTATCTCGACAATCTTGCGCAGCCGGTTGGAAAGGGTAACCCGGTTGTAGCGAATGAAACTGTCATAAATGACATCCAGGTTGGGAACCAGGACCTGGTGATCATTATTAAAGAGATCGAAGACGGAAACGGAAGCCTGCCCTTTCGCAAGCTCCTTGTCCGGTTCGATGCGGCCATCGACGATTGCCGCCAGGAGAGATTCAATCTCTTCTTTTGTCAGGATCTTTTCCACATCAACCTCGAAAACAGGCTATTACTGGACAACGAAATCGGTAAAATAGATCCGCTTCAGCTTACCTGGTGAAAGAATATTGTTAACGGCGGTAAATATCTCCTGCCGAAGCTGGTTCTTGCCCTGTTCATCACGCACATCCAGCAGTGTTTTGGTGGAAAGGAGTACGAGGATGGCATCCCGGAACTGGGCTTTTCGTGCGTCCATTTCCGCCTTTACTTCCTCGCTCGCCACATCCATCTCGACCTTAACACGCAGATAACGGAGATCCTGACCGTCGTAGATATTGACGATGAACGGTTCCAGGGAATAGATGATCGGAACCCCTTTGACGTCCACCTTCGGTGCGGCCTCTTTCGAAGGCCCTTTGGAGGAAAAGAAGAAATATCCCCCAATGCCGCCGGCGACAACGATAACGGCAGCGGCAATGATGATAATGAGCTTCATTTTTCCTTTTCCTTTTTCCGACCCGCTCTCCATCACCTGCTCTTCTTTCGGAGCCATCAAAATACCTCCATTAGTGTAATGATTTCGGCAGATTTGTTTTCTAACAACTCTGAATGCAACCAAAGTGCCAGACGTGAATTCACTTCATGAAATTTCAACGGGTTGTCCGCTTACCCTCTTTGTCCGCGTTTCACAAGAAGTTGCGGGCTGCACCGGCATAGAAAGTAATCCGCCACGGGTCGGCAACGTTAGAAATGAGCAAGAGCAGGCATGGAAATTTTCATCCCGTCAGCGAATCGGGAATTGCGCTAGCCAAGATTTTGACAGGGATCGCCTTCCGTCACGGATCACCGGCAACCGTCCGCACCACCAGACTTTCTTAAACTCCGACTTCCAAGAATCATCGTGTTATGAAACGCCGGTTATACGGATCTCCAAAAACGTCAGAAAACTGCTCAACCACTCTTACTTGAATATTTCCTGCGCGACCGGAGAAAACTTTACTTGACTTGTTGCAACTATTTATTAAATGTTGATGGAAAGAAATGCGCGCCGGCAGGAATCGCCGCAAGCAAAGGCGATTACGATGAAGTCTGAAGAGCCGTTCAGCACACACGATCGGACGAACCATAATGGCAATGCTCATAAAAATGAAACCACGGATTTTCTCGTGCGCTCTCGTCATCTTTTCCGCTCTCGGCTTCTCCGCGTGCGTCACGGTCGGTCCTGACTACACGCCGCCGCTGATGAATCTGCCGACATCATGGACCCGACCTGGAGAAGCATCCCGTGCCGGACCGAAATACGCCGCAACCGGAGATATCAGCCGGTGGTGGCGAAAACTTAACGAACCGCTGCTGTCCGAACTGGTTACGGAAGCGCTGCAGGCAAGCCCGGATTTGCGTAGCGCGCAAGCCAGGTTGCGGGAATCGCGAGCCCGCCTCGCCGTTGCCGTTTCCGGCTACTTTCCTGAGGTGACCGCTTCCGGCAATGCCAGACGAAGCCGATCGAGCGAAAATACCGGCAGCGGGGACACGCGAGAGATGTTCAGCGCGGGATTCGATGCAAGCTGGGAACTTGACGTGTTCGGCGGTGTTCGACGCAGGGTCGAGGCAGCCGGGGCCGACCTCGCGTCTACCGAGGAAAATCTGAACGACACCCGCGTTTCACTGGTGGCCGAAGTAGCCAGGAATTACATAGAAGTACGACTACAGCAAACCCTTCTCGGCATAGCCAGGGAAAACCTTGCCAGCCAGACAGAGACGCTTCAGATCACTGACTGGCGCGCCCAGGCAGGGCTCGTGAGCATCCAGGACGTCGAACAGGCCCGCACGAATCGTGAGCAGACCCGTGCGCTGATCCCGAGGCTGGAAATCAACCTGGCAGAAGCGGAGCACCGCCTGGATATCCTCCTGGGCAAGCCCCCCGGCACGCTGCACGCCCGCCTTGCCGTAAGTGCCGGACTGCCGTCCGTTCCGGAAATGATCGCCGTCGGCATCCCGGCCGACACGCTGCGTCAGCGCCCTGATGTCCGAGCGGCCGAACGCACGCTTGCGGCGGAAACCGCCCGCGTCGGCGTTGCGGAAGCGGCGCGCTACCCGTCTTTCAAGCTTTCCGGCTCGGTAGGGCTGGAAGCGCTGACCTTGCGAGCACTCGGCAACAGTGAGTCCGGCACCTATTCCCTGCTCGCCGGCATTACCGCCCCGATTTTCAATGCCGGACGCCTGAAAAACCAGGTTGTCATCCAAGACGCGGTACGCGAACAGGCGCAGGTGGCTTACGAAAAAACAGTTCTCAGCGCCCTGCAGGACGTTGAAAATGCGCTGGTCTCACTAGTCCGCACCCGTGAACGCACGGAAGCCCTGGAAAGGGCCGTAGAAGCCGCACGCAACGCCGAACTGCTCGCTCGGCAGCGATACAGCTCCGGTCTCATCGATTTCCAGTCGGTGCTCACCACCCAACGCACCGTACTGGCTGCCGAGGAAAGCCTCGCCGGTACCCGCTCCGACGGCGTGCTCGCGATCATCAGTTTATACAAGGCCCTTGGTGGCGGCTGGTCGCAGCAGGCCGCAACCACTCCGGCCGGCAAGGACACGCCATGAACGATACCGACACTTCCCGGAACACGCAGCGTGCGGCCCTCAAGCAGCTGCTCGAAAAAAAGTCGACCAGGCTGTTTTCGCTCCGCTGGTTATGGCTTGCAGGTGCTGTTCTCCTGATTGCAGGCGCGGCATTACTCTACTTCCGGTCCGGCCATGATTCTAAAGCGCCACGCTACCTGACCGAACCGGTTACGGTCGACACCCTGGTAGTCAAGGTTTCCGCCACCGGCAATCTGCAGCCCACCAACCAGGTGGATGTGGGCAGCGAGCTGTCAGGCATTATCGAGCAGGTATACGTCGACGTCAACGACCAGGTGAAAAAGGGACAGGTACTGGCCCGCCTCGATATATCCAAGCTTCGGGATGCCGTTGCCAAGTCTCGGGCGAATCTCGTCGCCGCCGAGGCGCAGATACTGCAGACGCGGGCAACGGTCGCCGAAGCACGAGCCACTTTGACGCGCTATCGACAGGTAGCGCAACTGTCCGGAGGCAAGGTCCCGTCCAAAAGTGAAATGGACACAGCCGAAGCAAACCTGAAACGCGCCGAAGCAAATGAAGCCGGCGCCCGTGCGAGCGTCGCCCAGGCGCGCGCTATCCTGCAGTCCGAGGAAACCGATCTCACCAAGGCGAGCATCCGTTCTCCCATAAACGGCGTGGTGCTTTCACGTGAAGTGGAACCGGGGCAGACGGTAGCTGCATCCTTTCAGGCGCCCGTGCTTTTCACCCTGGCCGAAGACCTGTCGAAGATGGAACTCCATGTCGATGTGGACGAAGCGGATGTCGGCCACGTAAAGGCGGGACAGAGAGCCACCTTCAACGTCGATGCCTGGCCCGACCGCCGGTTCGACGCCGTTATCACCCGGGTCAGCTACGGTTCCCAGGAAAAGGACGGCGTGATATCGTACCTCACCGTGCTTGCCGTCGACAATAGCGACCTCACCCTGCGCCCCGGCATGACCGGCACTGCCGAGATCACCACCCTGACGCGCGAAAACGCGGTACTGGTACCGAATGCGGCACTGCGGTTCGTTCCGACGGAAAGAGCCGCCGAACAAAAACAAACGGGCAGGAGCGTAGTAGGAACTTTGATTCCGCGACCACCACGGCAGGCCCGGAAAACCCAGAAAACGGCCGTCAGCGGCACACCCCGGGTATGGATTCCGCGCGACGGCAAACCGGTGGCCGTTGAGGTCGAGACCGGCGCCAGCAACGGCCGGATGACCGAAATAATCGCTGGTCCGCTCAAGGCCGGCATGCAGGTGATCACCGAAGCTCAGGATGGTTCGCCATGAATGATACGCCGCTCATTCGACTGTCCGGCATCACCAAGACGTATGGCCGCGGGCAGGCAGCGTTCCAGGCACTAAAGGGAATCGACCTCGAGATCGAAGCGGGTGACTTCGTTGCCATCATGGGCCACAGCGGTTCCGGCAAGTCGACGGCCATGAACATTCTCGGCTGCCTCGACATGCCCACCAGCGGCAGTTACCGGTTCCTGGGTGTGTCGGTCGAACAATTGAACCGCAATCAGCGCGCGCTGCTGCGCCGCAATTACCTGGGATTCATATTCCAGGGGTTCAATCTGCTGTCGCGTACCACCGCGCTTGAGAACGTGGAACTGCCGCTGATCTACCGCGGTGAATCCGCCGCCGAACGCCATGAAGCGGCGCGCGCCGCTTTGGAACAGGTAGGCCTGCGGGGATGGGAACACCATACCCCGGCTGAACTGTCAGGCGGGCAGCAACAACGGGTGGCCATTGCCCGCGCCATCGTAACGCGTCCCGCGGTCCTGCTTGCGGACGAGCCGACCGGCAACCTTGACACCCGTACCAGTGAGGAAATAATGGAACTGATCAGCACATTCAACCGCGAGCACGGCATCACGGTTATCATGGTCACCCATGAACCGGATATGGCGGCACACGCCAAACGTGTAATCCGCTTTATCGACGGAAGAGTCGATAGCGACCGCTGCAACGGGGAGGCCGACTGATGCTGTGGAACACGCTGCTGCTTGCCCTGCGCGCCATCCGGCGCAACCTTATGCGGTCGTTTTTGACCATACTCGGCGTCGTCATCGGCGTAGCCGCCGTCATCACCATGGTCACCCTCGGCAACGGCGCGACCAAGTCCGTGTCCGACCAGATTTCCAGCATGGGCAGCAACCTGCTGATGGTGATCCCCGGCCAGCGCTTCGGCCCCGGTTCGGAAGGAGCTCCCCACTTCAAGAGCGCCGATGTCGAAGCGGTCCGCAATCAGATAACCGCCGCCGAACGCGTCGCGCCGATGGTGAACAAGACGGCAACCGCCGTGTACCAGGCAAATAATTGGTCGACCGTGGTCAATGGCAGCAATAATGATTATTTCGAGGCCGGAAACTGGGAACTGGCCGCCGGCCGCACCTTCAGCGAGGCCGAGGAGCGGTCCGGCAAAGCGGCGTGCGTTATCGGCGAAACGGTTCGCGAAAAGCTGTTCGGCCGAAAGAACCCGGTAGGCAACAAAATCCGCATCAAGCAATTCTCCTGCGAAGTGGTCGGCCTGCTCAAATCAAAAGGCCAGTCGGCCATGGGCTCGGACCAGGACGATATCGTCGTCATGCCGCTGCGTACCGTGCAGCGCCGCCTCACGGGCAGTCAGGACATCAATCGGCTCACCATATCGGTCAGGGACGGCGCTTCCATCGATGCGGCAAAAGAAAAAATCACCCTACTGATGCGCGAGCGGCGCAACATCGGTGAAAATGAAGAGGACGATTTCCGGGTGATGGACACCCGGCAAATCGCCGAAACGCTCACCAGCACCACCAGGATCCTCACCATGCTGCTCGGCGCGGTGGCCGCGGTAAGCCTGCTGGTAGGCGGCATAGGCATAATGAACATCATGCTCGTCTCGGTGACCGAGCGTACCCGGGAGATCGGCATTCGACTCGCCATCGGCGCGCTTGAACGTGAAGTCCTCCTGCAATTCCTTATCGAAGCAGTGGTTCTGTCGAGCCTCGGCGGCCTGGTCGGCATCGCCCTGGCAACCGGCGCCTCCATCGTTCTCGCCGGCATGATGAACATCCCCTACCTCTTCGATCTCGGCATCAACCTGGTATCCTTCCTGTTCTCCGCTGCCATCGGCGTGATTTTCGGTTATTTTCCCGCACGACGCGCCGCCTCGCTCAACCCGATCGACGCATTGCGCCACGAGTAATTCTCAAACCCCGGCACAACGCAGGAAAGGCCCCAAGTTGCGAGCACTTGGAGCCTTTCCTGACAGCTTTACCGGTACCGGAATTGGCTACCGTTTCAGATTCAGGACTTCCTGGGTCATTTCATCGGTTGTGGTTATCGTCTTTGAGTTGGCGGAGTAGGCCCGCTGGGTAATAATCATCTTGACGAACTGACTGGCAAGGTCCACATTGCTGAGTTCCAGCGAATTGGAAAAGATCCTTTCACTGGTGCCGTTGGGTGCACTGATGCTCGCATCGGTGATACCGGTGTCGGCATCCGCCAAGAACAGCGTTCCACCGATTTTTTCCATCTGTCCCGGGTCGGGGATCAGCGCGACACCTATTTTGCTTGTATAGACCTGCTGGGCGCCGGTGTTGTCAAGATAGGAAATAGTGCCGTCAGCGTCGATACTGGTGACTTTGCCGAAAGTGGTGATGTCAAATTGGATGGGGGTACGCGCTTCATCGAGTACCCGGAAGCCATCGGGATTAACAAGGTAGCCTTCGCTGTCGACGCGGAAGGCGCCGGCCCGGGTATAGTAGGATGCCGAGGCCGACTGGGCGCCGGTAGCATCGGGAGCGCCGAGCGCGAAGAAGCTGGCGCCCTGCAGTGCCAGGTCGGTTACTACTTCGGTTGTTTCGAAGGAAGACTGGCCGAAGACGTTGTCCACCTTCTGGATCTGAACGCCGCGGCCGATCTGTGAGTCATTGCCCATATTGGCCGAGAGCATATCCGAAAACAGGGTTCGGGAATATTTGAAACCGATAGTATTGACATTGGCGATATTGTTGCCGATGACGTTCATTGCTTCACCGTTATTGACGAGACCGCTGACACCGGTAAAAAGTGCGGATGTAATACTCATGGTAATGCCTCCTTTGCATTTCCGATTGTTGCGGAACACCTCGGTCGGTCGGTGTTCCTCGGGCTTCCTCTTGGAGGTCCGGCCCTTTGACAGTTATGAGTTATGAGTTTTGAGTTAAAATCAAATTCAGGATACGTTCAGTTATCGATCAGGCGATTACCGCCGAATCAATGTTGGTAAATACATTGCCCTGCATGGCGTTCCGGTCGAGCGCCGTTACCACCGTCCTGTTCGTTACACTCACCACCAGGGCCGCATCCCCCAGCAACACGAGAGAATCCTTGCCCCCCTTTTTCGCCACGCTGTCGACGGCTCCTTCGAGTTTTTGCATATCGTCGGTACTCAGGTTTATCCCCCGTGACTTCAGACGTTCCTGGGCATGGTGTGAAAACGTGACCCCGCGAGCCGCTTTTTTCTCGTCGAGCACCCGGACAAAAGGCGTATCGTTTCCCACCACGGCAGATTGCTTCTGCTGCCCCGCCGGTCGTGATGCCGGCACCTGCACCGGATTGGGAAAAAATACCGAATCGACCATCTCACATCACCCCTTCCACTTGAAGAAGATTGCCGAAGGATACTTCGACCCCACCGACGATCAGAACCGGAGAAGAGCCGGAGAAGCTTACACCGTCAACCGTGCCGTGGGTGTAGGGAGTGCAGGCAAAGCTGTTTCCCGCGGCATCCTGTCCGGTTGCTGAAATGATGTAAATCCCCGCGGGCAGACGTGAGCCCGTGGTATCCGTTCCGTCCCAGGCCAGGGTGGCATCCCCTGCATCCGTTTGTCCGAGCGTCAAGGTGCTGACAAGATCACCGTTTTCATCCAGAATATTGACTGAAACCTGCTCCGCGTTCTTGGGTACGGAAAAGGTCAAATCAACCTCTTCACCATCCTTCAGACAAACCTGATTTCCGGAAGCGGTTATCTCTTTACCCACGAACGACACTGCGGAGAGCGCCGAAGAAGCATCGAGCGCACTGAGAATACTCTCCAGGTTACTGTTGGTATTATAGGCCTGTTCAACCTGGGTAAGCTGGGCAAGTTGACTGATAAATTCCGTACCGTCCATGGGATTGAGCGGATCCTGGTTCTGCAACTGGGTAACGAACAAGACCAGGAAATCATCCTTGTTCATGCCGATCGACTCTTTCATCGCCGTTGAAGCGGCACTTGTCGTGGCAGTCGTCACCGAATCAATCATGTGTGTCACCTCCTTCTTTTCGTGCCGTCAGCTAAAACCTCATGTCAACCAGGGAGCTTTCCGGTACTTCTCCGTAGGCAACCCGGGTCGTTTGCACATCATCGCGGTAATACCCCGAAACCCCGTACTGCATGTCTTCGAAACCTTGTTTCGCGGCATGACGCCCTTCACGGAACGATTGGTCAAAAGCTTGTTGCTGACCGGTTCCGGTCGATACATCAAAGCGGTCCACGGCGATATTCTGCCGCATCAGGCTGTCTTTGAGCTGGTCGATATTCTGGAGCAGAACCTCTTTTACCGCATGATTCTGCGCCGTTACCTCTACGCTCATTTTCTGGTTTTCCAAACGAACGGTAATCTGCAATTCACCCAGTTCACGTGGGTTCAGTTTCAAGGTGATTCTGTCGCCCTCAGCGACCGGCTCATGGTTGACAATCTTTTCCCGTACCTGCGACAAAATGCTTTCACGGAGTTCCGGGACTTCCGATAACGGCTCCATTTGGCCTTTGATCACCGTGTCGAAGGATCCCGGTTTCACCATTGTTCCGGAAAGCTCCCTGTTTTCCCCGGCAGTTCCGAAATCGCGGTTCATATCAGAGTCGCCCTGTGAAGAAAAATCCTCATTTTCCAAGGCAACCTTTTCATCTCCCGCTGCAACGGTATGCTCCAACCCATTGTCTTTCGCCGATTCTCCCTCAGGTTGGGTAATGCGCCCCATGGCGCTTGTTTCTTCACCATGCGACACTATCCCGGTCATCTCGGCAGTCCGTCCCGATGTTACCGTCTGGGCGGGATTCACTACCGTGACACCGCTGGGAAGTTCCCGCTGCACCGCCTCACCCTTGAATGCCGAGGTGATATTTCCCGGCGCGGGGTCAACAAGAGAGACTTTTTCACGTAACGCCGAGGCTGAATGCTCCCCGCCGTTCGACTTCCTGACCACTGAAACAGTATCGATTGTCTCCGCTGCATCGGGAGAAGCAACCTGCGCCGACAAAACGTCTTTCGTTCCGGCGCCCTCTTCGACTCCTTTCGAACCGTTCATCTTCGACACGAAAGAAAAATTTTCCACCGTTCCGGCCTTGGCGGTGTATACTGCCTCGTCCCGTCCCGAAGAAAACACCTCCGGTTTTTCAGAAGCAACACCGTCATTCGTGATCTGCCCTGACATGCCTTCCATGGTAACCGGTCGCGATTCCGTCCACGCCATACCAACAGACTGCATGTCTTCATGAAACCGTCGTGCCGCCGCGACAACATTCCCGGCAGCATCCGGAGCAGCGGCAGGCGGAACCGGAAGCTCCCCGTTCGGAATCATAGCGGCCTTGAGGCCAGGGGGAACATCACACACTACCGGATCTGCCGGCACTACACCGATGCCTCCGGCGAGAAGGTTCGACGAAGCGCTTCCTTCAACTTCGATTGCACGTCCCATTGCCTTATCCGTTGGAACAACGGAAACCCCGTGAACGTGTTCTGCGGTTTTCGCCGTGGATACATCACCGGCAGTATCCGGCCCGGTATCGGAGGACGACTGCTCTTCCATGTCCTCTTCAGCAGCGACAACCGGGACATCCTTCTCCATTTTTCGTCCCTTGACAAGAGACAAAAGACGCTGGTCCGGAACAAGAACGTTTTCCGCATTCTCCTGTCGGATCGTTACTTCCTTGTTCACGCCAACACCAGCTTCGAGCGGGACCGACTCATGCAGTACCGGTGCCGATTGTTCCGGAACGTCTTCCATGACCCCTGAAATTCCGGCCATGAGGAGAGATGCGCTTTTTCCCGAATGTGTCATTAAAGCCGATGACGGCACCTGGATCGGTACGGCCGGCTGCTCAGACGACACCATTTCCGGAATAAGCCCGGAGGTCTCGTTCGCCGATGCCGCTTGGGCAAACATCTCGCCGAACAGCGGCGAAGATGCTGATGACCCCATGGATAAATCGGGAGAAACAAACGCACCGACACCGGGCATACCGGCACTCATCATAAGTTGTGCTACATCCATTCTTTTCACCTCCTTTCTTTTGAATTACCCGGACCAGGCACTCGCCGGTCCGAAACCATTATTCCTTCAACCCGTCGTGTTATTTTTCCTTCAAGGAAAGACGGGTCCACTTCAAGACTCTATCCTGGTTCATTAACGGTACGATCTTGACCGCCGTTTTGGCATCCATCCGGTTCAGCATTTCCAGCGCCATGGATTCGTCAAGCTTGTCAATCAATGCCGCTGCCTCTTCCGGTCGAAGGGACTTGTAAATCTTCAGCATCTTTTTGAATTTTTCCGCGTCTTCCTTCTTTTTCCGCTCCAGAGACGCCTCGATCTCCTTTCGTGCCTCCTGGAGCTGCAGAATCCTGGCCTCGAGGATATCGGAAAGCCTCTTTAGTTCCTGTTCTTTCAGGGAAACAGCGGTTTCCCTCTCCAGAAGCTCCTTCTGTTTCTTCGTTCCCTCATCCGCCGCCACGACATGAGGAGCAACCGTCGCGGCAGGCTTCGAATCCCGCGGTTTGGCAACCGTGTCTCCCGGAGGGAGTCCTTCCGCCTGGGGTTGCCCCCTGAATGCCGAGGAACAGGGCAGAAAGACCATGAGCGCGGAAAAGACAAGGGCAACGGCAAGGCGATGCACCCTGCTGCGTATCATTCGAGACCCCTGTTCCGCAGGGCGATTTCGTCGAGGAATCCCTGCTCCTTATCGGCAAGTGCCTTTTCATGAGCCTTGACTTTTTTGTTCTTCAGTTCTTCCATTATCTTCTTGTCCTTGGCCGCCTCGACCAGGTCATTCCGCTTTTCGACCATGTCCTCATCGAGCCTGCTCACGACCTCGCGTTGACAGAGGATATCCTGGCTCTTCTTTTGGAAAAAATCGGCATACAGTTGCAGTTCCTGGGCAGAGATGCCCTCTATCTGCCGGCTCATGAACTCCAGGTTCAGGCTCTCCATTTCTTCTTCTTCACGCCGAAGGAGATCCTCTGCCTGTTCGTATTCCCTTTTGGCCATTGCAAACTCAAGATTGCGAAGTTTCTCGGTTTCTCTGCGAAAATGTAATACCCGTTCCAAAGCAAACACGTTTCTTTGCATAGCAGCCTCCTTCTCGGCGGTACTGTGTCAGCTTCCCGGTCTCGCGAAGCCGCCTACGCACCGCAAATCTCTCGCAAACAGGCAAGTGAAGATTCGAATCCGACATTTTCATGTATATCCTGGCGGACATACGCGAGAATCTGGTCAATTTTGCTGACAGCCATGTCAATCTTCGGGTTGCTCCCCTGTTTGTAGGCGCCGATATTGATCAGGTCTTCGGCCTGGTTATACGTGGCAAGCATTTCCTTGCAGGCGCCGGCAACCGCCTGGTGCTCACGATCCGTTACCGATGTCATGACCCTGCTTGCGCTGGCAAGCACATCGATAGGGGGATAAATATTCTTGGCCGCCAGGTCTCGGGATAAAACGATATGTCCGTCGAGAATGCTCCGCATGGCGTCGCAGATCGGTTCATTGAAGTCATCGCCTTCCACCAGTACCGTATAGAGGCCGGTTATACTCCCGTTCATGAAATTGCCGGTTCTCTCCAGGAGTTTCGGAAGCGCGGCAAAGACAGACGGTGTATAACCCTTGGTAGTCGGGGGCTCCCCGATGGCAAGACCCACTTCGCGCATTGCCATGGCAAAACGGGTTGCGGAGTCCATCATCAGCAGGACTTTTTTCCCCTTGGACTGGAAATACTCGGCGATGGTAGTGGCGATATAGGCGCCGCGCATTCTCACCAGCGGCGGCTGGTCGGATGTAGCCACCACAACGACGGACTTTCTGAGCCCTTCCTCCTGGAGATCTTTTTCTATGAATTCCCGCAACTCGCGCCCCCGTTCACCGATAAGCGCGATAACGTTGACATCGGCCTCCGTGTAGCGGGCGATCATGCCGAGCAGCGTTGATTTGCCGACTCCTGAGCCCGCCATGATGCCGACCCGCTGTCCCTGGCCACAGGTAAGAAGACCGTTTATGGCCCTGATGCCGAGATCCAGCGGACGACAGATAGGCGAACGTTTCATGGGATTGACCGGCAATGCGTAAATCGGGCTCTCTTCTCCGGTGAAAATCGGTCCCTTGTCATCGATGGGCGCTCCAAGCCCGTCGATGACGCGCCCGAGAAGCTCAGGGCCGACCGGCAATGAAGCCTTATCACGCTTTACCGCTATCAGGCTTCCGAGCCCGACGCCGCGCAGTTCCCCAAGCGGCATCAGCAGGGTTTTATTGTCCCGGAACCCGACGACCTCGGCGGGAATGGGCTCACCGCCTCGGGGATAAATCTCGCAAAGAGCGCCTACCGCCGTATTCGGGCAAAATCCCTCGATGACCAGTCCCACAACCTGCGTTACCTTTCCATGGAATCGGATCGGCTTGATGCTCTCAAGGGCCGGATGATAGCGTGTCAGGTCAATTTTCTTCGTACGCATAGTGCTCTCTCTCACCCTTCATATCCGTGGACAGATCCATGAGACTGGTTTTCTCTTCCAGGAGCCGTCTGAAAATTTCATCAACCTGGGCATCGGGACGCGCGTCGATTTCTCCAGTCATCGTATCAACAATGCATCCACCCGGAGTAATGGCATCATCAGCCCTGATTTCGACCAGTCGTTCATCACCACATCCGGCAAGGTAGAGATGCTTGTGCGCGGCTACCAGGCGATGATCTTCCGGGTTGAGACGAATTACGATTTCATCGCGCTCCGAAGCGCCGCTTACGGCCGCGGACACGATCTTCGCAAGAATCAACCGGTCAACGGTTATTTCCTGGTGGATAACTTTTCGGGCAATCATAACGGCGAGCTTTAGAAGATCTTCCTCGCTTTCTCTGAGAACATGTTCCCGCAGACCGGTCAGTTCTTCGACCGCATCACGCAACGCCTTGAAAACATTGGCAAGACCTCTTTCAGCCTGCCGTTTGCCTTCATCGAATCCCTTTTGGTAGGATTCCTGGACCTGTTGAAAGTGAAGGTCCTCCGGAATACCGACCTGGACCATGGCCTCACCCTCACATGCCTCGTGGTCTTCCGACTCCCCGGAAAGTGCTTCCTGATCATCTTTTTGCCGTATCGGCATCGAATCTGTGGTCATGTTGTTCAGAAAGGGAACGAATGAAGCGGCCTTCTGCCCCGCCCGAATCGGCTCATCCTCACGGTGAATAACCTCGAAGGCATATTTTTCGAAGATCCGCTCACCCATTGCATTCGGTTTAATAATATTAGACGAGGACATCGTCGCCTCCCCGTCCGGCGATGACAAGCTGGCCTTCTTCTTCCATGCGTCGAACTATTTTTATGATTTCCGACTGTGCCTTTTCCACGTCCGAGAGGCGTACCGGCCCCATGACCTCCAGGTCTTCCTTGATCATTTCCGCCGCACGACTGGAAATATTGCGGAAAATCTTCTCCTTCAGCTCGTCGGTTGCCGCCTTCATGGCCAGTGTCAGGGTGTCGTTGCTGACCTCGCGCATAATCGCCTGAATGCCCTTGTCGTCCAGGTGAACGAAATCCTCAAAGGTGAACAGGTGTTTGCGGATCACTTCGGCAAGAGGCGGTTTCAACACGTCCAGCTTGTCCAGGATGACTTTTTCACGGCTCCGGTCAAAATGATTGAACATATCGACAACCTTCTCGACCCCGCCCACTTTAAACCGCTGGATGCCGCCGACTGAAGTCAGCTCCAGCCGCATTACTTCCTCGATATCGCAGATAATCTCCGGTGAAACCTGGTCGACATCGGCAATGCGCATGACAACCTCGGCCTGAAGCTCCTGGGGAAGAAACCCGATAATCTCGCTGGTCTGTTTCGCCTTGAGTTTCGCGAGGATCACGGCAATGGTCTGGGGATGCTCCTGGCAAAGGAAATTGGCTATGGTCTTGGCATCCATATTGGCAAGCATATCCGTCATGTCGCCGTAGTTGGCGACCGCCAGTTCCTTGAGCAGCGCCTCCGCCTTTGCCGGGCCCAGGGCTTTCTCGAGCACCTTGCGGACGAACTCTTCCCCCTGCGAGAAGATCCCCGATTCGGGGTCGGTTATGTCCATGTATTCGTTGACGATTTCCTGGATGGTAGTGCGCGTCACATGACCGAGCCGAGCCATGCTCTGGCTGATTCTCTTGATCTCTATATCCTCCATATGCTCGAAGACCTTGCTGGTTGCTTCAGGCCCCAGGTAGAGAAGAAGAACCGCGGCTTTATCGGTACCGTTCATGTGCATCCTCGAAAGTCAAATGTTGCTGTGGGCTCCAACCCGTCCCGTTCCCGTGTTCACCAGGAAAAAGATTTCCATCAAATACCGTTCTTTTGCTTAGCGAGTGACTAATCCCGTTGCTGCAACCAGTTCTGCAGAATCTGCGCCGTCTGGTATGGATCCGCCTTCACCTTTTCGATCAGTTTCTGCTGGCTTGCGGCATACATCGCCAGGGCCAGATTGTCATTGCTGTCAAGCTGTCCTTCCGCCTGGTTGAGCGGTACAAAACTCTCCTGCCTGCGGCCTCCCGAAGCGCGAAGGATCGAAAGAAGTGGTCTGATTACGAAAAAGATCAACGCCAGGAAGCCGAAGCCAATGAGGGCGTTTTTCAAAACGGCCAGAAAAATCGGTGCATGCCACCAGCCAACGGACTCATCCATCCCGCTCTCCTGCGAATTCTGGAACGGAATGTTCGCAACGGTAATCTGGTCCCCGCGCTCACTATTAAAACCGACGGCACTCTTTGCCAACGATTCGATCTTTTGCAGTTCCTCCGCGCCGCGGGGAACATACTTCCGTTTCGCCGCACCTTCCGCTCCGGCAGTTCCCTCGTACTTACCGTCAACCATGATTGCCACGGAAATCCTGGCCAGGGCGCCAACCGGTTCGATGATCCTGGCGGTCGACCGGCTGACCTCGTAATTCATGGTTTCATCACTCTTGGAGCCCTGGTTCGACGTGGACGATGGTGGCTGAGAAACGTTTTTACCGGTATTGCTCTGAACACCGGGGATACCTGAAGCAGCCGTGGTTATCCCGTTCTTTTCTTCAATGCGTTGCTCGCTTCGTACCGCGGTAGAATCCGGATCATAGCGCTCTTCGTATTTTTCAACCTGTTTGAAATCGAATACCGCGTTGACCCTGGCAACGGATTTCCCCGTTCCCACCGCCTTGTCGAGAAGTGTCTGGAGTCGATCTTCCACGGCCTTCTCATAGTTGCGCTGCATTTCCAGCATGGCAGTCGTCATTTTGCCGGTGGGATCGGAGTTTCCCGTTTTGCTGAGGATCTTCCCGCGACTGTCGAGGACGGTTACCTTATCCGGATCCATTCCCTCGATGGAAGAGGCAACCAGATGAACGATACCCTGCACTTCGCTTTCACGAAGGCTGCGCGCCGACTTCATCTTGAGAACTACCGACGCGGTAGGATGCTTTTCTTCATCCATAAAGAGGGATTTTTCCGGAATGGCAAGATGCACACGGGCCTGCTCGACCCCGGTCAGTTGGGAAATGGTCCGGGAAAGTTCTCCCTGCAATGCCCGCTGATAATTGAGTTTCTGTACGAACTCGGTAACACCGAAGTTTTTTCTGTCGAAGATCTCGAAACCTACCCCACCGCCTTGGGGAAGCCCGTCGGAAGCCATTGAAAGACGAAGGTCATAGACTTTGTCGGAAGGAACGAGGATTGCCGAACCGTTCGACTCGATGCGATAGGGAATCTTCTGCTCTTTGAGCTTTTTTACGATCTCGCCCGCATCTTCATTGGTGAGATTCGAAAAAAGGGGACGGTAGTCGGTTCTGTTGGCCACGACAATAAGCAGTGTGAACAGTATGGCCGACAAAGCGACGACCCCCCCGACAATCCAGCGTTTTGCCGGGCTCAGGGCAAGAAAAGGTCCGAGTATTTTTTTAAGCTGTTCCGGCATGGCAACTCCCGTAAGAGTGATGAAAAATCCTGCTGAGGATCAGTTTTCGGGGTCCACGATGACGCACGTGAGTTCACCCCTGCTTGCTACACCTGCATTCGCATTATTTCATGGTAGGACTCCATTGCCTTGTTGCGAACCTGGGTCAGAAACTGGAACGATATACTTGCCTTTTCCATGGCGATCATCACTTCGTGCAGGCCTTTTGATTCACCGGTTGCAAGCTGTTCAATGGCCGTGTTTGCCTGGTTCTGCAAATCGTTTACCTTGCTGACGGCATCGCCGAATGCCTTAGTAAAATCTTGCGTTGGAGAGGTTGTCGGAGTTGTTTTCGAACCACCGGCCGGAATCGATCCCGAAATTCCGTAGGCACCGTAATTGCCCATAATTCCTTTGATATCCATGTATTTCTCCTGAATTTTCAATCAGTATCTCGACACGTGAATGCAAACCCGTCATTTCGGCTGGAGCGAAGGAATGCTACTGCCCCAGTTCGAGGGCTTTCATTGCCATGGATTTCGTCGCCTGGGCCGCGGTTATGTTTGCTTCGTATGCGCGGCTCGCCGTTATCATATCGGCCATCTCTTCGATTATGCTCACGTTCGGCAATGCCACGAAACCCTTTTCATCGGCGTCGGGATGTTTCGGATCGTACTGAAGTCGCGGGGAAGACTGATCCTCCAGGATTGCCGTTACCTCTACACCCGTTGGCGTCCCGGACCCGAAACGACTGAGGGTCTCCCCGAACGTCGGCGCACCGGGCTGCCTCGCGGTGAAAACAGCATCTTTTCTCTTATAGGGTCCGCCTTCCGCGGTTCTGGTCGAATTCGCATTGGCCATGTTGCCTGCGATCAGGTTCATTCTCGTTCTCTCTGCCGTCAATGCCGAAGCACTAATCTCCAGCGAGGAAAAGAAGTCCATTTAGTTACCTCCTTTGATGGCATACTTGAGGCCTTCAAACTTCTTGGCCAGAATTTTGACCGAAGCATTGAAGAGAATCTGATTTTCCGCCATTCGCCCCATCTCCCGTTCCAGGTCGACTCCGTTGCCATCACGACCCAGGCCATTGACATTCGACTCGTCGACAATTCCTTCGATGTCTTCAATCCTGTGGGCACTTCCCTTGAGGGGAATGTGATTCGGGTGCGCCGCAACCGCGGGTGCGGCGCTTTCCTCCCTGTGTCTTACGGCATCCTTCAACTGGTCTTCGAAAGAAAAGGTTTTCGAGCGATAATATGGAGTTTCGGCATTGGCAACATTGCCTGCCAGGTACATATGATTTTTTGCCCGCAAATCAAGATTCTTGCTGACCAGCTCAATAGTTGTGCCGAACAATTTGTCGATGGGCATGAAAGTTCTCCAGTTAACTATTCACCAACGGATGAGCAAAACTCGTACCAGCTTTTTTCATCAGTAATTACAGCATATTACCAATCCATCTGTACACGATGACCGTTTTTGCCCTTTGTGTTTTTTGACAGAAGACATATTTTTGACGTGTTTCATTGATGTAGCTTTTCCCGCCAGGTCAGATCGGTAAGGGCCTGAACGGCCAGGCTTTTCCACACCGGATCCTTTCCCTCGTTCACCAGCTGCTCCCAGTGAGTGCGTGCGGCATCGACATCACCCGCGGCAAGAAAAACCTCTCCCATCTTGTACAGGAACATATCCCGCCGCTCACCACGTGACGACGTATATCCCGTACTGAATGTTTCCAAGGCCCCGGCGGTATCATTTCGGGCAAGTTGCGTCACGGCGATTACATTCCGTGCGTCAGCCGAAAGAGCGGTGTCGGTATCATGCGGCATATTTTCCAGGTACAGTCTCATCGCTTTCTCCGCCTTTGCGGCATCGTGCATCTTTTCGGACGCCTTGCCGAGATAGTAATAACTTGCCGGATCGGCAGCTTTTATCTTTTCATCAAGCAGCGGCGCCAATGTTGCGATCGCGGAGGGCATGTCACCGTGCCGGAACCGGATCCACCCAATGCGCTCCCTGATCTGTTGAGCATTGTCACCGGTTGCATATCGCGTCAGGTAGATCCTGCCGGCTTCCGCCGCCATGGCGTAATCACCCAGGGTCCAGGCATCCTCATGAATGCGGAAGTAGAGTAACGATCTGTTTGACTCAATCCACTGCGTCTCGATCAGAGAACTGAACAGATCGAGTTCCTCACGAGTCATGCCAAGTTTTTTGAAACAAGAGGAAATCAATGGAAGGAAGCCGTGTTCCCCGAGACATTGCGCAAGATAGCCACGATTTTCCATGACCAGCGCAACAAATCCCCGGCAGTCACCATCACTCTCGCGTTCGCGGTAGATGGCAAGGAGGAGGTCTTCCCGTATCGTCGCCGCAACGTTGAAGAAAACGCCATTGGGAAAAGTTTTCTGATATTCGGCAATAGCGCGGACGGCCTTGTCCGCAGGACCATACAGAGAAACAATCAGGGCCGACTTGAAAAGTGTTTCGTCTTTCAGGACGGGATCACCGGTCTTCCGGTAGATCATCCGGTATGCTTCAGAGAGAGCACGGTAGGTATCGCTGTTGACCGCGAATAAGCGACGGTCGGCAAGACGGACGGCGGCGAGAGAGGCGGCCCTTGTTCCGGAAAATTTACGGGCAACCGTTTCGTAGGTTGCCACCGCATCCATGTCCCGACCGCTGCGGGCCGTTATGTCGGCAAGGCGAACCAGCAGAAGGGGACCATACTTGGTTGAAGCCATGCCGGATATCATTCGTTCGAGAACAACGCGTCCCTCGGAGCCTTTCCCACAACGGCCCAGCGTATCGGCATATGCAAAAACCATCGATGGACTCTGCACAAGATAGTCGGGCCACAACTTGTTCCCTTCACGAAACCAGCGAAGGGCTGATTCATATTTTTCCAGATGGTACTGGGCTTCCCCGAGACGAAAAGCCGCAATGGCCCGCAGTGTCGGCGCCCTGTCCAAAAATCGTGTAAATATTTCCTCGGCTTCCGCACTCCGCTCACGGTAGAGAAGGTTCTCTCCCTGCACGAACAACTTGAGTTCATCGCCGGACAGGAGCTTATCGATAATCGGTCCCGGAGTTGGAAAAAAGGGAATCTCCGAGGGTAGTGGCGGGTCGAACTCACGGACAAGCTTGCCGGCGCCTTTCCATATCCGTTCACGACCGGGAGGCATTGATGCACGGCCGTTTACCTGAATTGATGCGCCAACGTCCAGCGAAAGTACATTTGGCAAACCAAGTGCGAGAAACCGAAGGCCGGATGATTTCTCTTTAAATGAGAAACCGAACCGAAGCCGGTCACCATGGTCTAAAAATCGCACCGACTCTACCCGTGCGTCACTGTAGGAACTGAATTTTTTCAGTAACGGACCACAGGTATCGTAAAAAGTCACCAGGACCTTTTGTCCGGGACCATGGGAAACCGAATAGCGAGGAGGCGAAGAAAACACAAATATGAACCGGGTATAAGTTTCCTTTTTCTGTACTTCCATCCGGTACAAACGATTGCCGACATCCGCGGCCATGAGTTCGCCGCGAAAACATGCCATGATCACTATCGTACAGATAGTCAGGCAACACACCCTATGAAGTACCTGAAAAACACGCAATGAACAATTTCCCTTATTCACGTTGATGCGTTGGACCTCTCAATCGCGAAACCGCCGCGGAGATGAATCTCTGTTCACTGGCGCAAAACCCGTGCCGTCGCATTGCTGAAAAAAAGCGTATCTTTGAAAATTGAAAGGAAATGACGGAATCGGCATTGCAGAATCGGCCCAACTCACCACGAAAGCCGCTTAACAAGCCAAAAGAGATGGTATTCCAGGAAGTTGCAACAACAGCAGAGCGCTATCAAAGAGAAAACCCCGTCCGGGATTACCGGCGGGGCGTAACAGTCGTACCCGATGAAAAAACCGGATATGGAACGATCACGACCTTCGTACCGAGAAAAGTCAAAGAAGCGTTGGCACGAACAGGTCGTTATTTTGACACCGAAAACTATGCGGCAGCCAGATACTTGGACAATTTACCAAGCAACTCTTTTTGTTCGTATGGCTTCATGATTATATCTTTGGCGCCGTTTTTCACCGCCTTGAGAACACCGGTGCGCGTCCACTGATTGGCGCACATGATAATAGGCAACTGGGGATTCCCGGAAATCTCCTTGATTTTCGAGCACAATGAGAGTTCCCATTCATCCGCCTTTTTCACACCGACCACTACAGCCCTAATGCCTTCCTCGTTGAACAGCTCATTGACATCGGAGCCCAGATGACCGGTAAGAGCCGTGAATCCGTTGTCGCTCAAATACCCCTTTATCTCCTCTCGCTCGCCGGGATCATCTTCCAACACCAGCACGACACCGCTGACGGTTTCAATGCTATCATCCGAAGAAGCTTCCCGTTCTGAATCCGTGGGAAAGAGACGACGAAGAGATTCCGCCTGATCATGAACGGCAGCTTCTTCCTGGTCCGCCTCAACGGTTTCCTGTGGATCGATCCGGCCGGCAAGCGACAGGGGAAAAAGGATGTCAAACTGGTTTAGGTCCTGCTCTCCCAGCTTTAAATGGGCCTTATACACCAGGTATTCATCATCAGGCACCGGGTTTTCAGTTGTCACCTCATCTACCTGGGGAACAAACTTCCGGGGAGGAAGCTGTTTCAAATGGAACTTGTCCGATAAAAGAGGTTGTACTACCGAGTTAAAGGTGCCGATAATCTGGTTTGCAATTTCGGAAAAGGCATCGATATCGTCCTCTTCCAGGATGAGCAATTTGCGCTTTTCTGAAATCCGGCCGGGAGGAATGCCGAGCAGAATGCCGCTCATGAGGATTGCGTCGCGAAGCGAGAAAACAAGGTAAAGCCGGCCGGGATAGTCCTCCCGTGAATCGACGGGCACGACAAAAGCCGAATCTTCCAGACCGGCCAGATATGCCTCTTTTTTACATTCATGAACTTCAGTGTCGCAGACCGCAAATTCCTGGTTCAGCAGCATGCTGGTCTCTTCGGTCGACTGCTTGAGCGCCGAATGTAACATGTTCTGCAAATTCCCGTATTGCGCCATGATGCAGAATCGCTCCGTTCCGGTAGATGGTTTATTCTTTTCTGAGCTTGAGGCTTACGAGAAATCTTTCCTGCTCGTGGGTAAAAGGAACAACAACGCAGTCGCTTTCGGACATGGCGTTGATAGTGTATTCCTCCCCGGAGATAACCGTAGGAATAGAAAGGTTAATGTCCATTCCACCCTTGGAAAGAACCATTTTCACGTAGCCGCCAAGCATGTTTGCAATTTCACCGAGGGCATCATTAACATCCTCACCGACCTCATCAACCTCCATACCGAGCATGTTTGAAGTAATTTTCAGCGCCAAGCTTTGTGGACAGTGAATCGCCAGGATCCCGGTATAGGTACCAGCCATTCCCACCATGCCGCTGATGCTGCAATGAAAGGTATTCACCGACTCCTGCAGCGGGAAACTGTCTTCGAGGTCCATCATGATCATCGTGGAAAAGACTTCCTTGGTTGCATCGATCACGTGACGGGCCATATCCGCTTCTTTAAGGTGGGTTGACGCTTCTACCACGGCATTCAGTGTCATATCAGACCTCCCAGTTTTTCATTAAGCTGATCCGGGGTAAAAGGTTTTTTTATGCTGGCGCTGGCTCCGCTTGCGAGAGCCTCCTTGATAATGTCTTCGCCACCCTCGGTTGTTATCATAACGATAGGTACGCTGTTTCCGTTGCCGCGAACCTGCTTGATGAACTCGAGACCATCCATATTCGGCATATTGATATCCGAAAGGATGAGATCGATGTTTTTTTCTCCGAGAACGCTCAGGCCCTCGATACCGTCACCCGCCTCGAAAATATCGTCGACGGCAAGTCCGGCCTGTCTCAGGGACCGTGAAATGATCTTCCTCATGGTCGAGGAATCATCGACAATCAATACATTTGCCATAACCAACTCTCCTCTCTTTTGTTGGAAATTGACCCTCGCTCGTTTATGGAAGATGTGCCTCGCGGCATCCGTTACGCACCTACACTTCAGAAATGTCTTCGAACATGCGAACCGGATACCGGCGAAAAACGCCGTGGCTTCGCTATACTCCAACACTGCGGGTCATTTCACTTTTTCTTATCGCATGATGTGTCCGTAACTTTAGCCATTTCTTTCTTATTTGGTCACACTGCGAAATGAACGATCGAAAATCCCCCGTCTAAATCAAACCAGTGGAGCCGGTCATTCCTTAATCGGAGCACTTATGGTAAAGACACTGCCCTTTCCCAGCACACTCTCAACATCTATCGTGCCGCCATGAGCTTCAACAATCTCCTTGCTGAGAGCGAGACCGAGACCGGAACCTTTGAAACCCGCGGCTTGATCCGTCCGGTAATATTTTTTGAAGATGAAAGGCTGATCCTCTTCAGCAATACCGATTCCGGAGTCCTTGACTGAAACATGGAAGCTGCCTTTCCGTATCCGGACGGTTACGGTCACTTTTCCACCCCGCGGCGTAAACTTGACGGCATTACCGATAATATTGGCAAACACGCGCGAAAACTGCTTGGCATCGAGTTCCACTTTCTGAAGTTTGCCGACCACCTTTAACGCCAGCGTTACGCTTTGCTCTTCAGCCTCGATCTGCCTGTCCCGGCAACAGTTTTCAAGCAGCGAAAGCAGGTCACAGGGAAGCCGGCGGATCTGAACCAACCCCATCTCCAATCGATACACATCAAGCAGGTCTTCGATCATGGAATAAAGGCTATTCCCGCTTCGCTCCATGTCTTCAAGCGTCTTTTGCAGCTTCGGATGAATATCTCCCCACATGCCCAGCTTAATCGCCTGCATGTATCCCTGCAGCACCATGAGCGGCGATTTGAGATCATGCGTCATCTTGGCCACGAACTCCTCCCGCCTGCGCTTTTCATCCCGTTCTGAAGTAACGTCATAAAGCTCCGTAATGCTTCCCAGCAAGACGTTATCAGGCGAAACCACTTCGGATGAACAAACCTGAAGCACACGACCACAGATATTCATTTCCAGGGGAAGAGCAGTGCAATCCTCACTCAGCACCTTGTAAATCGGGGTTTTAAGTGGAAGCATATCGATTCGTTTGCCGAGCACCGTGTCCTTGAAAACTTCGAGCAGCCGCTCGGCCGTGCGGTTCATGAATGTCAAAATTCCACTGCAATCCGAAAAAATGACACCGGTCGACAATGAATCTAGAACCGGTTCGGCATGGAATGGATCAGAAAACAACGTAAATAGTGAATTATGAGGTTTCCTGCTCATCGTCAAAAGGCCGCTTCCCATTCTGTGCACTCTCCTGTTGTTGGATTCCATATCAGGTAATCAGCAAAAATTCTGCCAATACGGCAAAGAATTTGGGAAAGGATGCCCGTAACTCTTTTTGCAAAGGACTTACCCAATTCATCTGATACGATGTTTCACCCGTTATTACGAGCAGTTGGAAACAAATAAGCCGGTTTGCAACCATGAAAATTTCGTACCCGAAAACATTTCAAACTCTGTTGGCAGACGCTTCTTTTGGTCGCAATGCTTTTGACTGAAGCCATAAAACCGTCAACGTCACTATTTTCCGAAAAGGGGAGGTCCCCGTCATAATGTTATTCAGGTGTACAACAGGCAAAACAATGGCTGCTTCGTGGTAGGGAATAATGTGGAAGACGGCTGATTTACAAGAAGCGGGAGTGGAGAGGCATGGGCTACGCAGTGAAAATGCTCAGCCGACAAAGTCCGAATAGAATGATTTCACTTTAACCAGGTATGCCCTGGTTTCGCGAGGCAGATGATTTCCTTTTTTATCAACATTGCCCGGCCCCCAGTTATACGCCGCAAGAGCGGAATCCAGATTTCCGTCATACCTTTCGAGCATTTGACGGAGATACCGAGTCCCCCCCATGACATTCTGCTCGGGGTCGAATGAATCCGTAACACCGAGATCCCTGGCGGTCCCCGGCATCAATTGCATGAGGCCCCGGGCGCCGGCGGAAGATACCGCCGTCGTATTGAAATTGCTTTCAGCCTTGATGACCGCCCTGATCAGTGACGGCTCAACATTGTAACGGCTCGAAGCTCGTGCAATGATATCGTCAAGCGGCGCAGTCGGCAAATTTGTTCCGTCCGCGGGAACGAAAACACCATCAGAAACTGATGCAACCGGTGCTGATACTTCACCCGGAGATGCCGTGGTATCGGGAGTTTCCGTTACGGCTGTCTCACGATAAATAGCCAAGGCACGAACCAAGCTTTCAGCTGCGGGTGTTGCGGAAAAGGAAACGGAACCGGAGAGAGAGGATTCAAGGGTGAGTGCATCGCGCATCATCCGCAAACGAAGTAGTTCGACCCGAGCGGAAGCCGCGGCATTGTCTTTCACGTCGACGGGTTCACCTTTCATGGACGCGTCAATCAGGTGATCATAAAATGCACTACCGGAAGTGCATTCCGAGGAAGCATGTCTTGGTACCGCCTGCTCGGAGTTCTTCGGTACTATTTTGTCTACAGATTGTATCGACATGAGACTAGAAGGGAAATCAACTGGCAAATGCCATTTCCGGAGCAAGCATTTTCTTCTTTTTCAGCTTTTCAATAAAAGTGGTGCGTTTCAAATTCAACAGTGAAGCTGCTTCTTTTTTGTTACCGCCGGTTTTCTCCAGCGCCTGGATTATAAGGCGGTTCTCGAATTCTTCAACGGCACTGCTGAAACAAATACCGTCGCTGGGCAACGGAACGGCCTCGACAACGGGCTTGACAGCGTTCCTGCCACGATACTTTTCCGGAAGATCCTGAAGGGTAATCGTCCCGCTTCCCTTCAGAATAACCATGCGTTCAACCAGATTCTCCAATTCCCGGATGTTGCCGGGCCATTCGAATGCCATAAGGGCATCCAGCGCCTCGCGATCAAAACCCTTAACATTTCGCCGATTGTCGGAATTGAATTTATCAATGAAGTTTTCAATCAGCAACGGAATATCTTCTTTTCTCTCACGAAGGGGAGGAATAACAATCGGTATTACGGAAAGTCGATAATAGAGATCCTCGCGGAAGATTTTGTCCTCCACGAGCTTTTCCAGGTTCTGATTGGTTGCGGCAATAATCCGGGTATCTATTTTTTTGGCTTTGGTCGCCCCAACCGGCTCCAGTTCGCGATTTTGCAGAACGCGTAACAGTTTGACCTGAAGTGCCGTCTTCATGTCGCCGATTTCGTCCAGGAACAAGGTGCCTCGGTCAGCCATCTCGAACCGTCCGACACGATTTGCGACCGCCCCGGTAAAAGATCCCTTGACATGACCGAAGAGCTCGCTTTCCAACAGTTCATCAGGAATCGCACCGCAATTTACCGGAACGAAATTCTTTCCCCTGCGGGCGCTCAATTCATGGATGGACTGTGCCACAAGTTCCTTGCCGGTTCCGGACTCACCTTGAATAAGCACCGTTGAGTCGGAGTCCGCAACCTTTTCGATAAGCTCGAACAGCGCGAGCATCTTCGGGCTTTCACCGATCATTTTTATACGTGACCTGTTTCTGATGGCGGGAACGGAACGGTAGTTTCGACTCTGGAGAGCATGATGCTCGAATCCTCGCTGAATAATCGAATCAAGTTCTTCGAGATCGAACGGTTTTTCCAGATAAAAGAAAGCCCCCGCCTTAAGCAAATTTGCCGTCATGACACTATTTCCGTAAGCGCTGTATACGATAGCGACGATCTCCGGTCGGACGGCCTTGACGCGTTTTATGAATTCCAGCCCATTGACCTTAGGCATCATCACATCGGTCACAACCAGGTCGATATTCTCCGTTTCAATCTTTTCCAAGGCCTCCATGGCATCGCATGCCTGAAAAACCCTGTAGCCTTTATAAGCAAGGAACGTCGACACGAGATCCCTGCTTTGCTTGTCATCGTCAGTTATCAGGATTCTTTTTTCAGCCATGACCCAGCTCCTTCCAGATATCATCACAATCTCATGGGGTACCAACATTTATTCAGAGTAAAATATAATGCTGTTTGCTATTTAACAATGCAACTTGGATACCAATAATAGATTTATTTTTATGTTTGTTATTTCGCAACAATTACAGGTAATTACAACCTTTATCCAATACTAATTAGACTTTGGTCACCACCACGTCCTGATCAAATGCTGAACAGAGCGCTTTGGGGAAAACCATCTTTAGCTCGCTATTTCATGGAGTTGTAAATTTTGGAGGAATATTGATCAGAGGTTGAACATGATTGGGTATCTTCGAGGCAGGAACATCTGGTTTATTTCTAAATCATTACATTTTCATCACAAAACAATAAAACATGTTTTACAAAACCGCAAAATTGGATAAAAAATTTCAATCATTTATTCATGATTCAATCCATAACGCTCAAGCCTGTCCCTCAAGGTATTTCTGCTTATTCCCAGCAATTTTGAAGTGACGACCTGATTGTTGTTGCTTTTGTCAAGCGCCAGATGGATCAGGGCCTTCTCCAGGCCACTGGTAATTTTCTCGTAGACATTTCCATTCTCTTTTTTGCAAATGTCCGAAAAAACCGGTCCGAGCATCGCGCAAAAAGCGGAAAAATACTCCTCTTCGCCCTTTTCAAGGTTAATATCCGCTTTTTTCAGACCGGGTTTGACGCTGAGAAGAGAATCGAAGTCTTCAGGAAGAAGGATATCCCCTTTACAGAAGAGCGTTGCCGAATTGATGACATTCTTCAATTCGCGTATATTGCCTTCCCAAGGATGCGTAACGAGCAGATCAAGGGCAGTTGGGGATATACCCTTTACCCGTTTTTCATATTGACGCGAAAACTTCTTTATGAACAAATCCACCAACAGGGGGAGATCTTCCAACCGCTCCCGGAGCGGTGGAAGGAAAAATGAAACCACGCGCAAACGGTAAAACAGGTCAAGTCTGAATTTTTTTCCTTCACCGCATTGATCAGACTGAAGTTGGTAGCGGCAACAACCCGGACATTGACCTTGATGGTCTCGTTCCCACCAACCCGTTCAAATTCCTGATTTTCCAAAACCCGCAACAACTTCCCCTGGTTCGAGAGGCTCATCTCGCCAATTTCGTCGAGAAAAATGGTTCCACCGTTGCACTGCTCGAATTTTCCGATTCTTCGGGTATGGGCATCGGTAAACGCGCCTTTTTCATGACCGAAAAGTTCGCTTTCCAGGAGATTTTCCGGCAGGGCTGCACAGTTGACGGCGAGAAAGGTTTTATCGCTTCGCTTCGAATTGTTGTATATCGCCCGCGCCAACAATTCCTTCCCGGTGCCGCTTGGGCCCTGTATTAGAACACTGGCATCGGAATCGGCCACTTTCCCAACCATCTTCCAGATCTGAATCATCTGGGGAGATGAGCCGATCATAATGTCTTCTTCATGCTCGCCATCATCAATCTGTTCTGAAAGCTCCGCGTAACGAACTTTGCGGTTCAGAAGATTGCACTCCAGCGCCTTATGAAAGACATCCTTGATCTTATCAATATCAAAGGGCTTGGTAAGATACTCATAGGCCCCATGCTTCATCGCTTCGATGGCATTCTGGGTGGTCCTGTAGCCGGTTGTCATTATCACGGACAAGCCGGGGTCTATCTCTTTTATCTCCTGTAAGACTTCAAGACCGGACTTCTTTGGCAGGCAGATATCAAGAATGGCGACGTTGGGATGTTCGCTTACAACTCTCCTGACAGCGGACTCACTGTCCGTCTCAAGCAGAAGCTCCACATCTTCATCTTCAAAAACAGCGGCGAGCAGCTGGAGAATCGCGTCATCGTCATCCAGAATAAGAAGTTTGCTTTTCATAGGGTTTCTTTGGCATCTCCTCTTTTCTGTTCAAGGAGAATACCACAAAGAAACCGAATTAAACAACCTGAAATATCCCCCGATAAGGGTTATTAACACGCGTGACACGGTTGTTTATAAATCCCAACCACTTTTCTTGCGATGAACGAGGACTGCGTTCTCGCTTTCCACTTCATCAATTACGCGATTAGCCTCGATTTCAGTGAGTCCGACAGTGGGTCTATTTCCCATCCAGTGAGTAAGGTCACCTTTCGGCGAGGTCAGCAATTGTGGAACCGGAGGGCCGCCAACATACTTTCCATTGAGGAAGAGAGCCGCTTCATACAAACCATCGTTTTTTACCAGGTTGAATTCGGCTACATAGCCTGATTGCAGTATTTTTTTCAAAAGCTGTTTTTTGACGATCATGATTCAATCCTTGAGCATCGAGATTACCTGATAGTATTATTTCAGGAAGAAAGTGTTTGCGCTGATAAAAATCAATAGCTTATTCTGAATAAACTTTATAATTTTATCGGAACCACATTCTGAAACTTTACTAAAAAACCACAAATCTTTTTCCGTCGCCCGGAGCTGAAAAATGAAAATAACTATCGACTATTGGCGCTCCCTCCTCTCACTCACGAGAGTTTCGGAAGGGGCAAACGCCGCGGAAAAGCATCCTGAACCGTTCAGGAACCTTGCCCCAGGGCAACAGGTCAGGGGAGATGTCTTGGCCCGTCTCTCAGATAATACCTATCTGGTTAAAATATCCGGTAACATCTATCGCACGGAACTGCCCGAGCCGATACGACCGGGTTCTACACTCGCCCTGACATTCCGAGGCAGCGAACCGCGCCCCGAATTTTCGCTCCAGCGGGACCCAACCAAATCGTCGCCGGTCAGAATCAGCCCGGTAACCGCCTGGCTTACCGAAACAATCGGCAATTCACCACGGCAACCATCTCCGCAGTCGTTGACGAACATCGGAACTCTTCTGGAATCCCCCGCAACGAACACCGCTGCGCTGGCCACCTCGCTGCGCAACGCCCTTGCCTTTTCCGGCATTTTCTACGAATCTCACCTGGCACAGTGGCTTCTGGGTGAAAGACTACTCAACGACATCCAGAAGGAGTCCCGTTTGCGACTTGCTTTCATGGCGAAAAATATTAAAAAAACTGAATCAGTCAAAACCATTTTCGAAAAACTCGGCCTTGTTCCCGGCGATGACAATCCGCTGAATACCGGCCCCTCTGAAAAAGGAGCAACAACCGAGCCCCCCCGTTTACCTGGACTTGACGAGCCCCACTCTTCTCCCCTGGTCCGCCAACAACTGGAAACCCTGCTTTCAAGCATTTTCCGGTGGCAGGGAATGGCCTGGGAAAATCAGGATATGGAATGGGAAGTTGAAAAACAGGAGAAAAAGGACGATCGCGAAGAAAACCAATCCTGGCGCACAACCATTCGCTTGCAGCTGCCGAACCTCGGCTCAATCAATGCTACCCTCATGATCGCAGAAGACGGCATTCACGGAAAGATAACAACCGGCTTATCGGCAACACGGCATGAAATGCAAAAAGAATTGGCTTATCTCGAACGAACCATGGCCGATTCCGGACTTATATTGAAAGACATGGTAATCGAACATGAAGAAGCAGGATAAGGAAAACAAAAAGGCGGTTGCCCTTACGTATAATGAGGGATTATATGCACCTCTGGTAGTGGCGAAAGGAAGAGGGGTCGTGGCAGAGGCAATTATTGACAACGCCAGGGACGCCGGTGTTTTCGTCCATGAATCAGCGGATTTAGTGAATCTTCTCATGCAGGTCGACATGGATCGATATATTCCACCGGAGCTCTATCGAGCCGTTGCGGAACTACTCGCCTGGATTTATTGGCTGGAAAACCGAACCCCGCCGGGCCGGAAAACCTAAACCCCGTTTGAGACCTGCCGTTCAGGAGCTCAGAAAGCGTCATCCAGACTATTCGTCCAGTCGATTGCTTCAAGCTGGGCACCCAAAAGGGCATTCAGGCTGCAGTCATGCCTGTTCAGCAACTGGGCGACCTCGGCAAATTCCATATTCTCCAACTTCTCCGTCATCAGCAGGAGACTTCCCAGTGCGCCTTTTCTCTCGAGAAGAGCAAGTCGGACTTCCTCGGCAAGATTGAGCTGCCCCAAGATTTCTTCCATGGAAACGCCAAGGAGAACATCGACCAGGGAAAGCACACCGGTCATAAAAGCGCTGTCCGAGTAATCGCGATCCGGATACTCCGGCTGCCATCTGCTGACCAGGATCTCCATCAAACGACCACGAGTGGCTGCCGTTTCAAGAAGCGGATTGCCGATTGCTCCCGTTTTATCCGAGGCGAACAAGGCAAGTTGAATCCACCGCTTCAACTGCTTCATGCCGAGAACTACCAGCGCGTGCCGGAGCGTGCGAATTTTCTCCTTCATGCCGATGACAACGGAATTTACCAGTCTCAGAAGATTGTAGGTAAGATTGGGATGATGCTTAAACGTTTGCTCGATTTCGTCAATCTCGGCATCCCTGCAAACGAGTTCCAGCAAGTTAAGTAACGCAATACCCGAGACATCAACCTTTCTCTTGTTGAGCACGGCTGGACGCGCAAAATAATACCCCTGAAAAAGATCAAACTCCAGATCGAGACAAAAATGATACTGCTCCATCGTCTCGACTTTCTCCGCCAGCAATGTTAATCCCCTGTTACTCAGGATTCCGACCATTTCCCGCAGGGCTTCACCAGTCACCTGCAACACATCGATCTTCACGATATCGACAATGCCATAGAGCGGCTCGTAATCAGGGTGATAAAGGTTATCGTCCAGCGCCAGGGTAAATCCCGTTTCTTTCAGATAACGGCACCGTTGCAGGAGCGCATCGTTCACTTCCACGGTCTCAAGAATTTCTATTACCGTTTTTTCCGGCGGAAGAATTTCCAGGAGATCACTCATGAGAAGTTCGCCCGCTACATTGATAAAACCCTTGTGTTTCCCCAGAACCTCGGAAAATCCAAAAGTCGAAAGGACATTATTGATAACCAAAGAATCGACGTTGGAATATCCGGTCATGTCGGCATGAAGAATATTCGCCGAGCGAAAGAGCAGCTCGTAACCAACGATACTCTGGCGCCTGTCCAAAATGGGCTGGCGCCCCAAAAAAACACTCTTATCGACATTTTTCATGGAGAAACAACGCCTCCTCTTCAGGTGAAATACCGTCCCGGTCAAATAAGCGATAGGGCAAGTACACCTGAAATCCCGCTGAAAAACCGATACTGAACCCGCCATATGGAGCTTGACGGCAAGGATAACCGCAATTTCAAGTATTGCCTATAAAAAAAGGCTGGCCCGAAAGCCAACCTTTTTTTCTGGTGCCCGGGACCGGAATCGAACCGGTACAGCGCCAAGCGCCGAGGGATTTTAAGTCCCTTGCGTCTACCAATTCCGCCACCCGGGCAGGACAAATTGTCAACTGACCATGTTAAAACGGGGACTTCACAAAGGAAACCCGTATCCAACATCAAGAGTTATTTACCCTGTCCCGCAACTCCTTGCCGGTCTTAAAGAACGGGGTCTTCTTTGCGGGGATATGCACAATTTCACCACTTTTCGGATTTCTCGCCTCACGGGGACCACGCTCACGAATGGTAAAGCTCCCAAATCCGCGAATTTCAACTTTTTCCCCTTCTTTCAAGGCGTTGCGAATACTATCGAATACAATATCAACAACGAGTTCCGAATCTTTTCGTGACAAAAGACTGTTCTGGTCAACAAGCCTTTCAACCAACTCACTCTTGGTCATACGCAGAAACTCCTTATTTCATATTTTTCAGTGCAGTGCAAATCCGAGGTTAACGGGACAACCGGTAACAATCGACGGTTGGCCTGCAATCAAGGGACAACCGTCGATTCCGCACCACCGGCACTTTGAAAAAGCCGCAAGCCCTTACCGAGTGAGCAGACGGATTTTCGCACCATAACTTTCCATCAGACCGTTAATCAGCACCGTTCTTCTTCGTCATTTCCTCTTTCAGCAAATCACCCAGGTTGGAAGTGGCTTCACCCTGATAATCACTGTAAGAGGAGAAATCACCACGGTCATCATCGCCGGAAAGCGCTTTGATCGACAGGGCTATTTTCTTGTCGACCGGATCGATGTTCAGAACCATCGCCTCGAGTTCGTCACCAACAGCGGCAAAACCCTTGGGCGTCGCGATTTTCTCCTGGGAAAGTTCGGAAACGTGAATTAACCCTTCGATGCCCTCTTCGATTTCGAGGAAGATACCAAAATCGGTAACCGATGTGACGCTACCCTTGACCTTAGTGCCAGGTCTGTATTTGTCGGGAATTTCGGTCCATGGATCAGGAACCAATTGCTTGATGCCGAGAGAAAGTCGTTCGTTCTCCGGGTCGATATTCAGCACGACGGCCTGAACTGTCTGACCTTTGCCGTAAATCTCTGAAGGATGCTTGATCCGTTTCGTCCAGGACATGTCGGAAACATGCACGAGGCCATCGATACCATCCTCGACGCCGATGAAGATGCCGAAATCGGTGACATTCTTGATCTGGCCTTCGATCTTGGTTCCAACAGGGTACTTGTCGCCGATAACCGTCCAAGGATTCACCTGGATCTGTTTCATGCCGAGAGAAATCCTTCTACTCGGGACATCCACCCCCAGGACTTCCGCCGCAACCTCATCTCCCACCTTGAGAATATCGGAAGGATGGCGAATACGCTTGGTCCAGGACATTTCGGAAACATGAACCAAACCTTCCACGCCCTCTTCGAGAGAAACAAATGCCCCATAATCCGCAAGGCTGACCACTGTACCGACAATCCGGTCACCGGCATGATATTTCGACTCGACGCTCAACCATGGATCGGGAATCGTCTGCTTGATGCCGAGAGAAATTTTCTCTTTATCCTCGTCGTATTTCAGAACCTTGACCGTAACCGTGTCACCGATCTTAATGAGTTCGGAAGGATGTGAAAGCTTCCGCCAGGACATGTCCACGATATGGAGCAATCCGTCAATTCCTCCCAGATCAATGAAAGCGCCATAATCGGTAATGTTCTTCACGACGCCCTCGACAATCTGGCCTTCAGCAAGGGTTGCAAGCGTTTCTTTCTTAAGCTTTTCGCGCTCCTCTTCCAGGATCACCCTTCGGGAAAGAACAACATTCCCCCGTTTCTTGTTCACCTTGACAACCTTGAACTGGTAGGTCTCGCCAATGAGTTTTTCCAGGTTCCCAACGGGCCGGACATCAACCTGCGACGCGGGAAGGAAAGCCGGCACTCCGATATCGACGGTAAGGCCGCCCTTGACATTCGCAACAATCTTTCCTTCAACGTAGCCACCGGACTCAACGGCTTCCTCGATCTTTTCCCAGACCTGTTCACGTTCGGCCTTTTTCTTGGAAAGAACTACATAACCACGGATATTCTCCTTCTTCTCGAACAGCACCCTTACCTCGTCGCCAACCTTCACGGTCAACTCGCCGTTCTCATCCATGAACTCATCGAGAGGGATACAGCCTTCGGACTTGTAGCCGATGTTGACAAGTACGTAATCAGGGTCGATCTGTACAACGACGCCTTCAACTACCTCGCCCACTTGCGGCTGACGCAAGCTCTCCTGAAACAGTTCTTCGAAATTTTCCTTTCCTGCTTGAGAAAGGTCATCATCCATATCGTTATTCAGCCCGTCCGGCTCGTTGGTGATGTTGGTCAAATCTTTTTCGTCATTCATCTTGAGTAATACCCCCTGAATTTCTATATATTCCCCGCCTTATGCTAACACAGCCGTGAAAAAACTCAATGTGTAGTATCGGTATCAATACGAGCTATTTGCTCGAGCACTTCGTCGATAACCCATTTGGGCGTCGATGCACCCGCCGTCACGCCAACCGTGTCCACCCCTTCGAACCAGACACTGTTCAGTTGCTGTGCCGTCTCGATGTGATAAGTTCTCGGCTGAAGTTCCGCGCAGACTTGAGCAAGCCGCGTCGTATTCGCACTGTTGTATCCACCGATTACTATCATGCAGTCGACACGTTTGGCAAGCTCTTTGGCTTCCTCCTGCCGTACGGCCGTTGCATCGCAAATGGTATTGAACACCCGGATTTCGCTTCCTTTTACCAGGCACTCGAGAACAACGTTTTTCAGGTTTTCGAATGACTGGGTCGTCTGGGCGACAATGCCGATCTTGCCCGCAATCCTGAGCCTGCACGCTTCCTCGCCCGAACCGACGACATAGACCGGACCTTTAGCGTACGAAACGATTCCCTGCACCTCGGGATGATCGGCATCTCCTACCACTACCACATCATAACCTGCCTGGGAAAGACTTTTTACGTGCTCCTGCGCCTTTTTCACAAAAGGACAGGTGGCATCCACGATTTCGAGTTCCTTGCGCTTCGCTTCCTGGAGCTCTTCGGAAGCAACCCCGTGCGAGCGAATGATAATCGCGCCGCTATCCAGATCGGAAACCGAAGTAAGCACCTTGACCCCCATTTCCTCAAGTCTTTGGACAACCTGCGGCGAATGGATGATCGGCCCGAGCGTACAGGTCTTGCCCCCCTTTGCGGCAGCCTCGAATGCCATCTGGGTAGCCCTCTTGACCCCAAAGCAGAAACCGGCCTGTTTTGCTAGAATTATCTTCAAATCAGTTTTCCCTTTGATGTTGAAACGCATCCGGTTCGGATCTCCGCGCCATTCTCACGTATTGCATCGCGACTCCCGTTCACGCACGATTCTTTCCATGCGAATGAGCACCTCTTCAATGGAAATGCCGTCCGAATCGATAAATAAAGCATCGTCGGCCATACGAAGAGGGGCATGTTCACGCTGTTCGTCATGGGCGTCCCGGGCAGCCACTTCCTCGATGGTCTTTTCTAGGGTAACCCGCTCTCCCTTGTCCTTCAGTTCGAGGAATCGACGTCTCCCCCGCTCCTCCGGTGAAGCGGACAGGAAAAACTTCACCTCTGCATCCGGGAAAACCACCGAACCGATATCGCGCCCCTCCAGGACGACATTACCGGAACGGCCCATGCGCCGCTGTTCATAAAGCAGAACTTCTCGTACCGCCTTTTTCGCCGATATGCGTGATGTCAGGAGACTGATCTCCGGTGTTCGGATGGCTTCGGAAACATCCTCACCGTTGGCAAGGACCCGATACGCGCCATCGCACCGAACGAATGAAATTTCCAGCCCGCGGCAAACTTCGGCAAGGGCCTCCTCGTCCTCGAGACTGACCCTGGCTCGCTGCACGGCCAGAGCCACGGTACGAAACATGGCACCTGTATCGATATAGAGATAGCCGAGCCTTTCGGCCAGCAAGCGGGCTACCGTGCTTTTGCCGGCGCCCGACGGGCCGTCGATCGCGACGACGATTCCCTTTTCAATCACCGTATCACTGTTCATCGCCGGCACACCATTTCCAGAAGCTCGGTAAACGTTGGAAACGACGTAGCGATACAGTCGGTATCAGTTACCGTTGTTTCTCCTGTCGCCACGAGCCCGGCAATCACCATCGACATGGCGATGCGGTGATCCCCGAAACTGTCCGCGACACATCCCCGCAAGCTATCGGTACCGGTAATTTCCATACCGTCTTCCGTTTCGCGTACCGCAACTCCCGCCTTTTTCAGGTTCGTGGCCATGGCGGCAATCCGATCAGTCTCCTTGACACGCAATTCGCGGGCATCACGTACCACCGTCGTGCCATTGGCACAGGCAGCGGCAACACAGAGGACCGGAAATTCGTCGATGGCCCTCGGAACTACGTTGCCACCGATTTCGATTCCCCGCAGTGACGATGAACGAACCAGGATATCGGCAACAGGTTCACCCGAAACCTCCCGCTCGTTTACCAAATCAATGGACGCTCCCATTCGAAGAAGAATGTCGAGTATGCCGGTTCTCGTCGGATTGACGCCGACCCCGGTAATGAGCAACTCGGAACCGGGAACCAGCAATGCCGCAACAATGAAAAATGAAGCCGAAGAAATATCCGCGGGGACCGTTATCTCTCTACCCTCCAGTTCTCTGCCGCCCCGAACCCTGGCGCCATCGGCAAAGGATTCGATATCCGCGCCGAAATAACGGAACATTCGTTCCGTATGATCACGTGACAGTGACGGCTCCCTGATTTCCGTCGTACCATCGGCATAAAGACCCGCCAGCAGCAGGCATGACTTGACCTGAGCACTGGCAACGGGTGAAGGGTAGAGAACCCCATGCAGTTCGCTGCCCTGAATGGCGAGGGGCGCCTTCGTCCCTCCGGCTCTCCCCAAGATACTCGCCCCCATTGTCATGAGCGGCTCGATGACTCGTCTCATGGGTCGATTGCGCAGATAGCGGTCTCCCGACAGTATGGAAAAAAAGCGCTGCCCGGAAAGAATTCCCGCCATCAACCTCATGGAAGTACCCGAGTTGCCGCAGTCAAGCACGTCATCAGGTTCTTGCAACCCGAACAGGCCGCGTCCCTTGATCACCAGCACTCCCGCGTCCTCATGGGCATCGACGCCCATGCACCGAAAAGCGTTCAGCGTGGCAATAGTGTCTTCACCCTGTAAAAAACCGTTGACGACCGTTCTGCCGCGGGCAAGCGAACCAAGCATAACCGCCCGGTGGGATATGGACTTATCGCCGGGTACCACGATGGCGCCCAGGATCTTATCTGCTTTTCGTACGGTATACAGTGTCACATCGTGCCCCGGTAAAAGGTAATTTCGCGCCGCCCTCTGAAAAGTGCGTCGCGGATCAGACTGGGAACGGCCTCCGCACAAACTTTACAGGATGGCGTCCCTGCTCCTCTTGGATTCGGCAAAGAACTTCTCGAGCCCGGCAGCATCCCCTTGCTCCACGAGAGTACGGAGCATCCCCAGACAATTGGAAAAGGAATCTATCATCTCCAGGATCGCGGTCCCGTTCATAAGTGCGATATCCCGCCACATTGCCGGATCGGAAGAAGCGATACGGGTAAAATCACGGAACCCACCCGCCGAATATTTCAGGATGCTTTCATCCAAGCGGTCGTAAGCCTCCACGGCGTTCACCAGGGAATACGCTACCATGTGCGGAAGATGGGATATGGCGGCGACAACCCGATCATGCTTGTGCGCATCCATCCGCACCACCTCGGAACCGGCACACTCCCACATGCTTTCCACCCTGCGCAGGGCATGCTTGTCGGTCGTATCCGTTGGCGTCACGATGCAGCGCTTTCCTTGAAAAAGAGCGTCAAACGATGCATCGACACCAGACTGTTCCGTGCCGGCAATGGGATGACCTCCTACGAAAAAGGTTCCCGCCGGCATGAGTCGTTCACAGGCGGCAACAACCGATTCCTTGACACTCCCCCCATCAGTGACGATGCAACCGGGAGCAAGAAAAGGGGCTATTTTTTCCAACACCGACGCAATGGAACAGACCGGCGTCGCAAGAAAAACAAGATCGGCGCCCTGTACCCCTTGACAGGGGTTTTGGCAATAGCGGTCTATTACGCCGAGCTCAACGGCGCGGCGAAGATTCGGTTCGGTTCTTCCGATACCGACGATCTCTCCCACCTCGCCCTGCTGCCGCAGAACCCGCGCGAGGGAGCCACCGATAAGACCGACACCGATAATGGCCATTCTTTTTGAAAGAAACATTTGCTATACCCGTGAAATTGTTGCGCGGGACATTACCAGCCAGTCCCGTCATCACCATCCTGCCTGCACATCACTTTCACGAGTCGCCGGCAAACGGTCACCAAAACCGTTGCCGCGAAACCCGGTCCTGATGCACGGCACTCGCTCCCTCGCCCGGCCATCCGATAAGTCTTGGGCCGTACCCCGCGCGAGGAACCGCCCCATGACGTCGCTTTCAGCTTGTTAAATGTTTTTCGGATATGATCCGAGGATTTTCACGAATTGACAGCATTCGCGCAATTCATCAATCGCCTCGGCCACGGAGGGATCCGATATATGCCCGTACAGGTCCAGAAAAAATATATATTCCCAAGCTTTCTTTTTGAGAGGGCGGGATTCAATCTTGCTCAGGTTGAGCCCCCGACTGGCGAAAGGCTCCAGCATCTTGTAGAGAATTCCCGGTTCATCTTTAACCGAGAACATCAATGAGGTTTTGTCGTTGCCGCTCTTTTCCGCAAGCTGCTTGCCGATGACGAGGAAGCGGGTAAAATTGTTGACCTGATCTTCAATTCGCTTTTTTACAATCTTTAACTCATAAAGGGAAGCGGCCGACTCGCCGGCTATGGCAGCCGCGGTATAATCTTCGCTGACGATCTGTGCCGCCAGCGCCGTTGAAGCGACATCCACCACCGGGACATTGGGCAGGTTTTCGTCGAGCCAATTGCGACACTGTGCAATTGCCTGGGGATGTGAGTAAACCTTTTTTATATCGGACATTCGCCCGGTACGCGAAAGAAGATCGTGGGAAACCTCCAGAAGAACTTCGGCAATAATCTTGAGATTGCTTTCCATGAACATGTCGAGGGTATGGGACACCATACCCTCGGTGGAGTTTTCCACCGGAACGACTCCATAGCGGGCCCGCCCCTTTTCCACATCCTCGAACACGGACGGTATCGACTTCTGGGGCACCAATTCCGCCGAAAGGCCGAACTGCTGGAGAGCGGCCATATGGGTAAAGGTTGCCTTCGGACCGAGAAATGCCACCTTCATCGATTCTTCTAGGGCCAAAGAAGCGGAAATTATCTCACGAAAAACGCTTTTCAGTGCTTCAGCTGGAAACGGACCGCGGTTTTTCGAAACAAGGCGCTCGTAAATTTCCCGTTCTCGACTCGGAACGTAAAATTCGCGCTTCTCTCCCCTCTTCAGTTTGCCGATGGCAATAACCTGTGAGGCACGCTGATTAAGAAGTTCCAGGATCCGATCATCAATCCGGTCAATGGAATTTCGTATCTCTTCAAGAGTTTTCTTTTCAGACAAAACGGAATCACCTGAGAGGGGGCTTTATTTATGTGTAAGACGTGATAATCTATAGCAAATGCCTCGAAAAAGCAAACCTTTTTTCGAACATGCACTATTCCTTTAACCGGAATTGCGACAAATCGGCATGTCCGACGACCATCGACCATTGCAGTATTAAATTGCGCCAAAAACCTTGAAAAAGTTACAAGCCACCATGAATTGCAAACAAATTGCGTTTCCCGGTTGAGTGCCGGCAGGTGTCAATTCGGATATCCCGGACATGACCCTGGCGGCTTCCCATTGAAAAACAGGAATTTGATCATTCCCGTAAAAAACTTTTGCATCCAGTATT
>JAXGWF010000007.1:0-110021 GCA_040773465.1 Geobacteraceae bacterium | reverse complement strand
CGGCTTGCCGAGCAGAAACAGGGCATTCTCCCGGTTGTAATAGTCGGTTCTTCGCGCCGCGTCCGCTTCGTTCACCATATCGACATACCGCTCCCGGTCAAAAAGCTTGACGGGGTAGTTGAGCATGCAGCCTCCGTCCACATAGACATCGTCGTTTGCTTCATTGCGGACCGCCGCGAAAAACAGCGGGATGGACATGCTGATCCGCACCGCCGAGGCAAGCGGCATGTCGGCATGCCGCTCCACTGAGAACACCTCCGAATACCCGGTCGAAAGATTGGTGCCGGTCACATAAAGCGCGGGCCGATCGGCGATTTCAAGATCTTTGAAGGTCGCGGTTTCTCTGCCGAGCTTTTTTCGGATCAATTCACCGATCCAACCGGAAAAGAAATCTCCCTTGTACCAGCCGAATTCCCTGGCAAGCCGCCGGATATCGCGGATTAAGCCGAAGGAGCCGTCCATGAAGTTCTTGAAATCCGTGGACCCCAGCAGGTAGCACTGTTCGGCAATACTATAACCGAGGGAAAACAACAGCGCATTGATGGCGCCGGCACTGGTGCCGCCGACCCGCCTGATGTCTTTCAACAACCCGCGTTGCTCAAGTATCTGCATTGCTCCGACATAAGCTATTCCCTTGACCCCTCCCCCTTCAAAAACGAGATTTCGAAACTGGACTGTCATGGCAGACCTCCTGTCTTTCATGGACGTATCGAATGTTTAGAGTTTGTCGACCCGGTATCCCCTGTTTTTCAAGGCTTCGACTATCCCGTCCGGCCCCACCAGGTGCCCCGCTCCCACCAGGACGAACTCAGTCCGGGGTGTCTTGCCATACTCATCGATCCGGATCAGCCAATTCCTGTTGCGGTCAACGATAAGCTTCTTGTAAAGATCCGGCCAACGCGTTTCGAGTTCGGCAACCATCATCTCTTCCAGCTTTCCGGTGTCACCTGATCTCCACGCGGTTACCAGTGCCTTGTATTTCTGTTTGATGGTATTCATGTCCCTGATCGAATAGATGACGAACCGGTCTTCGTTGCCGTCGGCCATCGAGAGTATGTAATTGATCTGCCGGTCAACGGTTTCAAGTCCCTGGACGGCTTTCCCGTCTTTTTTCGCCATATCGTAGAAAAACCGGTCAACTCCCTGCCGGGTCACCCCCAGCTTCATGAGCTCCATGAATGTCAGTGTTATCATCAGCATGGGCGGTTTGAACTGCTTGAGCGCCTCCAGCGGGATACCGTTGGCAGCGCAATAGGCGCTGAGTTCGGCATATGCCGGCGCCGAAAGGTGCCGGTCGATGGTGCTGCCGTCGGCATACATGGATTTCACCAGCATGGCCTGTTGCGTGGCCGGCTCCTCGAGTTTGCCAAGATCGGTCTCGAAAACCACAAGACCGGATGCCCGGTATGCCGTAAGGAATTCCGGCGGCAAGGGAAAATCAGTGTCGCGAAGAACATGACAGGTGCCGCCCAGGTAGATCACTGAAGCGCCCTTCTGAGCCTTCCAGACCGATGATTCGGCAAAAACCCAGGTAGCGAAGGACAGCACCAGAACGAGAGCCGCTATTATTTTTTTCATGGTCGTTACCCTTTTCCTCAGAATCGAAACGATCGAATTGCAATCGTTCCGATGGATTTGCCAAACCACGGAATGACCTGGCATTTACCAACAATAAGCGAGCGCTAATACTATGTCAATTGCAAACAGAATGAATCTACCGGGGTTTTGCAGCGGGGATTCAGGTCGAAGGGCGGTTTCTTTCAGCAATGAGCTCCGGACTGGGGCTGTAGTGTCGCTTGAGCCAGCGGCTCAAGCCGTCCAGGCCGGGAAACAGGACCCGTTCATTAATGTTCGCCTGGTCAAGCTTGTCCCGGATTTCCAACTTCAGCTCCGCGGGAACAACAATCTTGCGGGCCAGCGCGGGATGCTGTTGCAGCCACTCATCCAATACCATGGTCGGATCCGACATGACCGAGCAGAATGCGAACTGGTTGACGATCCTGTCGTCAATGGAGGGAGGTTCGAAAAATATCACCACTTTTTCGCCCGATTGAGCATCAAGCGCATCGAGCTCCTTCAGGGAGTTGATCGACTCGTTCATGAGCTGGAGGGTCATGACATTCGCCCCTTCCTCCTCGAGCCGGTCCCGCAGGAACTGCGGCAACAACTCATGCGCCTTCACATAGTTGACGGCCCAGATCACGCCGTCAAGGTCGAACTTGTCGATGTTTGCCGTGGCAAAGTGCATGGCCACGAACGGAGAATAGGTCCAATCGAGAATACGGGTCGGCAGCCCGAAATGCTGAGCCACGGACAGCCAGTGCCAGAGCGAGTCACGCTCCACCACGCTCAAGTGGGCGTACTTCCTGAAATTGCGCAGCAGGTGACGTTCCAGCTTGGCATAATCCCCGCCAAGCCGGATCAGGGTCGTTTCAAGCCGGTACTCCGCGTTGGAAAGGCCTCGGAACGCGAAACGGGAACGGAAGCGCCCGATCTTTTCGTTCCATGAATGGGCAAAAAGCTCGTGCTGCAATTCTTCCCACGAATGTACCGTAATGGTTTCCACGGTAGAGCCCCCTTAGATGGTTTGTATTCAAGGGTAGCCAGTATTTCCAACTAGTCAATCGCGCTGCCCTGCCACTCTTGATACCTACCACGTTGCGGAATCCGATTATAAGGTTCTATTGTTACAAATAAACCAGCATTTGTGATACAGCCAACCACCAGGATATCGACATCACTTCCTATGGACATCTATCCGGCTTTCCTGCCCACTATCGTATAGGCGGTCAATGCCACGGTGAAGCAACCGCGGCTCGAGCGTTCCATCAGCTTCCCGAGCCACTGCGCGCCACTGTTCTCGCTGACGGCCCCCGCCGCAGCCGGCCTCCAGAACGCGCATTCCCGCCGTCAGCCCGAGGAGCTCGTAGCTTTTCCGCTTGTACTCCTGGTAGTAAGGCAGGGAATCAAGCAGCGACAGGCAGCGCGCATAGGTTTCCTTATCTTCGGCGCGGTCCACGCTACGGAAACCGCTGGACAGATATTCCTCGTTCATTGGCTCTTCTTCCTTGTATCGGCAATTCAAACCAGGTGACTATAGACCTTTTTCTCACCGCTGATGAATTCCCGCAGCAGGTCGTAATATCGCTGGAATGATTCTTCGGCTGAACCCGGAATATAGTAATAGACCAAAAAGCTGTCGGTAAAAGAAATCAACGGGTAGTGATGACAGGGGTTTTGCAATACCAGGTATATAAAATAGGTGGATCGCTCAATCCCTTTCCAATTCGTGGTTGAGGCTTTGGTTTCCAGGCTCCTGATACGGTCGGTCAAGGCACAAAGACGGCGCACAAGGGCAAACGATCGTGACAACAATTACTCAACACCCTGCTGGTGGAACTCGGAAAATTGGGCTAAAGCTGGCTCTCGGGCACGATCATCGACAGCAGCCTGATATAAAAACGCTGCCACCAGCCGGTTTCCGGTTCGGCATCGAAACGCGTTCGCCGGCCGTCCTGCATAGTCGTCCAGGTCAGTTCGTCGTCAACCAACTCGACCCGATAGGCCCTTTTCAAAGCCTGTTCGTCAAACTTGCGGGAAATTTTCAATGCGTTTTCCGGGCTGCGGAAATACACTCCGATCTCGGTATTAAGGGCAACTGAACGGGCATCGAGATTAAAGGAACCGACGAAAATATACTCCTCATCGAACGTAAAGCTTTTCGCGTGCAGACTGGCACGGGAAGAGATCCTCCAGCCACCGGTTTTCCCGCCCTTTTTCTTTTTTACATTGAGCGCCTTGAATTCGTACAACTCGACGCCGCCCTTAATCAACTCTTTCCGGTGACACATATAGCCGGCATGGACCAGTAGGACATCATTGGCTGCAAGCGAGTTGGTCAAGATGCGGACGCGCACGCCCCTGGAAACCTTTTCAGCCAAGTACGCCGTAAACGCATCGCCCGGCACAAAATAGGGAGAGATTATGATCAGGTCCTGCTTCGCCCGGTCAAGGACTTCTTTCAGACGGGGGGCAAGGTGGGTCTTCTTACCAACCTCTTCGGCCTCCACCTTTTCCGGATCATCATAGACAACCATCCATTGACTCCAGGCATAGGGAAGTTCGGCAATACTTGCGGACCTGTAGCGCTCGGACTCCACCAGAGCCGCGGCATAGGCGGATTTTTCAGCTTCTGCCGCATAGTCGTCGGAACGCTCCCTGAATGCGGCCTGTTCGGAATCCGCATCAGCGCCACGCTCCCTGAAAGCCGCCAGGGGAAAGACCCACCGGCTGTTCCAGTAGCGGTCGAAGGAATTGGAGATATCGCGCGCAACCGGCCCGACGGCCAGAACATCCACGTCACCAAACACTACGCTCTCCGCGGCACCGAAGTATTCATCACCGATATTCCGCCCCCCCAAAATTGAAGCCTGGTTATCCGCCGTGATGGTTTTGTTGTGCATGCGTCGATTGATCCGGAACGGACTGGTCAGAAAATCAATGAACCTCGCGTTGCGATGGACGAACGGATTGAAGAGGCGAACGTCGATATTGGGATGGGCATCGATGGCATGCAGGATCGGATCCCTGCCGGCGGTATCCATATCGTCAAGCAGCAACCGGACGCTTACTCCCCGGTCGGCGGCACGCAGCACCCTATTCAGCAGGTATTGACCGGTCAAGTCATCATGCCAGATGTAGTATTGCAGATCGAGTGATCGTTCAGCATGGTCGACAAGGGCAATGCGGGCCGCGAAGGCATCCATGCCGTCGGCGAGGACATGAAAACCGGACTGTCCCGGATGTTGAGCCAACAGGAAGGCGAGGGCTTTCCCGAGTTTCGTCGTTCCAGTATCCTGCAGCGCATAAGAGTCTTGCCGGGTAAAATCCCGCGGCAACGACGCACACCCGGACAATGCCGACAACAATACCGCCAGCATCATGTTCATGCAACACGCTCTCATTATGCCGACGCAACCAGAAACCTGACTTTTTCTGCTGCCGGCAATCGATTCCATTTGCATATGTTTCGCCCGCTTGTTTTATACAAAAAATGGGTCGCGGTTGATTTGCTGATTTCCGTAGACAAAACAAGCGAGACCCAAAAGCCTTGGCACATGAAATCTTCTCAATCCGGGCATGAAACCCAGGGGACTGCAAATTGTGTGTGAAACGCCTATAGCGGAATCAGGCGGTAGCATTTCCGGCGATCCCGGCGGTGCAGGCAAAAGGATAGCAGCATATCCGAAAAGATCAAGAAGCGCCCCTTTGACAGCACATAGCACTCCTACGCAAGCCACCCGAGCCTACAGGCACTCATTTTTTCTTTGAGCCCATTTCGGCGCCCCCACGGCAACAAGGGGCAACCGCCGACATCATCACAACAGGAGGGAATTAACGGCAGACAAACAAGTGACGATTATCGCGAAGATCAAGGCAAAACCGGGAAAGCAGGAACAGCTGAAAAACGAGCTCCTGGCACTGATCGAGCCGACCCGCTCGGAAGAAGGATGCATAAACTATAATTTGCATCAGGACTCCGACAATGACGCCGTCTTCATGTTTTATGAAAACTGGGCCAGCAAGCAGGCCCTGGATTAACACCTGCAAACGCCCCACCTGCAGGGCCTGCTTGCCAAGGCCGACAAACTGTTCGCCGAGCCGCTCGAAGTAAAGTTTTACGAGATGCTGGCCTAGCGTTCCGGTAACGACAGTCCGTAGCACTGATCCTGTAAAGCCGACAGCGCACGGGGGAAATTCCCCAGGTGTGCTGTCGGCTTGTTGATGCAACCATCAAAAGGAGTATGCCATGGCTTCCGATAAAACTATTCGCACCTTTAACGGAGCAGTTTCCATAGTGACCGGCGGAGCATCGGGAATCGGCAGAGCGTTATGCGAGGAACTGGCCAAGCGGGGCAGCGAAGTGTTTATTGCCGACCGCCAGGCGAAGCTTGCCGACAAAGCGCTTGATGCCGTTGCCGCCAACAAGGCGTTCATCGTTGAACGGGCCTGGTGGAAACGCTACTGGCTGATCAACCGGATGTTCCCGTCACTGGGAATCGACCTCGCGCAGAAACGTTTCCAGGAAGACATCAAATCGCTTGGTACGAGATAAAAAATCAAGCGCTAAACTATTGCCCTTTTCACGTGCCATGACCCCCTGTAACATTCAAGCAACACTCCCGAGATGCCTCGGTTAGCTGCCCGGCCACGACAATTCCCGGCCCGTTTTCGCAGGACGGCATCGTGTTTTCCAGGTCAAAGTTCACCGTTCGGGCATTACAATAAAACTTCATACGGCAGTTGACATGCTGTACTTTTTTCATACGCTAAAGCGTAGGATATGGTAGGCTCTTTTCCGGATAGAAACCAATCATGGGACGTGGAGAACCGCAGTATGAAGACTGGCCGTCGTTTACTGTTCTGTATGCTTTTCTGCTGTTTTCTCGACCTTGCGGCAGCCCCGGCGCCACGAGCAAGCGACCTGGTAATCGAGGCCCAGGTAAACGTCCCTTACGTGGTTCTGTTTGGTTTTGGAACCTATGATGTGGGAGGTCTTTCGGTCGCCAGCTATCGGGTACCGATAGCTCATACCTTTACGCTGGGAGAGGGAAAGGAGCCGTTACGCCTGAAGTTTACCGGCTATATCGGCTACAGCCATGCGGACTTCGAAACCTCCCTGCTCGGGCCGAAGCTGACAGCTTCGCAGGATTATATTTTTCTATTGCCTCAAGCGGAATTGAAGATACCACTTCTGGAGGGCTGGCTCCTCAAACCGTATCTTGCGGCAGGCGCCGGGTACGCCTTCAACGGGTACAGCAAACTCGAAGGACTGCCGAAACAAGCGGTTCGGGAAGGATATGATTTCATCTATGCCGCGGGAATAAGCAGCCTCTATGAATTTGACCTTGAGCGTTTCAGTATGAGTTTCGGCGCCAGGCTGGGGTGGGCGGAGGACGTACAGCTTGGAGACGGACAGGACCAGGGGTATGCGACCATACAAGCCGGCGTGGAGGTCCGACATCCGCTTGGCGTCAATCTTTTGGGACGCCCGCTTGACCTGGCCGGATCGTTCATTTACTACTATTTTTTCCCTGCTGCCCAATTCACGATACCGGGTAAACATTCACTCGAGATCTCAAACCAGTATGAGTTTGGAACCACCCTGGGGTTTGCCGAGCCGACCGAACTGTGGTTCCTTGACAACCCGCGGATCGGTGCCAGCTATCGGTTTGGAGACGGCTTGACAGGATTTCGGGTAAACCTCGGCTTTCCATTCTGAAAATGCCGCATACCTTGCAATGTCTGTTTAAGACCTGTTTTCAGAATTTTTGCGATGCCGCCTGCAATAGTCTCCGGGTTCCCTCGTTGAACCAGCAATCCAGGAACATCTCGTGCTTCGCCTCCCGGTTGTTCTCAAATCTGGTCTTTATTTCTTCAGTGCGATTTGATTTGACCGCGGAAAACGCATGAGCTTGAAGTTCAGATATTTCAACCGTCTTTTCCACCGCTTTCCGTACCAAAGTCCCGGGAACAAAAATTTTATCAATCAATCCGATTTTTTCCGCATCTGAAAACACCATGAATTCACCGCCGCAAATCATCTGCGTTGCCGAACGTTCGCCGACAACCTGCCGCAGCATCATATCGGCAAGGTAGGGCACAGGGACTCCCAGCTTTATCTCATTCATACCGATTTTTTTCGTATCAGAATCAGCAAATCGCAAATCACCGGTCAGGGCGAGAATGTTCCCTCCGGCAACCGCATGACCTGTCAGAGCACAGACAGTCGGCAATGAAATCGTACACAAATCGAGAAGGAGGCAGTTGAACTCAAACCAGAACTCGGACATTTCCTTTCTACTGAAATTTATCACCACCGGGAGGTCAAGGCCTATCGAGAAGAATTTCTCTCCCCCGCACAGGACAATGCCCTTGGCGTCATTTCGTATTTGGTCAAGGGCATCAGACAAGTTTTGCACCAGTTCGGGGTTTATTGCATTGGCAACCCCATTGTTCAAAGTCAGAACGGCGATATTTTCCCGATTTTCGATCAGTATTGTCGGCATATTTTCCTCCACTGGTCTGCTCAGAATATTGAGACACCTACCTTCAATTTTGCCGGATCAAGAGATTCCTTGCTGATCACTTCCACTTGTACAACCATGCTGTCATCATTCTTTGAAAGAATTACTATCGGGGAAAACTATTCCCAATGCAACAAACTTGAAACCAGCATTTTGCTCAACAACCTTCACAATCTCAACGCCGAAAACTCGCACTATCGGACAAGGTTCAGGTGATTGCGCCATAATCAACCAATGAACCGGCACGTGGAAGGCTTCGTACACTCTTATGCCTTTCAGGAAAAGAAGTGCATGTCTCTCACAAATACATTATCATTATTCTTGAAGCGTACTGGTCCGTGCAGGAAACAAGCACATTATTTTGATATAGATCATATTTGTTGCGAGCAAAAACGCTTATAGTAGGCATAACCCACGGGGATTAAGTTCTTCGTCGGCGAGATGAGGAGTCAGCGGTGGTTCTTGATTTGCTCGGCAGTGAAAAATTTCAACCGGGTTTTGAGTGGAATGCAGCAAGCTGCTCCACTCTTGGGGTTTACACCCCATAGGGAGGATGTATGGAAAATACCGTAGCCGTCAAACCATCGCTGGCAATCGCCATCCTCAAGGGCGGACTCAGCGTCAATGTGCCCATGTTCCTCTGGGGGCCGCCCGGAATCGGCAAATCCCAGATCGTGGCCCAAGTGGCCGCCGAACTGGAACTGCCGCTGATCGATGTTCGCGCGGTCCTGCTTGACCCCGTGGACCTGCGCGGCGTACCGTCCGTCGAAAAGGGCGCCACCCGCTGGAATCCTCCCATCTTCCTGCCCACGGAAGGAGAAGGCGTGCTGTTCCTCGACGAACTTTCCCAGGCGCCCGACTCGGTTCAGAGTTCGCTGCTGCAGCTCGTGCTCGACCGCAAGCTTGGCGAATACCACATGCCTGACGGCTGGAGAATTCTGGCGGCGGGAAACAGGGTGACCGACGGCACGTTCAGCAGGAAAATCAGCAAGGCCCTGGGTTCGCGCTTTGCCACGCACCTGGAACTGGCCGTTGATCTGGACGAGTGGTGCGCCTGGGCAATCGACAACGACGTGCCGGCGGAGATCATCGGCTTCCTGCGTCTGCGGCCCGACCTGCTTCACTATTTCGATCCCAAGGCCCAGGGCAATTCATTTCCATGCCCACGAGTCTGGGCAAATGTCGGCAAGTTCATGGGCAGGCTTCCCCTCGAAGCTGAACTGCCTTTTTTCGCGGGGGCGCTCGGTTTCGGCCCGGCCGCCGAGTTTACCTCTTTTCTGCAGATATACCGGGACCTGCCGGATGTGGAAGAGATCATGCTCGACCCGGACGCCGCTGAGGTTCCCGAGGAACCGTCCGTACTCTACGCACTGTGCGGGGCAATGAGCCGCAAGGTAACGCCGGGCAACATTTCACAGGCGTTTCGCTACATGCAGCGGCTGCCGTCCGAATTCCAGGTCGTCTGGCTGCGCGATGCCCTGCAGGCCGACCCCGGGCTTGCCACGACCCGGGAATTCACCGATTGGGCCAAGGCCAACGCCGACCTGTTGCTGTGACCGCCGGAGGTCGCGACGCCAAAGGAAGGAAAAGCAATGCAAGTATCCTCGAAACTGGCGCGAGCCATTGCACGGACGGTGCTCGATCACCCCTTTTTCGCCAGCCTGCTGCTCGGCATGCGACTGCGCGAGGACGGCAGTACCAGAACCGCCTGCACCAACGGAAACGAAATCCGCTTCAACCCGGAATTTATCGACAAGCTCACGGTCGACCAGACCGTCTTCGTTCTCGCGCACCTGGTCATGCACGTTGCCCATCACCATCCGCTGCGACGCAACAACCGCGATCTCGGCAGATTCAATAGTGCCGGCGATTTCGCGATAAACGGCATCCTCAAGGATGCCGGTCTCAGCATGCTGCCCGGCGCCTTGTACAAAAAAGAGTACGAGCACCTCTCCGCCGAACAGATTTACGAGCGATTGCCCATATCGTCCAATGCCGGTGCCGGTGCCAGCGAAGAGGAAGACAGCACACAAGATAAGGACCCCGGCGGTTGCGGCGGTTTCGAAGATGCCAGGAACGAAGACGGCTCGGCGATGTCCAAGGCGGAGCGGCAACGCCAGGAAGCCAAGATTGCCATCGCGATACAGAAAGCCGCCCAGATTGCCAAAGCCCAGGGGAAGCTGCCCGCTTCCCTTGCCCGCCTGGTCGACGAACTGGTTCACCCCATCCTGAAATGGCGTGAAATGCTGTGGACCTTCATCGATCACACGGCCCGCAATGATTATTCATGGCTCCACCCCAACCGGCGCCACATAGCAGACGGCATCTATATGCCAAGTTTTCGCTCGAACGGCCTGAAGCCGCTTGTCCTGGCTGTGGACACGTCCGGCTCCATCGGACAAAACGACCTGAATCAGTTCCAGGCCGAACTGAACGACATTCTGCAGAGCTATCCCACGACGGTGCATATCGTTTACTGCGACAGCGAGATAGCCGGCACCCAGACCGTCACCTCGGACGAGTACCCCGTGGAACTGAAAGCCGTCGGTTTCGGCGGCACCGACCTCCGGCCGCCCTTTGACTGGGCGATCAAGAACGTGCCCGATGCCGGCTGCATGATCTACCTGACCGACCTCCAGGGCAAGAGCCCGGAAGTCGACCCGGGCATACCGACGCTGTGGGTCTGCACCACCAAGGATCGGGACCTGCCTGCCTGCTATCAACCCAAATTCGGCAGGATAGCCACACTGGAGTGACTATCCTACGGCAGTTTTCCCGTCCCACAGGGTACTGGTTGGCAATAAAAAGGTGGAGAAATAGATGCAGAAAATAATTCTTCTCAACTTCATCCAGAGAGACAAGCTCAGGAGTCTTCCCGCTGAGATATGGAAAAAGTGCGTTTACCTGGACAGCGGTAAAATAACCAACAATCAATATACCTGGCGCTATTCCACTACGCTCGAGAATGCCTTGGCGTTACGCCTGATGGGCATGTGCACCTTTGAAGAAAATGAAGAAGGCTAGTTTTGCCCCCGATGCTCAACAGAAAAATGGAAACCTTTGCCGGCAAGTGCTTTCGCACGATATTGAAGTCAACAGGCACAAATAAGGAAAAAATTTTAAAAACCCCTCAGTAAACATTCAAATCTAGGCTTTCGGCGATTTTGCCACGATACCCCGCCTCGCGGATTTCCTTCTCGATGCTTCAAAAAGGAAGATCTTTAGTCCCAAGCATGTGAACGGGAACCAGTAGCTTGGGCTTTGCCTCGCCTGCAATTTGAGCAAGCTGCCGTGTCGAGGTGTGAAAGGACTGCAGGTACTTCTGCCTCTCAGCCGGCTCTGCGTCATATTTCGCCATTGCATAGACTTCGTGGACCAATATGTCCGCATTGCGGGCCTGATCGACAACAGTCTTGCATGGGGAGGTATCGCCGGAAATAACGATCGTCTTATCAGGAGTTACGAACTTGAAGCCGAAAGAATTGGGGAACGACCCATGTTTGACTTTGAAGGCAGTCACCGTTACCAGTGAATCCTTGTAAATGACTCCCGGTTCGATTTCATGCACGTCCGGATTCAAGGTCTCCGGATTGGATCCTGCAGGCCCTCTGTGCGGACCTCGATGTCAATGGCATACGCCTTGAGCAGATTGTCGGTCATGTCCCGGGTTCCTTTCGGACCGTAAACCTCCAGGGGTTTGACCCTGTGATCCCACGGCGTCAAGATGAGGTCCGGATAGCCGAGCGTATGATCCGAGTGGAGATGGGTAATGAAAAGGAAAATCCGCAACCAAAGCGAACTACTGCACGGCAACAAATTCACGCAATGTCGAATGCAGGACAGTGCGCAACTCTTCTTGGCGTTCCTCCCTGGTCTCCGTAAAGACAAACCCGAAAACCGGATATGAGTGGTAATCGATTTTTCTCAACTCCAGAGGCTTTTCAAACAATGAAAGCACTTTTTCATACTGAAATGCGGCGATCTCATCAGCGGCGACACCCGTTGAATTGTCGAGCACGACAACACTGAACAGTTTGCCATCCTTCCCCTTGAGCAGGTCAGACCAATCAGGACGCTCCTGCCGGTAAAACGCGAGGTAGGGATTCAGTCCGTAGGCAAGGGAGGTGATGTCAGCCGTTGTGCACCACCCGCCAAAGCGCAATGGATTCACCTCGATCGGCAGCAAGGTTCCATCATGGGATTTCCGCAGCTCAATATGCATGGGAAAATTCCTGGCGTCGGCCAGTCGCCCTATCTCTCCAACAAACTCCGTAAACTCTTCGAGGTGCTGTTCAATAATCGCCTTGGATGATGTATACACCCGATCGCTCACATCCTTTTCCGACGAGAAGTAATGGTGGAAAATTCCGAGAATTACCGGTTCCCCTTTTGCGGTGTAATAGGCATCGACGGCGAATTCATCGCCGGTGATGCACTGTTCAATAATGAATGTCCGGGGATTGAAAACCTCGGTCGGATACAGGTGTTGCGTCCGCTCGATTTCATTAAAGATGCTTGCCACCGTTTCCGGCCACTCCCGCTCGTGGCTGACTTTAGAGACGCCCATGCTGAAAAAACCGACGGACGGTTTAATGATACAGGGACACGAAACCGTGTGAAACGGAAACGTTGCCAACTCATCCGCGCGAACTTCCGCAAAGAAAAAGTTCGGGAAAAGTGGACGTGTCAGCGTTCGAAAGGCGAATTTGTTTTTGAACAGTTCGATCTTCCGGGAGAACTGGTGTTCCGCATTTTGAAAGATCCAACCAAGAGCGTTTTCGGAAGTCGTATAAACGCTCGGGCATGCTCCGTCGGCAATCATGCGGGAGGCGTGTTCCTCGCTTACAATGGTCGTTCCCGGCAGCAGATTGAGCTGCGCGGCCGCCGGAGTTCCGACCACGGGAATGGCATGATCCCGGAGAGTTCTCTTGAGAAAATCAGACACGTATGGTTTTTCTACAAAAAACATTTAATCCTCTCATTATGTTCTAGTGTCCCGTGCGGTTAGTTCGCCGCATGAATTCCGAGGAGTTTTGGCTCCTGGCAAGGCGTGGCGACGCAGGCATAGCAGGGCTCTGTCGAGGAGACACAACGCAGCCAGGGGTCAAAAGAACCAGGAAGTAAAAGGAATGAATTAACCGCACGGGACACTAGTCATAAAATATTTTCGTGCACGGCCGCCGCAATATTGCCTGTCGATACCGTTGCAGACTTCGTCTATGAGTTTCGAAGGATTTCATCCACAACAGTGTCGCTCACGAAGACGCTGCCGTCAACCACATAGTTACCATGGAATTCCGGATCACAAACATCCACATCCATGGAGAAAAACTGTTTATTATCCCTTTTTCTCACCGTGACGGAAATTGAAAAAAGCCTCAAGAGTTGGTGAAATGATCTCTTCGCGCCTCTCGGCAGACAAATGAAACACTTTATGAAGTATTGAAAACTCCCTTTGTACACCAATATTTGACTATTTTAAATCGACAATTATCATTTCTATCAACGGCACCTCAGACAAGATAAAAAACTTATCGTTTCGGCCCTCCCCAAAAACAGGAGAGACATTATATCCTTCTAAAACAGAAGACTATTGAGGCCAAGGACTACATGACAAAAAATGCATCTAAAACATTCCCGAAACGGTCTTTTCGTGTAAAGACTTTCATTTTTTTAACGTTATTGGCGATTCTCTTGCTCCACCTCCTATCGTTCGTTCCGATTCTGCTCGATTCCATAGCAGATTACCGGAGTGCCAAATACGTCTTCTTTCTCAATGAAATCAGCGACAATCTTTATACCGCCGTCGGAAATTTAGGGTTTGAACGAGGCCGGGTCAACGTCGTGCTCAATGATACCGGTCCAGTCGATGAAATGGAAGCAAACAGGCGATTCATTCTTGCCCGCCGCGCCGATGGTGACAAGGCACTTTCCGCCGCCCTTTCAAAACTATCCGCCGTGCACCGGATCAGCACCGAAAATGCCATCGCGAAAATCAACCAATTGACCCTGGAAATCGAGAAATTGAGAAGGGCAACGTCGAAAGATCTGGTGGTGCCAAAAGAACAACGTCAGCAAGGCATGGCGGAAATCTGGTTCGCGGCAATGACCGATTACATCGAACGTATTGAATCGCTGCTGGTTGATATTTCAAGCGACATCAGTGATCAGGACGGAATGATCAGCCGGTATTCCGCCTTGAAGCGCGAGACTTTGGCACTGCGAAACACCGCGGGACCGGAAATGTCGATCCTCTCTGCGACAATATTGTCGAAAGCCCCCTTAAGTGCGAAATTGGCGAAAAAAATTACAAACCTCCAGGTTATGACCGAGGGGCATTTCAAAAACCTGAGGTATCTCAGTCAACCTTTAGGCGAATCACGGATTCCGCAAGCTTTGCAGACATTGGAAAAAATCTATTACGATACCTATGTCCCCTACAGGAATATCATTTTCCCCTTGGCACTTAAAGGGGGCCCGTATCCGTATTCTCAACCTGAATTTTTACGTCCCGGGGTAAAGGCTCTCCAACAGATCGCATCGTTTATGGATATTATTGTGGCGGTTACCAAGGATTACGCGGAGCAGAAGCTGAATGAAAGCAGAAGGCAGATCATTTTCCACATTTCTCTCGGCGTCGGTTCAATGGCGCTGATTCTGCTGATTTTCTATTTTGTTCATTATCGCATCATTCAACCAATGTCCCAGGTAACGTCAGCGGTACATCGGCTGGCTAAAAAAGATCTGGTCGTGGAGGTTCCACAGCAAAATGTTCAAAATGAGATTGGTGAAATGGCAAGGGCCGTTCAGGTTTTCAAGGAAATGGCCGTGCAACTCGATGAAAATGTGATTGCACTTGAAAAAGCATCCGCGGAACGGGAGCGTTTGATTTCGAAGTTACAGGCAACTTTGAATGAAATAAAGGTGTTGCGCGGTATTTTGCCGATTTGCTCCATATGCAAGAAAATTCGCAATGATGATGGGTATTACGAACAGATTGAATCCTACATCCATAAACATTCCGAAGCCGATTTCAGTCACACGATCTGCCCGTCATGTTTGAAGAAGCATTATCCTCGAGAATATGAAAAACTGCGAAAAGATGGAGAGAAGTGATCAAATTTCCCCGCACACGACTTTCCGATGTTCTTCAGCGCAAGGAATTCCTTTCGTTCAACCCGCTTTCGTCGTCACTTTGTATAGGGGCGCACTCCCTCATACCTTGTCAAAAAAATCGGTTTGTCTCTGCTGGCAGCAGTAAAGGTTTCCGGACTGAATGGTACCAGCCCACCTTTTATGATGTGTCAAATTTGCATGGAAGACAAACAAAGCTAGGGTGTGCTAACGGATGGAATGCCGAACAAATGGATTACCAGCAACCACGTAACCAGGGGGATCAAAGCCAAACCGACCAGGTTCAGGACAAAGCCGCTGCGGGCCATTTGCGGAATGGTCACATAACCGGACCCGAAAACGATGGCATTGGGCGGCGTTGCGACCGGCAACATGAACGCACTGGAGGCAGCCAGGGAAGCCGGCACCAATAACAGCATGGGGTTGTGACCGGTCCCCTCGGCCACCGCCGCCAGCAGCGGCATGGCCAACGCCGCCGTGGCCGTATTCGAGGTCAATTCGGTCAGAAACATGATCAGGAGCGTCACCGCCAGCACCAGCACCAGCAGTGGGGCGTCAGCCAGCAGTTGCACCCGGCCGGCCAGCCAGGCCGACAGGCCGGTCCGATCGAAACCCGCCGCAAGGGACAATCCGCCGCCGAACAGGATCAACACCCCCCAGGGGATGCGTTGTGCACACTCCCAGTTCAGGACAAAATCGCCCTGATGCCAGTTGACGGGCAGGAGGAACAGCAGCAGGCCGCCCATAAGGCCGATACCGGCATCGCTCAGACCGGCTGAAGCGGGCAGCAGAGAAATCAGGAAGGGACGAAAAATCCAGGCCAGGGCGGTGACGGCGAATACCAATCCGGTGAATAGTTCGCCCCGGGACCAGGCACCCAGGCTGCGCAGCTCCGTTTCGATGAGCCGGCGGCCGCCCGGAACCCGCGGCAGCTTCATGGGATGAGCGACGCGGGTCAGCCACAACCAGCACAGCACCAGCATGACCGCGGACAGGGGCACCCCGACCATCATCCAGCGGGCAAAGGTTATTTCTATGCCATAGTGCTGCCGGACAAAGCCGGCCAGCACCGTATTGGGCGGCGTACCGATCAGGGTCGCCATTCCGCCGATGGACGCGGCATAGGCGATGCCCAGCATCAGGTTGATGCCGAAGGCGAAACGTTCCGGGGCAAAATCGATAACCGTGTCCAGCCCCTCTTGCCGCCCTTCAGCGACAACCTGGGCAATGACCGCCAGCCCGATGGGCAGCATCATAAGAGCCGTCACCGTATTGGACACGAAGGCGGAAATACAAGCACTGGCCAGCATGAATCCAAAGATAAGGCGATTCGGCGAGGTGCCCACCACGTAAACGATGGACAGGGCGATACGTCGGTGCAGGTTCCATCGCTGCATACCCAAAGCAATGAGAAAACCGCCGAGAAACAGGAATATCAGTTCGTTGGCAAAGGGCGCCGCTGCGTCCCTGATCGGCATGACCCCGGTCAGGGGCATGAGGACCAGAGGCAGCAGGCTGGTGGCCGGGATGGGAATGGCTTCGGTAATCCACCAGGCGACCATCAACAGGGCGATGGCCGCCATTGTCCAGGCAGACTCGGGCATATCTCGCGGTCCGGGCAGACTCAGCATGCCGGCAAACAGCAGCGGTCCCGCAAGCAGACCGATACGGCGCCGCAAGCTCCAATTTTCGTTGATCCTTGTGGTGACCAACCCGGTTTCAGGGCATCCCGATTCGCGACTCATGAATTGCCTTTCTCGACGAAAAGCTGCCATTTTTCATCAAAATCATATGAATATAACTGCTCTATGATTCTGTCATCTGCATAAATTCCATGGCAAAACAAATAGTTAGTTGGAACGTCATTCTTCAAGCCCAACGGATGTGTTTTCGGCATCGTAACGATTCCGTGCCTTCAAAACATCTTCAATGTTATTTTCCGCCCAAACGCGTATCGCCTCTAGAGTACGCACAAGAGTACGTCCCAGATCCGTTAGCGAATACTCCACTTTCGGCGGCACTGACGCATACACCGTACGAGCCACGAGACCGTCTCTCTCAAGCCTTCGAAGCGTCTGGGTCAGCATCTTTTGAGACACACCACCAATTTCTCGCCTTAACGCTCCAAAACGTTTCGTTCTCTCTTCAAGAGCGCCGATGATGAGAACCGTCCATTTATCCGCAATCTGGTCCAGAACGATCCGTGTCGGACAGTGTTCGTTGTAGACATCCCACTTCATAATAGACCATCCTTTCCGGCCGGCTTTAATATAGTTACTATATAGTATGTATATAACAAAAAGGTGCCTACTTGCAAATAGGAATATTGGTATCTATTATGGTTGCATATTCGTCGCGACGACACTGACTATGGAAATGGAATGAACAGTGGATATCACAAACATGATCACATCGGCACCTGTCCGGATCTTTATCCCCGGAGATGCGGCAATGGCAGATATTTCGACAGAATCCGGGTAAAAGTACCCACAATGGTGGCGGATTGTCCGCCACTCTCATCTGTAATCATGGAGCGATCCCGCAAAGGAGGTACTTGTATGGCAAATCGGCTTAACGGCAAGGTAGCACTGATCAGTGGCGCATCAGGCGGCCTCGGCGCTGCGCAGGCGCGCATGATGGCAGCCGAAGGGGCGAAAGTCTTTTTGGGCGATCTGGAACCGGAAGGCAGCGAGTTACGTGTGCCACTCAAAACCCTGTGTGAAGAAATTACGGCAAAAGGCGGTGATGCGGATTACCAAAAACTCGACGTGACCCGGGAAAACAGCTGGGCGCAGTTCGTGAGTGCGGCCGAAGAGCGATTCGGTAAAGTCAACGTGCTTTCGAACAATGCCGGTATCTACCTCCACAAAACGCTGACGGAGCATACGTTCGAAGACTTTCAGCGAATCGTCGGCGTCAATCAGCTTGGCGTCCTGTTAGGCATGAAGACAGCCGTGCCCCCGATGGAGCGGGCAGGAGGTGGCTCCATCATCAACTTTGCGTCAATCTATGGCATTGCGGGTGCCGGCATCTCGACAGCATATCAAGGCACGAAAGGAGCAGTGCGTCTGATGACAAAATCGGCGGCGTTGGAACTTGTCGAGAAAAACATCCGCGTGAATGCCATCTGCCCCGGCATGTTTGATACGAACTTATTCGAAACATCGGTACCCAAGGATGCGTGGGAGCCCCTTATCTCGCTGGTACCGATGAAACGATTCGGCAGACCGGACGAGATCGCCTATGGCGTGATCTTTCTTGCATCCGACGAGTCATCGTTCATGACCGGAAGCGACCTGGTGATCGACGGGGGGTATACCTGCCCGTAGTCATGCAGTCTCGTTGCGAGGAAAATCAGAACCTTCAGACATGGGATAGTTATCAGAATATCCACGGCAGAATGATCGCCGGAAAAAGGAGTGCGAAGAGTCAAAAAGGCAAAACGATCCGGGACACTACGACGGCAGAGCCGGGAAGGTTGGCATCACTTCCCGGCTCTGGTGCGGTTTTGCCGATTTACTTGACAGACTCCTTCAACGCTTTACCGGTATCTTCCATCTTCTGCCCTGCTTTTTCCGCGACATCCTGGACTTTCTGTTCAGCTTTTTCCGCGGCACCCTTGACCTTGTCTCCCGTTTCCGCGGTCACATCCTTCATTGTATCGGTAGCCTCTTCCATCTTTTCGCCAGCCTTCTCGGTTGCATCTTTCACCGCTGATTCGGTTTTTTCCATGGCATTGTCGATCGCCTTGCCTGCTTCCTCTGCCGGTCCTTCCTTTTTCTGACACCCGAAAGCCGCCACGCAAAGGGACACAATCGCCAATGCTACGAGCAATCTACGCATAATTCTCTCCTCCTCGAAACTTTTTTTTGAGGATCGACTCCCCATTAAACCCTATTACCATATTATTCCGGTCTGTAAACCGGTTACGCACAATTTATGAGGTGGACAACGGCACAAAAACCGGCACTTCAAGGCTTTAACCGCTCGTTTTCATGGTATTTCTTGCTGACCCTACCGCTTTCAGTCACTGGTGCGAATTTCCATGCCGGGGAATCACCACCAGGGTGCAGGTCATGCCCGCGGCCAGTGCCAACCGGTACCGTTCCTGGTCGATGGTGAAAAGCAGCTCGCCCTTGCGAACCAGCTGGTTGTCATGCACCGCCATGGTGACGACTCTTCCGGAAACATCGGGCGCCACGTTGATGACACTGGCGCGTACCCGCCCATCCCGGGTCCAGGGGGAGTGCATGTAACGGTCCCACAAGGCGATGCTAATGATCACGGCGCAGATGAATGATTGCGCGGCCGGCCTCCAAGAATCACGTACCCCCGGCAAAGCCGGGGGGGCTGTAACACTAATGTCAAGATGTTTTCGTCAATGCAAACCGAGGAAATGGGTGATGGCACCCCTTTCCTCTAGCTGTGTATCATGTCCTGCTTGATCAATCCTCTTCAACACAGATCATTTTGCTTGATATCGCACTGTAGGTTCGAATAAAGAGGTACATTATAATAATGCTGAGCATTACAAGCATCGCCACGCCCAGATATCCGAAAAACGCACGTTCAGTAAGACGGAACATGAATAACGTAGCGATTGTTATCGCCGCCAATGGAAAGGAATACGCCCACCAGGAAAGATAGAAATGCAGCTTTGCAAATTTCTTGTACTGGATCATTACGAGAATGAACAAGAACAAGGAAAAGTAGTACAGGGTTTTTGCAAACGGATCGATGTTTCCGGTCAATTTGACATAGCTTATAAATGCAATGGCGGGCGGGGCAAAAAGTATAAAGAACGTAGGAATCAACTTGTCCGGTATTGTATTATGAAAAATCACCCGGTAGAAGATGATAGAAAAAAGTACGATCCAGAAAAATATCCCGATGCTGAAAAAGAACCACGATATCTCTTTATCAAAGAATTCAACACCCGCGATCGGTACAATTACGAAACCCACAATTGGAATAAACCACGCGGGATTGAGATGATGTATCTCGTATTTGGAGTGATTTATCCATGAGGACATTATCCATAAACTGAAAAATAGTTGTAAAGCCGTACCCGCAATCCAGAGGTATAACGATGCGGTTTTGTTTATCGACATGAAAATTACAGCATTCACCAGGAATATTTTCGCAATCAGCGGGAAAAAATTTATTCTTACCGGATGATTCAGTTCCTTCTTGAACGTGTCGGTAAATAAAAATATTTTCAACAAATACATTATTGATACAATCCCGAAAAGAACACCAGTTACCCAGAGCAGATAGCCACTTGCCTCGAATGAGAGTTTCAAAATCTTTTCCGCTCTTTGAAAGGCAAGAGTAAAGCCGGACATTCCCAATATGATGGCAAAAAATGAGATCGGGAAATTATTCAATCGTTCTGAAAAATCCATAATGCGTACTCCTTTCAATGTTTATTACGCTACCCGGAGATAATTTCTTGAAAACCGTTGGTGCTACCGTCACGCCGATCCAATGATCGGAAGGCAACAAAAAATATGGTTTTAAAGAGATGAGTCCCGGTACCAAGACCTCAATTGCACCTATTAATTCATGTAACCGAAAGTTGTTTTTCAACCTTAGCAATTCTAGTATTCGTATATATGAATATTTAATAGGTGCAATATACATATAGCTGTTTTTAAAGTCAACCGAATTTATCTATTTGCTGATTTTTTGTAATGTGCCATACCTGACCCGGGACATGATGTCGGTTTTCTCTCGCCCTGCTCAGGCTCGCCTTTTTAGCACCGAAAAAGTTTTTCAAAACCGAAATGATGCCGCTTTTTATAGATTTATTTCAAAATATTAGATAGTTACCGTTAACCGACCTTCCCCACCCACCTCTAAATTTCGCAATCTTACCCAGATGCACCTAGCTCCCATTTTAAAAACCGGAATGCGTCGAATATTTTTACAATTAACTGTCGATATTATTTACAAAATAACCCGTAAAGATTCTTAGCACATCATAAATATTTATGTAACCACAACCAGTTACAAGCATGGCACTGATTGTGCATATGTCCACAATAATCAAGATTTTCCAATTTTTTTCTTATTTAAATTCAACATACGTGGATAACGTCTTTTCATTGATTTTCACAATGAGAATTATATTAATAAGGAGCGATATATGAAAAGGTTCATTCTGGTGATGAGTTGTGTTGCAACGGCAATTCTGACAAACATCGCGCACGGTGCCCCAATTACCTTGAACTCAACGGCTGGCGACAAGGACTTTGCAGCCACGCGCAGTACTTATGATAATGCAAGCAACATGGATTGGTATGTATTTACGACAGGTAGCGGTTTGTCTGGCACTGCAACCAACAGCACGGGCACCATAGCTTGGAATTATGTCCTTCCCAACGAAATAGTCACTGCATATTCGGGAAGCATGACCATACGAGCATGGGATATTGATCCTTCAGATATCATGAATGTCTACTTCAATCTGGAAAGTGGCGATCGTGTATATGCCGGCCTGCTTACCGGTTCAAATGGCGGCAACATTACCACATGGGAAAATGCCGTAGCAAATGGCACAACTGCCAGCCTTGGGGGATGGAGCACAACAACGTTCACTCTCGGTTCACAGACCCTCGCCGCCATTTCGGGAACATCCGGATTCAGTCTCGAGCTGGACGTCCGTAACGAAGCATACAATTGGGCTGCCGTCATTGACTATGCCGATTTGACCCTTAATTACGAGCCGGGAGCTCCCAATCCCAACTCTTCTGTGCCCGAACCCTCATCGTTTCTCCTCTTAGGCGCAGGCATTGCAGGCTTAGGCCTGCTAAGGAAGAAGTTCAGGAAATAATTTTCACTTTTTTATCGATCTTAAAGAAGGGGATACCCACCGGGCGCAGCCGGCTCCTTAGAGTGTGACATAATATCTCCAAAAAAATCCCACGAGCTGAAAAACTCGTGGGATTTTTCTTTCTCAAAATGATGAATGTTGAAAACCTCTCCCCCCCTGCTCACTCGCGCAGAAGCAACCTCCTTGTGAGACAGCAACTACAACACTCGACCATTTCGACCAGTAAACGCTCAAACCCGTCAACAAAAGGTCGGCGGCCATCATCGTCGAAAAAAATTCCGATTGCTAGATCCCGGGGACGATGGCATGCCACAATAGACCTGGCATTTCAAAGCGAAGTTGTCGTGTCATGGGCCGAACACAAAAATAAGCCCACATAAAGAATTCAACCAAAATAATGCAATAAAGAATATCCCTAACATCTGACCACACTGAAAATTTTCAGACCGAAAGAAGGGACATCCTAACATGCCGTAGAATAAGGTAAAAATCGACTATCGCTATTTACTTGCGAAAATAGCGAAAAACTGGCACACTAAGCGCAATTTACACTTATGTGTCTTCTGTGTGCTGCATTTTTTACGATACTCCTGTGAGCACGGCATAGATAGGGGACTTCGGCAACGGAGTCCCTTTCCGCATGTTCTGAGGAGAAACGTAAGGGCATCGTTCCGCAAGGGACGAAAATTATTATTTTGGGAGGAAGAAATGAAAAACAAAAGCATTCAAACGGTCTGGCTGATTCTGTTTCTGGCACTGACGTGCCTGCCCGGTATTGCATGGAGCGGTTCCGAACCGCTTACCGTCTATTCCGGTGCCGGTCTGATGAAACCGATGGACGAACTCAAGGCCGGCTTTGAAGCGCGCTATAAAATTCCGGTGCGTCTTATCTACGGTGGTTCCGGCGAACTGTTCGGCATGATCGCCACCCGCAAAGCAGGTGACGTCTTCATCCCCGGAGCCGAAAAGTATGTCAAGGACGCCACCAAAAAGGGAATGGCCCGGGCCGAAGGGCAACGCTCGGTCTGCTATCATGTGCCGATTATACTGGTGCCGGCCGGCAATCCGGGCAACGTTCAATCATTGCAGGACTTGGCACGTCCCGGCGTACGCGTGGCCCTTGCCGACGCCAAGGCGGCCGCCATCGGCAAAGTGGCGAATGCCATTCTGAAAAAGAACTCACTGATGGAGCAGGTTTCCGGAAACGTTGTGGTAAGGCCGAGCACCACCAACCAGTTGTTGATCTACACTGCCACCCGCCAGGTGGATGCCTGCATCGCCTGGGAAGATCAGGCCACGTGGGGCGAGGCTAAAGGCAAGGTCCAAATCGTGCGTATTCCGGCAGCCCAGAACGCCATCAAAACCATTCCATCAGCAGTGGTGACCTATTCCAAACAGGCGGACAAAGCTCAGATGTTCGTCGACTACATCGCTTCGCCTGAAGGCAAGACGCTGTGGCAGAAATGGGGATTCCCCATCAACAAGCCGGAATAACGTCATGGGCAATCGCATTTTCAAGGCCGGCCTGGCAGGTATTACCGTATTGTTTGTCGGCATGCTGCTGTGGGCGATGCTGTCTCTCATCTTCATGCCGAGCTGGGCCGAGGTGGTCGACAGCACTTTTTCCGCGGAGATGCTTTACAGCATCCGCCTTTCCCTGGCCACCAGCGCCATTTCCGTTGCGGTGGTCATGGTTCTGGCGGTCAGCATCGGTTATGTATTGGCACGTTTCCGCTTCCCGGGCCACCAGTTGTTGCGGACCGTGGTCGATCTGCCGATGGCGTTTCCCGAACTGGTCCTGGGGCTTTGCCTGTTGCTGCTGTTCGGTCACGATCCGCTGGCCGGGTGGTTGAAACGGATCGGAATCGATATTGTATTCAGCAAAACAGGCATCGCCATTGCACAGATATTCACCGCCGCTCCTTATGCCACCCGTGTGGTCTATGCCGCTTTTCGCAGCATAAGCCCCCGTTATGAAATGGTTGCCCGCAGTCTTGGCTGCGGGCAATGGACGGCATTCTGGAAAGTAACGTTACCCATGGCCAGGGGAGGGCTGTTCGCCGGCGCGGTCATAGCCTTTGCCCGGTGCATGGGCTGTTTCGGAACCGTGCTCATCCTGGCCGGCGGCACCCGCATGTTCACGGAAACCCTGCCGATTACCCTCTATCTCAATATTTCCTACGGCAACCTGGCCATGGCCATGACCTCCGGCATTTTGCTGATACTGATTTCTCTGGCCGCAATCGTTACCTTCGAAATACTCAATCACGAGGTGGTTTTATGACCGCGCTGCTGGAGGTTCGAGACCTTTATGTCGATTTGGGAGAATTCAGCCTCCGGGGTGCGAACCTGGCTGTGTCGGAGGGGGATTACTGCTGCCTGATCGGGGATTCGGGGGCCGGCAAAAGCGTGCTGCTCGAAACGGTGGTCGGCAGTTTTCGCCACCAGCGGGGAAAGGTACTGCTGCATGGCAGGGATGTAACCAATTGGCCTCCTGAACGCCGCAATCTCGGCATCGTGTACCAGGATTTCATGCTCTTTCCCCATCTGAATGTGTTCGACAACATCGCTTTCGGGCTGCGTCGCCGAAAACGCCCCCATACCGGGCTGAGAAACGAGGTCCATACCATTGCGGCCCGGGTCGGTATCGAAGGGCTGCTGCATCGCGATATCAAAACCCTGTCCGGTGGGGAACAACAGCGCACCGCCCTGGCCAGAGCACTCATCGCCCGCCCGCAAGTGCTGCTGCTCGATGAAGCCTTCAGCGCCCTGGACGTTGCCAGCCGGGAACGCATGCGGCACCTGCTGCGGGAACTGGTCAAAGATATGCACGTCACCGTCCTGCATGTCACCCACGACATGGAAGACGTCTGGGCCCTTGCCGACCAGGTGGCGGTCCTCCATGACGGGCAGATCCTGCAAACCGGCAGGCCGGAACATATCTTCAACTGTCCCCGACCCGGATTTGTCGCCGAATTTCTCGGCGCCCGCAATATCTTGCACGGCACTGTCCGGAGCCATGACGCATCGGGCCTGACGCATATCGCCGTCGGAGAAACCGCCCTTTACAGCACCGATCCGGCGCCGATCGATCATCGGGTGCAACTGTCCGTTCGTCCCGAAGAACTGGCCATCGCCCGGAAACAGGTGTCGATCACCCTGCGTAACCAGGTACCGGTAAAGATAGAAAGCCTGGAACGCCGCGGTCCCCTGGTCTGGATAACCGGCACGGCCGACGGCTTTTCTCTCGAAGCCGCCGTAACGGTTTCCGGCGCCCGTGAACAGGATCTGAAAATTGAGGACGAAGCGGTATTCGCCTTTTCCGCAAACAGTTTGCGCATCATCTCCCCGGAAAATGAACCATCGTTGAATGAACGGGAAACTCTGCCCGCCGAGCCACTGCCGACGTGGGAAGGGTTTGCGGGCACCTGAAATCCGCTTCTTAATATTATAGTGCCGATTGACCAGACATGTAAGAACAACAAGCCATTACAGCCGGCGATCACCACCGAAAACCAGATCAAAAAAGGCGACACCCGAAAGTGTCGCCTCTGGATCCCCGCTTCTGCGGGAATAACGAAACATACCTGAACGTCGGAAGAGGAGGAGAGACAGGACTTGAAAGTCTGATTCTCTGATGCACCGGCAAGTCACCAAGCCCCCCCTCATGCCTGTAACCCCATGCCTGCCTGCCCATTCGCAATCCGCTACTTGTTTATCTTTATCAATCCATCAAGATCGGCCGGCTCGGACTTGTTGAATCCCGCTTCGGTCCAGATGTAGAAAAATCCACCGGCAAGAACAAGCAGTGCGACAAAAACAGCCAACAATACCGCCTTTTTCCTTTTCCGGCTTTCCACCCTGAAAGGACGGGTGGCATTCCCCTTCGGGTCGCTTTCAACAGGAACCCGCAGTAGAACAACGGTAATGTTGTCCGCGCCGCCACCCTCCTTTGCCTGATTGACGAGCGACCTCCCCGCCTCGTGCAGCGGAAGTCCTGTCAGCGTCGAGGCAATGACGCCGTCGGATACCGGCCCATGCAAACCATCGCTGCAAAGGAGTATGATATCGTTCCCTTCGAGGAAAAGCTGTCCGGAATCCGGCTCAAGATCTTCGATGCCTCCCAGTGCCTTTACAATAATGTTTCTCCGCGGATGATTCCGGGCCGCCTCGTCCGTGATCAGGCCGTCCTTCAGAAGCTTGTTTACGAGAGTATGGTCCTCCGAAAGCTGCCGCAATGCCCCTCGACGAAACAAATACGCGCGGCTGTCCCCCGCATGAGAGAAGAATCCTTGATTGCCGCGCATCACAAAAGCCGTGCAGGTCGTTGCCATGCCGGCCATCGACCGGTCCGACGCCGCCTTGGCCAGGATCTCGCGATTCGCCGCGATCAACGACTCCCGAAGGGCACGCTGCGGATCGTCACCGGAAGAAGCATAATACCGTTCACGAATGACCGATACGGCGAGATTGCTCGCGGTTTTTCCGCTGTTGCCGCCGCCCACGCCGTCGGCGACTATCGCCAGGACTCCCTTTTTCGCTGCAAGATCTTCGTCGTCGGGCACAAACAGAATGAAGGAGTCCTCATTTTTGCGACGCACCAGCCCGATGTCCGTTTCCGTGAACGACTCGATCGGATTTTCGGCTATCTTCAGCATTTACGAAATTTGAGGACGTTTCCCCCAACCTTTATCAGATCGCCGTCCTGCAAGTCGGTCTTGGTAATTGGTGTGTCATTGACGAGGGTACCGCCCAGGGTGTCCAGGTCGGTAATGCTCAGCCTGCCTTCTTTCAGGCGGAAACTCGCATGCATGCCCTCCAGCGCCTCGTCCCGCAGTTTGAGCTGGCACTCTCCCCCTTTACCCAGGATCAGTTGGCCCTCTTCATCGAAGATCCTGAACTCTTCCCATGCATCCGGCCCCTCGATCACCACTAACCAGCCGAAAATGGGCTTCCTTTTTTCCTGCGGCATAAAGATCATCGTTTTCCCGAGATCTTGCGCCTCAAACAGCCTGGTGGACTCGAGATCGTCCCGTGGACTGGAATTTTCGAATATTCTGGTGGCACCCGGGTCAAAGGCGCCGGAAGACTGCGTCGCTCCCGGGTCCGAATCCGCCGAAGCCCCACAGTTAGGACAGAATTTGCCTCCTTGCGGAATTTCCGCTCCACATGTTCTGCAGGTCATGGCCAAACCTCCCATTTTAGGGTTTTACGAAAAATATCGCATTGCGTTTTACGAAAATTTTTTCATGCCGAATCGTCGTCTCCAGAGTATACTTGCCGACCGGCGCCTTCTCGGGCACCGAAATTTCAGCGGTTATCTCCCAGGTTCCGGCCTTGAAGGTCTCGCTGCCCGAGTCTTTGAAAACCTCTTTCCCTTTGAAAAGGACCCGTCTCGTGAGCACCCCCTGAATACTGGCGGAATCGGAGGGCGCGCACAAGGCGTATTGCAGCATATGCTTTACCTCATCGTCCCGGGACACCTCGCCGGGATCCAGTTCTGATTTTTCAATAAAAAGCCGATACTCATCATTTTGCGGGCAGGAATACCGTTTCCTGGTACTCTTGAGGGAAGAAAAATCATCTTCATCTTCATCCTCTTCCTCCGCTTCCACATCCTTTTCTTTTTTCTCTTCGGAATCACTCATGGATTGTTTCAATTTGGCGCCCATTTCATCCCATATGGGCTTTATTTTCGCGCACCCCCCCGCCAGCAGGAGAACCGCGACAAGGGTCAATGACAAGAGGAAATGAATACCAGAGAGTTTCATTTTGATATCTCCCATTTCGTGCCTTCCGAATCGTCATGTGACCGCCCGCCACTCCTCTTGGCGCGGCCACTCCCGGTTTTTTTTTTCTTGACCGGGGTCTCCTTTTTCTCCGTGGTCGCCTCGTCCGCCGGCTTCGCAAGCTGTTCGACGGGAACCGGGCCGGCGGGGGGTTCAGACACCGCTGCCGGCTGCCGTGCCGGTGAAGTCGTGGGAACTGTCGGCAGCGTTTTCGTTACGGGGAAAACACTTTCCTCCTTATGCCGGACCGAGAGAAAGAGGCCTACGAAAATAAGCACCACCCCCAGGCACAGAAGGGCAATCAACAGGTATTTTCTGTCGAGCCGGGCAATTGGAGAAAAGAAGCGTTCAAGATTGATTCGCGAAAAAAATCGCGGCAGGTTGATCTTGTCCAGAAGCGACACTGCCGGGGATATTTCTAGCGGCGCACTTTTCCGCGCATCCAGGGCGCGGAGGTCATCGGCGAACTCACGGGCGCTCCGGTACCGGTCCTTTTTGTCCTTGGCAATCGCCTTCAGTATGATGCTTCCCACTTCTCTGGAAACATTGGCATTGATTTCCCAGGGAGGAATCGGCTTCTCTTCCAGGTGGGCCTTCATGATTTTGTACTCGGAATCACCACCGAAAGGAACCCTGTTGGTGGCCATCTGGTACAGGGTCACCCCCACGGAATAGAGATCGGAGGACACCGAAGCATCCTCCCCCTTAATCTGTTCCGGAGACATATACCAGAGAGTTCCGAGTCTCATTCCCGTTTTGGTCTGACCCTTTTCACCCGCCACCTTGGCGATTCCGAAATCCATGACCTTGACCGAGCCGTCTTCGAGAAACATGACATTCCCGGGCTTTATGTCACGGTGAATGATTCCCCGGGAATGCATGAAATCCAGGGCCGTCAGCACGCTGATGCAGACACCGACGGGATCGGAAACCCGGCCGGTTCTTTTCAGCCGGCTCTCCAGGGTCTCTCCCCGTATGTATTCCATTACGAGGAACAGGTTGCCGTGATCCTCAACGTAATTCAGGACATTGACCACATTGGGATGAGAGATCTTCGCCTGAATTTTCGCTTCACGGACGAATCGCTCTCTCATTGCCGGGTCCTGCGAAAACTCGGGTGCAAGGACCTTGACGGCAACCTCCTGCTCGAGCTTTACATGAAGCCCTTTATAAACGACACCCATTCCGCCCTGACCGATTTTCTCGGTGATTCGATATGGGCCTATCTCTTTGCCGATCATACCGTTACCTTTTTACTCTGTTTTATACGTAAATACCGAGAATCGACCCTTCCCGATAATGATCACATCGCCGTCTTTCAGCGACTCGGTCTTGATGCGGTCCGCATCCGTGGAATTCAGATAGGTCCCATTCAGCGAATTGAGGTCCTTGACCCGCATTTCGCCGTTCTCCACACCGACCCATGCATGCTCGCGGGAAATATTGTCATTCTCGATCGTGACCTGGTTCTTCGCGGGATCCCTGCCGATCTTGATCCCTTCCTTGCCGATCGGGAACGAGCAGCCTTTCAAAGGCCCTTCGGTGCATCTGAGCGAGCCTGACGGAGCAGCCGCCTGAGGCTGTACTGTTGTTGCGGACGAAACCGACGGCTTCTTTTTCCTGCTGTTCAGTATGTAGAAAGAAATGCCTCCGATCAGAACCGCACCCGCCAGAACGATCAGTATCGGCAGAACCGGCAATCCTTTTCCCGGACCGGACACCTTTTCCTGGGCCGCCAGCGCCAGCTTCTGTACGTCCGGCTGGTTGGCCATGACACGGTTTACCTCGTCGATCTTGTCCAATGTCTTTCTGTATTCGTGCTCTGCGTAGAGGTCGATGGTTTCACTCCACAACTTGTTGAAAAGGCTCTCTTTGTTCAAATCGACACCTGAAGCACGGATAAACTCCATCGCCGTATTGCCGGGCACCAGGAAGTTGAAACCCTGTATGGCCTGATGGGTGCCGAGGTTCTGGGAAATGCTGATGAAGGTGGCGATCCCGATAACCTCTCCCTTCGCATTGAATGCCGGCCCGCCGCTGTTGCCCCAGGTCAGGGCGGCATCGGTCTGGATAACGGGGGTTCCCTTCACATCCAGCTTGGATCCTGAAACGTGGCCGCTTGTCACCGTTGAATCCAACTGGGTCTTCTTGCTGAGATAATCGTGAGACAGGACGACGCCTGGATAACCGATCACGTAAAGCTGTTCACCAAGCTGAAGAATTCCCGAATCGCCGAGCCGGACGGTCGGCAGGTCTCGCCCTTCAATCTTCAGGACAGCCACGTCCTTGCCCGTCTCAACTTTCTCTTCGGCCCCGGGAATGGAAAACTTGCCGGGCATCGGACTCATGGGAGGGCTGTACTGCTTGATCTCGGCGGGAAAAGACTCGCCATTGGAAAGAAAGACCATCAGGTCCTTCTTGATGGCGATGTTGGCCGACGGACGGAGCTGCTTGTACAGTTTGACGAGCACCTGCTGTTTTTCCTGCTCTGACAGCGGTCTGCCCGAATCGTCCGTATTCGGCACGAAATGCTTCATGAGCACGCTGATAAAGAATTGCTCCTGGAGTTTTTTCTCGTTCGACTCATGGTATTGGGCAACCACATGCCCGTTCGTCACCAGGTAGCCGTCGGGACTGATGAGAAAACCGGTGCCGGTCCCTCCCATGGGATCGGCGTTGAAGGTCTTTTGACCTTCACTGGTTCTGATGGATACCTGCGACTGGATATTGCTGTAAATGAGAACAACGGCGGGTTTCAAACTAAGAAGCAGCTTCTGGAGAGGTGTTTCTTCCTGGGCGAAACTCCTGTTGACGTGAAAAGACAAAAACGCGAATAGAATCAGAATCCCCAACAACACCTGCAGTTTTCCATACCTCATCTCGTACCCTCCCTTTAATTGATGAAGCGCCAGCTTCTTCTTTCACGAAAGCGACTATTCAGGCATGATTGAGACAATGTGAAGCAGAAAAATACTCGGGCATGTATAGACAGAACTCAAACTCTTATTGCTATCCGGAAAACCCCATTCCACCCATTTGATTATTAATGAAACAACTAAGTATCGCCCGCAGGCGGAAACAATTAATTCCTTTCTTTTTCTCTTGTGTCTACACAAAATTTCTTAAAGAAGCCTAATCATTTATCAGAAGACAAATTGACAGAACGGCTTATTAACAAACAATAAAATAACCGTGAAAAATTACCAAGTCAAGCAATCAGAGCATATCTGAACAAATCTTGACCGCGACCTTTTTATGGGCACCCCCCATGCCGAAGGTTCCGCGCAAGTTCATGCGCCCCTCTTCGCCCTTGGTTTATTCCGAGAATTCTTTATTTCTCAGAATAACAAGCTGCTCAATGGTTTTTTCCGCCACCATTTTGTTTCTATTGAACAAGCGTTGCAACCGTTCGATAAGCTGTTTCTGTTTTGTCTTATCATTTGAATAATAGTCATGCGTCAACAACTTTTTAGCCCAAGCTAAATTGGATTGCACTTCCCCAGGAATTCGTTCTCCGTCATGACGAACCGCCTCCGCCGGGCACACATCGTGACAAACCCCACATCGTATGCACGCTTCTTCCTTAATAAAAGCGGTGTCTTTTTCCATGAAAATTGCCCCGGCAGGACATTCATACACGCATAGTTGGCATCCTGTACACAGTTCTTTTTTTATCCACGGCATTTGGGTTTACCTCCATTATTTATTCAACGCTTCATTGGGATCAGGTCTGCGCAATTCATATTTCAGACTGCTTCCAGAGGTAATGCGCTATTTCAAGCTCTTGCCCACATAGATCATGCCGAGGAATTTTTCCTTCTCGCCCAAGGCGGCTTCTTCCAGCCCATCCACCGTGGTCCATATAAGCTTTTCACTGTTGGCATACCCCGCCCTGTATACCAGGCAAGCCGGCGCATCACCTCCGAAGCCGGTCTTCAGAAGTGGCGCCAGCCTCGACAGTTCCTGGAGTCCGACAAAAATGGCCAACGAAAGACCCCGGTCGGCCATGGCCTTTACCATGGACTCGTTACCGAAGAGACCGTCAGGGACCGTAAGAAGCACGGCCCCATTGGCTGCCACGTTCTTGCCGATTGCCGCATTGGCGGCATTGAAGGCGCTGACGCCGGGTACCACAACAATCTCTCCCGGACGGAAATACTCGTAGAGCCAATATGTCCAGGAACCGAAGATCGTTGGATCGCCATATTCGAGGATGACAACGTTTTTACCTTCGGCGAGAGCATTCTTCATGAGCCGCACGCTCTCCTCCCTGAGACCGGCCGTTATCCTGCCCGCCTCTTCCGGGGCGACCTCGGGATGGATCCTGGCATAGTAGGGTGCTATGTTCTCCAGCGGGTTGAACAGGACAGGCTTTTTGTCCATATATCGCGCAAACCGTTTCGCCAGTTCGCGGTCACAGGCAAAGGCGTGGGCCTTGCCGAACACCGACAGTCCTTCCAGGGTAAGGAGATGCGTATCGCCGCAACCGACGCCGACCACGAATATCCGGCCTTTTGGGTTTACCTTGATTATTTCTATCTTCTCCAAGGCCTTTACCCAACGGTCGGCGTTGTAGTCGTCGGGAAAGATGAGGTTGAATTTGCCGGATTTCCCGAAAGGCTTGCCTTCCAGTTCGTCGGCAACGATGATCTTCCTTCCGCCCGGTGACAGAAAAAGCTCTCCGTAGGAAACGGCGCCACGGTAGCCATCTGACCCGGTGGCCAGAAGCAGCGTATCCTTATCAATGGCTATCCCTTCTTTCTCGAGGACCTCGACAAGAGGAGTGCCTCGATAGGAAACGATGCCGAAGTAACCCGGGTCGTGACCGGACTGTTTTGAGGTCACCGTGACCTTGTTGTAACGGGAAAGGTTTTCTATCACCAGGGGCTTTATGGCCGCACCGCTGATCGTGACCGCGGGGGATCTGGCATGCTTTCCTTTGTTGAAGGAAACCGGTGCGGCAAGGCTCACGACCTCTATATTGAATACGCCGTCTACAAATCGATCCGAATAGAAATCGTCTCCAAGGACCAGTCGAGGAAAGACATGCGTCCCCGGTCCTTCCTTGGTGAGAGGCGGCACCGGTTCGGCCCTGAGGGCAATCATTGCCCCACTCGAATCGGCATTGCAGACCTCCGGCCATGAGAGGACGGCCTGTCCGTTTCTGCCCCGAACAACAATGGCGAGGTCCATCAACCGTCGATACTGTTGGTCCTCCTTTTCGACATGAGCCATATCGATGAGGGTCTTCAAGGGAACGCCGTAGTACCGATAGGTCCGATACCAGCGTCCGTCCTTTATCTCGATCCGTCTGGAAGCCTCGGTTACACGGGTTTGTGATTCACGAAGACCTGCCAGGGTTGCCCGTGTAAAATGAAAGGGGAATTTGACGAGCCCGGAGATACTCAGGACGGGTCTATCCTGTACCTCATTGGCCCATGTGGAATGACTCAGCGAAAAGATGACGATACAGCAGATAGCGGCAACCACTACAAGTCGAACTTTCATCGAGATATCCTCCCAATAGAAATTATTTTCATCACTTATTAAGTGAAAAAGATGCTATCAAAGTATTCGCTTCAGGGATTTCCTATTTTCTATGGAAGGACTATACCTCGAACAAGTGACTTTTCAAAACCTGATTCACATGTCCCGAAAGCATTTGTTAGGTTTCCGGGGATATAATGCCGATCATTTGCCCGCGCAGCGCTTGTCGGCAGCCTGTATCTGTTGAAAACACTTCTGCCCGCACGACATGAGATCGCCGCCCCCGCTGCGAAACGCACTGTTGCACCCGTCGAGACACCCCAGGTAGGCGGAAAACGGTCCCGTCATACAGGCGGCATACCCCGTTTTGCAGGCTTCGTCGGAGAAGATACAATCGGGCCAATAGGGGAAAAACGGCCCTACCACGTCCATCGCGCAGCCGGAATAGGCCGACATTCCATTGTTGTCCCGGTGGCAGTTGAGTCGGGTTGCCCTGCTGGTCATCTCATCGGTTTTCTTCTTGAACTCGTTCCGTAAGGCACTGCAGTCGGCCTTCGCAACCGGCTGAGAAGTCTGGATACGCCTTGCCGTCTGTTCGGCAGGCTTTTTCACAACCGGTGTACCCGATTTCTGCGCGACTTCATTTCTCACGGTTCGAGTCAACTCGGTCCCGCGCCGTTCTTCCACAAGACGCTCCGCTTCTTTGGAACCGATCTCCTCGTCGGCGGCAAATCTGCCCCCCCTCAAGTTGGACACTAGACAACGGCGACCATAAGGTTTCCGTTGTTTGTTGTTTAAGCTGCCGGAAATTAGTGTCGAATATTTTTACACTACTACTTAAAGAAAAACCTACCGCCTGTTAACGTATTGTTATTTTTAGCAATTTTTTATAGGCACAAATGTTGCTTAAATGATTTAATTTAATAATATTTTGCATGTGCTTACCCATTAAATATGATTTATTTCTACCTGGAGGAGGTTTTTGAAATGAAAAAGCTCTTTATCATGCTAGCATTAGTAGCGTTTTTTGTTGCAACAGGTTCAATTGCTCAGGCTTCATCCATTCTGGTTTATGACCATAATACGAGGACACAACAGACTCTCAACGCACTTAACAATCTAGGACTATCTTACACTCGTGCATATTCATCAGATTTTAACTCACTGCTTCAAGGAAGTGCGTGGGACCTCGTAGTTGTCGATTGCCCGAGTAGCCATCCGACTAGTTGGGATCCACTCATCAGCTATATTAATAGCGGTGGAACTGTAATCATGTCTTTCTGGAACCTGGATATTTATCCTGTCTTAGCTGACACTTTTAACGTTAATGTTACAAGTGACTTTTTTTCTCCACAGACTGTTTACCGTTGGGATTCGACACATCCGATTTTTAATGGCGTCAGTGACTTGACCAGCTGGACCGACAGTTGGGCTGACGACGGTGATAATCTTTCAATTACAGCAATGTCAGGCGCTTATGCATTAGCTGGATTTACAACTACTCAGCAATCGAATTCTGCAGCCATAGTTCTAGGCAACAATGGAAGAACTCTTTACAATGGATTTCTGTTTGATGAGTTTAATAACGGAACACTACTAATCCAAAATGAAATTTCATATATGCTCCAGCCCGTCCCCGAACCCTCCACCGTAATGCTGCTCGGCGCGGGCCTTGCCGGGTTGGCGTTCTGGAGAAGGAAACGCTCTTGATTTCATAAACTGGAGAGATGTCGAAATATTTTACACTCTGAATACATACAAATTAACTGCACAAGAGAAATACCGCCCTAAACAACTGGGGCGGTATTTCTCTTTGATGTTATCCGGAATGCTTTTCACCCAGCCGAAGTCAACGCCAAGTTCAGGTCTTGAAAATCAGTTTTCCGTACTATTGATCACTTTGCTGACCGTCGTGTAGTGCAAGCCGAAAACTTTCGCTATTTCCTTCATCCGGTAGCCGTATTTTGTGTGGGCAAGGCATATCAAGCTATTGCGTTCTTTTTTGAAAGACTTCCGGAGCGGGATTCGCATCCGTTAGATTACGCGACCTTGCCCGGCCGCAATCAAGACTTGCCCCCTTTGCTTCTTAACCAAAGGTTCTTGGAAATGCAGAAAATTCAAATTCCCTTGAGGAAGATCACAACCCATGTAATCAATGTGCTTTAGAAGCCCGGCGTGCATATCGTTTTGAGGGACGTGAAGGTAACGCAGATTGAACGTTAGTATGGTTACGTTCTCGTGAGTCAGGTTTATATCCGCCAGACTTGTTTGCCGAGTTTCCTTGAGAAACCGGTTTTGCCTTGGGATTGATCTTTTGGGGATGGGGATGCCGGGGTGGGCGGTCAAATTCCTGATCCTTTTGCGGTGCCCGCACGTTGTAGTCAAATCCTTCCAAAGTTCGTCGTTCCAGTGTCGTCCCCAGTTTTTTCTCTATCATACGCACCATTACGCTGTCCTCCGCTGTCACCATGGTAAAGGCATCACCGCTTCTTGCCGCTCGACCAGTGCGGCCAATCCGGTGGATGTAGGCTTCGGGCGTATTGGTGATGTCGTAATTGATCACATGGGAGACCTGCGAAACATCGATCCCACGGGCCGCGATGTCTGTAGCCACAAGAATTTGGAACGTACCATCCCGGAAACCTTCAAGCGCAGCCTGCCGTCGGTTCTGCGAGAGATTTCCCTGGAGCGAGGAGGCTCGATACCCGGCTTTTTCAAGCTGTTCTCCAAGCCGCTTGGCACGATGTTTTGTCCGAGTGAAAATCAACACCGACTCTGTATCGGTGTGGTGAAGGAGTTTCAGCAGGAGAGGAGTCTTGAGGTGCTGCTCTACCGGATAAATGGCGTGGGTAACGGATATCGGAGGTGCCATACTTCCCACTTGGATCGTAACCGGATCTCTGAGTATCTCCTTGGCCAGCCCCCGGATCTCAACGGGCATGGTGGCTGAAAAGAGGAGAGTCTGCCGCTGTCGTGGGAGCTTTGCAAGTATCCGTCGGATATCGGGAAGGAATCCCATATCGAACATCTGGTCGGCCTCGTCCAGCACCAGGGCCTCCAGGCGCGAAAGATCGATGGTCCTCTGATTAATATGGTCCAGCAGGCGACCGGGACATGCAACCACTATTTCAACCCCTCTTTTCAGTTTGTCGATCTGCGGCTTGACGTTGACGCCTCCGTAGACCGTGATGCTTCGAAGGCGTGTCTGTCTGCCAAGATCTGTGACCGCATTGTTGATCTGTTCCGCCAGTTCGCGAGTAGGGGCGATGATCAGGGCGCGAACAACGCCGCGATCACCCTGCTCCAGCCGATGGAGTATCGGCAGTGTGAAGGCAGCGGTCTTGCCCGTGCCTGTCTGGGCCAGTCCCATGACATCTCGTCCTGCCATGACCGGAGGGATCGCTTGTTCCTGGATCGGTGTGGGGGTGGCATATCCGGCGGCAGTAATTCCGGCGGCAACTCGGGGGTGGAAATTGAACTTCTTGAATCGCATAGTACGTTTCCTTCTTTCTGGTGCTCTTGACGAGAAAAGCCCCGCGTTATCCGGGGCCTACTCGTGGTGTCGATTATTTCCGGGGACAGCTGTTGTGAAATACAGTGAGTATTCCCGGCCTTCTCCTACGCTGGAGATTCCAACGACGCCGCCCCCAGGCTCTTCCGTTTGAAGGTTTCTCGTAGGCGATGCGCCGTTTAAGCTCCCGCATGAGACCTTCTTGCCGCGACTTTCGCTTGAGGTCGCGCAAAGCCCGATCAATATCATTATTGTGAACGGCAACTTCCATTCGCCACCGCCACTCCTGAACGAAAAAACCTCCGAAACCATCAAAGTCTCGGAGGCCGCAACTTCTTTTGTGTGAGCATAGTATCACACATTTCCCTTGGTGTATGCAATTTTGCATGTCGAAAATATTATTGTTGTCTAATCAGTCTTTATTCGCTTGCTATCGCCATCTATACCTGATACGTTTCAAGTCACGCGATTTATCGTGAAAATCACAATGTAGATGGAGAAAGAACGCACAAATGGCAAATGGTACAGTAAAATGGTTCAATGACAGCAAAGGATTTGGTTTTCTTGAGCAGGAGAATGGTGAAGATGTATTCTGTCACTTTTCCGCTATCGCAGGTGACGGTTTCAAATCTCTTACTGAAGGGGATAAGGTCACGTTTGATGTCGTCAAGGGGCCTAAAGGTTTGCAGGCCGCAAACGTTAAACGAATATAAACGGCAATCGACCACCGTAATCAGAAACCCCGGGAGAGCCTTCCGGGGTTTTTTTTACCAGGCAAAGAGTCTCAGGATCGGGGTCAAGTCTTGAAAAATCAGTTTTCCCTACTATTGATCACTTTGCTGACCGTCGTGTAGTGCACACCGATGGCTTGCGCTATCTCCTTCAGCCGGTAGCCGTATTTTGTGTGGGCAAGGCATATCAATCTATTGCGTTCTTTTTTGGAAAAACTTCCGCGAGGGATTAGTTCCTCAAGGGAGGGGCGGCCGACATGTCGCTGGATCCGTGGTATCTCGGGCAGCTCTTTTTGCTTGCCGAGAGATGCCTGTATGTGCTCGACGAATGCCTCTGCCCCCAAGACTATCCGGCCGGCAAGCTTCTCCCACGGCGACTCGACAATGCTCATGCCATCTTTGACAAACTGCCGGTAGCGCCGCCATGACTCGTCGAGAGTAGGCGAAAAGTTCCCCAGAAGCCATCCGGTGGTCAGGAACGACGGGCTTGCTACCTTACCGGCAGTGGCGAGATAGCTGCTCCACGGGTACTGCTCCGGTAGATTGACCATGCCTGCCCGCACCGGGTTCAGCACCACGTAACGGCACAACTCCAGGAGGTGGCTCTCTTTCTCCACCAGGACCGATTTGAACCGGCCCTGAAAAACGTGACCGCCCCTGCCGTGGGTTCGATTGAAGGCTTGCGTATAGACACCGTTCAACTGTCGCATCCCCGCGGAAAGATTCCCTTCCGGGGTTTCAATCAGTAGATGATAGTGATTGTCCATCAGGCAGTAGGCATGACAGAGCCAATTGAAACACTTGACGACAGTACCAAGTATTCTCAGGAACAGCTCGCGATCGCCTTCGTCTTCAAAGATATCCGCACGGGCGTTGCCGCGAGAGGTTACATGGTATACCGCTCCAGGGTATTCTATGCGTAAGGGACGTGCCATGCTAAGACTATATCTCAGAAAAGTGATTTTTCAAGACTTGACCCCTTTTCCTCTACATAAAGAGACCCCTTGAATCCAAGGGGCCTCTTATCGTAAGTGCAAGGTTCTCAGATTTTTCTTACGTTTGCTGCCTGAAGCCCTTTAGGACCTTTGACCACATCGAATTCAACATCATCCCCTTCCTGTAGGGACTTGAATCCTTCACCAGTGATGGCGGAGAAATGACAGAATATATCTTCACCATTCTCCTGCTCAATAAAGCCAAAACCCTTTGCGTCATTAAACCATTTTACTTTGCCTTTTGCCATTTTCTTGATTTCTCCTGACTGTGTAAGTGCGACCGGAACCGATTCCGGACATTAAATGCGATGATTCATTATATCACTCGTGGAAGGATTTGCCACTGAAAGAATTCCTCTGCCAGCACTTGCAAATCCACATTTTAACTGTCTTCTTGTAGACGCAAGAAGTTCTTCATTTCAGTAAATACCCATCTCCAGGTCGTTCTCCATTTTGTTCACATATTCTTGCAACAATGCTTCCGATTCATTACTTTGGATTTCCGTTATAAAAAGAAACTCAAAGTCGATCCCGGCTGCCCGAGTGAACATGGAAGGAACGTTGACAAATAGTGCCTTAGACACCATCTGGAAGCTTTGACAACATCATTTCCCTTCGATTCAACGTGCGCCCATCCACTACGAACGTTCCATCGCCAATTGCGTGAACGGTTCGCTTCTCTTTTCGTGAATTGTCGATGTACGCAGCAACGCCTTCAAGGACAACGATATTGTGTTTTTCGACTATATCGATAACGCTACATTCGATATTCGCGAGGCATTCCTTGATCAAGGGCGACCTGACATGTTTTCCCTTCACGGGAGTCAGCCCAAACTTTTCAAATTTGTCTGTGTCGGCACCGGAACATGTTCCCACGCCAACGACCGTATCAAGCAGGTCAACAGTGGGAATTGAAATTACACATTCCCTCGATTCACGAAGTGCGGCAAAAGAATGGTTCCATGGCCCGGTGGTTATGGCAAACTTCGGCGTAAAGTCCGTCACCATAGTCCACGAGATCGTCATTATGTTGTTTTTCCTTCCATCATGTGTCGTAACGAAGACAACCGGGCCTGGTTCTATCAGTGAAAACGCTTTGCTGATCTGCATCATTTCCATGAACTCATGCCTCCCATCTTCTTTGCTTTACCCGGATCGGAATCAAGTCCTGAAAAATCAGTTTTCCGACCAGAAGACGATAATAATTGTCCATCAGGCAGTAGGCATGACAGAGCCAATTGAAACGCTTGACGACCTTGCCGATTCTATGCGCAATTGGCTAATCATGGCGGGACTATACCTCGAAAAAGTGATTTTTCAAGACCCCACATGACGCTCCGGTTTGTAGTAAGCGGCCTCCGGGGCCCGCAAAAATAACCATTGGGTTGTTTTACGGGCCGGTGGCGATTTCAGCGACAAACCAACGATGCTTGCTGTCAAGTTCCATGATAACCCAGCGAACATTCGGATTATCGTGCCAGCCGAAAAAAGGGATGGAAGCATTCGGCACATCTTCTACATAAGCTTCGAGCGTCACTTTGAAGATGTGGCGACTGCTGCTCCAGTTTTCCGTATTGGCAGGTTCAGCATTCAAAACATGGATCGATCGGATAGCGCGAAGATGCCTGCGCCAGTTTCTAAGTTTCTCTGGTGTATCAATCATCGCCGGCGCCATCGACTTCATGGCCTCGTCGACATCCCTGCTGTTTACTATGGCAAAGAATTCTTCGAGGCTTTCCCGACTGGCTTTCGAGAGTTCATTCCAACGCTCTTTTGACGTGATCCAGGCTTTGCGCTCCTTCACACACTCGGGACAGATGTAACCTTTACGGAATTTTTCCGGCTTTACCACACAACCGCCCAGCACATAGTCCCGGCCATATGGAAAAAGATACTTGCCGACTCGCATCTCCTCGAATTCAAGTTGGGACGGCATTCCATAAACAATTCGTAATTTCGTAGCTTTCATCTTGATGCCGTGTACCGGACAGATACCCTTGTCTGATGCAATGCTTTTGCCGGCAAAGGCAACCAGTACACTGAAAGAAAAAAGGCATACAACCAGTATGATTCGCACCATCAATGTAACGCTTCTCATAAATGATTCCCTTGCAGGACGCTCAACGAAGTTGATTTGGGGTCCGGTTGTTAGGGTTTACGAGGGGGGTGGAGGACGTGGACATAATACCGATTATTTTATGGAATTAACTGTTTATTTTTAATGTCCCCCAGGATTCAAAACCCGGCTGTCACAAGCGCGATGCCACAACCACACGGTACTTGCAACGCAGGGCACAAGCATGAACCAGGTCCCGAACAGGGCAATCGCAAACCCCGCAAACGGCGCGGGCAGGCAGGCCCCCAAAACCAACGTGAAAGCCAGCACACCAAGGGGTGAGAATACCAGGAACCAGCGCGGATATATGGTCCGCCCGCTCAGGATGCCCACCCGGCATGCTGGATCCCCCCGATCATCACTATGGCATAGGCAAGCAGCGCACACGGCACATGGGCACGCCAGAACCCCGCCCGCCGCATACCGACCCACCAGTGAAAATATGACAGCGCATACAGCGGATAGAGCCAGCCGGCCGTCTGTGCCATCATCACCATCCAGTGAGGACGATTACCCGCGGTACGAATCGTATCCCAGGCCAAAGGAGAGAAATACTCGAGGCCGCTTAATTCGGGCGAGTAGGCGTAAATGTAGTCACAGACTCCGTTCCAGAGTATCAGAATGGAAACGGAGACGCCGATAAGGCGGAGGGTACGGCAGCGGTGTAGTGCGGCCTCATCGTTGAACCCGTTCACGGCATCGCCGGAATTCGGGGACGGTCCACTGTCTGAATGATTTTCTCTTCCGGAATGTTTGGCAGCACGCACGATACTAGCCCCCTCAAGCGTTCTGGCAGCTGGATATCTGCCATTGCCGTACTTCAGAGCAAAAAACCGTAAAGCATTTTCATTATCTGTAGCTTATCCTTTGAGAAGCAACAAAAATATCAAAGAATGAGCTATTACCCAAACAATTTTAGGTGAATGAAGGCAAAAAAACGGCGCTCGAAGGCGCCGTTTTTAGTTTATCTTACCTCGCTCTGGGGAATTCTCGCGTAATACGAAATAGTTGTGCCATATGAGGCCTATACCCCGAAAAGTGATTTTTCAAGACTTGACCCCCAAGTCCCCAGTGGAACTGGCTGCCAGGCGTCACGTTCCTGAACTTCAGTCGAGAACCGCCTCAATCAGGCTGGGACCACGTTCGGCGAACGACCGCCGGAGAGCGTTAGCGAACTCGTCTTCGGTTTGCACGCTGCACCCCGGCACACCGAACCCCTTCGCGAGCGCAGCCCAGTCAATGACCGGCCGCGTGAGGTCGGTGAGGGCCTGTGCCTTAAGTCCGGGGTCCGTGACACCGGTGCGCTGCAGTTCGACCTGCAAGATGCGGTAGTGTCGATTCGAACACACCACGACGGTCACGTCTGCGTTCTCGCGCGCCATCGACCAGAGTGCTTGTAGCGTGTACAGACCGCTGCCGTCGGCCTGGAAGGCGATGACGCGCCGGTCAGGGCAAGCGAGTGCGGCGCCAAGGGCATTGGGCAGACCCTGGCCGATCGCCCCGCCCGTGATGAAGAGCATGGTGTGCGGCGCTGCATTGGAAGAGTGCACCGCGTTCCAGGTCAAGCCGGTCGTGACCGCTTCGTTCACGACGATCGCATTCTCGGGCGTAAACGCTGCCATCGCTTGACACAGGGTATCAGGAGTAAGGGGTCGTCCGCTCGGCTGGAATGCCGGCATGGTCCGCTGCGGCGTAACAATCGCGGGTGCATCCAACTCCTGCACGAGCGCCTCCAGCGCGAGTGCTGCATCAACGCCCGCATCCGGGTCCGCGAGCGTGTGCAGCGCTGCGCCGTCAGGCAGGAGCCGTGAAGGCTGATCCGGATAGGCGAAGAAGGCGACCGGATCGCGCGCGCCCGCCAGCACCAAGCTTGCAACGTTGGCCAGGGCCTCGATGGCCTGCTCCGGGAAATAGGGCAAGGCGGGAAACAGGGGCATGTGACGGCCGCACTCCTGGCGCGGCGGGAAGGTCTCGATCCAGACTCCGCAGCCCGTTGCAGCCGCCACCCGCGCGGCGGCGCGCAAACCGGGTCCGGTAAGCGCATTGCCCCCAAGCAAAAGACCACCTCGCCCTTTGCACAGCAGGCGGCCCGCCTCCTGGACCGCAGAACCTCGGGTTTCGCGCAGCGCGGGCGACGGAGTCGCGGAGAGTGGCTCAGGCCCCGGTTCCCACTGACAGTTCGCCGGGATGATCAACGACGCTACGCGCCCCGGCGGGCCGAGTGCCGCCTCGACCGCCGCCAGGCTCGCCTCCGCCATATCATCCGCGGACTTGACTGCGTGCGTCCAGCCCACGCAGCCGGTGAGGGCCGCGATGTCCGAAGTGAGGGGCGCATCGAAGGCAAGGTGTCGGGTAGCGTGATCGCCGATCCAGTTGACAATGGGGGTACGTGCGCGCCGCGCGTTGTGCAGGTTTGCGATGCCGTTGGCAAAGCCGGGACCAAGATGCAGCAGCGTTGCGGCGGGCCGTCCCGTCATGCGTGCCCACCCATCAGCCGCGCCGGTACAGACGCCCTCGAACAACCCGAGGACGACCCGCAATCCAGGTGCACGGTCGAGGGTCGCGACAATCGGCATCTCTGTGGTGCCCGCGTTTGCGAAGCAGATCTCTACCCCAGCGTTCAGGGCGGTTTGAACCAGGCTGAATGCACCTGTTTTCATTTAATTCCCTCCTCTGGCTTGTTATCAGGGCACGAAAACACTCCCTGGATGTGCACTGCGTTACTAGGAACAGCGCCACTCCCATTCCTGGTAACGCGAGCGGAAGTTGCTGAGCTTCGAGCCATCAACGGTTGCCCAGACAGAATGCTTTGGAAGTAACCTGATCACCATGCACCAGGATCCAACCAGCGTGTTCCTCCCATAGGAAAACATGTATCATAAAACGTGTTCGTTGCAATTCTTCGTCAGTCCGCAGGCGCTGAATCCTGCATCGTCTCAGAAGGGATCACGGTAAAGGCGGGACATCTATTTATTGAAGCCGCATGGGCTTTGCCGCAAGAGGTGATGTGATATGCCGCTCAGGGAAATTCTATGCGTAATGGGCGTGTCATGGCAGGACTATACCCCAGAAAAGTGATATTTCAAGACCTGACCCTAAAGCCCTAATCCCTGTCCCGGATATAATTCTAATGTTTTGGACACCCATGACGATAAGTAATATACTGAACCATGAGCGAACCGGACAGACGGGATAACCATGAAAATTACAGGCAGCAAGCCTTCGTCAATGAGATCCAGAGAAAACAGGGGCGGTGTTACGCGGAGGGGTGGCGCATCGGTATTTTTCGGCGAATTGAACAGGCTGGAAGAGAAGCAGCGGGATACCGAAAAACAGGCACTGAAAGATCTGAGGGACAAGCTTTTCTATGCGGGTGACAAACTGGAACAGGAGCCGTCACCCGCCAATTTGGCGGAGTTCCGCGAACTGATAGGAGCCTTCGCCAAAAAGGCAACATCCCTGGCGTATCGGTTCGAATCCATAGGAGGCTACATTGGCAGTGAACTTGGTCTCGTTAGCGTCATCGACAAGGAAGTTGACGAACTGTTGCGCCTCGTGATGCAGGGCCAGCGGGCGCGGATCGACATTGCGGCGAAAATTTCCACCATCAAAGGGCTTATCATCAAGCTTTCCGCATGATCCTTTCTTGATCCATCCTCAACCGGCGCGGACTCCGGGACTCGGGATTCCCCCCATACGATCTTCTTCTAAGTCAATGCTCTTGTATCTAAATCAGGGGCATCCATGACATACCGCTCCGAGGTATTCTACGCGTAGCGGGTGTGTCATGGCAGGAGCACACCTCAAAAAGTGATTTTTCAAGACCTGACCCCAAAGTTGTTAACTCTTGACAGGATTGAGCCGGCAGACATTCAAAGTGATGCTGATTTTGAGAATACATTTATCACAAGCACACCTGACACAATGAGCAGAATTCCGGCAACTGCTGGCAAGTCTAATTTCTGTCCCAAAAAAACCCAGGCAACCAGGGCAATAAGAGCTGTTCCAACGCCTGACCAGATAGCATATGCAATGCCTACAGGGATAGATTCAAGGGTTAGAGATAAAAAGTAGAACGCTGAAGAATATCCTAAAATAACTATGGTTGAAGGCCAGAACCTTGTAAAACCTTCGGCAGATTTTAGAGCTGATGTTCCAGCCACCTCGCTCATAATTGCCACTATAAGGAATAACCATTTTTGCATCGATTTGATCCTTTGTCATTTCGTCCAACGGCCGGAAGATCACCGGCATTTTCAGGCCGGTTCATCTGCCTCGTTATGCGTTGTTGCTACTCTTCGGTTTACGTTTTAGCGCCAGAAGCTTCATCACGTCTTCTACAACCTCGCTGTTTTTGATTGTAAGGAGCACCCATTTTCCGTCATGATACGTTGTTGCCTCGTCATATTCCTTTTGGGTGCATATTGACAGGCTATCTCGGATAACTTCTACCTTCGACCGTTCTTCCGCACCAAAGACAATGAGCAATGCGAAGTGATTCTTCTCAGGAATAAGGGTACAAAACGATTTGCTTTTCTTGTATCTGAGAGACCAACCGTGCTTTTTACCACCAAAAAGCCATTCAGGTGTAAAGATGCTTGGATAGTTGCGCTCTATCAGATTCGTTATACGTTTCCAGTATTGATAAGCTCCTTCACCTAGCCACTCCTCAATCTCAGAATCACTCGGAGGGTTACCAAGTTGTGTCATCCGAATACTGGTTTCGTTCATTTCTTCCTCTTGCATAACGCTGAGGCCAATGGGGTCAGGCCAATGGGGTCAAGTCTTGAAAAATCAGTTTTTCGTGCTATGGCGACCTTACCGTCCGCTTTATTTTCCTTTATATATTATCCTGGCCACAAGTTCTCTCTTATCATCGTTTACAGAACACCGCCAGACTCTACCTTGTCAAATTCAACTCAGTTTTTCTCTTGATTTTAATAAATTGCAAGAACTTCAAGAATTTTATCAGCGTGAAGATAAATATCTGTTGCTGAATCAATGGGAATTCTTGTTTCCTCTTTATTGCCGTCAAAAACTCCGAGATATTTTTGTTTACAATTGAACCACAAACGGCAGATAGGCTTTCTGTTATTGTCGTCGAGAAGAATTCCCATGTATGATTTAGTGTCTCGGTGAACGACACGAATGGGTAAGATGGTTTTAGCGCAAATTGCTCTAACAATATTCCAACCTTCCAACCCGAAGGTGTCACCTCTCAACTCCCGCTTCTGCGGGAACAACCTAAATCTATCTAAATCCAATTTTTACAGGACATTCTCCCCTACCGCGTCAACTGCCGATACTTGATCCGATGGGGCTGATCTGCCGCGGCGCCAAGCCGCGCCCGGCGATTTTCCTCATATTCGGAGTAGTTCCCCTCGAAGCACACCACCTTGCTGTCCCCCTCGAAGGCGAGGATATGGGTGGCAATACGGTCCAGGAACCAGCGGTCATGGCTGATGACCACGGCGCAGCCGCCAAAGTTCTCCAGCGCCTCCTCAAGGGCGCGCATGGTGTTGACATCCAGGTCGTTGGTCGGTTCGTCGAGCAGCAGGACGTTGGCCCCTTCCTTGAGCATCCGCGCCAGGTGCACGCGGTTGCGCTCACCGCCGGACAGCATGCCGACCTTCTTCTGCTGGTCGGAGCCGGAGAAGTTGAACCGGGCCACGTAGGCGCGGGAATTGACCTGCTGTTTGCCGAGTTGCAGGGTATCCTGCCCCTCGGAAATGACCTCCCAGATACTCTTGTCCGGATCGAGGGCGTCGCGGCTCTGGTCGACGTAGGCCAGCTTGACCGTATCGCCAACCCGGATGGAACCGCTGTCCGGCTGCTCCTGGCCGGTAACCATGCGGAACAGGGTGGTCTTGCCGGCGCCGTTGGGGCCGATGATGCCGACGATGCCGCCCGGCGGCAGGTTGAAGGACATGTCATCCACCAGCAGCTTGTCGCCGTAGGCCTTGCTCACGCCCTCGGCATCGATAACCACCTTGCCGAGCCGCGGTCCGGGCGGAATGTAAATTTCCAGCTCCTTGGACCGCTGCTCGCCTTCATTGCCGAGCAGGTCCTCGTAGGCGCTGATGCGCGCCTTGCCCTTGGCGTGCCGCCCCTTGGGCGACATCCTGATCCACTCCAGCTCGCGCTGCAGGGTCTTGCGCCGATCGCTCTCGCCCTTCTCCTCGCGGCGCAGCCGCTCCTCCTTCTGCTCCAGCCAGGACGAGTAGTTGCCCTTCCAGGGAATCCCCTCGCCGCGGTCCAACTCCAAGATCCAGCCGGCCACGTTGTCGAGGAAGTAGCGGTCATGGGTCACGGCGATGATGGTGCCGGGGTAACGCTGCAGATGATGCTCCAGCCAGGCCACCGACTCGGCGTCCAGGTGGTTGGTCGGTTCGTCGAGCAGCAGGATGTCCGGCTGCTGCAAGAGCAAGCGGCACAGCGCCACCCGGCGCTTCTCGCCGCCCGACAGGGTGGCGGTCTTCGTTTCCGGCGGCGGACAGCGCAGCGCGTCCATCGCCATCTCCAGCCGGGAGTCCAGGTCCCAGGCATCCACGGCGTCGAGCTTTTCCTGCACCGCGGCCTGGCGCTCGCAGAGCTCGGCCATCTCATCGTCAGACATGGGCTCGGCAAACCGTTCGTTGATGGCATTGAACTCGTTCATCAGTTCGACAGTGCCCTGCACCGCTTCCTCCACCACCTCGCGCACCGTCTTCTCCGGGTCGAGCTGCGGCTCCTGCTCGAGGAAGCCGACCGTCAGGCCGGGGGAAAGGATGGTCTTGCCGACGAAATCCTGGTCGACACCGGCCAGGATGCGCAGCAGGGAGCTCTTGCCCGAACCGTTCAGGCCGAGCACCCCGATCTTGGCGCCGTAGAAATAGGACAGCGAGATATCCTTCAGCACTTGCTTCTTGTCGTAAAATTTACTAACACCCATCATCGTATAGATGACTTTTTTGTCGTCGTTACTCATGCGTCATACACTCCTTGAAGTAGCTTTTTGCAATTAGCGGCTAGCATTGTTTTCATCAGTAAAGCAGATTTAAAGAATCCGTACCCATTGGGCACGACTTATTGCCTCGCCCCTAGGGGGCGATGGAGTTCGGATTTTTCTCCCCCTCCCCGACCCTCCCCCGTTGTATAGACCCGTCAAGGGGGAGGGAGATTGTCACTGTTCCTGGTTTGCATAAAAATCAGTAAATGCCATGTATCCACAATCATACCGTGAGCAGCGGCAAGCGGTCAACGATTTCGGCCATTTGCCTCATTGACTGCCGTTCCGTTTACTGCTATGTATAGCAGCTGGTAAGGCTGAAGACTGCACCCCTACATCAACGAAGGGACACATTCCATGCAATTTCCCCATATCAAACCGTACATCTTCAAAATCGGCAGTCTGGAAGTCCGCTGGTACGGACTCATGTACATCCTCGGTTTCCTCGCCGCCTACCTGATCGCCGTAGGCGACGCCAAGCGCAAGAATCTCCCGCTCACCAGGGACGACATCGCCGACCTGATCTTCGCCCTGGCCGTCGGCCTGATCGTCGGCGCGCGGCTCGGCTATGCTCTCTTTTACAATGTTTCGTACTATCTTGCCAACCCTTTCAAGGTGTTCGCCGTCTGGGAAGGGGGCATGTCGTTCCACGGCGGGCTGATCGGCTGCGTGATCGCGGCGCTCTATTTCGGCCGCAAGAAAAAGATCAGCTTCTTCCAGATAGCCGACCTCATCACCCCGGCCGCCCCGATCGGCCTCGGCCTCGGCCGGCTCGGCAACTTCATCAACGGCGAGCTGTACGGCCGGGTCACCGATGTCCCGTGGGGCATCGTCTTCCCCCACGGCGGCCCGCTGCCGCGCCACCCGTCCCAGCTCTACGAATCGTTCCTCGAAGGGCCGGTGTTGTTCTTCATCCTCTGGCTGGTGCGCCGCGCCCAGGCGCCGGCCGGCGTCGTGCTCTGGGTCTTCCTCGCCGGCTACGGCCTGTTCCGCACCTTTGTCGAGCTGTTCCGCGAACCGGACCAGCAGGTCGGCTTCCTGTTCGGCGCCTTTACCATGGGGCAACTGCTGAGCATCCCCCTGTTCCTGTTCGGGGTGACCATGACGGTGATTTTCTACCGGAAGGAAGGGAAAACAAAAAAGGGCAAAAAATGAATTTGCCCATAAAATCAGCTGATTGAAGCTTCACCCACCCCCTAACCCCCTCACGCTTGCGGGCAGAAGCAGCCTTCAGCGCACAGGCCCGTCAAGGGAGGGGGAACTAGGTGCACAATCACGCGACACCTCCCTACCGCAACTTCTTCCACATCTCCAGAACGTTGTGCTCCCGCAAGCGGCGATAGACAACGGTATCCATGAGCGTCCGGATGATATAGATCCCACGGCCGCGCTCTTCCAGGGTGTCCGGATCGTAATCGCAGGCCGACTCGAAGTCGAAGCCGTGCCCTCGGTCGAAAACCCTGATCCGGAGGTCGTCCCGGACCAGGGAAATGGAAATGTGCACGGTCTTGTGCGGGTCATCGTCGTGGGCGTGACGGATGGCATTGGCCATTGCCTCGGTCAGCACCACGTTCAGCACGTCGGCGAGATCTTCCGGCACCCGACCCAGTTTTTTCAGCTCCCGCGCCACATCCTCGCCGATCCGGCCGACCAGGCCCAGGTAACGGGTGTGGCTGGGAACCTTTATGTCCAACTGTAGTACTCTTCTTGCCATGGCTGCCTCACCGCCGTCAGGATGCCGCTCACCGGCATGCCGTTAGTTCCCCGAAAGGGCGGCACGAGCCTCGTCCCGGCTGGCGTAGATATCGAACACCCGGTTGAGCCGGGTCAGATCGAACATCGACCGGACCTGCTCCTGGAGACCCGTGAGGGCCAACGCGCCCTTGTGGACCATTGCGTTCTTGAAGCCCGAAACCAGGGCGCCGAGCCCGGAACTGTCGATAAACCGCACCTCCGCCAAGTCCACCAGGACGCTCTTGGCTCCTCCGTCAAAAATCTCCTTGAGCCGTTCCTTCAGGGCCTCGGAATTATGGGCGTCGAGCCGCTCCCCCACCAGCCGGAGCATGGTCACACCGTTGTCTTCCGTTATCTCGAATTTCATGCAGTACCCCTTTCGATATCAGAGCGGCCCCTTGCCGGGAACCGTATCAATCGACCTTCATGACCACCAGCGACACGTCGTCCTGCAATGCCTTCTCCCCGGTAAACTCGTGTACCCGCCTGAGCACGCCGTCGATGATGTCTTCCGGCGGCGCCCCCCGCAACGAATGGACGGCACGGTAGAACCGCTCGGTACCGAACAGCTCGCCGGCGCTGTTCTGGGACTCGGTGATGCCGTCGGTATAGAAAACCAGCACGTCGCCCTCCTTGAGCCGGACGCTCTTTTCCTCGAAGGACACCCCCTTCAGTACGCCGAGCACCATGCCGTCGGCATCGAGCCCGATGCTTTCCTGTTGCCCGCAGCGCAGCAGCAGCGGTGGGTTGTGCCCGCCGTTGGCATAGGTGAGCAGCCGCGAATCGGTACTGAACTTCGCGTAAAACATGCTGATGAAGAGTTCCGCCCGGGTCAGGTCTTCATACAGCAGCTCGTTGATGACCGCCAGCGCGTCGCCGGCGTTCCCGGAACGGAAGGCATGGGCACGGAGCACGCTCCGCGCCGCCACCATGATCAGGGCCGAGCCGAGGTTGTGCCCGGAAACATCGGCGATCACCAGGTCGATGCTCGTATCGTCCCAGCGGAAGAAATCGTAATAGTCGCCGCCCACCAGGTGAGCGGGGATCGAACGACACGCCATGCGCACCCCCCGCACCTCCGGAGGGATGTCGGGCATCAGCGACTTCTGGATCTGGCGCGCCGTGGCCATTTCCCGCGTATAGGCTTCATACTCCCCCCGGGAGGGAAGCCGTGCCGCCGGCTTTTTCCTGAGGCTTTTACCTTTCTTCGTCATGCTGGAGAGCTCCCATCATTCGCAGAATCCGGTCAATATTCTCCGATACCGGCAGCGCGGTATCGAGATCCTGCCAGGTTTCGGGCGGCGAGGTCAGCGGTTCGAAATCGCTCTTCTGCCGGGAATAGAGCTCCCAGCGACCGTCGGAAGGCTCGCCGGGAATCCCGGCGCGGGCCTCGAGCCGCTCTTTGACCGTCCCCTCCGGACACACGGCCCGGCACAGCAGGAACCGCGCCCCGAGCCGCCGGGCAAGATCCGCGGCCGCCTTACGGTCGTCCCGTCGCGCAAAAGAGGCATCGAGGATCACGCTGCGCCCGGCGCGCAGCGCCTGCTCCGTCCGGCGGAACAGTTCTTCGTAGGTTTTGCGCGTAAACCCGGCGGAATACAGCCCTTCGTTATAAGCGTCACGCCGGTGTTCGCTCACGGCCACGCCCGCCAGTTCCTTGCGCAGCAGGTCGCTGCTGAAAAGGTCCAGGCCCAGTTCGAAGGAAAGCTCGCGGGCCAGGGTGCTCTTGCCCGCGCCCATCAACCCGCTGAAGGCAACGACGTGCGGCGCCAGGCCGCGGCGCAGGATATAGCCGCGCGCCAGGCGGAAGTGCCGGCGCGCGGTTGCCAAGGCCGCTTCCTTTTCCGCCGCGCCGATCTGCGGGTCATTGAGCCGGAAGCTCTCCACCTTGCCCCGGACAAAGGCCCGGTAGACCCGGTAGAAATCGAGCACCCCGGCGATACCCTCGTCACCGGTCACCACGCGGTATTCATCGAGAAGGATTTCCGCGAAATCCCGTCGGCCGCGATACTCCAGGTCCATGAGCAGAAAGGCCAGGTCGGCGGCGGTGTCGGAAAAACGGAACCGGGCATTGAACTCGATGCAGTCGAAAATGTACACCCGGTCGGCCAGGCAGATGTTCTCGCTGTGAATGTCCCCGTCGCAGTCCCGCACGAAACCGCCGGCGACCCGCTCGGCAAACAGCCCGGACCGTTCCTCCATGAAGCGCTCGACCCAGGCGCGGATCAACAGCAGATCGGCCTCACCCAGGGTGCGCGATACGAAATCGACCGCCTGGACGAAGTTCTCCGTCCAGTTGCGGCGGATCACCTCGAGACTGCCGTAGGAGTCGATTTCCCTGCTGCGTTCGGCACCGCGATGAAACTCGCCGATGGTGCGGGCGATGGCCCGGATATCATCTTCACTTGCCGCCCCCCCGGCGAGCAACCGGTCCAGCATCCGCTCTTCGGGGAGCCGCTTCATCTTCACCGCATAATCGATGACCTCACCCCGGCCGTCCATCCCGACGCCGTCGGGCGATTCCCTGATCTCTATAACCCCCAGGTACATATCGGGGCAGAGCCGCCGGTTGAGACGGACTTCTTCCTCGCAGTAGAACCGCCGCCGGTCCAGGGTGGTGAAGTTCAGAAAGCCGAAATCAACCGGTTTTTTTATCTTGTAGACGAACCGGTCGGTCAGGAAAAGGAACGACACATGGGTCTGCACCAGGTGCACGGCAGTCGTCGGTTCATCGTATGCGGCGGGATCGAGCAAAGCTTCGAGATACCTGGATTCCATGAACAATTCCCGCAAAAGCGCAAATGAACGAGCTGGGGAAAAACCCGGGATATTCATTTGACGCTTCTGATGATTTATGGTAGCTTTTTCTCCATAATTTCAGATAAATTCGGAGACCGTGAAACAGTCGGCCGTTGAAAAATTCTTTCCGTTCACAGCGGCATTTTTCAAAGAGCCTGCTACAATTAAGTGTACTCTATTTTTGCCACATGACATGTCTCCGTCCTCCATATCGGCGTCGGTGACGACTTTTCAATTCGGCCATCCCCGTCCGAAGGACACGGTGTAAAGGCCGGACAGGACCATGCTGCAAGGAATCACGGCGTACCGAGACCTTTTTTCAATACCTTCTGAAGCTTCGAAAATTTATTGCAGCAACAAATTTATTACACCAGGCAACCGCAGGTGAACAGCCTTTCACGCACCTGCGACCGGTTGATGACCGTCTGGTTTATTACGCCGGATACACCCGATGAAGATACTTAAAGGCAGCGCCATCCTGACATTCTTGCTTCTCACCTCCTGCACCCTCAACGGTTCGGCGCAGATACCGGCCACGAGCGTCCCGCCCCCCCGGATGATTGAAACTAAAAAGGAATCCCGCGGCCTCTACACCTATTCGCTTTCGCGGCTTCGCATGCTCGAGGGAGATCCCGAAGGCGCGCTCATCCTGCTCCGGGAAGCACTGGCGTCGGATCCCCGCTCGCCGTTCCTCCACACCAAGGTCGCCGAAGCCTACCTGAAGATGAACCGTCCCCAGGAAGCCGTCGACGCCTGCGAAACCGCCCTCCGGTTCGACCCGTCGTACCGCAAGGCGCATATGCTCCTCGGCATGATACTGGCCGCGGTGGGAAAAGACAAGGAAGCCATTCCTCACTTCGTCAAGGCCCGCGAACTTGCCCCGGACAAGGAAGACGCCACCATTAACCTGGCGGTATCCTACCTGAAAGTATTCGAGTACGAACAGGCGGTCAAGGTCCTGAAAAACCTTCTCAAAAAGTCTCCCGATTCTCCGCTCGGCTACTATTATCTCGGCAAAGCCTATGAACGGATGAAACTTTTCCGCGATGCAACGGATTACTACCGCAAGGCGATAGAGCTGAAGCCTGATTTCGAACAGGCGATGATCGACCTGGGATTGGCACAGGAAAATTCCGGTTACTACGATGAAGCGGCGGAAACCTTCCAGGAAATCCTCGACCTCAACCCGCTGAATCTGAATGTGGCACAGCACCTGGTACAGCTCTACATCCAGGAACACCGTCTAGAAGATGCGCTCGAGCTCCTGCAGACCATCTCGGTGGAGGGACTCGAGGGGCTGGAAGTCCGGCGCAAGATAGGACTCATCTACCTGGAACTGGAACGATACGATGATGCCATCCGCGAGTTTTCCGCGATCCTCGACAAAAAACCCGATGCCGACCCGGTCCGGATGTACCTTGCAACCTGCTATGCGGAAAAAAAGGAATTCGACAAGGCCATCGAGGAATTCGGCAAAATCAGCAAAACCTCACCGATCTACCTTGATTCCCTGGGACAGGTAGCGTTCATTTACAAGGAAAAGGGAGAAGCCGAGCGGGGTATCAAGCTCCTCGAGGAAGCCATTGCCGGTTCACCCGAAAAGCCCGAGCTCTACCTGTTCCTTTCCGGACTTTTCGATGCCGTCGACCGGCCGAAGGACGGTCTGAACGTGCTGACCGGCGTGGAGAACAAGTTTCCCAAGAATACGGCGATCAAGTTCCGGATCGCCGTTCTCTATGACAAGATCGGCAATCGCAAGGCAAGCATCAACCAGCTGAAAAAGGTCATCGCCATCAATCCGGACGATGCCCAGGCCCTCAACTACCTGGGCTACACCTACGCGGAAATGGGCACCAACCTGGACGAGGCATTGCGTTACCTCAAGCGGGCGGTGGCGCTGCGGCCCGAGGACGGATTCATCCGCGACAGCCTCGGCTGGGTCTACTTCAAGATGAAACGCTACGACGAGGCGGCCGCCAACCTCGAAAAGGCCGTGGAACTGGCGGACAACGACCCCACTATTCTCGAGCACTTGGCCGACGTCTACGCGGCAAAGGGCGATTATACCCGCGCCCGGAAATTCTACCGGCGGTCGATCAAGGCCGACCCTGAAAACGAGAGCGCCGCCGGCAAGCTGCAAAAACTGGAACGGAAAAAGGGAAGGCGATGAAAGGGAAAGTCGCGGCTTTCTTCGCCTTTGCCCTGATTTTGCTCGTCTCCTGCGACAGCGGCGGGGACCGGAAGCCGGTCCCGATCCCGGGCGAGGACAAACCCGCCTACGGCGACACCCTGGTCGAAGGTACCATCGGCGAACCGTCCAACCTGATCCCGATCCTCGCCACGGACAGCGCCTCGTTCGACGTGGCCGGCTACATTTACAACGGCCTGGTTAAGTACGACAAGAACCTGAGCCTGACCGGGGACCTGGCCGAATCGTGGGACATTTCCCCCGACGGCCTGAGCATCACCTTCCACCTGCGCCGCGGCGTCAGGTGGCACGACGGCGTCGAATTCAGCTCACGGGATGTCCTCTACACCTACCGGGTCACCATCGACCCCAAGACCCCGACCGCCTACGCGGAAAACTTCAAACAGGTCAAGAAGGTTGAAGCGCCCGATCCCTACACCTTCCGGGCCATCTACGAAAAACCGTTCGCGCCGGCACTCGAATCATGGGGAAGCGCGGTCCTTCCGGCCCATCTGCTGGAGGGAAACGACATCACCAAAACCCCGCTTTCCCGGCAACCGGTGGGAACCGGGCCGTACCGCTTCAAGGAATGGGTTGCCGGCCAGAAGGTCGTCCTCGAGTCGAACCATGACTATTTCGAAGGCCGCCCCTACATCGACCGCTTCGTCTACCGGATCATCCCGGACACTTCCACCATGTACATGGAACTGAAAGCGGGGGGGCTGGACCTGATGGGGCTGACCCCGGTGCAGTTTGCCCGGCAGACGAACTCCGCCGCATTCACCTCCCGCTTCCGCAAATACCGCTATCCGTCCTCGACCTATGTCTATCTCGGCTATAATCTGCGGCATCCGCTGTTCAAGGACCGCAAAGTGCGGCAGGCCCTCACCTCGGCCATCAACAAGGAAGAGATCATCGAGGGCGTGCTGCTCGGCATGGGGCAGATCGCCCACGGCCCCTACAAACCGGGTACCTGGGCCTACAACCCGCAGGTCACGGATTTCCCCTACGACCCGGCCCGCGCCCGCGAAATGCTGGCCGAAGCCGGCTGGAAGCAGCGCAATGCCGCGGGGACCCTGGTGAAGGACGGGCGTCCCTTCCAGTTCACGATCCTGACCAACCAGGGAAACGCCGAACGGCTGAAGGCGGCCCAGATCATCCAGCAGCGACTGCGCGACGTAGGCGTCGAAGTCAAGATACGGGTGGTGGAATGGGCCTCGTTCCTCAGCCAGTTCATCGATACCGGAAACTTCGAAGCGGTAATGCTCGGCTGGAGCATCACCCCCGACCCCGACCTTTTCGACGTCTGGCATTCCAGCAAGACCGGCCCCCGGGAACTGAACTTCATCGGCTTCAGGAACGCCGAGGTCGACGCCCTGATCGAACAGGGGCGAACCACCTTCGACCAGGAGCGACGAAGGGAATGCTACTATCGCATCCAGGATATCCTGGCCTGGGAGCAGCCGTACACCTTTCTCTACGTGCCCGACGCCCTGCCGGTGGTCAGCGCCCGCTTCCGGGGCATCGAACCGGCGCCGGCCGGCATAACCTACAACTTCATCCACTGGTACGTGCCGAAGGCGGAGCAGGTTTACAAGGAAGCGCTGAAGCCATGAAATCTGTGCAGGCAGGTTAACAAGGATAAGCATGATATACAGGATAGAAGACAAATCCGGAAAAGAGTGCTCACGGTCAATGCAAACAGTGTGATCCCCTCTCCGTGAGGAAGAGGGTGGTATGTAGCGCTGGAGGAGGGAACTTACAGAGAACCTGCGAGCCAATTATGATGAGTAGGGGCAACCCCCTGTGGTTGCCCTTGTTTTGGGCAGGCACAGGGGCCTGCCCCTACATATCCTCTGACCCTCGCCAAGGGGAAAAAGGCTCTAAAGGCTATTGTTTTTACCGTGATTATGTTTTTGTTTTTTCCGGTATATCCTGCTTATCCCTGTTAAATAAAGGCTTTGCTTTTCACGCAGAGCCAACAGCTACGAGCTAGGAGCTACGAACCGTCATGATCGCCTATCTCGCAAAACGAATACTGATGCTGGTCCCGCTGCTGCTCGGCATCACCCTGATCACCTTCACCGTGATCCACCTGGCGCCGGGCGAACCGGTTGACATGCAGACCGCCATGAACCCCAAGGTATCGGCCGAGGCGCGCCAGAAAATGCGGGAGTTCTACGGACTCGACAAGCCCCTGCACGTCCAGTACGTGACCTGGCTCGGCCGGATGGCCCGCCTCGATTTCGGCCGCTCCTTCGCCCCGGACAACCGCCCGGTCACCGACAAGATCGTCGAGCGGATCCCGATCACCCTTGGCCTCAACGTCATCGCCCTGGTCCTGGAATTCGGCCTTGCCATCCCCATCGGCATCCTGGCCGCGGTACGCCGGGAAACCCTCGTGGATAAGGGAATTACTGTGTTCGTCTTCCTGGGCTTCGCCATGCCCACCTTCTGGCTGGCGCTGCTCCTCATGTACCTGTTCGGGGTAAAGCTTGACTGGCTGCCGATCTCCGGCCTCCATTCGCTGGGCAGCGACCGGCTCGGGCCGCTGGCCTGGTCGTGGGACCTGGCAAAGCACCTGGTCCTGCCGGTGGGTATCGCCACCTTCGGTAGCCTGGCCGGGCTCTCGCGCTACATGCGCTCCACCATGCTGGAGGTAATCCGCCAGGACTATATCACCACGGCCCGAGCCAAGGGCCTCTCGGAACGGGTCGTGATCTACAAGCATGCCCTGCGCAACGCCCTGCTGCCGGTCATCACCCTGCTCGGCTTCTCGCTGCCCGGGCTAATCGGCGGCAGCGTCATTTTCGAAACGATCTTCGCCATTCCCGGAATGGGCCAACTCTTTTACAGCGGTGTCATGTCCCGCGACTACCCCCTGGTGATGGGAATCCTGGTAATCGGTGCGTTTCTCACCCTGATCGGCAACCTCCTGGCGGACATCTGCTACTCGATCGCCGACCCGCGCATCCGCCACGGCCGGGCCTGAGGGGGACACCATGTCATTCAGAACCTCCTATTTCTACACGATATTCTGGCAACGTTTCCGTCACAACCGCTTCGCCATGGCCGGGGGCATCATCGTGGCCGCGCTGTTCGTTGTTTCGTTCCTGGCCCCGTACATCACGCCTTGCGACCCGGCCACCATCGACGCATACAACGTCCTGCTCCCCCCCTCGGCATCCCACTGGATGGGAACCGACGAACTGGGCAGGGACGTCTTCACCCGGGTGGTCTACGGCGCCAGGATATCGCTCAAGGTCGGCTTCGTGGCGGTGGGCATCGCCATCGTCATCGGCACCGTAGTCGGCCTGGTGGCGGGTTACTACGGCGGCTGGGTCGACAGCGTACTGATGCGCTTCGTCGACATCATGCTCTGCTTCCCCACCTTCTTCCTGATCCTCGCCGTCATCGCCCTGCTCGAGCCGTCCATCTGGTACATCATGCTGATTATCGGCATAACCGGCTGGATGGGGGTGGCCCGCCTGGTGCGGGCGGAGGTCCTTTCCATCAAGGAGCGTGACTACATCACCGCGGCCCGATCCATCGGCGCATCCAATGCCCGGATCATTCTTCGGCACATCCTGCCGAACGCAGCCGCGCCGGTGCTGGTGGCGGCGACCCTGGGCGTTGCCGGCGCGATCCTGACCGAGTCGGCCCTTTCCTTCCTCGGCATCGGTGTCCAGCCGCCGACGCCAAGCTGGGGGAATATCCTTACCTCAGGCAAGGATTACCTGGAGTTCGCCTGGTGGCTCTCCCTGTTCCCGGGCGTTGCCATCCTGGTCACCGTGCTGGCCTACAACCTGCTGGGCGAAGGGATCCGCGACGCCCTCGATCCGCGCCTGCAGCGCTGACAAGATCACCATCAACCATAAAATCCGCAAATAAAGGAATTTCTGCTATGCTGGAACTCAACAAAACCACGTTCACCATCACAACCGACGACGACGAGATCCGGGTTGACGGCCTCTGCCGCACCCTGCTGAGAGACTTTCACCAGCACCTGCTCGACAAGGGTACGCCCCCCCTGGAAGCCGGGGCACTGGCCCACGGCGCCGATTACTTCGTGCGCGACTACGTGATTTCGGCGCGACGCTGGAACCTGTTCCAGGAGCGAGCCGGAACCGTTCGCACCTTTGCAGGCAACTGGTACATCATATCGAACCTGGAGCCGACATTCGAGGAACTGGCGGGCCACCTGCAAGGTGTTCGGGAGTTTTACCGCTTCCTGCGGGAGAAAGACCTGATCCCTGCGACCTTTCTCGAGCTGATCGAACAGGAATGCAACGACCTTGCCTGGTACGGAGAACGGATCGAATCATTCTGGAATATTCAAGGCGACGGTTACCGTAACTGGGAGCGCGAATGCTCCCTGAAGGATGATTGAAGCGGATACCAGCCAACAAAGGAGGTAGTGCATATGAAAAGAGCGGCATTTCTCACCATCCTGCTTTTCATGGCGGGACTCTCCATCGGCTGCGCGGTCAGCAAGGATAGCATCGGCGGCTTCAACCTGGTCTCGATCCAGGAGGAAAAGCAGCTGGGCAAGCAGTTTGCCGCCGAAATCGAGAAGCAGCACCAGGTGGTGACCGATCCCCTGGTCCAGTCGTACGTGAGCCGGATCGGCAACCGGCTGCTGACCGGCGCCCGCTCGCGGGACTTCGCCTACACCTTCAAAGTGGTAAAAGACGACAGCGTCAACGCATTTGCCGTGCCCGGCGGCCATATCTATGTGCATAGCGGCCTCATCAAGAAAGTCGGCAGCGAAGCGGAACTGGCGGCGGTCATGGCCCACGAGATCAGCCACGCCGTGGCCCGCCACGGCACCCAGCAGCTCACCCAGCGATACGGCGCTTCGCTGGTGCTGCAACTGCTCCTCGGACAGGATCCCGGCCTGCTTTCCCAGCTGGCCGCCTCGCTGTTCAGTCAGGGCGCCTTCATGGCCTACAGCCGCGGCATGGAAACCCAGGCGGACTACCTGGGCGTGGAAACCATGTACCGGGCCGGCTACGATCCCCGGGGAATGCTGAGCTTCCTCAAGAAACTCGACAGCATGCACCGGAGCAGTCCGGGCTCGGTAGCCCAGTTCTTTTCCTCGCACCCGCTGACGGCGACGCGGATCCAGGAGGTCCAGCTCGATATAGCCAAGCTGCCGCCGAAAACCTTCCTGGCCGAAACGGGCGAGATCAAGACTATTCAGTCCCGGCTCTGAGCCTTTTCCGGCAAGCGCCATAAGCCAACACGAGAGTATTCCCATGAAAACAGAAGAAAGCAAAGACTGGCAGCAGATCATTTCGAAAGTAGACCGGCTGCTCGACCGCTTCGAGCAGGTTCTCGAACTGACCTCGCCGCCCGCCGCCGGCGACGCGGCGCTGTTTGAGCGATACATCGCCTTCCGCTGGGAAAAGCGGCTGGGAACAGGCTTCCTGCAACCGGTGGAACATCCCCACCTGTTCGACCTGGACGACCTGGTGGGCGTTGACGGGGCAAAGGAGGAGGTCCTCCGGAACACCGCCCAGTTCGTGGCGGGCTATCCCGCGAACAATGTTCTCCTATGGGGCGAACGCGGCACCGGAAAATCATCCTGCGTCAAGGGGCTCCTCAAGCCTTTCGCCTCGCGGGGGCTGCGACTCATCGAGGTTCAGAAGGGCGACCTGCTGCATATCTCCGATATCCTGCGTCTCGTCCGGGAAACGCCCTGGCGCTTCATCCTGTTCTGCGACGACCTTTCCTTCGAGGAGGGAGAGGCGTCCTACCGGGAACTGAAGGCGATCCTCGAAGGAGGCATCGAGGCCCGGCCGGAAAACGTCCTTCTCTACGCGACTTCGAATCGACGCCACCTCATGCCCGAGCCGATGAACGACAACCTGGGAACCGAGATCCATCCCGAAGAAGCGATCTCCGAGAAACTCTCGCTCGCGGACCGGTTCGGCCTTGCCCTGAGCTTCTATCCCTTTTCCCAGGACACCTACCTCGCTATTGTCGGACATTACGTGGAGCGACTGCAGCTGGCCATCGACCGTGACGAACTGCGTACCGAGGCGCTGCGCTGGGCACTGTTCAAGGGCCAGCGTTCGGGCCGGTCCGCCCGCCAGTTCATTGATGACCTGGCGGGGCGTCTTGCCATGCGAGGAGCAACGGCCCCGAGTTGAAAATCTCCGGTTCGCCCGCTCATGACCCAGGTCGAGAAACGCCGTCAATGGCGGCTTCATGAACGTTCTGTTTGAAGAATGGGGAATTTCCGCTATTATTAACCTGGACAGGCCAGCCATACCCGGCCTGCGACAAACCAAACGTGTACAGCCGCTCTCCGTAAGACCTGCCAGGTTTCGAAAACCCGGCAGGTCTCTGGATACGATTATCCCGGTTTCACCCTGGCCCATGTCAGGAAGCTACCGGAAAGGGCCGTTGGTCTCCCATTTCGCGAAAGGAGAGCCGGTGGTATTTCACAGCGCATCACTTAATTGTTAATCCGGGGAGTACGACATGACCAGAAAGGCCGTGGTTTTCGGCATCGACATAGGGGGGACGACAACGTCATTCGGCTACATTGAGCGGGATGGCAATTGTCTCGCGGAAAAGACTTTCGCCACAATGCCCCGGGAACCGGCGATCTTCCTCGTCGAACGACTTTGCCGGGAAGCGGACGAGATGTTCTCTCCGTTCCTCGCCAGCCATGAACTGAAAGGAATCGGCATCGGCGCCCCCAATGCCAATTACTATACGGGAACCCTCCAGAACCCGCCAAACCTGGATTGGGAAGGCACGGTCCCGATCGCGGAACTGTTCGGATCGCGGTTCAGGTTACCTGTCGCCGTTACCAACGACGCCAACGCGGCCGCATTGGGGGAAATGAGTTACGGCGCGGCCCGGGGAATGCGCAATTTCATATCGATCACCCTCGGAACGGGCCTGGGAAGCGGCATCGTTGTCAACGGGGCAGTCGTGTACGGCGCCGACGGCTTCGCCGGAGAACTCGGCCATACCGTCGTGGATCCGGAGGGCCGCATCTGCGCCTGCGGCAAAAAGGGCTGCCTTGAAACATACGTCTCCGGACCCGGCTTGTGCAGGACCGTCTTCTCATTGCTGGCGGAACGCCTTGAAGACAGCCCGCTCCGTGAGTACAGCTTCAGGGAGCTTACGGCAAAAGACGTCTATATCGCAGCCCGTGACGGCGACACCCTTGCCGGTGAAGCCTTTGCCGTTACCGGCCGAATCCTCGGCGTGAAGCTTGCCGATGCCGTTGCCCATACCAGCCCGGAAGCCTTCATTTTTCACGGCGGCCTTTCATCCGCCGGGAATCTGCTGCTGGCTCCCGCGCATGCCGCCATGGAAGAAAATCTCCTGGGAATCTATCGCGGGCGAATTCCGTTGCTGCTATCGGAGTTGCAGGATATGAATGCGGGAGTTCTCGGGGCTGCCGCCCTGATATGGAACGAACTTGAAAAGGGAGTCGAACGGACGCTTTCCTGAAAAAGGGACCGGCACTTGTTTATATTACGGCAATAGTAACTTCTTGCTCTTCCGGATCCTTACCTGATGATCCGGGAAGCACCCTCATGAGAGGGTAATCATGCCCGGCGATCCGAACCGTTGATACGCCGAAGTCGGAGTACGGAAAATGACTTGCGAAGAGAGAAGAAAGATTATTGAAGAGAAACTGAACGAATCGGGTATGACCCTCAACGGATGGGCAAAAAGCAACGAACTGGATCACAGGATTGTTGACGATCTCATCAAGGGAAATCTGCGCGGCACCCATGGCATAGCATTGCAGGCAAGGAAAAAAGTGGAGTCCTTTTTCGGACTGATCTTCGCCCCCTGATCAGCACGGCGTGAAATACGTCACGCCCTCAAAATGAATAACCATGGTGATAAAGTTCCTTCTAATGTTAAGTGTCTTCCTGCTGGTTCTACCGTCCTGCGCCCGTAAAGGTGACAGGCGCGCGCCCCCGGAAACGGCAGCCCGGGTAAACCTTTCCCGGTACATGGGCACCTGGTACGAGATTGCCCGGTATCCGAATGATTTCCAGAAAGGATGCAGACAATCCACCGCCACCTACACGCTTCGGGACGACGGCAGGGTAACGGTGGTAAACCGGTGCCGCGTGGAATCCGGAAACAAGGAAGCCCACGGCACGGCAAAAGTGGTGGACCCCACCACCAACGCCAAGCTCAAGGTCACCTTTTTCTGGCCTTTCTACGGCGATTACTGGATTCTTGATCTCGGGGAGCACTACGACTATGCCATTGTCGGTACGCCGGACCGGAACTATCTCTGGATATTGAGCAGGACTCCGGAGATGTCTGAATTGCTGTATCAACGGCTGTGTCTGAAAATCAAGCAACTGGGATTTGATCCGGAACGGCTCATCAAGGAAGAATGACCCACGCAAACGTTCCGTCCGGGAAGAAACCGTGTAATTTCATCGGTGTCGGCAGGCACGGCAATTGCTCCCTTTGAACCGGAGTTTCTTAACCGCCCGTTCCTCACCATTTGCTGTCTTTGTTTTCCGGTTTGTTCATGATGTTTTTTCAGGACTGCATCCCGTTGTTCTCCCAAAGGCTTCTTCATTAACCGCAGGTGCTGTCCGCAAAATTATTCAATATTCTCCCGCTAATAAAAAAACACACCAATTCTTTCCGCATGCTATACTCATAAATTATGAAAACGCTCCGCGCTTTCCAAACAGATCCACGCTGAACTCGTGAAGGATTCTTATGAAGCCGTTTTTCTCCTGGTCGATTCGGACCCATCTGTTGATACTCGTCACCCTGGCCATTTTGCCGGCATTGGGAATAATTCTCTATTCCGGCCTGGAAAATCGCTCCCGGGCCACCATGGATGCCGAGGCAAAAGTAGTCCGGATGGAGCAGTACCTCGCGGAAAACCAGTTGAGAAACGTTGAAAAAACCCGCCAACTGCTCATCACGCTGGCAAGACTGTCAATCCTCAGGAGACATGCCGCCGTCGAAACCTCGTCTCTCTTTCGCGATATTTTGAAGCAGAATCCCTACCTCTCGAATATCCTGGCCGCGGATGAGAAAGGCGAAGTGTTCGCATCAGCCATCCCTTTCAGCAAGCTCAACATCGCCGACCGGCGATACTTCAGGGACGCCCTGAAAAATCGGGACTTCACGGTGGGAGACTATACCATCAGCCGCACGGCGAAAACTCCCGCAATCCATTTCGCCTATCCGATCACCGCCGGTGGCAAGCTTCCCCAGAGAGCGATTATTGCCACGTTCAACCTCAATTACTACGACCGCCTGTTCTCTCAGGCCAATCTTCCCGAGGGTTCGGCCATGACTCTGGTGGATTCGGGCGGCACCCGCATCTACCGGTACCCGCACCCCGAAAAATATTACGGCGTCCGCGACCTGCCGGAGATGCTGGAGCGGATGTCCGGGACATCCCGGAAAGGAACCTTTATCGCTCCCGGCGTCGATGGGGTAAAGCGGCTCTATGCCTTTGAGCGGCTCGAACTTCTCACTCCCTCCTCATTTTTATTCATGCGGGTCGGCATCCCGGCGGACGCAGTGGTTGCATCGGCCCAGTCATCCCTTACCCGGAACCTGCTGTTGATGGGACTCGCCGCACTGATGGCCCTGTTTTTCACCTGGCTGCTGGGGGAACTGTTTTTCGTGCGCAGGCTGACGAATCTCGTTGCGGCGTCACGCAAAATCGGCGAGGGCAGGCTGGACACCCGAAGCGGGCTGCCCTATTCCGGAGGCGAGATCGGGCACCTGGCGAAGTCTTTCGACGAAATGGCCGCGGCCCTCGAGACACGGGAATTTGAACGCTCGCTGGCGGACGAGGCCCTCATGGAAAGCGAAAAAAGGCTTCAGCTGGTTCTCCAGGGAAGCATGGACGGCTTCTGGGATTGGAACATGAAGACCAGGGAAGTCCGCCACAGCGATCGCTGGGCCGAAATGCTCGGCTACCGGCCCGACGAAATCGAGCATCATGTCCGCTCCTGGAAGTCGCTGGTTCACCCGAACGATCTGCCGGATGTTTTGAATGTTTTCAAGGAACACCTGGAAGGACGCAGATCCCTGTACCAGATCGAATACCGGATGCGCAGCAAATCGGGAAAGTGGCGTTGGATTCTCGATCGCGGCAGGGTCGTCGAACGGAGCGAGGGCGGAAAACCGCTCCGCATGGCCGGAACCGCCACCGATATTACTGAGCAGAAGCGGATTGCGGAAGAGAAAAAACAACTGGAAAAACAGCTCATCCAGGCACAGAAGATGGAAGCCGTGGGTCAGCTTGCCGGGGGAATCGCCCACGACTTCAACAATGTCCTGACCGCCATTGTCGGCTACGGGAATCTCCTTCTCATGAAAATTGAGTCCGACGATTTCCTCAAGCAGTACGCCGGACAGATCCTCGCGGCCGCCGAGAGAGGGGCAAGTCTGACCAAGAGCCTCCTTGCCTTCAGCAGGAGGCAGGACATGAATCCCGAAGCAGTGGGGCTCAACGAGATTATCCGGAACCTGCAAAAACTTTTGGAACGTCTTATCGGGGAAGACATTGAACTGACGACCGCATTATCCGACCGCGAGCCGGTCATCATGGCGGACAGTGGGCAGATCGAACAGATCATCATGAACCTGGTGACCAATGCCCGTGACGCAATGCCGGAAGGCGGCAGGCTGTCCATTCGAACCGAAACGATCGAACAGCTGGCGGCCTCCGAACCGTACCCCGGCCTCGACAAGCCGGGACGTTTTGCGCTCCTGTCCATAAGCGATACGGGAACAGGCATGGAGCAGTCCGTCCAGGAAAAGATCTTCGAGCCGTTCTTCACCACGAAGGAGGTCGGCAAGGGAACCGGCCTGGGACTCGCCATGGTCTATGGAATTGTCCAGCAGCACGGCGGTCACATCACTGTTTCCAGCTCAAAAGGCTCGGGAACGACCTTCTCTATCTACCTCCCCGTGCATAAAGGCACACCGAGTGTAAAGCCGACTAAAGAGTCCGGTGTCGTCGGCAGTGGAACTGAAGCGATCCTCATCGCGGAAGACGACGAATCAATCCGTGACCTGACCAGGAAGGTTCTAGAAGGAAACGGCTATCGTGTCATCACCGCCGTCGACGGAGATGATGCAATCGAAAAATTCCGCGAACAGCCGGAAAACATCAGGCTGCTTATCCTTGATCTCATCCTGCCGAAAAGAACCGGTAAAGACGTCTTTTCCATTATCAGCGAGATGAACAGCGCTATCGAGGTTCTTTTCATAAGCGGGTATACGGCGGAAATTCTCGAGCAGAAAAAACTGCTGAACGCTCAAAGCAATTTCCTGCCCAAGCCCGTAACCCCGAAACTGCTCCTGCAAAAAGTGCGGAATATCCTGGACGGCACACCCGAATTGAAATGACCGCGCCCGGCGGCACCGTATTATCGCACCGTTAATCGCATGCCTTCCGCCAGGGCTCCGTCCAGGCCCACTTCGTTGCCCCATTCGTCGTAGACCTTTTTCCCCCGGCTGACTTCATCAAGCAAACCGGCAGCCCGTAAGGCATGACGAACCTTCATTCCAGGAACGGCATCCACGCCGAATCCATTTACGAACACTTTCATTTTGACACCACCCTGATACGGTTGCCGACGTTCCGGTGAATCGAGCCCTTCTCTTTCAGCCACGCAACCACTACGTCACGGATCATGCGGCCCGTATCGTTGTAGACAATTTTTTCACCGCGCAGTCCTTTGCCGGCAGCTTCGGCAAATGCCGCGTACCCGTCGCCTCCTGCCATGATAAAATCGTTGGTAGCGACAGTGTACTCGCGTTCCGGTTCCAGCAATGCCCCTCCGACCAGTATCTTCCCGATCCGGGCCCCGACCGGTGCGGACGGATCGTAAGAAAAGGATATTCCGGAAACCTGCGGGAAGGCGCCGGATCCGGTACCGACCCGTGCCACGCCATGTTCAAGTGCCTGCCGAATCCCGGCTCCCGTAAGCCTTACGGCAACAATATAATTGTCGAAGGGAAGCACCGAGTAAACGTCCCTGACCTTGATAGACCCGGCGGGTATGCTCGCCCGGATCCCGCCGCCATTAATAATGGCCGCATCCGCACCGGAAACGGAGCGCATGATGTCGGCAACCAGATCGCCCAGGTTCGTTTCCCGTTGCCTGACGGCATCTCCATCCAGCGGCACCTCGGCATAACCCGCCGTACCCGCAAGCATCGCATCGACCCGGTCCCGGTATTTTTCCACCATGGCCTGCACAGCCGGATCAGGGGCGCCGTTGCCCGGGCGGATGTCAACCAGCCTTCCGTCAATTGCCACAACCCTTCCGTCATCAACCGCAATATCCACGACACCGAGTGCCTTGGCATGGTCCCAGGCCTGTACGATCAGCGTATTGCCGATCCGGACAGGCTTCTCCAGTCTGGTATGTGAATGGCCGCCCACAATCAGGTCGATACCCGCGACCTGTTCCGCCAAAACCCGATCCATGGGGTAACCAACATGGGAAAGGACGATAACCACATCCGCCGTTTGCCGCAGGTCGGGAACCAGGCGTGCAAGGGTTTCGGCCGGGGAACGAAAGATAATACCGGCCACGTTGCGCGGATTGGTCGTAAAAGGGGTTTCCTCGGTTACGACCCCGATAATCGCGACTTTTACACCGCCAACCACTTCGACCACGGAGGAACGGATAAAGTTCAAGCCTTCGACGTTCGCCCCCAGAATCGGGAATAGTGCTTCGGCAACCCGCTTTCTGAGAACATCAAGGCCGAAATCAAACTCGTGATTTCCCACCACCATGGCATCGAACCGCATCAGGTTCATCAACTCAATAACTGATGAGCCCTGAAAGAAATTCGCCCAGCAGTTCCCCTGGATCATGTCACCGGCGGCAAGAAACAAAGTGGGTATTTCCTTGCGCAGCCGCTCCGCCTCGCCGGCGAGCCAGGCAATGCCGCCCAATGGCTGGTTGGTTCCGGCCGGTTCGGACGGCGCGGCAAAGCCGTGAAAATCATTTACATGAAGAATGCGGATTTTCGCCGGCTCGGCATGGCCGAAACCCGCAAGGGCAACAAGGACGAGGACCAGCAGTGTTACGACGATCGATTTTCTCATTGCAACCCCCTGAATGCACGGAAAAAGTCCCTTTAATCCCCACCTGAATACGTGACGTCTGAACGCCGGGACGAGCGGAATGCCAAAGTTTCAACGTCGTTGCTGTCGCTTCGCGCCGAGTGCACCAGGTGAGATTCTTCGGAAGGTCTCTTGCGATCGGTCCGTGCCGACATCGCTGAAGCCTTGACGCACCAGCGGCAAGATATCTCCGGAACTGCGTTGTCTCGGATTCGCAGCAAAAGCTTGCCTGTGCATTCCGTCAGCGGTATCATATTCACGGAACCATTCGCATGCGGCACTTTTCCTCTGCCGCCATTCCCTGCTGCTGTAAAACAGCCGGTTTCGGAGCGTTATGAAACAATTCATCGTCATGGTGCTCGCCCTTCTGACCCTTGCGTCCCCTTTGCCTGCCAACGACCAGCGCGAAGACCCCTTTCTGGCAAGAGGCAACGTTTTTCTGGCAACGCAAGATTATGGAAGGGCGGTTCGGGAGTTCGAGCAGGCAACGAGAATCAACCCCGTCCGGGCCGAGGCATGGCTGGGCATGGGAACGGGCTTGCTGAGGCTCAGCAACACCGATGTTGCCACAAATGTGGAAATGCTGGATCGATCCATAAAGGCACTGACCACCGCCCTGCGTCTCAACCCTGCCCTGGCGGAAGCCCGCCGCGGTCTGGGCGAAGCATATCTCGCCCTCGGCAATAAAGAAAAGGCTTTGCAGGAGCAGGAGACCCTCCGTGTCACCGATTCCCGCCTTGCTTCGGAGCTTGCCGCCCTTATAGCCGCCTACCGGAAGCCTCCGGCATATCATGAAGTCGGTGCGCGGAATGAAGGCGGCGGCAGTACGTCCAATGTCATCATTGAGCGGAACCTGGTACTCGTGCCCGCAACTCTTTATTACCGTCAACGGACGGCCCCGGTTCTCCTCGCGCTCGACACCGGAGCCTCCATTACTGTTATTAATGCTTCGGTCGCCTACCGGCTCGGAATGCCCATCGATGGGGCGCCGGCGGGAAAGATTCAGGTTGTGGGAGGCGGATTGATCAGAGCCCGGGCAGCACGCCTCGACAAGATCTCCGTTGGACCCCACTCGAAAACAGGTATGAAGGTAGCCGTCATCGATCATGGAGGTTCGGCTTCACGGTACGATGGCCTGCTCGGCATGGACTTTCTGCGTAATTTCCGGTACCACCTCGACTTCACCGACAGCGTCATCAGGTGGGGACGCTGAAAACGGAACCATACCTCCGGCGGGGCATGGTTTCCTTCTTCTTACCCGCAACCACTCATCGCTGATCGTCTCCCGCAGGCTCCGCAAGGCAGCGCGTGAAACGAGGAACCGGCCGTCCATCCGAAAAAACCGTCTCAAGGAACATGGCGAGCGGTCGCACCCACAGGGAAAAGTCTCCGTACAGGCACCTGTAGACCACCAGATTTTCTCCTGTTTCGCTGTGGCGGGCAACGCCGATGACTTCGTAGAACATGCCCTTGTAATGCCGATAGCGTCCCGGTGCAATCGTTTCCGAGGCTTGCTCCATTTTTTTCTCCTCCCATCGTCGCTTTTCCGAATTTCGGCACCACGTCATTTCCTTGCGCGGAGCCATAAATGATGATGAAACAAGCCTAATGTGTTTTATTTTTTAAAAAATTGTGCTATCTTACCGCACAGTTTTCTCGCCATGGATGGCTCCGACAAGAGCAAGGCCTGACAGGGCAAGGATTTTCGCGAAGAGACCCCATAGATAGACAAGGAGCAAGCACATGGCGGGAAAAAGAGCTCTGACCAGGATTCGAAGGAGACTTTCGCTGCGATTCGGCGTGGACAAGCCGGTGCGCAGGGCTTTTACCGAAGATATCACCGAAAACGGAATATTTATCAAAACCACCAACCTCTATCGGCCCGGAACCCAAATTGTAATCGAACTGATCCTCCCGAACGAATGCAGCGTAAATCTGTTGGGTATCGTAAGGTGGTCGAAAAAAGTGCCTCCCAACCTCATTCATCTGGTAAAAAAAGCCGGGATTGGAGTCAAGATTATCAGTTTCGTACAAGGCGAAGAAGAATTCAGACAGTTTCTCCATGAAGCACAGACACCACGGTCGAAAACTCCCATACGGCCGGCGACGGTGACCTGAGCGATCACCCCCCGGCATACTCGGGAAGCCCCCTGAGCGCATCGTCAACCTCACGGGAAACGATCGAAAAGAGCCGCTCCAGGATTCTTGTCGAGGGAACCGGCGGATAGAGCGGAAAACCCAACCGGTAAATCAGGTCGAGGAGGCCGTCCTGGCGGTTTTCCTCGATAAACAGGCTACCGTACTGGAATACCGGCGAATAGAGGAGCGCTTCCTCCATCACCGTCTCATCTTCACTGTAGTACGGCAATATCATCTCTATCGACAGACACAAACCCTTCCCCCCCATATCTTCCGTAACGAAAACGAGCATCTCGTCATGGGGAATCATGCCGAAGGTCAGGGCTCCGGGACATATGACGAGAGCAGGAATCACTATCGGTCGTCCGTGATGGGGATCGAGACCGTATGGCCACCCCCGCTGCAATAAGAACCGTTCCACTGTCTGGTAGGCCTTCCCCTGGAGTTTCTCCATATCCTGGTAGAAAAGAGGGGTAAAGCTTTCGCGACGCGCAATCAGCTCGTCGAGAGAAACAAAATCGTCTTCGCCTTCCAAAGGACGTGGCGTGCGTTTTTCCGGATTGTTTACCACCAGTCTGAGGTGCGACCTTTTTCGATCATCACTGTCTTTTTTCATCAATTGATCCTTTGCATGACGCGGGAAAACGCCACGTCCCCGAATAACCGCCGAAGTGGTCATCGGGCAACCACCCGTTCAGCCTCTGCCGGACAGGTTCCCTTCTTTTTTCAGGCGAAGGGCATGCGCCAGTGAAGGCACATTGGAACGCCACTCAGGCAGGATAAAGGTAATGATAACTTCCTCAACCTGCGTCAACACGAGAATACCCGTCGAAAGATGAAACGGGAAAGCCGGTCCTCCGGCAAAGAGGAGCACGGTACTGCAGCCCATGAAAACAGCGGACAACTTGGCTCCCCAAGTATGATAACTGGTAAGGCGGCGATACTTTACGAAGCCGATGAGAATCGGCAACACAAAACTTACGACCACGAGCGTTACGTAACATGCTTCCCGGAGAATCAGCTCCGGCCACAACCACCAGGCGCTCAAAGGGGTGGTGATATAGAGTGCGAAGTCGCCCCAACTATCCAACCTCGCTCCGAGGTCGGATTCCTGGTGAAGCCTGCGAGCCAGGTAGCCGTCGGCAACGTCTGAGAGAAGCGCGACAACGAGCAAGGCCAGAAAAGCCCTGTCGCACCCTCTCCATGCGAGAACCAGGAGCACGGGGACAGCGACAAGACGAAACCCGCTGAGCAGGTTGGGAATTGTGTAGAGTAGCGATGACATGATAGCGTAACAAATACAGAAATGGGGCCAAGACTGTCAAGACCTTTGCGGACGCCGGCATGTCGAACGGCGCCATCTTCCTTCCGTTTTGATAAAAATGGGTTACACTTTTATCGGAGCGTTTCTCTGTGCCAAACATGCAACGCCACTGCTGCGAAAGCGGGGAGGATGCATCGTCAATATCGCCTCCACCAGGGTAGTATCCCTCTCCCATGCAATGGCGATAAGCCTGGGCACTGAAATCAGGGTAAACCGTAGAAGCCCCGGCTGGATTGAAACCGATCCATGGAAGACAAAAACCCGACGAAAAGCCGCAACACTCTCCAAAGAAGATCATCTCCAGCATCCCGCGAGCAGAGTCGTGAGACCGGAAGACATATCCTCGCTCGTCCTCTATCTCGTGTCGCCGCAAGCTTCATTCATCACCGGTGCGAATAGTGTCGCGGATGGAGGCATGACCATGAAGATGATTTACTTCTGACCCCGAAAACGTGGATCAAGCGCCCTTCCCGCGAAATGATATCGAACTGTAACACGTTCCGCATATGGAAGGGAACGTATTTTCTCCAGCGCCAGGCTCCGTTTCTTCTTTGATAATCTTTCCAGGTATGTTAGATTTTTTACTCATTAGTTGCCGCTTTTCAAACAACTGGACGTTTTTTTGACCTTAATAAGATTATGCGCAGATTCAGCAAAGGAACCGTCACATGGAATGCATCTCCACGACATCACTGACACACTGTACCTGCACCTATACCGCCTGTGACAAGCGGGGAAACTGCTGTGCATGCATCCGGTACCACAGGGCAAAGGGAGAAATCCCGGGTTGTTTTTTCAGCCCGGAAGGAGAGCGGAGCTATGATCGCTCCCTGGCAAGTTTTATCAGGGATTGCACAGCAAGAAAACGAAACTGAAAACCGGACAGCCACGGGTCCTCGTCAACGGAGACCTCTTCGGCGGAACCGATCGTCCATCCAACTGGGCCAGGCCCACATTTCAATCAGGGGAGGGTACAAAAATGCTGAAGGAGTTCAAGGAATTCGCAATGCGCGGGAATGTTGTCGATATGGCCGTCGGTATCATCATAGGGGCGGCTTTCGGCAAAATCGTCTCATCGTTCGTCAACGACATCCTGATGCCGCCCGTCGGGCTGCTGCTCGGCAAGATGGACTTTTCAAACCTGTTCATCAATCTCTCCGGCCAGGAATTCCTGACACTGGAGGAAGCCAAGAAGGCCGGGGCAGCCACCATCAACTACGGGATCTTTCTCAACACCGTGCTTGACTTCGCCATCGTTGCCTTCGCCGTGTTCCTGCTGATACGGCAGATCAATCGAATGCGGAGGGAGCCGGAACCGGCCCCGGCCGCGCCAGATACGAAAGAGTGCCCGTTCTGCCTTTCCAAAGTCCCGCTGAAAGCGGTGCGGTGTCCGAACTGCACCTCGGAATTGAAATAAGCACGTACAAGAAGAGCGGCCCACTTGGTGAGCCGCTCTTCTTGTACGATTGAATCCTGGGCTGGAATAAAGATGATGCCGACTGCGTTTACCGGTATTCTTCGAAATCATTTTCATCCATATCCACCTCGACCCCGGTGCAATCAAACGCATAACCGACAATGCCCCCTTCTACACCCTCGAGGTCTTCCCGCCAATAGATATGGGTCGCCCCCATTGCCTTGGCTTTTTTGGCTGCCTCAAGCTTGAATGCACCAAGGGTTGCAGGCGGTCCCCACATGCGGAAACCGGACGGCCCGTAGAATTTTCCGACCTTGCGGCATTCCCTGACATTTTCAGGGCTCGTCTCCTTCAGGGGAAACGGCGTACTCGTGGTGAACATGGAACATCCGGTCAGTCCAAGCAGGGAAACAAGAAGCCATTTTTTCATAAATCCTCCGGTAAAAATACTCCCTCGAAATAAGAGGTGTGATGGCATAGGCATGGCTGCATTGATTGATAATAGCAGATTCCCTGGCGAAAGGCGCGGAAAAAGGTGATGGTTTTTCCCCGCAAGCAGATGTGTCGGCGCCCTACAGTGACGAAATTTCCTCGCTCTTTGCCTTCAGTTTTTTCACCAGGGCGCCATACCCCTGGTTGAGAATGATTTTGTTGAACTGGGAACGGTAATTGGAAACCAGACTCACTCCCTCGATAACCACGTCGTATACCATCCAGCGGCTACCCTCTTTCAGCAGGCGGTAATCAATAGTATATTCATCACGCTTGGCGGTAACGATTTTGGATTTCACCTCGGCATAATCGCCTTCAATGGTTTCCTTGCCATACACGATCCTTTCATTTTCATATGACTCGATTTTGCCGGCATAGGAATTCTCCAAAAGGGTTGCGAACAGGTTCACGAACTCCTTTTGCTCAGCCGCGTTCCTTTTTTTCCAGTGAACGCCGAGCGAACGTTTCGCCATTTCTCCATAGTCGAATATACGGCTGATGGCTTTTTTCAGCTCTGCTCTCCGATGCTCCTCGTTCTGGGGCTTTTTGAGGGCCGGGTCGGACACGATCGCAACCACCTTGTCAACGGTCAGCTTCACCTCGTCGGTGACCGTGGCCCAGGCAGGCGCATGAAGGAAGACGGTTGCAACCGCAATGAGCGCACACAGGGAAAGATACTGTTTCATGACATGGAGTCTCCCTCGAATGATTGAATGATTACTTGTCCGGCGGGGCTTCCCCTATCGCATACGCAAGGTTGGCCCGGGACATGTTGAGGTTGTAGATGGATTGGAAATAGTCGGCCCGCATCCGTGCGTAGTTCTGGAGAGCGTCAAAAATTTCCTTTGCCGGACCGATACCCATATCGAAATTGGCAACGGCGGAAACCGCCCATTTCTTGGCGTTGCCATAGGCATCCTTGGTGGCGGCGATGCTCTTTTCGGCTTCCTTGAGTTCCAGGTAGGCCTTGCGGATCTGGAGCGGGATATTGCCATTCGCATAGTCATTGGTGCTCAACAACCGGTTGTACCGGGCCTGCTCCTGGGCGATCTTGGCGGAAGTTATCCCGAAATCGAGCTTCCACTTGACGCCGAGGGCAATGCCGGCCCAGAGGTGATTGAAGTCGTCAGGCACCCAGGGGTTGGTTACCCGGTCGCGATCGGGCGCATAAGCCCCGGACAGGTACCCGCCCAGGAACAGATCGGGGAAATAGTCCGCCCTGGCCGCTTTCACCAGGGCTGAGCGAGCCTGGAGCCCCTCTTTCAGCTGCCGGTACTCGGGACGCTTGGCCTTTGCCGTTTCCAGGTACGCAGACAGATCATCAACGTTTTCACCCTCTTCCGGGGCAAGACGCAGGGTGGCAATGTCAAACGCCGCATCGGGCGGGAGTCCCGCCTGGACCCGGAGTGCCGCAAGAGCGAGGGATTCTCCCTTTTTCGCCTCTTCCAGGAACTTGCGAACCTCGCCGGAAAAAGCGTCAAGCTTGTAGATATCCAAGGTATCTACGTTGGGCGACCCCTTGTCGAGCAGCTTTCGCGCTGTGTCCCGCGCCTTGTCCAGGGTTTCCCCGACCTCGGTTACCAGCTCCTTCAGTTCGCGGGCCAGCAGGAGCCCATAGTAATATTCCTTCACCTTGAGAGCGATCTCGTTCTCTTTCTGCACCTTTTTGGCCCGATCGACCTCGATGCCGTGTGTTGCCGCGTCCATCCGCTCACTGATCTTGCCGAAGGTATAAAGCGGCTGAACGATCGTTGCGTCCCCCCGGGTGAAGATCGTGATTCCGTGGAGATGATCGATGCGGTCGGGTGAGTAGATCTGGTTGCCGCGGGCCTTGGACACGGGCCCCATCAGCCCGAGGAATTCTATCTGCGGGAAACGATGCGACTTGGCTTCATCCAGCTTCGATTTGGCAAGTTCGATGTCGGCACGCGACTCTCCCAACTCGGGAGCGGCTTGCAGCGCCCGCCGAATGCAGGCATCAAGGTCCAGAACTACTTTCACCTGCGGCGCTTCCGCGGCACAGAGCGGCGCCGCACAGCACAGGATCGCCATCAACGGGAACAGTATGGTGCGAAAACCGTATAGCATAGCCCTTTCCTCCCTCTCAATCCACGGAACCGTGGATATACTTGCTGATCAGATCTTCGAAATCGATGGACGACTCGGTGTCGCGGATACGCCCCCCATTCCGCAACATCCGTTCGGACCCGCCCGGCTTAAGCTGGACGAATTTATCTCCGATGATGCCGCGGGTACGGATCGAAGCAATAACATCGTCCTGCAACGCAACGTCCCTCTTGATGCGAAGCGAAACCCGCGCCGTGTATCCCGCCTCCGGATCGAGAACGATCCGGTCCACGCGGCCGACCTCGACGCCCGCAATCTCGACGGACGCGCCTTCCCTGAGACCCGAAACGGAATCGAAGTTTGCGGTCACCCCGTAGGAATCGTCCCCTAGGAACTCCATCTTGCCCAGCTTGATGGAAAGATAGGCAAGGCAGAGAATTCCCAGCAGAACGAATATGCCGACGGTAATTTCAAGCGTGCTTTTCTTCATATATATCACCTGCATCTCAAAAAGATAGCTGCATGAAAAACATTCTCAGAGAAACTTGAGGGGCCCTTTCAGTTCCCCCGTGATAAACTGCCGTACCGCCGGCTCACCGGAGGCCCGGATCTCCTCGGGCGTTCCCCGGAAGAGGATCTTGCCGTGGTAAAGCATCGCAACGTAGTCGCAGATTTCGAAAATCGCCGGCACCTCGTGCGTCACGATAACCGCAGTGAACCCGAATCGGTCATGGGTATCCTGGATGAGCTTGTGCATGGCGTTGCAGATGATCGGGTCGAGACCGGTGGTCGGTTCGTCGAAGAGGACGAAGGACGGATCAAGGAGCAGCGCCCGAGCAAGTCCCACCCGCTTTCGCATCCCTCCGGACAACTGGTCCGGGTACTTGCCGTCGACGCCCCGAAGTCCCACCTGCTCCAGGGCGTCATGAACCCGGTTCCTGATCTCCTCCCGCGACAGCCTGGTTTTTTCCCGGAGCGGAAAGGCAACGTTCTCGAAAACGGTCATGGAATCGAACAGGGCGGCATTCTGAAACAGCACCCCGAATTTTTCCCGGACCCGGTTCAGTTCCACCCGCCCCATGGGAACGATATCGTCTCCGTCCACCATGACCCGGCCGCTGTCGGGCTTCAGCAGGCCGATCATATGCTTCAGAAGAACACTCTTCCCCTCGCCACTCGGCCCGATAATCGCGGTTATCCTGCCGGAAGGAATCTCCAGGTCAAGGTCGTCCAGCACGACCTGGCCGTCGAAAGATTTTCTGACTTGCTGCAGGGTGATCATTCCTTTTTCCCCGGAAGTTCGCTCTTCGATGCTCTACAGGAGTATCGAGGTAAGAAAATAATCCCAAACCAGGATCAGGACCGACGACATGACGACCGCGGCCGTTGTGGACCGGGAGACACCTTCGGCGCCATGGGTCGTGAAGTAGCCCTTGTAACAGCATATCCACGCAATGATGAGGCCGAAGGACACGGACTTGACCAGGCCTGAGTACACGTCCTTCCACTCCACGCTCTTCTCCATCTCGTGAAAGTAGGCCCCCGGATTGACACCCATCAGTTTGACGCCTACCAGATAGCCGCCGTAAATGCCCACTACGTCGAAGATGGCGCATAGAAGCGGTACCGCGATGAGCGCCCCGAGTATTTTCGGCGAAACAAGGTACTTGAACGGTTCCAGGGCCATGGCCTCCAGGGCGTCGATCTGTTCGGTAATGCGCATGATGCCGATCTCGGCGGCAATGGCGCTGCCGGCCCGGCCGGTAACCATAAGCGCCGAAAGCACGGGGCCAAGTTCCCGGATCAGGGAGAGGGCGACCACCGAACCGAGCATCCCTTCGGAACCGAACTTGGTCAGGGTGTAGTACCCCTGCAACCCCAGGACCATGCCCGTGAAGGAAGCAGTCAAAAAGATGACGAAAAAAGATTTGGCGCCAATGAAATTAACCTGTTTCAGGACATGAATCGGCTTGCCGGGAAAGCGGACGATCATATACAGGGCATACAGGATAAACAGCAGCATTCTCCCCATCTCCTGGACGAGGGAGATTACCAGTTGACCGAGATGTCGCGGAACTGAAAGCATGGGAACTCCGAAAGATGAGACCTTTCGTGGCAAGTATAGGAGATCTTTGACAATAAGTAAAGACGACTACCAAAGGGAACTGCAAAACGAAAAATAATGAAGGCAGCCTATTTTCCCACCTCGCGGATCTTTCCGCCGGGAAGAACGCGGAAGACATGGGATCGCCATACGACGCGGTTGCCAAGGAACGAGAGCGCCCAGGTTGCAAAAGCCAAGATGTCGCGTAGCGGCAGAAGCCAGAGAAAGCGGGGAAAAAGATTGTCTCGGACGAAGATTCGACTGAACACGAGGCCGCAACACAGCCGCGACACCCCAAGGAGCATGAATGCCAGCCATCCAAAAACGGAAAAGCCGCTCACCACCAGCGCCAGGATTGCCGCCGGAACCGGTTGGGTAATACCGGACGCCAGGAAACCGCCGGGCCGGCTGGCACGCATGGTGCGCGCCCAGCGGAGTTGGCGCGAAAGAATCCCCCGCAGGCTTTCCCGCTTCATGACGCTTTCCACGAAATAGCCCGAAAGCTCCAGGCGGTAGCCGGCGCGATACACCATATTGCCGAGTTGATAATCATCAGCCAGGTAATCGACAAGGGCCGGGAAGCCGCCGATCTTATCGAGCGCATCGCGACGAACCGCCATGGAAGCACCGAGGGCAAAGGTCAGGCCTTCCAGCCGGAGAGCCGCCATGACGTTGGGAATCATCTCGGTGGTAAACCCCATGGCCTCGAGCGCGGTGGGAATCGTCCCGGCCCGCGGGCTCCGGTAGAGTGAGGTGACAAGACCCACGGCCGGATCACGGAAAGGGGCCGCAACTTCCCGGAGGTAGCGGGGGCCTACCCGGATGTCGCTGTCACAGACGATGAGAAGATCGTACCGCGCCCTCGCAAAAGCATGGATCAGGTTGCAGACCTTGTAGTTCGGGCCATAGATTCGGCTATCTACGACCAGGTCGATGGCGACCGCCGGATATGCGTCCATGAGACGTCGAATAACCGGAATCACCGGGTCATCTGCCGAAGCAACGGCAAAGACCACCTGGTAGCAGGGGTAGTCCTGTTCGCAGAAGGAGGAAAAGTTTTCGAAACTTTCCGCGTCACCCCCCTTGACCGGCTTCAGGATGGTGACGGGAGGCAGAAATTCGCCGGTACCGACGGACCGCAAAAAATAGCTGCGCGCGCACAGCAGGGTAATGAGCCCGTAACAGAGAGAAGGCGCAACAATCAAGAAAGGAATCAGGTCGTAAAACATGGTGAAACCGGGTCGCTCCTTCTATCGCCATGTGGCGGATACGGGGTTTCTCTTCGGCGGCCGCTGATAGGGAAAAAGGGGGTAGCCGAACATCATGGCATAGACCGGCACATGCCCTTCCGGCAGCTCAAGAGCGTTCATAAGCGGTTTCCAGTTTTCGGTGGCGAACTGGAAGAAACCGGCCCAGCAGGCGCCGATATCGAAAGCCGGAGCCACGAGCTCCAAGTGTGACAAGGCAATGACCGCATCAATCCTGGCGGTGGGCGCACATTCCCGGGCATGGGCTATCAGCAGGTGCGGAGCATTGCGGCAGACGGGATCATGCCCTTTCTCCCAGGCCTTCACCATCCCCGCGAAGTTGAAATAGGAATGCAGCGGCGTGTCGCATTCAGCCATCACCCGCATCCAATCTACCACCAAACCGCTCAGGCGGCGCAGTTCGGCGGTGTCGTGGATAACGAGCCAGCCCACGGATTGGCTGTTGGCCCCGGTCGGGGCATAGCGGACGATTTCGAGCATCTGTTCGATCACGCCCCGCTCTACGGGCTCTTTCCGATAACGGCGAATGGAACGGCGCATGCGCAGATAGGAACCGAGTTGTTCGCGCGTAATCCCGGTTTCGAGCGCGGAACAGACCTTCGGATCAAGCCGCGGGTCTTCAAGAGCAACGGCGCCTGAAGGACAGACCGCCTCGCAATGACCGCAGATGATGCAACGCTCCGCCCCGTCGTCGGCATAGCGGGGAAAATCACCCTCCGGCAGCCTGATGATGTTGACGGGACAGGCCAGGGAACAGAGACCGCACCGGGTACATAGCGCCTTGTTTACTGAAAGTAGGGGCATGGTTCCCTCCTTGTCGACGGAATTTATAGGTTTCCGTCAGGGATGTATCGATTGGTGCAGCGCTTTTAAAGATTTCCGAATGGACGGCATGTATCCGCAAAACGCTATCGGTGCGCTCCGTCACGTGGCATCTTCTCCACCACGAGCACATACGGCGCGGAACCGGAACGATTCAACTGGTAACTCTTCCAGGCATTGAAATCCCGTGAGGGGAGCTCTTCCGCCCAGGTCTCTATGCGCGTCGCTTCCTCCTCGCCGCCCACATGGCCGGTATAAACCGCCAGCACGATGACCCCGCCGGGAGCAAGGAGCCTGCAGGCCTGATCGAGAGCCGACAGGGTCGTCTCGGACCGGGTCACTATCCCTTCCCGGTTGCCCGGCAGGTATCCCAGATTGAAAACCACCGCCCGTACCGGTTCCGGTACATGCGCAGACAGGCATTCATGACCGGCATGCACCAGCCGGACCCGGGAAGTACATCCCGCCTCCCAAAGCCGGGCTCCGGTCTCGACAAGGGCCTCCTCCTGGACATCGAAAGCCCACACTTCGCCGGTCTCGCCCACCAACCCGGCCAGGAACAGGGTATCGCGGCCCCGGCCGCAGGTGGCGTCGACCACCCGGTCGCCGTGTCGCACCGCGCGCCGGAGAAAAAGCCGCGAGAAATCAACGGCGCCACCAAGTCCTTCTTCCCTCATCCGCTAGTCCCCGGCCTTCTCGATTCGTTTCTCGCCGAACAGGGCCAAGACAGCCGGCAGGGTAATGATGAAGGCGACCTGGCACGCCACCATACCGAAGGTCATGACCGCGCCGATACTGAACACACCCCGGTGGTGCGCTACCATCAGGGCCCCGAAACTGATCATGATGGTCAGGGTATTGTAAAAAACCCCCCGTCCGGTACTGCTGGTAACGACCTCGTAGCCGGTTTCCCCTTCACGGCGGTAGCGGTTGATGATGTAGATACCGGAATCGATCGCAATCCCAAGAACCAGGGGCATGACGATAATGTTCGCGGAATTGAAGTTGATCCCGAACAGCCACATCCCGGCGACCATGAACAGGACGCCGACCACCAGGGGGACGAGCCCGATCAGGGCGTAGCGTATGCTGCGGAAGGTGACCAGCAGTATGACGATGATCGCAAGGAAGGCGTAGAGGAAGGCGCCGCGATACGAATCACGCATAATGGTCATTGATTCATACACCATCACCGGCTCCCCGGTGGCGTTCGGCTCGATCTTCCGCACGTCCTTCAGAAATGCCTCCAGCGGTTCCCGGTCGAAGATCTCGTATTTCGGCGCGATCTGCAGGAGGTATTTGCCGGTTGCCCCGACAAAGCGTTTCCGCAACTCCTGTGGGACATCGGCCGGGGCTATGAATGACGGATTGAGCGTGCCCTTGAGGGTTTCGATCTGCTGCGGCAGATCAGCCAGGAGATTGCCCTGGAACTCCCGCAGCATGCCGAGAGCGTTCCGGTCTTTTTCCTTTTCCAGGGTTGCGAAGAAACGGTCGAGCGTCGCGAGAAACGCCGCAACAGGCTTCGCCTGCGGAAGCTGCTCACGTTTCAACCGCCCGACAAAGCGTTCAACGGTTTCGCGGAATGTCTCGAAAACGGCCGGCAACATCATCACCTGCAGGTCTTCCTCGTAGGGTTCCGGTCGCACATCGGCCAACCGAGAGCGGAGTTCAGCCAGAAGCGCGAGCTTGCGTTCCTGGTCATCGGGAACGAACGATGCGATGCTCACCACGTGGTCGACGGTGGGAAGCGCCTCGAGCGCCTGGGCACGGGAGGCGGCCTCTTCCGGAGTTCGGGCCGCGGCAACGGCAAAATACCCTGAATTTTCAGAACTCTTCATCAGCTTGTAGGCATAGGTAACCGATTCAAGTCCCTTGGCCTGGAGATTCATCAGATTGTAGTCGAAAACCACGCGTGAAAGGGGATAGAGTGATGCAAGGCACAGCAGAACCGAAACGGCAAGAACAATGTGCGGATACCCGAACAGGACCGACTTGATGACCCGGCGAACGGCTGATGGTTCGGAAGAGCCCGGAAACCCGAAAGGCGAACCGGAATCAGCCATAATCTTGCGATTTTTTTTCCCGTACTTTATGGGAATCATCAGCATCGCGGGGAGCACGGTAAAGGTAACGATCACGCAGATGGCAATGCCGATGGCGGCGATAATGCCCAGTTCGGCGATACCCTTGAAGTCCGTCAGGACAAAGGTGAGAAAAGCGGCGGCAACCGTCGCCGCCGCCATGACAATCGCCCAAATATTCCTGTTCAGGGCTGTCCGCAGGCTCTCGAGACGCTGCCGCCCCTTGCCCAGTTCCTCCTGATAGCGCAGAACGATCTGTATCCCATATTCTATCCCGATACCGATCAGCATGACGGCAAAAACCATGGAAAGGATATTGAGATGGCCGATGACCAGGGTCGCCATGCCGAAGGATATGGCAATGGCCACCAGCAGGGAAACCATGGCCGCCAACGCATTGACAATGCCCCGGAATGCAAACAGCAGAAGAATGACCGTCAAGAGAACGGAGAGTATCGTTGCCTTGGTAATATCGCTCTGGCTGGTTGCCATTTCCTCGTATTCGAGTACCGGCACACCGGTCAAACCGGCCGATACCTCCGAAAAGGCGGGGTCCGCGGAAAGCTTGCGGATTTCCGCGCGAACGGCGACGATCGCTTTCTCGGCCGGGACGAAGCTGCTGCTGTCCTTCACGGGCAGAATGGTGATGATCTGCATGCGTGCCGCTTTGGCGAGCGCGGACTCGGCGCCGTCTGTGCCCGATCCAAGGAAAAAGCTGTCAAGGGAAAACGCTTCGCCGCCGGGTTTGGAAAACAGGTCAAGCCCCGTCCCGAGTTTCTCCAGCATAAACGTCAGACTCTCGAGTTCTTCCTTTGAGCCCGGTGCTCCCGGATCTTTCTCCATGTAAGAATCCATCTGGGAGGTCAGCGTGGTAAAGAGTGTCTGCACTGACGGCGATGCCGACAACTCCTTCAACACCGGCTTTGCCTTGACGAGATTTTCGCTTAATGCCGCAAGGTCATTGTACGACATGAACAGCAGACCGTTTTTCCGAAAGAACGGAAGCGCATTGGGATAAAAGACCTCGCGGAACACATCCCGCCTCTTCAGGAGCCTGTCATAGAGTTCGTCGCCATACCGCCCCGCTTTTTCCGGGCTCTTGCTCTCAATGACAACCACGATCTCTTCCTGGTCGCCGAATTCCTGGCGATACTCCCGGTAATCCCGGTGAAACGCGCTGTTCTTCGGCATCAGATCGTCCCGACCGGTCAGGAACTCCAGGTTATTACTGGTATAGAATATGGACAGCGCGGAAATTACAAGCGCCAGACATATTATGAGAAGCGGATACCGCGATATTAGCGAAAACAGGCTCCGATCATTGCCTCTTGAATTTCTCATAATCTGATTTATCCTCCTCTAGAAAAAGAGGTTTGAGAGTACCATAGGCCATCAGTGAAATCAACTGCGCCGAAGGCGGTTTATTCTGAGCACACTGTGCCGATATCATTATAAAAACATTTCAAGCACGGTAAATATTTTTTGAAAAGGAGTATACCTTTTCGTGAAAATGTGGTAGAATTTTTCAGTTATTCACTATAATGCCTAACTGCGTCCCATGATACGATGGTGACTTTTCAAGGTTTTTTATTGGAGCAAACCGGAATGAAATCCTGTAAACACCCCATATCCAATGCATTAACCTCCTTTAACGGAGTGCCCCTGGAAATATCCGATTCCTCAAATCTCAGGACCAGTGCAAAAATACATCATCTTCCGGCCTCGATCTGGAAGAAAAAATCCTTGGAAAATTATACGCCCCTTGACACCGCCATTGAAAAGAGCTGCGACTTCTTTTTCCGGGAGCAACTGACGGAAGGATACTGGTGGGCTGAACTTGAGTCCAATGTAACCATTACCGCCGAATACGTCATGCTGTTCCACTTTCTCGGCATGGTGGACAAAGAGCGCGAAACAAAGCTTGCCAGTTACATTCTCAGCAAGCAAACTATGGAAGGGTACTGGACCATCTATTACGGCGGGCCGGGAGACCTCTCGACAACCATCGAAGCGTATTTCGCCCTGAAACTGGCCGGCTACCCGGCCGATCATCCGGCCATGGAAAAAGCGCGGACGTTCATCCTGAGAAAAGGCGGCATCATCAAGTCCCGCGTTTTCACGAAGATTTTTCTCGCCCTGTTCGGCGAATTCGCCTGGTTCGGCGTTCCGTCAATGCCCATCGAACTTTCGCTGCTGCCGAAATGGGCCTATCTCAACATGTATGAGTTTTCCAGCTGGTCGCGGGCAACCATCGTACCGCTCTCCATCGTTATGGCAAAGCGGCCGGTCCGCAAGCTGCCGCCGTGGGCCCGGGTGCAGGAACTGTACGTTCGTCCACCGAGGCCGACCGATTACACCTTCACCAAGGAAGAGGGTATCCTCACCTGGAAAAACATTTTCATCGGGGTCGATCACCTGCTGAAAATTTACGAACGGAGCCCCATCAGGCCGTTCATGAAAAAAGCCATGGCCCTCGCGGAGAAGTGGGTCCTCGACCACCAGGAACCGACCGGCGACTGGGGCGGCATCCAGCCGGCGATGCTCAATTCGATCCTGGCCCTCAACTGTCTCGGCTATGCCAGTGAGCATCCGGCCGTCCAGAAGGGCCTCGATGCACTGGCCAATTTCTGCATCGAAAACGAGAAGCACATAGTTCTTCAGTCATGCATATCCCCGGTTTGGGATACCGCTCTTGCCCTGAAGGGGCTGATCGACGCGGAGGTGCCGACCGACCATCCCGCCCTTGTCAAGGCAGCCCAGTGGCTGCTCGACCGGGAAGTGCGGAAATCGGGAGACTGGAAGATCAAGAGCCCAGAACTGGAACCCGGCGGCTGGGCCTTCGAGTTTCTCAATGACTGGTATCCCGATGTGGACGATTCCGGCATCGTCATGATGGCAATAAACGATGTAAAAACAAAGGATGCCAAGGCCAAGGACGACGCCATCAAGCGCGGCGTTAACTGGTGCCTGGGCATGCAGAGCAAAAACGGCGGATGGGGGGCTTTCGACAAGGACAATACCAAGCACATCCTCAACAAGATCCCCTTTGCCGACCTTGAAGCACTCATCGACCCGCCGACCGCGGATCTTACCGGCAGGATGCTGGAACTCATGGGAACGTTCGGCTACCCGAAAGACTATCCGGCAGCCGTTCGAGCCTTGGAGTTCATCAAGAAAACCCAGGAACCGGACGGTTCGTGGTGGGGTCGCTGGGGCGTCAATTACATTTACGGCACCTGGTCGGTCCTGAGCGGACTGCAGGCAATCGGCGAAGATCCGGCCCAGCCCTACTTCCAGAATGCGATCGAATGGCTGAAACTGAAACAGAACCCGGACGGCGGCTGGGGAGAAACCTGTGAATCATACAACAACCCGGCCCTTGCGGGAATCGGCGAAAGCACACCGTCCCAGACGGGTTGGGCGCTGCTCGCTCTCATGGCCGCCGGTGAAGTGAAGTCGGCCGCCGTGGCACGGGGAATCGACTACCTCGTTCAAAACCAGCAGCCCGACGGAACCTGGAATGAAGACCAGTTCACCGGCACCGGTTTCCCCAAGTACTTCATGATCAAGTACCACGTTTACCGGAACTGCTTCCCGCTCATGGCACTGGGAAAATACCGCCGCCTGCTGGCCGGAAACGAATAATATAAACGTTCCCTCTTCCGTGCCCCGAAACCGCACGGGAGATCGGGTTATCATCCAGACTATTGTTATGAAAAAGGTTTTTGTAACCGGCGCTACCGGTTTTATCGGTGCCAGCCTTGCCCGGGAACTGATCGGACAGGGCTGCCACGTCCGAGCCCTCGTCAGACCCGGATCGGACAAAAAAAACCTTTCAGGGCTCGATATCGAGTTCTGTGAAGGAGATCTGCGGAACGAGGATTCCCTGTTACACGGCCTTCGAGGGTGCGACACGCTTTTCCATGCCGCGGCGGACTACCGGCTCTGGACCCGCAACCCGCCGGACATGTACGCCGTCAACGTGGAGGGCACCCGGTCGATTCTCAAGGCCGCGCTCAAGGGCAACCTCTCCAAGGTCGTCTATACCAGCAGCGTCGGGACCCTCGGCAACCCGGGCGACGGCACACCCGGCACGGAAGAAACTCCCGTATCCTTCGAAGACATGGTGGGCCACTACAAGAAGAGCAAGTTCCTGGCCGAAAGAGTCGCCGAGGAATTCATCGGGCTCGGCCTGCCGCTGGTTATCGTCAACCCGTCGACTCCCGTCGGACACCTGGATATCAAGCCGACGCCCACCGGTAAAATTATCGTTGATTTTCTCAACCGGAAAATGCCCGCCTATCTCGATACCGGCCTCAATCTCATTGATGTGGAAGACTGTGCCAAGGGCCACATCCTGGCCGCAATCCACGGGCGTATCGGCGAAAAATACATCCTTGGCAACAAGAACCTGACGCTGAAAAACATTTTCACCCTACTGGAGGAAATCTCCGGATTGCCGGCGCCGAGGGTGAAACTACCCTACACTCCCATCCTCATTGCCGCATATATCAATGAAGGGATCGCCAAACTTACCCGCAAGGAGCCGCTCATTCCCCTTGCCGGAGTCCAGATGGCCGGCAAGCTCATGTTTTTCGACTCTTCGAAGGCGATACGCGAACTCGGCCTGCCGCAACACCCCGTTAAAAAAGCCCTTGAGAAGGCTGTCACGTGGTTCCGGGCCGAAGGTTACGCCCGCTAGAATGCGCCAGATTGCAACGATGGCTGGACTCAGGGATTCTTTCTTAGTACAATCGTAAGCAACACCGCTATTACTCAAAAACTTTACACTTCGAATTTGTCGGGAGTTTTTCATGTACCCACTCCTCGAAAAAATAAACAGCCCATCGGACTTGAAGCTTCTGAACGAAGAAGAACTTGTCTCACTGGCTGGAGAAATTCGTTCTTTTCTCTTGCAGACCGTTTCCCGGACGGGCGGCCATCTTGCGTCAAATCTCGGTTCCGTGGAAATAACCCTGGCGCTCCACTACTGCTTCGACTCCCCGTCGGATAAAATCATCTGGGACGTGGGACACCAGGCGTATACTCACAAAATAGTAACCGGCCGCAGGGATCGTTTTCACTCCCAACGTCAATACAAGGGAATCAGCGGGTTTCCCAAACGCGAGGAATCACCCCATGATGCTTTTGGCGCCGGTCATTCCTCAACCTCCATTTCAGCAGGACTCGGCATGGCAACGGCTATCAGCCTGAGCAACGAAAACAACAAGGTCATATCGGTAATCGGCGACGGATCGATGACGGGCGGCCTTGCGTTTGAAGGTCTGAATCAGGCCGGACATCTGCGAAAAAACCTTATCGTCGTCCTCAACGACAACGACATGTCCATCTCGAAAAATGTCGGTGCATTTTCCTCGTTCATATCGCGGAAACTGACTGGTAGATATTTCCGTGACCTGAAGCGGGAAATGCAGGCCCTACTGAAAGGGATCCCCGCAATCGGAACAAACATCCTTCACTTCGCCAAAAAAGCGGAAAATTCCCTAAAAGGTTTTCTTACGCCGGGAACCCTTTTCGAAGCCCTCGGTTTCGACTATGTAGGTCCCATCAACGGCCATGATCTCCCGCAACTGATCGAAGTTTTCAGGAACTGCCAGTCCGTAGAGGGACCGGTCCTCATTCACGTCATGACCACCAAAGGGAAAGGATACCCGCCGGCGGAGCAAGATCCGGACATTTTTCACGGCGTCGGCCCCTTTGATATCGAAACCGGGAAGCCGAAGGCAAAAGCCGGTGCACCGAAGTCTTATACGGCGGTCTTCGGCCAGACCCTGGTCGAACTTGCCGAAGAGGACGAGAAAATCATTGCCATTACCGCTGCCATGCCTGACGGAACGGGTCTTACCCCATTTGCCCGTGCTTTTCCAGATCGCTTCTTCGACGTGGGAATCGCCGAGCAGCACGCCCTGACCTTTGCGGCCGGCCTGGCGGCCGAAGGCTTGCGGCCGGTAGCCGCGATTTACTCCACCTTTGCTCAACGGGCCTACGACCAGATATTTCACGATATCTGCCTGCAGAAACTGCCGGTTACCCTTGCCCTTGATCGTGGTGGTCTGGTCGGCGACGACGGCCCCACTCATCACGGAGTGTTCGACCTTTCGTACCTGCGCCATCTCCCTGAAATGACGGTCATGGCTCCCAAGGATGAAAACGAACTGCGGCACATGATCAAAACAGCCGTGTACGCCGATCGTCCCATTGCCCTGCGGTATCCGCGCGGAGCGGGATACGGCGCCGTCCTGGACCGCGACCTGCGCACCCTGGTCATGGGAACGGGTGAGGTTCTTTGTGAAGGAACCGACCTGGCGATCATCGCCATCGGCGCCACCGTATATCCTTCCCTCGAGGCGGCGCGAAAACTTGCCGGTCAGGGTATCAACGCCACCGTTATCAATGCCCGCTTTGTAAAACCGTTGGATCGAAAGCTGATAATCGACGCCGCGCAACACACCGGAACCCTCTTGACCGTCGAGGAAAATGCCTTGGCAGGCGGTTTCGGCAGCGCCGTCCTCGAACTACTCGAGCAGGAAGGGATGCCCGGAATAAAAGTGAAACGGCTCGGCATCCCGGACCGGTTCGTCGAACACGGCAGCCAAGCCCAACTGCGAAAGGATCTCGGCCTGGATGCGGACGGCATCGTTCAGGCAGTAAAAACTCTTCTTGGCCGTAAGGAAAGGTCAGCCCACCCCTTTGTTCGGGTCATGTAGTTTCCCGGTTTTCCGCTATTTCCCTTGGATGCTCTCGGAATTCCGCAACATTTACCGAATAATGACAGGATGCATGTTCATGCCCGGAAGCTGGTAATTACCGGGGAACATTCGTTACCCGGCAGATCGTCAGAAAACGAAAACCGGCAGGAATCACTAGTGCTGAAAGGAACAGAAACCCATGCGTTTTCCCCTGAAGTTGAATCTCGACCTCACCAAATACATTTTCTGGAACAAGCTCCGAAAAATCAGAAAATTCCCGCTCGTTCTCATGCTTGAGCCGACCCATCTCTGCAACCTCGCATGTCCAGGCTGTGGACGTATCAGAGAGTATGCGGATACCCTGTCACAGGAAATGTCTCTGGAAGAGTGCCTGCATTCCGTTGACGAATGCCCGGCTCCCGTCGTCACGATAACCGGCGGAGAACCTTTCCTCTACACCCACATTCACGAACTTATCGACGGGGTTCTGGCAAAGGGAAAACACGTCTACCTCTGCACCAACGGCCTGCTGCTGGGAGACGCTCTGGACAAAATGAAACCTCATCCGAATTTCATCTTCAATGTTCATATGGACGGCCTGGAAAAAACCCATGACCGGATATTGGAACACAAAGGCGCCTTCAACACATCCATCGCCGCAATCCGTAAGGCAAAGGAACGCGGATTTCGGCTTTGTACCAACACCACGATTTTCAAGGAAACCGACCTGCGGGAAATCGACGACCTTTTCACCATCCTCAAAAGTATCGGCGTAGATGGTTTTCTCGTGGCCCCGGGATTCGGTTACGAAGCCGTCGGGGAAAAACTTTTTCTGGAACGGCGGGAAATCGAACAGAAGTTTCGAGAAGTCTTTGAAATGAGCAAACGCCACTGTTTTCTTTCCACTCCCATGTACCTGCGTTTTCTGATGGGGGAGAAACACCTTGAATGCACGCCTTGGGGAAACCCCACCCGGAATCCCAGGGGATGGAAAGCGCCCTGTTACCTCATTACCGATACCCACTACTCTTCGTACGGGGAAATGATGGAAAAGACCGAGTGGGACAAATACGGCGTCGGCAAGGATGAACGTTGCGCCCAATGCATGATGCACTGCGGATTCGAGCCCACCGTCGTCAGTGAAATCGGAAAAAGCTTCCGGGACATGTGGGAGATGATCACCTGGAATCTGTCATAGGCCTTTATCATCCATGTCTCCATGTCAGGCAGTGCTGCTGAACATGAAAAGCGGTCCGACGCAAGTCCTGACCGCTTTTCTTTTTCGGAACCATCCCACAAAACCAAGTCTGCTGATTTTTGATGGATCTGCAAAAGTTTGTCATGCCCGCGAAAGCGGGAATGACTAAGTGTATTTCATGCAATGACCTTACACTATTTCCACACGAGATACTCCTAAAAGATCATTTCTTGAATTCCTTCGATAATTTCTTGAACTCTTGTTTGATGAAAAAAGGTTCTTTGTCGCTAGCGGAATTTCTTCACGCCGACGCGGTCACAGAAATTGCTGAGCCGACAGGTCGAGCACCTTGGTGAGATCGGGGTGCACTGGTTCTGGCCGTAGGTAACGAGCAGGTCATTGATACGGAGCCAGTATTTCCGGGGAAGCTTCCCGCGCAATGCAAACTCGGTTTCTTCCGGCGTCCTGGTCGAAACGTAACCCAAGCGATTACAGATTCGATGCACATGCGTATCGACGCAGATTCCCGGTTTTACAAAACCGAGCGTAATGACCAGGTTGGCGGTTTTACGCCCCACGCCCTTCATTTGCAGCAGCTCGTCGAGATCGTCCGGAACCCTTCCCTGGTGTCTTTCCAGAAGATACCGGCAAATCCCCAGGATATTCATTGCCTTGGTGCGGTAGAAGCCGACCGGGTAAATTGCCTTTTCAATAACCTCCGGAGAAAGGAGCGCCATCTTCCGGGGGGTATCGGCCAGGGCAAATAGCCGTGCTGACGCCGGTCCGGTCGTCTTGTCCTGGGTTCGCAGGGAAAGAATGCAAGAAATGAGAACCTTGAAAGGGTCTCCTTCGCGCTGGGAAACGATAGTTACCGCGGGGCTAGTCCAGCATTGAACCACGTCTTCAAGAATTTCAATGATTTCATGGATATCGTCGGCTTTCATGGATGCCTCCAGGCATTCGCCGCGGGGATGCAAAGTTTTGGATTGTAACGGAAGTGCTCACTAACGGCAATGGAAAAGAACCATGCTTAAGCGTTTCATCGGTTGAAGATTTCCCGGTTCTCCCCTATACTGAAGATAATTCAGCACTCGAGGAATTTTCATGAAAGAATATGTAGACCTCCATATTCATACCATTCATTCCGATGGAGTCTATACGCCGTCCCAGATCGTTGCCATGGCGGTGGAAAAAGGACTCAAGGCTATTGCGATCGCCGACCATGATTCCGTTTCCGGGATTGACGAAGCACTGAAGGAGGGACAGCAGAGCGGCGTGGAAGTAATCCCCGCCGTTGAGCTCTCCATCGGCTTCCGTGACTACCACGACATCCACCTCCTGGGATACTTCATCGATCACAAGGACAAATCATTTACCTCGAAACTTGCCGAGTTTCGCAGGGCGCGCGATTTGCGCGGCAAGGCAATCGTTGAAAAAATCAACGCCAAACTTGCCTCGGAAAGAAAAAACGGCATCTCGTACGATGAAGTGATCGACCTTGCCCAAGAGTCTCTCAGTCGGCTCCACATTGCCCGTTTGCTGGTGGCACGGGGGCTCGCCCGCCATGTCCAGGATGCTTTTGTCCGCTACCTGCTGCCGTGCAATGTACCGAAGCGCTACTTTCCCCTGCAGGAAGCGCTGGACGAAATTGCGAGGACAGGTGGAGTTTCCGTGCTGGCTCATCCGCACAGCATATCCGATAACCGTGAGACGCTGAACGCTCTTATCCGGCAAATGAAACAGATGGGACTTGATGGCCTGGAGGTATACAACAACCTGTGCTATCAAGATGACATGATATTTCTTGAGGGTCTCTGTCGTGAACTGAGCCTCGTAAAGACGGGTGGCTCGGACTTCCACGGCTATGAAGACGACGTACAGATTGGCATCGGAAGGGGAGCTCTTGCCGTTGCATACCATCTTCTTGAACCATTAAAGACGATTGCTGCGACACGGGCATCGTAACACGGCAGGAGTGTCGTCCGCCACCTTGGGCGAAATACCCTCTTTTCAAACAGCAAGCGCCGATCCACACAACCGGTTTTGTTAGCCGGCGCGAAACGGGAAGAAAAATGGCAGATGCACGCGAAGTACTCGAAACCATGAAAGAGGTCGCAAAGATCCGCATTGAAATGCTGAAAGAAGGTACGACCTTTCACAGCAAAAGCAAGCAGGCCTATTACCTGCGGGAATACGAGAACAAGCTGCGTGAAATCGAAGAACTGATCCGCCGGATCAATATTCGACTTGTGTACAGCAAGGGAGTTCAGGCTGATGAAAATCCCCCTGAAAGCTGATTCGGCAATTCCTACTCGATGCCCAGCGAAAGAGTAAGCGCCGTTCGTTTCTCCTTGTCCGCATAACGAATCACGAGAGGGAGCCGATATCGTCCTTCACCAAGAAACTCGAGATCCCCTTCCAGTGAGATCTCCGGCTCCGAGGCATCAAAATCAGGTTCAGCAGTTGCTGTTTCCAGTGAAAACGATTCACCGCACGGTTCCGGTTCCGGCATTTCGAAACTCTCTTCCTCGCTGACGGAAGGAGAAACGAGTTCCTCATCGGGCAATACATCCGCAACGCCCAGCGGCTCCGGTTCATCCGGCGTGATCCCTTCATCATCAGAAGCAGTCACGGGTTCTTCCGACAAAGATATTTCTTCTGCCGGTTCTTCATCTCTTACACGCTCCTCTTCCTCTGCGTATGACACCACGGTTTCCGTTTCTTCGGCAAATGCATACGGCGCTTCTGTTGTTTGAGCTGCCTCTTCCACAGGAGGAGCGTCCTGGCCCGCGGGTTCATCAACAATGACCGGGGAGACCGGCTCCTCGGTTACGGAAGCGGCGTCACGCAGTTTCTGGAGAATCATTTTTACCATTTCCGAAAGAGTCGGTAAAACACCTTCTCCGGAACCGGCAGCTGCCGGCATTACCGGGATATCGCCGGCATCAAGAAGGTTTTTCAAATCGTCTGGTGTCGAAGCGCCTTCAACGTCCTTCTTGTTGAACTGGAAAATACAGGGTACCTCGGCGAACTCCGTATCGAGAGCAACAAGATAGCCCGTGAGATCTTCAAAACTCCTGCGGTTTTCGAGGGTTCTCGACGAATCAAGGTCCGCTACGAAAACAATCCCGTCAGCACCTTTCAGGACATTCTTCCAGATCGCACCCTCCTCGACATCCCCTGGAACCGTATACAAATGAAAATGGATACTGTAATCTTTGACCCCGGCCAACTCCGGTCTCATGAAGTCAAAGAAAACCATTCTGCCGCTCGGAGTATTCAGGAACTTGAATTTCCCCCGATACTCAGGCTTCAGCTTATTGTAGATATACTCCAGATTGGTGGTCTTTCCGGCCCGACCGGGTCCGTAGTACACAATCTTGGCATGGATTTCTTTTTTAGCGTCATTTACCAGAGCCATGGGAACCCCCTATTTATCTTTCTCTTTATTCATCAGTATCCGCCGTGCCTGGGTCGAAATAATCGAAGAAACATTCTTGCTTCGAGCGATAAGAGCAATGTCCTTGTCCGTGAGCCCGGCGAGGAATCGCAGGGTAAAGTGAATGGGTGTCTTGGAATTTTCCACCAGTGACTTGCGAATCTGGTAGTTCTTGATCCATTCCTTGTTTATGCAGATATCACGGAGAATGTCGTCGTTGTTCAACTGGCACTTGGTGATGGTCAGAATTTCATTTTCCGTGATACGAGGATTCTTGATAACCGCTCCGGAAACCAGCTTGTTCTTGTCTTTGACGAGAAGCATCCGCCATTCCTTGTCACCGGTCAAAGCCATCTTGATCTTTTCGGACACCCCCATTTCCATGGCAAGCTGGTATGTGGACTTGGCTTCTTCCTCTTCTCCGACCTCGCTGCTCTCAGCAGGATCCTCATCGGAGCCCTGTTCGGTCTCGTCTTCCTCGCCTGATTGCACCTGACGCGCATCGGTGACGTTACCATCGGTAACGACCCGTGCCGCGGTGCACCGCGTCTTCTCACCGAGCATGCAAAGTGTCTGCTGATCAGCGGCAGGGTTGGCGGCAATCGTTTCCGCGACGGCCTTGTTCGTTCCGTGAAGCTTCGCAAGGAGCCGCAGAACCCTGGGATGAATCGCCTGATCGGAACAGATATCCAAAAGGAGTTGCCCTGAGAGGTTCCGCAGACCGGATACAGCCGCGGCCTTTACCGCCGGATCCGGATCCCGCGTCAGATAAAACAGGACCAGCGGTATCTCCGCCGGCGCAAATTGCACCTCGCCGCGGGCTGCTTTCAGTTTTTCTTCCCGGGGAGTGCTCTGCTGAACATACCGGGCAGCAGCCCGGGATATCTTGACTGTTATCTTACTGGACCCATCCATAACATAAAAACAGCTATTTGATTGGCGCGGGGTAAGGTTCAAACCCCAGTTTCTTCAAGGCATCCGCGTGTTTCAGGGCCGCTTCCCGAGTAGGATAGCCGCCCGCAGACAACGAATACGAGGAAACTGGAGCCTCCGACTTCTTCACTATCGACAGGACGCCCTGTTTTTGTAAACGCTCCTGCTCCTTCAGCGCCTTGGCGCCGTCAAAGTAGGAACCGGCATAAATCGCGTAACCGCCGTTTTTCCGGAGCAGGAAGGCATCCTTGCTGACTTTCTTCAGCTTGTCCAGTTCCTGCCGTGCCGCCACAGCTGTTGCAGCCTCGGCAACAAGCAACCTGTTCATGGTCGCAGTTTTGACATTTCCTTTTGCAACATGTGTTCGCAAACCGGCTTTCTCCAACTTTGCCTTATCGGCAAGCATTGAAGATTTCAGTATATAGCTACCGACAACCAGAGTGTACGCCTCGTCCGCTTTCTTAGCGACCGGTTGCTCAACCTTTACGACTTTTTTCGGTACTACGGATTTCACCTGGGGCTTGGCAACTGGAGTCACAGGCTTTTTGGCCACCTTGAGTGCAGCCGATGTCTTTTCGGCGGGCTCCTTTTTCTGTTTTGCCGGGGATTCGGCAGTTTTCGATTTTTTCTTGTCAGGCACCGAATCCGACTTTACCGGCGGATGCTTTTGCGTAACCGTTTTCACGCTGTCCGTCGCCGTCTTGGGAATTTTCCGAGCCGATGCCACATCACCACCCTTAACCGGTGAATCTTCACCTGTGGCTCCGGGCAAGGAAGGCTCAGCCGGTGGAGCGGAACCCGGAGGAGGCGAAACCGCCTCCTCCGCTGATGTTGCCGTGGTTTGCACCAGACGCTCCGGAAGGGGTTTTTTGACCTCGGAAGTATAAACGTCCGGTTGTCCGGGCGTTTCTTCTTTTGGCCGCAGAACATCGGTAAAAAAGTAAAAGTAGCCAAAGCAGACCGCAAGGGCGAAAAGGAAAAACAGTATACCTTTCATGCTGCTCCCCTTGGAGCCGGCCATACCGTTTTTGTTTCCGCGTACGGACAAACTTTTTTTCACCATCCGTTGTTCTCCCTTCCAAAATGCAGGCCGCCGTTTGCTGGCCGGACCGCTTTTACTGTTTCGCCGCTGCGGCATCGTTCATCACCTTTTGAGCCAGGTGACTCGGCACTTCTTCATAATGAGAGAATTCCGTAGTAAAAAGACCACGGTCACTGGTCATCGACCTGAGATCATTGGCATAGGAAAGGACCTCCGACATGGGTGCGACAGCCCTGATGATCTGCGAATTTGCTTTCGGTTCGACACCGACAACCTTGCCCCGGCGGGAGTTGAGATCACCTATGACGTCTCCCATATTGTCTTCGGGCACAGTAATTTCCAATTTCATGATCGGTTCGAGAAGCACCGGTTTCGCCATTTCCATTGCCTTCTTGAAAGCCATGGAGCCGGCGATTTTGAAAGCCATCTCAGAGGAATCGACGGTATGGAAGGAACCGTCGTACAGAACCGCCTTGAAGTCTACCACCGGGTAACCGGCCATCAAACCTTCCAGGGAAGCCTCCTGAATTCCCTTGTCAACCGCGGGAATATAGGTTTTCGGAATTACCCCGCCGACAATCTTGTCCTCGAACTGGTACCCCTCACCACGGGTAAGAGGAATGAACTCTACCCAGCAATCACCATACTGGCCGCGGCCACCGGATTGCTTCTTGTATTTGCCCTGCACTTTGACGGAGGCTTTGATGGTTTCAAGGTAGGGGACTTTCGGTGTCTTGAGTTCGACCTCGACGCTGAATTTGCGCTTCAGTTTCTCGATTGTTACTTCCAGGTGAACCTGGCCCATGCCGGAAATGATGAGCTCCTTGGTCTGTTCGTCGCGACGCAGGGTAATAGTCGGATCTTCTTCCATGAGCCGCTGCAAGGAACCGTGAATCTTGTCTTCGTCATTCTTGGTCTTGGGCTGGATCGCATAGGAAATGACCGGATCCAACGTTTTTGCCGGCTCGTAGATTATCGGCTTGTCGGCATCGCACAACGTGTCGCCGCTTACCGTTTCCTTCAACTTGGCAACCGCTACGACATCCCCTGCTACGGCCTGTTTTATCGGCTTCTGTTTTTTCCCCTCCAATTCATAGATCTGGCCGATACGTTCGGTGCAATCGCGGGAGGAGTTGTAAATGGTGGAATCGGAGTTCAGTACACCTGAGTATACACGGAAAATGGAGATTTTCCCAGTATACGGATCGGAGGTGGTTTTGAACACCAGGGCGGAAAATGGCTGTGACTCTTCCGGGGTACGCTCTTCAAGTTCGTTGGTTTTCGGATTGATACCGGTTACCGAACCACGATCGATAGGCGAAGGCAGGCAGATGCAGATATAATCGAGCAGCTGGGAAACCCCGATATTCATGGTCGCCGAGCCGCAGAAAACAGGCGTAAAGGTGTTGCGAAGCGTCCCGACCCTCAGGCCGTCGAGAATTTCTTCCTCGGTAAGCTCACCGACATCAAGGAACTTTTCCGTCAGGGCATCATACGCTTCGGCCACCGTTTCAACCATCTGATCCCGCATGTTCTCCGCATCAGCACGGTATTCGTCCGGGATTTCAATTTCGGTGAATTTACCGGAATGATCCGTGGTGAACCGATAGGCTTTCATTCTAACCAGGTCGATGACACCTTCAAAACTCTCTTCAGCTCCCAAGGGAAGCTGGACGGCAACCGCACGCGCCCCCAGGGCCTTTTCCATATCCCCCATGGCCCGGAGGAAATTGGCGCGCTCCCTGTCCATCTTGTTTACAAAGGCAATACGCGGTATCTCGGCTTCGTTGGCCCATCCCCAGACTTCTTCGGTCTGCACCTTGACCCCGGAAATGGCGGATATGATAACCACCGTTCCCCCGAGAACCCTGAGGCAGGAACGGGTGTCGGCTATGAAGTCACCATATCCCGGCGTATCGACGATATGGAGTGAATGACCATTCCACTCACCATGATTAATAGCGGACGAAACCGTAATTTTCCGTTTGACCTCTTCCGGCTCGAAGTCCGTCGATGTTGTTCCATCATCGACACGACCGAGGCGGTCGATCGTTCCCGTAGCATACAGGATGGCCTCTGTGAGGGACGTCTTACCCGCCCCTCCATGGGCCACAATTCCAACGTTTCTCACTTTCGCGGTGTCACACTTTGCCATAAAGCCCCCTTGTTTATGTAATAGGTAGTACGCCTCCTACATGTCCTCGAAGGAATATTCTCCTGTCACCTCCAACTCAATAGTGCAACGTGACCGACTGCCTGCAGTCAGTTCCCGGCCCGGCGCCAAGAAAGCATGACCGGTTCTTCTGCGCGACCAGCAACACTGCGGAACAGTATGTCCTAGGATGAAACCGTCTGTTTGTTCCTCTCGTACAGGATTTTCAACCCCTCCAGGGTGAGAAATTCATGGACCTCTTCAATGGTTTTCGATTCTTCGGCGATCATGCGGGCCAAACCGCCGGTAGCGATTACCCGGGGGTTTTCACGGCTCTCGACCTTCATTCTCGCGACGACCTCGTCAACGAGGCCCACGTACCCGTAAAATATGCCCGCCTGCATCGCTCCTACCGTATTCTTGGCGATAATCGAGGGTGGTTTGATGACATCGACTCTCGGCAGCTTGCTCGCCTTTTGAAACAGCGCTTCGGCGGAAATATTGATCCCGGGCGCTATGACTCCGCCACAGTAATGCCCCTTGGCATTAACCAGGTCGAACGTCGTGGCAGTACCGAAATCCACAATAACGAGCGCCGTTCCATACTTTTCAAACGCCGCCACGGCATTGACTATTCGATCCGCGCCGACTTCCTTGGGATTTTCATAATGTATCGGCATACCGGTCTTGATGCCAGGACCGACCACATACGGTTTCAGGCTGAAATAGCGAAGCGACATTCTCTCGAGCACTCCGGTAAGGGCAGGAACCACGGAAGAAAGAATAATGTCTTCCACGGAGGCACATTCAATCCCCGAAAAGAGAAAAAGCTCACGGATGAGAATGGCGTATTCATCAACAGTTTTCGCGGTATCCGTTGCAATCCGCCAATCCCTGACGAGACGGTCGCCTTCATACAGACCGAGAACCGTATTCGTATTACCAACATCTATAACAAATAACACGTCTGCACGCTCCCAATTCTGCAAAAAATCGAAAAAACCTGCATTCGGCCACAGCAACTCCTAGAGGATGGTTACATCTCCGGCAAGCACCCGCTCCGGATTCCCGCTTCCGCGGTCAAGTAGTAATGCTCCATCATTGTCGACACCAATGACGACTCCCTCCATGGCGCCATTTCCAAAAGACACCCGCACCGTTCGCCCCTGGACGGTGCTGCGAAAAAGCCATTCTTCCCGGATCGGGGCAAACCCGGCGCCCAAATACTCATCATAGAGCGTATCGAGTGTAGTGAAAAGACGGCGGGTAAAATCAACACGATTGACGGTTTCACCGCTTTCGAGCAGCAGCGAACTTGCCGGTTGCCGCAACTCCCGCGGAAACTGCTCCTTGCGCATATTGAGATTGACCCCGATACCGAGGACAACACAATGGATCGTATCCGTTTCCGCGCTCATTTCATTGAGGAGCCCTGCCACCTTCATCCCCTTGACCAGGACATCGTTAGGCCACTTGATCTTCGGCTGCAGGCAGTCAGTTCCTTCGATTGTCCTGGCGACCGCAACCGCCGACAGGAAGGTAAGCTGGGGAGCCCGGGCAGGCGACATGGGAGGTCGAAGAATTACCGAACAATAAAGATTAACTCCGGGAGGCGATTCCCAGTGTCTTCCCAAGCGGCCTTTGCCGCCGGTCTGAGCCTCGGCGATCACGACGGTGCCTTCCGGAGCCGCGTTTTCCGCGAGACGAAAAGCAAGGAGGTTAGTCGATTCGGTTTCTCGAACACAGGTTACCCGGCACCCGATCCGCTTCGTGCGGAGACCGGTTGTCAGCTCAAGGGTGGTGAGGGCATCTGGAGCCGCAAGGAAACGGTAACCACGCGATGGGACGGATTCGATCAGATACCCCTGTGCCATGAGATTCTTTACGTGCTTCCAGACAGCCGTACGTGACACGGAGAGTTCACACCCGAGTTCCTTTCCGGAAATAACCCGCCCTTCCGTATCCCGCAAGAGTTCCAGCAATCTTTGCTCGAGAAAAGGTTTCCCCCGGCCGGTCCCGGATGTGCCCGTACCCTTCACTATTCCTCCAACAACATGGAGATATCCATCGCGCGGGCCGAATGTGTCAACGCCCCGACGGAAATGATATCGACGCCGGTTTCAGCGATACCCGCGATGGTTTCGAGTGAAACCCCGCCGGAAGCTTCCGTCAGAGCCCTTTTGTCGACCATGGCAACCGCCTGTTTCATTGTTTTCAGGTCCATGTTGTCAAGCATGATGATATCGGCGCCCGCTTCGAGAGCTTCGGCGACCTGGTCCAGCGTTTCGGTCTCCACTTCTATCTTCATGGTATGGGAAACATATGCGCGAGCCCGCTGCACTGCAACGGTAATGCCGCCGACCGCGGCTATATGGTTCTCTTTTATCAGGACGCCGTCATAGAGTCCGGTGCGATGATTGCTGCCACCCCCGACTCGAACGGCGTATTTTTCCAGTTGACGTAAACCGGGTGTTGTCTTTCTGGTATCGACAACCTTCGCGCCGGTGCCGGAAACTGCCTGTGCAAAACGCGCGGTGAGCGTCGCTATGCCGCACATTCTCTGCAAGAGGTTTAAAGCCACCCGCTCCCCTTGGAGAAGGGATGCGGCGTCTCCGGTGATATCGGCAATATAGTCGCCGGCCGATACGTGTACGCCATCGACAAAGCGAGACGTAAAGGTTACGTCCCGATCAACCAGGGAAAAAACCCTGGCGGCGACCTGAATGCCGGCCAGAATCAACGGCTCTTTCGCAACCAGCCTCGCAACTGCGTTCCGACGCCCCGGAACCACGGCCAGCGTAGTGATATCGCCGGTATGGATATCTTCCAGCAAGGCGTTTTCGATAACTCTGTCAATTCCGATCATGAAAAGCTCCCCAACAGGTGCGACACTGACTATGTACTTTGTGCTTTCAGGAATCAATCGGGAGCGCCGCCCCTGCACCATTCTTCCCGGAGCCGACTCCGAACGATTCATTTACCGGAATCCAATTTCACGTGGGAAATCGCCAGAAAACCGCTCTTGAAAAGACTCTGCACAAGTTTCAATCTTTATAACATAGGTTCAAAATGACAGCAACCGCTAATCCTCCGTTTTTTCTTCGCAAAACCGCAGCAATGGCCGAAGACCGCCCTCTCGCCGACATGGAGGGAATTCCAGGAAACCTTCTGAAAGCCGGGAACTGCTGTACCGTGGAAAACGCATTCCTTGACACGCGGCAGAGAAACCGGAGTTACGACGGAGAAAACATGGAAAATGCACTGGAATGAATAGATACCTGCCACACGAAACGGCGTATGATGGTGGGCCAACTGAAAGAGCCCTCGCAAATCACGGTGAATTACGAGGGCTCAGATAAAGTCGAATGGTGATCCCAAGGGGACTTGAACCCCTGTTACCGGCGTGAAAGGCCGGTGTCCTAACCGCTAGACGATGGGACCGGTACTTCACGAATCCGGAAGTCGGACCAGTGAAATAGTGGCTGGGGGACAAGGATTCGAACCTTGGTTGGCGGAGTCAGAGTCCGCAGTCCTGCCGCTAGACGATCCCCCAGCAGGCAGACTACGTATATATCAAAGACATGCAACGTCGTCAAGCCTTTTGATGGGCTCCGTGGATAACCAGAACTACAACGCGGCGCGCTCGGAATTCCTGAGAATGGCCGCAGCCCCTGCTTCCAAAACCCGAATATTTGCAGGAATAAACCGGTGATTTCGCTCCGGAAGACTGTCTTTCAACCCCTCGGCAAGGGATTTCAGTGAAACAACACCGGTCAAGGCCGCATAGGCTCCAACGGCGACCATGTTGACCATGCGGGGATCACCCACTTCCGTGGCTATGGCATTCATCGGCAGAGAAAACACTTCGATATCCTGCCGCGAAAAATCCCGCAGGTCGATCAGGGATGAATTCACTATACAGGCTCCGCCGCCCTTGATCTTTCCCGCGTACTTATCCATCGACAGCTGATTAAGAAACACGCCGACGGAAGGATTGCCGACAACCGGCGAACCCACATCACCATCCGAGATAACCACCGTGCAACATGCCGCGCCACCCCTTTTTTCAACACCGTATGACGGCAGAAACGAAACATTTTTTCCTTCGATAATAGCCGCATGGGAAAGAAGAGTCCCCGCAAGCAGTACCCCCTGTCCACCAAAGCCGGCCATAAACATATCATGCCTCATGCGCAATCCCCCAGTTCACTAAAAGAATTTTCTTCCCTAAACACGCCGACAGCTAAAATAACACCGTGATGTGGAGTAATGCACGGCGCGCGGAACGCTCCCCCATAACTAATCAAAAAAGCTGAACGTATTCACTATCCCGTGATTCAACGCATTCAGATGGAAAAAAGGCAGTCTTTCCCGTAATGAACCATCTGGACGGGCTCCCATCAGGTTGATGCAAAACGTTATTGGGACGGCCGGATACAAGGTGCGCGGAGCGCGGTACCCGGGACATATCATCTGTGCGGTCATAGATGCAAGCACCGCGCAACACAGTAGACGGTCGCCGCGGCAGCTTTTCTACTATCGGTTAGAGGCCCGCGATATTCTTGAAAACACCGAGCTTGAAATACTCACACATTTCGCGTCCCACACGCTCATTCGCCTCGATCGCTCCCATTCCCCAGTTGGTTGGACAGGCAGACAACACCTCGACGAAAGAAAATCCCTTCTTTTCAACCTGGTACTGAAAGGCCTTTTTTATCTGCTTCTTGGCATCCATGAGGTTTTTCGGCGAATTGACCGCCGCTCTCGCGGCAAAAGCAACCCCTTCCAGGCCTGCCAGCAATTCGGTAACGCGAACGGGAAACCCCTCGCTATCCGCACTCCTGCCATACGGCGAAGTGGAGGTTCGTTGATCGAGCAGCGTGGTCGGAGCCATCTGTCCTCCGGTCATGCCATAAGTAGTGTTGTTCACGAAAATAACCGAAATATCCTCCCCACGATTCGCGGCATGAATTATTTCAGCCGTTCCGATCGCGGCCAGGTCTCCGTCTCCCTGGTAGGTAAAAACAAACCGGTCCGGTCTGGCACGTTTGACGCCGGTCGCCACGGCCGGGGCACGGCCATGAGGAGATTCGATAGTGTCGATGTCGAAATACTGATACAGAAACACGGAACAGCCGATAGACGCTATTCCGATGGTTTTTTCCCCGAGGTCGAACTCATCGAGCGCCTCGGCCACGAGCCGATGGATCGTGCCGTGATGGCATCCCGGGCAAAAATGGGTTTGAATGTCCTTCAGAGATTTCGGCCTTTTGAATACCTGTTGCATTCTGTAACCTCGATATTGTTTGTCACATCCGTAACAAGGACCGCCCGGCCCTGACGTCTGTTACTATTACAGATACTTTCTGATCTGACCCAAAAGTTCTTCCGGCGTGGGAAGCGAGCCGGTTCCCGAAGGTCTGCCGTAAAAGAAGACCTCGGCATCCCGGGCAACCGAAAGACGAACATCCTCAACCATTTGCCCGGTATTCAGTTCAATATCCAAAACCTTCTTACAGTTGCGGGTTATCTCTGCATAAGCTTTTTCCGGAAAAGGAAACAGCGTAATGGGACGCAACAACCCGACCTTCAACCCCTCTTCACGAGCCATCATAACCGCCGTCTTCGCAATCCTGGCAGCGCTGCCGAAACCCGTAACCACCAGGGTCGCATCACCCGTCTCGTACTCTTCCCAGCGGGACTCCTTTTCCTTCAACTGCTGATACTTGGCATGGAGCTTCCAGTTGTGCGCCTCCAACTCGCCGTCGCCAAGGTACAGGGATTTGACTATTCTCTGCTCGCCTTCGCCCTTCCCACGAAGTGCCCAATCCTTTTCAGGCAGATCAATCTTTGGTCTCGGATGCGGTAGCAAGGGCTCTTTCATTTGGCCCACCACGGCGTCTCCAAGAATCATTACCGGTGTGCGATAGAACTCCGCGAGATCAAAAGCGAGCATCGTCAAGTCATACATTTCCTGAATCGAAGCCGGCGCGAGAACGACGCAATGATAGCCGCCATGCCCCCCTCCCTTGACCGCCTGGAAATAATCACCCTGCGAGGGATCGATTCCTCCGAGGCCGGGACCAGATCGCGAAATATTGACAATCAGGCAGGGGAGTTCCATCCCCGCCATGTAAGAAATCGCTTCCATCTTCAGGGAAATCCCGGGGCTGGACGAAGAAGTCATTGCCCTGGCACCGGTAGATGCCGCGCCCATAACCATATTGATCGAGGCAATTTCGCTTTCAGCCTGGATAAACGTACCGTTCACCTTCGGCATCTCCCGGGACATGAATTCCGGGATATCGTTCTGGGGGGTAATGGGATAGCCGAAATAAAATCGACAACCCGCCTCAAGAGCCCCCCTGCATATGGCCTCATTACCTTTTACCAGTAAACGTTTCGGCAAGGTATCCTCCCTTTCACTCTAATCGGCGCATTCATACCGCCCAGGGAACGCACACGACACAAAGAGTCTTTCTGTCATATAAACAGTCTGAAGGTAACACCTTCGGCTCGACTTCTGTCAAACAAGCTACCCTTCAGATTTACTGTACCGATTGCTATTTAAACACTAGTATGGCTACATCCGGGCACATTTCGGCGCATAAAGCACAGCCGGTACATTTATTGTCTCCTTCATCGAAAACAGCCGGGGTGTACCCATAATTATTAATCTGCTCACTCAAGACAATACATTTTTTCGGGCATGCAATTGTACAAAGTCCGCAGCCCTTGCATCTCAGTTCGTCAATTTGAATTTTCGGCATATCAATTCCCTTAGAGTAAGTAAAGTATCACAAAGCAGTTTTACAGAAGAAAGAAGAAGATCCAGTGATTCTGAGTCAGTATTTTTTGATCCTGCATAGTATTTCTCTTGATTTTAAGCATTTTTACGTTTAAATAGAAAATTATGAATCAAAAAATATCCAAGGAGGGATAAAAAATGCCTGCAACACTGGTAGAACTTGCTGCCAACATTGTATCATCGCATGCCTCTGTCAATGAAATGTCGACAGAAGAGCTTCTTCAAGAAATACAGAAAGTATATGCCGCGCTCCAGCAACTCGAGACATCGTCAACAACAGCGGAATCTGCCGCAGAAGCGGAAAAGAAAACTCCGCCGATGAGCCTTAAAAAGGCTTTCCAGGCAGACCAGGTTTATTGCATGATCTGCGGCAGGGGAGGGATGAAGACCCTTGCCCGCCATCTGGCCCAGGCACACGGTGTAAAACCCGGTGAGTACCGCAAAATGTTCAATATCCCTTCCAGTCAACCTTTGACCGCAAGAAATTTCTCCGAGAGCAGAAAAAAAATGGCGCAGGAGAGAGGATTGGCTGAAAATCTGGCTAAGGCCCGCGCCGTCAGGGCGGCAAAACTGAAGGCGGAAAAGGCTGCACCGAAAAAAACGACCCGCCCACCACGGAAGAAAGCCTGAAAAAGATCTGTTGCTTTTTGAATCGTCTGGATCCCGCAATGGACCCAAAAGACCCGGGATCCAGACGAACCTCGACTAACAGAATCCGCTGTTATCCCGTCTTTTGCATGCTCTTCAGAATTTCCCACCCCTTAAGGAGATCCAGTGCGCGAAGTATTTGGTAGTCGCCCTTGAACTGTTCGTCCAGTTTATAAGCGGGTGTTTTTTGCTCCTTCTTGCCTGGCGCACCTTTACCGCCTTCGGTTTCAAAATGGTTTTCCAGGTCTTTTTCCCGAATGCTCAAGGACTCCTTCTTCTCTGCAGCGGTAATTTCGAGGCTCTCCACAACGATATCCGGGGTAATTCCCTTGGCCTGGATTGATCGCCCCTTGGGAGTAAAATATTTCGCGGTCGTAAGCCGAAGGCCCGAATCTTCGGAAAGCGGAATAATCGTCTGTACCGAGCCCTTGCCGAAACTCTGGGTTCCAAGAATAACGGCACGGTTATGATCCTGGAGTGCACCGGCCACGATCTCCGAAGCGCTGGCACTGCCGCCGTTTATCAGGACGACAATGGGGTAACCGAGCTCTTTAACGCCTTTACCCGATACAAATCTCATCTTTGATTCCTGATCCCGCCCTTCCGTATAGACGATCAGGCCACCATCGGCAATGAAATGCTCGGCGACCTTGACCGCCTGATCAAGCAAGCCGCCGGGATCATTTCGCATGTCGAGTATAAAGCCTTTCAGCGAACCGCCGTTTTCCTCTTTCAGTGTCTTCAGGGCCTTCACAAGATCCTCGTCGGTCTTTTCCTGGAATTGGGCGATCCTGACATAACCGTAGCCATAGTCGAGTGTTTTGTACTTAACGCTCTTCACCTGGATGATGTCACGAACCAGGGTAAATTCTTTAGGCTTGTCAAACCCTTCACGCATTATGGTAATGGTAATTTTGGTGCCCTTCGGTCCTCGCATGCGTTTGACCGCATCGATAATGCTCATATCCTTGGTAAGCTTGTCTTCGATCTTCAGTATCTGGTCACCGGCCTTGATGCCGGCGCGAAATGCCGGTGTGTCTTCAATGGGAGAGATGACCGTCAGATAACCGTCCTTGACGGTTATCTCGATACCAAGACCGCCAAACGAACCCTTCGTTTCTATTTTCATCTCCTTGTACATATCGGGAGGAAGGAATGAACTATGAGGATCAAGAGACGAAAGCATACCGTTGATGGCTCCATAAACCAGCTTCTTGGTATCGACCTCTTCAACGTAATTTTTCTGGACAATCTTGAGAACGTCGGTAAACAGTTCTATCGATTCATAGTCATTATTTCCCTCCGCGGCGCATCGGTGCTGTACACCGACGCCGATGACCACGAATAGTGCGGAAACGGCGGCAATGAGCAGAGCTGCTTTTCTTCCTTTTCCCTTCATTACCATTGCTCCTCCAAAACTCTGAAATTTGCGGTTCCGAAAACTAGCGAATCCATGGACCCGGATCTATCGGCTTTCCTTGATACCTGATCTCAAAATAGAGAACCGGTCCCCGGGTTGAATCGAGATCTCCGACACTGGCCACGAGTTCGTTTTTCTTTACGCCGGCCCCGGCCTTTTTGAATATCTTTGAGTTGTGGGCATAGAGGCTGAAAAAGCCGTCACCATGGTCAACTATGACCATGTTGCCATATCCTTTGAAATATTCGGCGAAGATAACCTTCCCGTCGTACACAGCGCGCACGTCGGCTCCAACCGGAGCGGCGATGAAAATACCGTTGATATTCGTGTAGGAATTGAACTCGGGATGCTTGTGCCTGCCGAAGAAGTCGACAATCCTTCCTTGCGTAGGTAAGGAGAGACGGCCTTTTTGGGAGCCGAAACCGGTAGATGAGGATGGCGGGACAAAGGAAGCGCCCCCTTTACTGCCTGGCTTGACAGCCTTCCTGCGAGTATGTGCAGTATAGCTCTTTCTCCTGGCAGCTTCAAGTCTTTCTATGATTGCCTGCAAACGCCGGGAATTCGCTTCAAGCTCCCGCAATGAAGCAATGTAGCTCTTTTTGTCTTCCCGGACCCTGACGAGATAGGAGGTCTTTTTTTTCTTTTCCGCTTCGATTTCCTTCTTTTTCAATTCAATGCGCTGCTTGAGACTTGCCTTACGCCGGACATCCTGCTCAAGGGTTGTCTTAAGGACCTTGAGCTTTTCAAGTCGCTCATTGTAGGCAACCACCAGCTTGCGGTCATTTTCCATGAGAGACTTCATGTAGCGGAAATTTTCCATCATCCGCGGCACCGATTCCGAGGAAAAGAGAAAGCGGACGGCACCTGCATCGCCGGCCTTGTAGACCGAAACGAGTCGTTTTTGAAGCAGTTTTTTTCGTGCCTCAACATCCTTCACGACCGTATCGATCTCCACGTGTGTTTTCCGCAGTCCGGCGTCCACATTGCTAAGGTCGCGATTCAGTGCCGCAAGGCTTTCTTCCTTCTCACGCAAGCTCTTGTCAATTTTCGCCAACTCGCCGGCAACAACCTTTTCCACCCGCTTTGTCCTGGTAATAAGGCGTTTTTTCTCACGAATCTCATTTTTGATACCCTGGAGCTGCCTTTTTTCATTGGCTCCCCAGGCAGGCGCCACGAGACACGAAACAAGCGCGAGCGTAATGAGCTGTTTAATCCACATAATCACAGGCTGATAAAGCGTTTCAGGGATGCCAGGCTCCCGATAAATCCGAGTGCCGCTCCCCCGAACAATACAGCCACAAGGTGAGGAACGGAAAGGAAAACGAAACCGGCCTCCATGGTTTTGAAACTGAAAAGAAAATCCGCATTATGAAGAAAAGCCAGATAGACCCCGGACAGGATGAGGAGCGCCAAGGCGGCCCCCACGACCCCCTGCACCACCCCTTCGATAAGGAAGGGAACCTTGATGAACAGCCGAGTAGCCCCGACAAGAGCCATCAACTCTATCTCGTCCTTGCGGGCATAAATCGTCAATTTAATGGTATTGGCAACGATAAAAACAACCGCGACCACTATGAAACCCGCCACAAGAAGGCCTGCAAAACGAACGAGATTCATAAACTGGCTGAAACGTTTTACCCATTCTTCGCCATACTGCACCTCGGTAACCATCGGGACTTTCCTGAGCTGCGCAACATAGCGGGCCACCGACTCACTGTCCCGGCTGTCCCTATTCAAACGTATCTCAAGCGAAGAGGGAAGGATCTCGGCCGACACCTCCTCGAGCAGTGACTCCTGCCCCTTGAGCCGGTCGCGAAATCTCCGAAGTGCTTCCTCCCGTGAAACATAATCGAAACCCGCCGTCCCTTTGATTGCCTTGATCCTGGATTTCAATGCCGACAGGTCTGAGGGGGACAGATCTCCCTCGAAATATACGTTGACCTGCACTCGGTCGCTCCAGCATTCGGCAACCCGTTCAAGGTTTACATAGATAAGCAAGGCAAGGGACAGGATCAAAAAAGCCAGGGCGATGGTGCCGATTGTCAGCAGGTTGACGAGAACGTTCTGCCTGATATTGAGAAAAGCCCTCTCTAGGAAAAAGAAAAGACGTCCGGTCACGCCCTCCCGGGCAAGTTTGGGCCGTTTTGCGGCATTTTTACGAGGCATCGGAATCCTCCACGACACGCCCCTTGTCCAGAACAATCAAACGTTTATGGCAGCTTTCGATCAGTCTTCTGTCATGGGTCGCCACGATAACGGTGCTTCCCCGGATATTTGCCTCTTTCAGGATCGAAAGAATCTTTTCTTTGGATTCTTCGTCAAGATTACCCGTCGGCTCATCTGCGAGAATGATTCGAGGCTCATTGACCAGGGCGCGCGCCATGGCAACCCTTTGCTGCTCGCCACCCGAAAGCCGCAGGGGTGTCGTTTTGATCTTGTGCTCTATTCCCATCTGCTTGAGAATATGATAAACACGCTTGTCGATGTCCCTTTTTCCCCACCCCAAAACTTCCAGTGTCAAGGCGACATTCTCCAGCACCGACCGGGCCGGGAGCAACTTGAAATCCTGAAAGACAACGCCGATTTTTCGGCGAAGAAAGGGAAGCTTGGAAGAAGGAAGCTTGGAAATATTGACGCCTTCCACGACAACCTGCCCCTTGGTCGGCTTCAATGCACCATACAGCAGTTTCAGAAGGGTCGACTTGCCTGCACCGGAAACACCGGTCAGGAACACGAATTCTCCCTTTGAGATACTCAGGGTCACATTGCTCAATGCCGCCCCATCATTCTGGTACGACAGAAATACATTGTGAAGTTGGATCATGGAAACGCTCCGGAATTCGCCAATGTCCTGATAGATGGGGAATGAAGAAACGAACATAAAAAATCTTCATCCCGCCCTGGTTTTTTACTGCGCCGCACAGCAAAGCACCAGGCCGTCTTTCTCAGCTTCAGGCAAAAGACCTGGCGCAACGGTCAAAAGCTTATCATGGCCATACCCCAAGCGGCATAACACAAAAGAAAAGTCCCGCCCCATGGCATGGCGCTCTTCGGATTGAACGCACCGCGGACGGGAAAGGAATAGAAAAAAAAGCCCGCTGCGGAGAGTACCCAGCCCCAAAAAGCGATTTCACAAAACAGTGCCCAAGTTTCGCTTGTCACTGCCTTCCCCTTTATAGAAAAAACGTTTGAGCAGTGAACCGATCCTCAGTTTCCAGACCATGAACACTGCTTCACGGACAATTTTTCTCGACATCTTCGAGGTACCGGCATGGCGGTCAATAAAGATAATGGGGATCTCTCCAATCCGGTAACCTTTTTCCATGCACAGGTAATTCATTTCAATCTGAAATGAATAACCATCGGAACGAACCGTATCAAGGTTAATGGCTTCCAGCACTTCACGCCGGAAGCATTTGAAGCCGCTGGTACAATCGGTAACACGGAGCCCGGTTATTATGCGGGTGTATACTGTTGCACAGTAGCTGAGAAGGAGCCTGCGGATCGGCCAGTTTACGACACTGACCCCCCGCGTGTAACGGGAACCGATAACGAGATCCTGCGACTCCGCCTCCTTCAACAGGGCAGGAAGGCTGTTCGGGTCATGCGAGAAGTCGGCATCCATTTCGATGATGTGAGAAGCTCCCCTCTGGAGCGCTATCCGGAAACCGTCACGATATGCCGAACCAAGGCCGAACTTGCCTTCGCGTCGCAGAAGGAGAATCCTATCGTCTCGCCTCGCCATTTCTTCCACGGCATCGGCGGTACCATCGGGAGAATTATCATCGACGACCAGCACGGAAATCCTCGAATCCTGTGCCAGCACTTCCGGAATAAGCCTGACAATGTTGTCACGTTCGTTATACGTGGGAATAACAACCAGAACTGTCACTTGACACAACCTTGTTCCCGAAGAAAAACGGGTAAATTAGGGGACACATAAACCATGAGCATCAGCTGTAACCGGGTTGCACCCTTGACTGCCCTTTTTCCAGAAATAATAATATATTTGACTGGATAGGTGCAGAATATGTTTTTTCCCCTTCCAAGTCAAGGGAAAGGGAAGTATTTGTCCAGGCATAAATCAAGATCTCGATAATAAAAAAGGCCATGCGCATGCATGACCTTAAAAATTTATGGCGGGGTCGACGGGACTCGAACCCGCGGCCTCCGGCGTGACAGGCCGGCGTTATAACCGACTTAACTACGACCCCGCATGTACTGCTTTTTTTATACAACCAAGCACAACCGTTAAAAAAGTTGGTGGGCGAAACAGGGATCGAACCTGTGACATCCAGCTTGTAAGGCTGGCGCTCTCCCAGCTGAGCTATTCGCCCTCAATTAACGTTATTATAGAATGGCGGGGTCGACGGGACTCGAACCCGCGGCCTCCGGCGTGACAGGCCGGCGTTATAACCGACTTAACTACGACCCCGAACTAGATTG
>JAXGWF010000006.1:0-110232 GCA_040773465.1 Geobacteraceae bacterium | reverse complement strand
TAATTCATTCCTTTTACTTCCGGTTCTTTTGACCCCTGGCTGCGTTGTGTCTCCTCGACAGAGCCCTGCTATGCCTGCGTCGCCACGCCTTGCCAGAAGCCAAAACTCCTCGGAATTCATGCGGCGAACTAACCGCACGGGTCACTAGCTCCTTACAAGCAACCACAGGGAAACTTGTTTCCATCCGGACGTTCCGGGTAGAAGTGCCGCAAAGGCCGGGCCCCTTACGAGAGGTTCCGAATGGAAATTGCTTGCTGGCAATGCGTTTCCATTCGGAAACGTGAAACGCTGAACCCATCTCATGTCTTTTCCAGCAAGGCTACGGGAAAAGACTTGAGAACATCCGCCAGGCTCAGGAAGGTCGTGTTGCCATCGGAGTGCACGCTTACGGTCTCATTGGTGAAAACATTACGGTAGCATGTGCCCGGGTCTTCGAAAGGAATAACGATACGGGTATCGGCCCAGGTCTCGGCACCGAGCGGCAGCACCTCTCCGCCTCGTGTCAAGCGGGTGAAAAACCGGGGCGCAACTACGAGTATCGTTTCCATGTCCAGGGAACGCTCGAACGCACAGAGGTTATCAGCATGTATCCCTATTGTTTCAAGCGGTAGGTACCTTCCCGTCTCGAACAGTTTCCGATTCCTGTTCCGGCAGGAAAGCGCCTTCCGGATCAGGAACAGTTTTACCGCCCCGTCCTCGCGGGTTGCCAGCAGGTCGTGCGCCAGGCGCGCGGGACCGAGCGACGCGTCCATCCGCGTGACCGCTTCGAGCAGCATCATGCGCAGATCGTAATCAACCGGCCGTCGGTTGTCGGGATCCACCAGGTTGAGGTCCCAGAGCTCGCTCCCCTGGTAAAAGTCGGGAACCCCCGGTGAAGCAATCTTGAGCAGGGTCTGGGAAAGGGAATTAAATATTCCGCAGAACGAGATCCGCCGGTGGAATACCCTGAAATCATCGAGGAAACGGTTCGTCTGCCCGGTCCTCAGAATGGTGTCGATAAAATACATGAGGGCTTCTTCATAGGCGGAATCGGCATTTATCCAGCTGGTATTCTGTTTGGCCTCCCTGACGGCCTTGAGCATGTACTCCCTGATGCGGCCGCGGAACCGGTCGAAACCGTCGCCGTCCGGGCTTCCCATGGGCCAGGCGCCGATCAGCGTCTGGTAGAGAAAGTATTCCTCGTTACGATCGGGAACCGGCCGACCGTCGACCATCATCTTTATTTTCCTGTTCATCCTGCTCCAGCGCTGCACGTTTCGTTTCCAGGCTCCCGGGATCTCCGACAGGACGTTTATCCGTGCCCGCACGTCCTCGCCCCTTTTCGTGTCGTGGGTCGAAGTGGCCAGCAGGGCCAGCGGTCGCGTTTTCCAGCGCTCGATGTTCTGTCCGTGAAACGCTTCCAGGGTAACGCCGAATCGTTCCGGCGTCCCGCCCACCTCGTTCAGGGAAATGAGGCGGTTGTAAACGTAGCAGGCCGTATCCTCGACCCCCTTGGCCATGACCGGTCCCGTGATCTGCTGGAAGCGCATGACGAAATCGAGCCATTCCCGCTTGTCCGTTTCCTCCATCCCGTCATAGAACCTGAGCTGCAGGACATCCCGGATGAACTCGAAAATGGAAGCATTGGTAGCCGGGTTGTGGCGCCGGGCCTTGTCAACCGCATAGTCGATGTACTGCCGGTCCCGGTCCGAAACCTCGAAGCAATTGATGTAGGTTCGGTAGACCGGAAAGAAGGCGATCACCTCGACCAGCGCCTTGATCAGGCTGTTCAGGGTAAAATCCCGGGTCTGCCGATCCATCTCCGAGATGGTGTTCAGGTAGTGGCCGAGGGTATTTATCTCGCTGGATATGGAAGCCTGCATGACGAGCTTCTTTTTTTCGCACACGATCTCCGGGAATTTTTGACGGCAACCGGTAAAACTCTGGTACAAGGCATCGAACGCTCTGCCGTTGGCCGAATCCACGAACAGCCCGTTCAGATAATTCATGAAACCGTAACCGGTCGTTCCGAACACCGGCCAATCCTCGGGCAACCGCTCACCCTTCATCAGTATCTTCTCGCCGACAATATAAAAGGCCTTGAAGTTCGGATCGAAACCGGTGATCTCCCGGTACTTTCTCCGAATCTTCTCCTCCATGGCATCCGGCAGCTCTTCGTTGCCGGGGCCAAAGGCTCCCTCGCCCGCGTTAAATTCCGGGCAGGACGACCATTTATTGAGGAAGCACCCGTACTGCAGGCGGTCGAGATATTCGGCGGGGTCGTATAACCCGTCGATATGATCGATACGCAAACCGCTTATAATCCCTTCCCTGATCAGGTCGAATATCATGCGGTGAGTCTCGGCGAAAACGGCGGGGTCCTCCATCCGGATCGCGCCGAGGGAATTGATGTCGAAGAACCGCCGGTAGTTGATCTCCTCGGTCGCCACCCGCCAGTGGGAGAGGCGGTAGACCTGCTGCCGCAGGAGGTCGTCTAAGAGATCAAAACTTCGCGGCTCCCCGGCCGTGCCGTTAAAAACAGCCAGGTTCCCTTCGATGAAAGTCGCGATTTCCCGACTTTCACGGTACAAGAGGCACAACCGCCTTTTCACGATCTCCTTTTCACGATAGCGCTCGACAATACGGTCGGGATCGGTTTCCGTATAGGGCGGGAGATGATCGAGGGCGGTCATGATGCTCAGCAGTTCCTGGTAGCGGGTGTTTTCTTCCCCGATCGACTGCTCGAGCTCTTCCAGGCGATAGGAAAGGATACTCACGTAGGTTTTGGGAATGATGGGAAAAGTATGCTCGTAATAGCAGAGATGGAAAGCTCCCTCGCTGTAGACGAGGTGAAGTTCGCCGCTTTCAAGGACCGCTCCGTACTGGTCGCCCAGGATCGGTATCAGCACCTTGTTTTTCAGTTCCCGCTTCACGGGGTTCCAGTCAATATCGAAAAATGAGGCATAGGGTGAGCTGGGACCATTTTCCATCACATCGAGCCACCAGTGGTTGTCACCGCTTTCCACACACATGTGATTGGGAACGATATCGAGAATCTGTCCCATTCCCAGCCGTGCCAGACCTTCGACCAGGTCATCGAACTGCCGCCGGCTTCCCACCTCCGGGTTAAGGGCATTATGGTTAGTGATGTCGTAGCCGTGCCCGCTCCCCTCCCGAGCCTTGAAATACGGCGAGCAGTAGAGGTGGCTGATGCCCAGCTCGCTCAGATAGGACAGGATACCGCGTGCAGCGTCGAATCCGAAATCCCTGTTGAACTGAAGCCGGTAGGTTGCCGTGGGAATGCTGAGCAGACAGGATGATTCGATTTCCATTTTTTTCCTTTCAAGTCTGGATACTCCGACAAATTCTCAAACAAGCCTCTCCGCCTGACCAGGGTCAGAGGAGATGTCACGGATCCAGGCGCTCCCTTACGCGCCGGGGATGATCGTCCGGGTGGCGAAGCCCAGCAGGTCGCCCAGCCTGCCGAATTCGTCCAGCCACTTCACGGCACTTTCCTCACCGGCCTTGGCCCGTGCCGAATAGCGGGGGAATTCATTTTGTACCATGTCAAACCAGACATTCTGCGCTTTCCAGCAATTCATGCGCACCGGGATATCTTTAAGAAAATCAAGCAGTCTGAGAAGTTCTTCGAGAACATTGCCATCCGCCGGATTGCCGCGAAACGATTCCATCATGCCCTCGATTTTGCGCCTGACAAGAAACTCGAGATCAACGGCATCCAGTTCGATATGCCATGATTTCATTTCCTCGAGCAGCATCCCCGCCCTGTCAAGGTCAACCCGTTCCGCGCCGAAGCATTCCCGCAACTCCAGGTTGACGGCAATCTCCGCGGTAGTGAAAAACCTTTTCGGAACAGGAGTGCCGGTATCCCGCAGGATGGCCATGAGACTCCTGCTGTTGCCATAGAGCAACAGGTACTGACGGTCGAATGCCGTAAGAGTTTTTTCGGTCATTACCCCCAGGATTTTCCGCTGCTCATCACGGAAAAGGTCCCTGACAGAGTAATTGTGCATACCGAAGTGCCTGTCCATGAGCCGAATGATCTCGGCAAAATCACCGTCGGCGAAGACTTTCATCATTTCGTCTTTCATGGTTTCATAGGTCTGTTCACCAATAAAGGGGCGGACCCCGCCGTAAACGGCGTGGTTGCCGAAATAGACGACACAGAAAGTGACATGCTTTTTTTCACGGGTAATGGACGAGCGAACAATGATTTTTCCAATGGCAAAGACCGCCTGCCCGCTGCGAAGCAGCTGGAACTCCTCGCGGTCGACCTGGTAACTGAAGATCCGGGTTTCCTCGATATAGTCCTCGAAGATTGAACTGACCGCATAATGGGCCCCTACCTTGACCAGGTCGATGGTGCACGGCTTGACGAATTCCTCGTAGACCCGCTTGCCGTTTTCCAGGTGGGGGAGGTTGCTCTTTGCCCCGGCGAGAACCTCCAGGAAGGGCTCTTCTAGCCTGCCCGGGAAAAGCGTCTCCGCGAGTTGAATCGCCCTTCCCGCATACTGGAGAATCTGAGCTGTTTCCAGTCCGGAAATCTCGTCGAAAAACCAGCCGCAGCTGGTATACATCAGCATGGCATGACGCTGGATCTCGAGAAGACCGAGGACCACCGGAACATCATCGGGATGCAGTACGTCCAGGGCGTGCCTTTCCAGGAAATCCGCGATATTTTCCTCGGAACGGTCAAGAACTACTGAGATATAATCGTCCCGGGCCAACCACGGGTCCCGCAGGTATTCGCCCGACTTGCGGATATATGCTACTGCCAGCTGGTCGCGCAGCAGGTCAAGCGCGAAGCGCAACGGCCCTCGCCACTGCTGGTTCCAGTCGGGATTCCCACCGCTATTGCAGCCGCAGTCAGCCCGCCACCGCTCGATGCCGTGACAGCAACTCCACGACGAATTCTCCACTATTTTGACTTCATGGGTAGGAGGATGCATCTGCAGGAACTCGCCGTAGTTGGTTATCCGCGCCAGCCCTTTCTTTTCGATATAATTGAGCGCATAGGCCAGCGCCATTTCACCATGCTTGTGATGATGGCCGTAGGTTTCGCCATCGGTGGCGATATGTACCAGTTGCGGCCAGTCCCTGGTGCCGGAAAATCCGTTCAGCAGGCGATGGGCGAAACGTTCACCGCGCTGCAGCAGGTTCTCGAACGCTACGGCCTGCGAAATGGGCCCGTCATAAAAGAAAAGACTGATCGTCCGACCGGAAGGCAGTCGGCACCGATAGACCCTGGTAGGGTCAATGGAGCCGTTGCTCACGTCTTTCCACTTCTTTCCCCCGATTTCCCGCACCTTCGCCGCCTGACGGGGCGCCAGAATGGTAAAGCGTATGCCGGCCTCGGCAAGCATTTCAAGCGTATCCAGATCGACGGCGGTTTCCGCCAGCCACATGCCTTCGGGAAAACGGCCGAAACGGCTCTCGAAGTCACGAATCCCCCAGATCACCTGGGTGCGCTTGTCCCTGCCGCATGCCAGGGGCATGATAATATGATTATAGACTTGGGCCAGAGCATTGCCGTGACCGGAGCGCCACTCGACACTCTGCCGGTCCGCAAGGAGGATCGACCGGTAAAGCTCCGGTGCGGAAGATTCCAGCCAGGAAAGAAGCGTGGGGCCGAAATTGAAACTGATCCTGGCATAGGTACTGAAAATATCCATCACACGACCCTCGCCGTCGAGAATCCTGGCGGCCGAGTTGGGGGCATAACATTCCGCGGTCACCCGCTCGTTCCAATCATGGTAGGGATGGGCGGAATCCTGTATCTCGATGGTTTCCAGCCAGGGGTTCTCCCGGGGCGGTTGATAGAAATGTCCGTGAATGCAGATATACCGTTCCATGGTTAGTCCACGCTATTATGGAAATAATCCGTAGGGGCGCCCCCCCGTGGCCGCCCATCAAGGGCAGGCACAGGGGCCTGCCCCTACCGGATATTATCAATCATCTGATTATTCAGCCCTCTTCCACCAGGTAAACCGCGCAACTGCGCCCGTGCATGCGGATTGCCGCTCCGCCTTCCGCCTGTTCCGGCGGGGAAACGCCCGGACCGTGCCAGGCGCTGGCGGCCGAATCGAGCAGCAGGCGCCAGGTACCGCCGTCCGGAAGACGGGCGACGAGATCCCGCTCGTCGTAGTTGAACAGGCAGGCAACCCGGCTTCTCCCGCGCCACCGTTCCATTATCACCAGTTTTTCATCTTCACGTGTCGATACACGGAGGTCGTCGTCATCGGCAACGGACAAAGCGGGAACGGTTTTTCTGAAGGCAATGAGTGTTTTGTAGAACTGGAACAGGACGGCATGACTGCCGGACCATCTCTGTTCCTGGTCGATTTTCGAATGCAGGAAGGTTGCGGCCGCTCCGGGATCGGGCGGCTCACCCCGGGAAATGAAGGCCCGGAACTCCTGTTTGCGCCCTTCACGCACCGCTGCCACCAGGTCCGGATCGCCGTGGCTCACAAAATAGAGAAACGGTGTCTGCTCGCCGTACTCCTCCCCCATGAAGAGGAGCGGGACATATGGCGAGAGCAGGACGGCACACGCAGCGAGCTTGAGGGATTCAAAGGAGACAAGTTCCGACAGCCGTTCCCCGAACATGCGGTTGCCGACCTGGTCGTGGTTCTGGGCGAAAACGACGAACCGACGCGCCGGCCTGCCGACGGCCGAATTTCCGTGTCGGCGGCGGCGATAACGGGAATAGTCACCGGAGTATACGAATCGTTCCGTAAGGGCCTTGACCATCTGTCCGGTCTCGCCGAAATCCAGGTAATAACCGTCCTTCTCACCAGTCAGCAGGGTGTGCAGGACGTGATGAAAATCATCGTTCCACTGACCGTCAAGCCCGCATCCGCCCCGTTCAGGCGGATCGACCAGCCGCACGTCATTCAGGTCGCTCTCGGCGATAACGTAGACCTGCCTGCCGAGCCTCGATGCGTACCGGTGAACCTCGGCGGCAAGTTCCGCCAGGAAATGGCGCGCACTGAAATCGAATATGCCGTGAACCGCATCGAGCCGCAGGGCATCCACGTGGTATTCGCACACCCAGTAAAGGGCGTTTTCGACGAAATAGCGCCTGACCTCGTCGCTCGAGGGGCCGTCGAAGTTGACCGCTTCACCCCATGGTGTGCGATAGCGGTCGGTAAAATAGGGACCGAACCCGTGCAGGTAATTTCCCTCGGGGCCCAGGTGATTGTAAACCACGTCGAGAACCACGGCCAGTCCCCGGCGATGGCACTCGTTCACCAGTTCGCGCAATCCCCACGGGCCGCCGTAACTGTTCTGCGGAGCAAACGGATAGACGCCGTCATATCCCCAGTTCCGCTCTCCGGGAAACTGGGCGACCGGCATCAACTCGACCGCGGTAATCCCCAGTTCGAGCAGGTAGTCGAGCAGCGGAATCACCGCCTCGAATGTCCCGGCGGCTGTAAAGGTTCCCACGTGCAGTTCGTACAATAAGTACTCGGCCAGCGGCCTGCCCTTCCACGTTCCGTCCGACCAGGAAAATTTCCGCGGATCAATGACCTGCGAAGGGCCGTGCACTCCTTCCGGCTGTGATCGGGAAGCGGGATCCGGCCGTTCCGTACCGTCGTCCAGGACATACAGATAGCGGTCTCCCTCCCGAATGTCTCCGTCGACTGCCGAAAAATAGCCCCGCTCATCCTCACCGAGCGGGACGATCCGGCTCGTTCCGCCGGCCATGATCCTGACGGAAACACCCTTCACGTGCGGCGCCCAGACCCGAAAACGAACCGTGCCGTCCTCGCCGATGGTCGCGCCGAGCCCGGCTCTCCATGGCCCGGCATCAGCATCTTCTGAAGCGCTACGGGTTTTCACGCCTGCTCCTGTTTCAGGTAAACGGTCCTCTGCGGGAACGGGATCTCGACCCCTTCTTCGGTGAAACGCCGGAAAATTCTCTTGCGCAGCTCGTGCTGGACCAGGTACTGATCGGTAAACTCCTTCACCTGGCAGATCAGGGTGAAGTCGAGCGAACTGTCGCCGAATCCCGGGATGAAACGGACAAAGGGCGCCGGCTCGGCCAGAAGTCCCGCAACGTTACCCACTGCCCCGAGAGCCTCCTCCACCAGGATCCGTTCGATGAATTCGGGGTTCGAAGCATAGCTTACTCCCACCGGGATAAGTACCGACATCCGTTTTTCCGGCAGATAATAGTTGGTTACGACACTCTGGGAAAGCTTGCTGTTGGGGATCACAACCATGTTGTTGGGCAGCATGCGTACCCGGGTGGTTCGCCAGGTAATGTCCTCAACGTAACCTTCCTGGCCGTTCTCCAGCCTGATGAAATCACCCACCCGTATCGACTTTTCCAGGAGGATGTGAATACCGGCAAAGAGGTTGGACATGGTGTCCTGCAGGGCCAGCGCCACGGCCAGCCCGCCGACGCCGAGCGCGGTGAGCAGCGGTGCGATGGAAACCCCGAGAATGTTGAGGACGATGAGAAAGCCGACGATCAGGATGGTACCCTTGATGATGCCGTAGGCAAGCCCGGTTGACGGCATGGGGATTTCGGATTTGCGGATGTAGTTGTTGAACAGCGAACCCGCCAGGTTGCCGGCGGCAAGCGTTATCGAGATAACGAGGATGACGTAGATCGCCGTGGTCAGCAACTCCACGTGCCGGTCGGGCAGATCGGAGAAGACTATTCCCGCGTATATCCCGATGGCCAGGCACCAGTAGAGGGACGGTACCCGCAACGAGTGAATGATCGCGTCATCAAGCCCGATACTGGTTTTCTCGGCCCATTTCCTCGCAATCCGCAGAATGATGCCGCGCACCAGGTAGAGAACCAGGGTTGCCGCCACGGCTATCCCCGTCGGGTAGAGAAACTCCGATACGTCCATTGGTATTTTCCTTTCTGATGTTCACTTGCGTTACGTAGCAATAACTTTTACCACCCCCAACCCCTCCTAAAACAGGAGGGGAGCCATCCTGTCTTCCTCCTCTTTGACAAGGAGGGGGCCAGGGGGTGGTGAGGAACTATCACAGGAATATCCTTTGCGCCCCCTCCCCGTGGAGGAGCCAGTGGAAAAGCGTCAGGTATTCTCTCAGGTGCCGGGTCAGCAGAAAATTTTCCCTGACGAACTCCCGTGCCTTTTCACCGATCTCTTCGATCAATCCCCGGTGATGGAGCAGGAACCTGATACGATGCGCGGCGCCCTCCGGCGTGTTGACCAGGAAGCCGGTGTGATAATTGAACACCTGCCGCCTGATGCCGCCCACGTCACCGCCGATGACCGGCTTGCCCTTCCACATCCCTTCGGTCACCGTCAACCCGAACCCTTCCTTCACCGACTTCTGGATGACGATGTCCGCCATCCGCTGCAGGGCGTTTATGGTGCGGTGGGCATCGGGCGGCAGGAGCAGCACGTGGATGTCCGGATCGCCGGCCGCCGCTTCCATAACCTCGTCCAGAACCGCCTTGCCCTCCGGGTCGTCGGTCGCCCCGCCGCCGGCAAGGACCAGTTGCACCGGCAGAACCTTTTGCACCATCCGGTACGCCTCGATCACCCCGAGGGGATCCTTGAACCGATCAAAGCGGGATATTTGGACCAGCAGGGGACGTTCGGGGTCCAGGCCGAAATCCGCACGCACGGCATTGACTTCGGTAGATGACAGGTCGATGTTCTTCTCGCTCAACGGATCGATGCTCGGCGCGACGAGAAACTGCGGATGGGGGAGCGGCTGGGCAAAATGGCTCATGGAGAAAATGCTCGCGTCATACCCTTCCACCATGGGCTGCAGCGCCTTCCAGACCGGCAGATACGGGTGGCTGATGTCGATATGGGCGCGCCAGACCCACTTGCCCTTTCGTTCGGGACAGAGCTCGAGCAGCGCGGCGGGCTGCGGATCATGGATGACCACTATCTCCGCCTCCTCCAGGAACGGACGGAGCCGGTCGATATTGTCCTCGTTGACCGCCAGGTGCGTATTCCAGTCCTTCGCGGAAAGGGTAACGGGAAAACCCTGCAAGCCGTTGTGAATCGACTTGGTTACCGAAAAAAACTCGCCGGTTCCCTCGATGACCTCCCAGCGCGCCCCCATTCCCAGGTCGCACATCAGGGGTATCATCCAGGCAAGGATTTCCGCGACACCGCCCCCCTCGCGCGTGGAATTCACATGGACTACCCGCATCCCCTTCAGCTTGCCGCCAAGCGTACGCAACTCCCTGATCACCGCGGGATTGGCGATACCTTCATATGCCGCAAGTGATTTAGCCATCGTCCCCTCCGATACAGCTGAGCCGTTCCACGAGCAATTTCCTCATTTCCGAAAGCGTGAGGAAGCTGAAATCAATGGAACACAACGAGTTTCGGTAGCAGGCTCCCTCATCCCCGAAAAGCGAAAGCCACTCGGAGAAATCGTCAATACAGCCGGGTGTCCTTCTGCGCGCTTCGATGAAGTGAAAGAAGATGCTGCCGTTCGTCATGTTGCCGATTTTCTCCGGAAGCTGCGCAGGCTCTTCGATGGTATCACCGGTTTCAAAGATCACGGTGGTGGCCTCGAGGAAAAAGAACTCGTTGCCTTTCGACACCGCGGGATTCATCGGCAGTTCGCTCAGGCGCTGGTCGATGATGTCCAGCATCGTTCCCCTAAGCTGCTCCATCGTGCCGATCGAGTACGGATCGAGAATACCGAGACGTTCCGCAAGGACCCGGTCGTCCAACTGCAGCTTGGCCCACACGGCAAAGTCGTTGTGATAGTCCGGGTAGTCGAACGACGGGCGCAAAAGTGTTTCGCTGAAGTGGTGGTAGAGAACATTTTCGCTGCAGGCGGCGACCCTCTCGCGCAGCTCACGGAGATTCGCCGCATCCCTGACACCGCTCATTTTGGTCAACAGCGTACAGTCCCGTACAATGAACCTGTTGTTCATGGCCATTCTCCTGAAATGGTATCTATATAGTCTACTACAGCGCCACGCTGATGCAATTCCGCGTCCGGGAAGTAACGAAAGCTCAGGGCTTCCGGCCCATGACCCCTCCAGGACCGATACTGCCGTGCCTGGATCTGTTCGGAACGTCGGATGAAAACCTGTCCCCTTAATATCGGAGTACTATTCCCTTGACATGCCTGCAATTGATCACCATAGTAACGAAATCGTTATATAGACAAAAACATATCGTATTACGACAAGCCGAATATTTCCGCCATGAATGCCCCGAACCGAAAGGATGTCTTTCATGAACTTCGAATTCAAGCCGAACAATCTCCTGGAAGAAAAACTGGTCGCCCTGTACAAAAAAGAAATGCAAATTATCGACTTCCTGCGGATCCTGTTCGATTCGCAGGTGATCATACTCGCTGATCGGGATGTCGACATCTCGGCGCCCGACAGGAAATTCAATCCGCTGGCCATAACCTCGCCCATGGGCTTCAACGTGCTCGCGACCTTCAGCAGCCTCGAGCGGGCACAAAAAGCCGTCGACCAGTTTCCCGAGTACAAGCATGCCGTTGCAGTCGATACCGCCTGGTTTCTGCTGGGTGCCTATGAAAACGTGGGCCTTGCCTTTAATCCGGGGTGGCCCTTCGGCTTCGAACTGCCGCCGGACGCCCTTCAACACCTCATGGTGCGATTCGGCCTGAAACAAAGCGGGGGAAACGTCTGATACCATCCGTTATACAGGCATGCAATCGCCGGGCAGAGAATCCTGACGTTTACAGCGCAGTATTTCGAAAGAATTTATGCGTGGCGGAAACAGATATGGAAAGAAGCTTTTGGAAAGATAATAGGCTCTGAACATACGAGTATGAATCAGCCGTATGTGGCGCTGAGTAACAACTCGCCAATGACCATGGCCTGATACGGCAGTACCGTATCAGGCCATGTACGTTTTTTGCTGCCGTGTACTCAGTTGGTAAGTGACTGGATGGGTGCGGGAATCTTGCCGCCGCGGGCGATAAAGGTTTCCGAACCGAACTGGTGCACCGGCATGACCGGGGCACTGCCGAGCAGACCGCCGAATTCCACCATGTCGCCCACCCTGGTCCCCGGCGCGGGGATGATGCGTACGGCCGTGGTTTTCTTGTTGATCATGCCGATGGCCATCTCGTCGGCGATAATGGCCGAGATGGTTGCCGGCGAAGTATCGCCGGGCACCGCGATCATGTCGAGCCCCACCGAGCAGACGCAGGTCATGGCCTCCAGCTTGTCCAGCGAGAGCGAACCCCGCTGCACGGCCCGGATCATGCCTTCGTCCTCGCTTACCGGGATGAATGCCCCGCTCAGCCCTCCCACCGAGGACGAAGCCATGGCCCCGCCCTTCTTGACCGCATCGTTCAGCAGGGCCAACGCCGCGGTGGTTCCGTGGGTCCCGCAGCTTTCCAGACCCATCGCCTCGAGAATGGCCGCCACGCTGTCGCCCACCGCCGGGGTCGGCGCCAGCGACAGGTCGAGCACCCCGAACTGGGCGCCGAGCCGGCGCGCAACCTCCCTGCCCACCATTTCACCCATGCGGGTGATCTTGAAGGCCGTCTTCTTGATGCATTCCGCGATATCCCCCAATGTCGGGTCCTGCAGCGACCGAACCGCGGCATTGACCACGCCGGGTCCGCTGACGCCGACGTTGATCACGCAGTCAGGCTCGCCGATACCATGAAAGGCGCCGGCCATGAAAGGATTGTCTTCGGGCGCATTGGCGAAGACCACCAGCTTGGCGCAGCCGATTCCGCCGGACTCCCGGGTCAACTCCGCCGCTTCCCTGATGATATGCCCCATCTTGGCCACGGCATCCATGTTGATGCCGGCCTTGGTGGTTGCCACGTTCACTGATGAGCAGACCTTCCTGGTCGTGGCCAGCGCCCTCGGGATGGAGTTGATCAGCCTGAGATCACCGGGTGTCATACCCTTCTGCACCAGGGCGCTGAACCCGCCGATGAAGTCGATACCGGCGTCATGGGCGGCGCGGCCCAGGGTTTCCGCCACGGAAACCAGGTCGTCCGCCCGGCAACTCTCGGCCACGATGGCAATCGGGGTAACGGAAATCCGCTTATTGATGATTGGAATGCCGTAGAGGTTCTGGATGTCTTCCGTGGTTTTGACCAGGTTTTCAGCACAGCACAGGATCCGGCTGTAGACATTCTCGTTGAACACCGCGATGTCCGGATGGCTGCAGCCGCGCAGGTTGATACCCATGGTAACCGTCCTGATGTCCAGGTGCTCGGTGGTCACCATCTTTATGGTTTCAAGGATCTCGTCCGGATGTATCACCATTGCCGTGCCCCCTTAGATCCTGTGCATGAAGCGGAACGCGTCTTCATGCTGCACGATGACCTGGACACCCAACTCCGTACCGATCGCCGACATGGCCTCCTGGAAGGCTGCAAGGTCGAAGTTGTCAGATTTGACCTCGGCCAGCATGATCATGGTGAACAGGTCATCCATGATGGTCTGCCTGATATCCGCGATATTGACACTATGCTCGGCCATGACCCGGCTGATGCCGGCCACGATACCCACCCTGTCAAGACCGATTACCGTAATTACAAAACGACTTGAAGGCATGCGTTTTCCTTTGTGTACCCGAATAATTCGACGCACAACGTGTGCATCGACCGCTCTGAAAAGCGGCATTGTGTTTCAGAAGCTGGAGAATATCATATTCACTACACTTTTCACAAGCTATCGCATAATGAATGATGCGCATCTGTCGCTCAAAACGATCATGCTGCTGACCTTTTCCAGCAGTGAACCGTCCGCCGCAAGCGGCAACTCGCGGCCGGGAACCAGCGTACTGATAATGGCCTTGCCGACTACCTTTTTAACTACGCGTCCCTCCCCATCTTTTAGTTTGACTTTCCACAGGGAGTGAAAAATCAGAGCGTTGCCATCCTTGGATCCCACATAGAGCATGATATGCCCCTGCATATGGATGAGGGTAAGGAAAGGAACCCCGTTCTCCCGTATGAGCCGTTCCTTTTCACCGGGGCTCAGGCCGGCAAGCGAAATGCTTTTCCCGGAATTGATCTGGTTGGTGGAGCCCCGCGGCAGCCAGATACCGAACGGCAGAAAGAAATCCCGCATCAACGATGAACAATCCCGCCCCTGGTAAAGCTCGCCCCAGCCATAGGCCAGGCCGATCAACTCGTTGCCGACCAGTGCGGCGTTTTCACCATTAACCGCCAGCGGGAACCTGCTCGCAAAATCCTTCGGCACCTTGATTGTGATTTCCCGCACCCCGGAGATTCCCGATTTGACGGCAAGGGACACCTCGTAGGCATCCCCCGTCTCCCCTGCCAACGGCAGGATCGTACCTATTTTGGCCCGCAGGGCAACATGCTCCCGCCGGTCCCGAATTCGGGCAAAATCCTTGATGATGACGATCTGGCCGGCAGCCATCCGACGCGCGGCCATTTGTTTACTGACAAAACCCAGGTCGCGCAGCGGGACCCAGCCGTTGGCGTCGACCGTTTCGGCAAAGGCCCAGACGCCATCCGCGGAGATGTGCAGAACCCTGACGGGTTCATTCATCTTGAGTCCCGCATTCTGCAAGGCATCGAACGGGAAGTCGTCCGGCGTCTCAAAGAACGGACGTGCCGTAGGCAGGACTCTCATGGCAGTGGGCTCGATGGCCATCGCCATGGCCTGCATGGAAGGGAAGCGTTCCAGGTCGCAATTTGCCAGCAGTTCCTTGAGGATCACCCCGGGAACCCTTCTCCTGTTGGATCCATACCAGTCTCTCGCGGCATGCTCTTTCATGGTCTGTGCCGTTCTTGGCATATCCGAAAGCGGTTCACTCCCCTTCCATGGAGCGAAATAACGCAGCATGAATTCCGCGGAAAGGGTATCCCGGCACGTCATATCGAGAGAGGCGCCGGAACCGAAAGACATCGTATATGCCCTGAAATCCTGGGGCAGGGTTCTGACGTCTTCGATCTCGTAATCAGGGGGAATTTGCGCAACGGATATTTGCCGCACGGGTGTGGAAACGGCAGGTTTGAAGTCTGGAAGCCGTGGCGCGGTGGCCGTTTGTTGCACGGGAGTGGAACAGGCGGGCATAATCAAGGCAAACAGTAAAGGGAAAATAATTCGGACCATCAGAAATCCTTTCTTCGTAAGGGAACCACCTTTTTCATCGGTTCTTGACCGGCTGATACTTTACGTTATTGTCGAGATCAAGAGGAAACGCTCCCCCGGCTTCCACAGTGAAAATTTCCTGCAATGCCGTGACATTGCAGCCGACTCCCCATGATTAAGCCGCCGGAGCCCTCGCTTGACCGTTCCGTACGAAAGTATCTCGTTTCACGAGTCTATCGTTACCGGCACTCTTTTCCAAGCCCCATTTTATGGAAATCCTCAACATTTGACTTTGTAAAACATCATGAAATTATGCTATCAGATAACTACTCAGGGGACGGAGAATTTTTCGAACGTATCACCCGATAGAAAGGCGGCAGGACAACACTACCACCGATGCCGAAATCGGCTTGGCTTTCCGGAACAGACACTGGCGAGTCATGGAAACTTCCGACACGACTGCCGATCTCTTACCACATGGGAGACCTGCCAGATTTTCGAAAACCTGGCGGGTCTTGCATATTCACAGCCGCCTGGTTTTGGTGGATAGTTCCCGAAATTTGTCCGTGCGAAATCTTCTTTCAAACAACGGACCGGTTATCATTTTCGGCAATTGAAACTCAAGACTCAGAGGAAACCATGCGAATACTTCGATATGCAACGTTTACGATTTTGCTTTTTTCATGTCTGCTGATGACCGGTTGCGGCTCGGACCCGGACCATTATCCGATCGACCGGGTCGAGATCCTGCTGAGCCGGATGTCGGTCGAGGAAAAAGTCGGACAGGTCATAATGGGATTTTTCCGGGGCACCACGCTCTCCGAGGAGCAGATTAACCGGATTAGCGGCCTCCACCTCGGTGGCGTGATACTCTACACGGGAGCCGGCAACATTGAAAACACCGCACAGGTTGCGGCCCTGAACGAATCGATACAGAACACCGCCAGGGAAGCCGGGATCCTGCCGCTGTTCATTTCCATCGACCAGGAAGGAGGCCTGGTATGCAGATTGACCGAAGGCGTAACGGTTTTCCCGGGAAACATGGCCCTGGGCGCTACCGGAAGTGAATCACTTACGGCGGCTTCCGCCGACGTGACGGCACGGGAACTCCGCGCGCTCGGCATCACCATGAATTTCGCGCCGGTGGTTGATGTCAACAGCAATCCCGCCAACCCGGTCATCGGCATCCGCTCGTTCGGCTCATCTCCCGAGGAAGTTGCCCGGCTCGGGCGTGCCGTCATAGAACCCTATCGCCAAGCGGGAGTAGTCTGTACCGCCAAACATTTTCCCGGGCATGGCGATACCGACATAGACTCCCATATCGGCCTGCCCATCGTCAAACATGACCGGTCTCGCCTTGAAGAAGTTGAACTCTATCCCTTCCGGGCAATGGTCCGTGACGGTGTTCCGGCGGTCATGACCGCTCACGTGGAGGTACCGGCTCTTGACCCGACAGGGCTGCCGGCCACCCTGTCCAAACCGATACTGGATATCCTCAGAAACGAAATCGGCTTTTCCGGCCTGATCATAACCGACTCCATGGGCATGGGAGCCATAGTACAGGGATGGGGTCTCGAAGAAGCCGCTGTTCTTTCCTTCCTTGCAGGCGCCGATATTCTCCTGTTCGGAGCGGACAAGGGCCACGAACCGGCGGAGCAGGACGGTGTGTACCAGGCCCTGCTGGATGCCGTACAGAACGGAAGAATTCCCATGAAGCGACTGAATGATTCGGTGCGGCGCATACTGGCCGCGAAGCTCGCGTACGGACTACTCGATGACCCCTTCCCCCACGAAAACCGGCAGGCGGAGCTCGCCACGTCCGAGAACCTGGCAACCGCCGATGACGTGGCGGTCAACAGCATTACCCTGATACGAAACACCGCGAAAAATCTTCCCTTATCGGGCAACGTCCCGACCCCGATCATCTGGCCGACGGAAATGGCTTCCTATCTTCAGCCGCTGCTTTTGGAAATGCCGAACCTCGTTCCCTGTCTCGCGCCATTGCAACCGGGCATTGACGATATCGCACGGGTCGCGGAAACCATTGCGGGATCGCCGGTAGTGGTAGCGGCGAGCTACAACCTGGACCGCAATCCCGGCTGGCTGAATTTGCTGAGGACCATAAACGGAGACAACCTGATCGTCGTCGCGGTCCGCTCCCCTTATGACCTGCTGCAAATCCCCGAAACCGCAACCTACCTGGCCACATACAGCGATAGACCGGTAGCGGTAAGAGCGCTTGCGCGGCTCCTTACCGGCCGTTTTACGCCGAGGGGACATCTTCCGGTGGATTTGCCGGGACTCTATGACCGGGGATGGGGAATAACGGAGTTTTGACCCACCGGAAACGAATCGACCCTATTGCTTTTTCAACGGCACGGGATACGGAACGAGTCTTTTCTCGATCCGGACGCCGGTCTTGGGCGCCAGGCGGAAATCGACGGAGATCGTTCTCCCCGCTTGGACCGTTATTCTCCTACTACCATCCTGATAATTGCTTTTTTTGATGATTATGGTACAGCTGCCGGCCGGAATATTGTCAAAGCTGTATGCACCTGAAGCATTTGAATACGTTTTCCGGTTGAGAAGGGTAATCGTTGCCTGCGTCATCGGCTTGCCTGTCTTGCTGTCGGTGATTTTGCCCCGCACCCGTCCATACTTTACGGTTGGTTTCAGCAACAAAGGGGTCGTTGTGGTTCTTAGGGCATGCGGCTCCTTTACTTTTAGTGAAAAATCTTCCTTACTGGTTATGTTGGGGCGGATCGTTGCGGTTTTCGATACTTGCTGGTAGCCCTTGCGGCCGGCGGCAACGCGATAGGTGCCCGAGGGCAGGTCACTGAAACGGTATCTGCCCTTGCGGTCGGTGCGCATGGTTTGCTGTCCGTAAACCTGGACGATGGCACTGACAATCTGCTTACCACTTTGGGCATCCAACACCACTCCGCAAAGGGCGCCTTTAGCCGCGACAGGAATTCGTTTCGTTGTCGTACGCGAAACGGCCCTTGTTCCGCCGGCACGCGGATAAGGTCGGACAGACAAGACTTTCTGGATCTCAGCCGAAGATTTTTCCAAGGTAAAATCTCGTACTTCGCCTTGAGCGCTCTTCAGGAAGACAGTGCCGCTTGCTTCCCGGTATCCGGCTTTATTGGCCAACAGATGATATCTACCCTGCCGCAAGCCTTTGAATGTATACTTACCTTTGACGTCGGAAAAGACAGACACGGCGCCATCCGCGCAAACCGCCGTAACTTTTGCGCCGGGAAGGGGTTGCCTGGAAGTCGAACCGACATTCCCTTTCAGCATGGCTCCACCACTGCGTGCCAGGACTGCCTGCGTGCCGAGACTCGGCGCCATAGTTGTCTTGCTCTTGAAGACAGTTCGGCTTTCAACTACTTTTTTTGCAGCGACACTGACCCGCTGGGTCTGGATGGTCGAACCGCCCTTCCGTACCATCACCTGGTAATTCCCCGGGGGTACCTTGACGAACATATACCTGCCCTGGGAATCGGTACGGGCCATTCCCAGCCCCTTGACAATCACCAGCGCACGCGCGACGGGTCGACCATTGACATCACGCACCACCCCTTTGATCGAACCCGATTTAGCCGCCCCGACGCCTGTTTTTGAGGCGATGATGACATTGGCCGGAAGAATTTTGATGCCCGAGGCTTTTACACCGGCACCGACCTGCCAGTCGGCGAAAGCCATGCGGCCGGGCAGCAGTTGGACCTTGCCGACAGAAAGCTGTCGGCCACCCTTCAATACCTTGAAAGTGGCAAAACGCCCACTGGGCACAAGGGGAATGACGTAGGAACCCGAACTGTCCGTGCTCGTGCTGACGCCGGATTGAGGATCGATAACCGTTGCACCCTCCACCGGGTTGCCGGTGCTGTCGGTTACCACCCCGCTGACATCCGAGGTAGGTTCTTCTACGGGAACATAAACCAGTTCCGCATCAGCAGGCGGCATATTCTGGTCTTGCCCGAAATTCTGCACGGCAGTGCTTATCTCCTGTATCTTGAGAATACAGTTCAATGCCTCGTTAAGCAGTTCATTGACCCTGGCAATACCGCTCGCCAATTCACCACTGACCGGTTGAGAGATCTCTTCCGGTGGCTGCTCGACTGCCTCCTGGGCTGAAGCAGCGATAATATTCTCCAATTCCGCTTTTCGTTGGGCAATCTCCTGGTCGACCGTGCTGGTGTCCTGTCCCTGTTCCATCAAGCAAACCTTGTTGTTCAGTGACGACTGCAAGCCCTCAAGCGCCTGTTGCAGTGAACTTATATCCATACCGCCGGCAAGTCCGGCGGCCACCAGCGATTCGGCCTGGGCGATGATCTGTTGCAATTCCTGGTCAGCTTCATACGTGACGGCCGTCTCTTCGGAAACCGAGGGCTGAGGTTGGGCTTCCGGTGAAACGGCTTCCGTTATTGGTTCACCGGTGGGGAAGACCGCCTGGTGTACCTGTTGGGCCAATTGGTCTAGTGCCATATTCAATGCCTGCCCCAATGGGCTCTGGTCGAATGTGGCGCTCTTGAAATCGTATGCGTCCCAGCCCTGAGCACCACCAGAAGCCGTGTTCGCATCAAAGCCGTTGCCAGCGGCGCGCAGGCTGGTAATTGCCCCGCTATCGCTCGAAACAACCTCGACAAACAAATCAACGTCGCTTTTCATACCTTGATTGGAGTGCTCTGAAAGAAGGCTTAAGATTCCGCAGCGCAGCACGTATCGAACCCCCTGCTGCCTGCCCAAGGTCGCCAGTTCCTCGACATCCAGGCTGGAAGCATCAGGCACACTGCTGAGCGAACGGGGCAGGATATCCTGGAAAGAAAGAGTCAATTTTTGCTTGAATTCCTGGCCGACTTTCCGCAGAAGCTCAGACGGAATCTGTGCATCACTTTCATCCTGGACCGGAAGCAACCCGATAGGGACCACCTGACCATAAGCCGTAACGCAACCCACCGTTACCAGCCAGATCATGGAAAAAACGAAACACCATACCTTCGCTGCCTTTTTCATGGCCAACTCCTCTATCCCGCGGATATTTTTCCGTTGAAATGTGAAATCCGATCCGGATCAATTGTCGTTATGGCTTTCTCAAAAGAAAAAGCGTCGCTGCCGTCTCAGCAACTCCGCCATGAAGAATGCTGCCGGACCATTCTCCGCTCCGAACGTTTTCATACCTACAGACTATCTTGCTATTGCAGTAATGCAAGCCATGGTAAAACATAGCTTTCCAAGGCAAGATTCATTATTGAGCCATAGTGCTTTCATGAGGAATTTACGTCTACAGGAGGTGTGTTTTTCGAAGAGGCTGAAAATCCGCTGGAAGGAATTTTGCCGGACATCCGGGCGGTAGATGGATCCCACATAGAGCATGATATGCCCTCTCAGGTGGATAAGAGTGAGGAAAGGAACCCCCTTTTCCCGTTTGAGATATTCCTTTTCAAGTGGCGTCAATCCAGCGAGCGAGATGCTTTTCCCGGAGTTGATCTGGTTTGAGGATCACCGCTCCATCGACAGGTACAGGTCCCTTGCGTCGGACGGTAGAATGGGATGGATTTTCTTGCGATTACAGCTTTTGACAGGGTTACCCAGCTTTAAGGTTCCCCACGGGCAACCGCGTTTTACCATGCTTTCACATAGGGATGACTTACGTTACTCAGCAAACTATCAAAATAACCATTGATCTGTTGCAGGTAGATATCATCCGGGATCAGGTTCTGTTCAAGCAGCTTTTCCGTTTCCGCTGGAACCCTCTCACCGGATGCTATTTCTTTACCGGCCTTTTCCAGGAGCAGCAGATAGTTTTCGACCAGGGGTTGCAGTTCTTCCGGCGGGTTGGCCAGGAGAGGCCCCTGCGCGGCATAGTATTCGCCGATGACTTCACTGAGGTTGTTGAGGGCAAGCCTCTTGATCCAATGGGAAACAACCTGGAAATGCTGCCGTTGGCCGAGACCGCCGTTGGCTATCAGCACCAGCTTGGAACGATACAACGATGACTCCGTTTCCGGCAGTTTCCGCGGATGGCGAGTCTCTCCGGCCTGGTCTTTCAGCATGTAGGGGTTGGCAAACACCAATAAGCGCTCGATAAAAACCTTCAACATGCTCGAAATATTGGCATACTTCAAGGGAGTGGCCAGAACGAGAATGTCGCTTCCTTCCCCCTGGGACAGTATCTCCGCCATATCATCATCCTTGATCACGCATTGCCCTGGTGTGGCGAACCAGCAGGCAAAGCAACCGTTGCAATGCTTGACCTCCTTTTCCGCCAGAAAGATGTTGACGGTTTCCGCCCCGGCCTTCCTCGCACCGTTCAAAAACGCGGCAACCATGATGTTGGTTATGCTGTCTCTCCCTTTTGGGCTGCCATTAATAACCGTAATCTTCATTCCAGCCTCCATTCATGTTTAATGATCGATTGTTATGTGCCCCAAGAAAGAAGATTTCATAAAAAGAAAAAAAATGCACCTGTCAGAAATTACAGGCGCATCCGTACCGAGGTCCCCTTCGAAGCGAGCCCTGCCGCGGGCAAGGCGGTGTTCGCTTCCATTTTACCGAATTCTTGATTCAATCTATACTGATCAGGCCGACACGCGCTGCTATGGCAACAACCTGCGGCCTGTTTGTTGCCCCAAGTTTACGCATGATATTGTATACGTGGAAATTGACCGTTCTTTCACTGATATCGAGAATGACCGATATCTCCCAGGAACTTTTCCCCTGCTTCAGCCAGTCAAGGACTTCCTTTTCCCGGTCTGAAAGGACTGCCGTACCCGCAGCTGACCGATCGATTCCCGATATGTGGGAAAAAGCCATATGGAGATGCGGAACAACGAACTTCAGAATGGCTTCAGAACGCCTGCTTTTTTCCAGCGACTTCCCTGCGAAACAGAACATACTGCCTTTATGTCCAGTAGCCGCGGTCCGCACGCCATGTGTGCAGCACTCTCTCAGGCCGAAATCCATGCCAAGCGAATTGATTTCGTCCAAGCGATGAAGCCTCTTCCTGGCACTTGACCAGCTCTGAACCTCGTAACTGGTAAAACTTTCCTTCAAAACGGCATCTGCCTGAAAGTAGTCACGTGACATGTATTCACGCACCCAGCCATCGGGAAAACTGACATTGACGTAATTGCCCAGAACGGTTCCGAACCTGTCGTCATAATGCCCCGTCGTCGCTATCACGAATTCAAAGGGAAAAAGCTCCTGGATCTTCGGAAAGAGAGCCCTGAAATCAGCCTCCGCTACACAGGAGATGGTTGAATGGATAATTTCCAGGAGGGTAATGGCATCGGTTCGGGACAGGCAGGAGTTATCTGCCGATGATTTCACTGCGGAAGTTAGTATCTCTGCTCTTTCATCATACATACCCTAAAGCTCCCCTTCATAATGAGGTTTGGCCGTCCGACAAGGCCTGCAAGGGCGATTACCCGCAAGGTAGTCAGGGATATCCTTAGCCGAAACGATAGACCAGCCGTCCGTCCTGGTACAATTCTATGGGCCCGTCCTGAGAAACCTTGATGACCTTGCCGAAGTAGGATGCGGCGCTGGCGGCCGTGGTCCGCCCGCCACCGGTGACAACTTCCCTGGCGTAGGAGGTATCGAAGATGAAGCCGGCCTCCATCAGCCGACCGCTCCTGTTGAAAACCGTCATGCCGTCGGCGGAGAGGATGTGCATCAGGATGCCGGTACGTTTCAGATCGCTTATGTTCCGCTTCTGGACATTGCCTATCAGGAAGCGGCTGATCGGATCGTCCCCGCCCACCGATCCTTTCTTCAGCAGGGACAGTTTTTTCGGTCCCTTGTCATAAATCAGGATTACCGTGCCGTGGCGGTCTTTGGAAAGGGCGTAAACCGTCCAGAGCAATTCGTCGATGGACTCCTGGTCGATGCTTCCGGCCAGGAACGAGCGGAAGATATCCGGATCGAAAATTGTCCAGTCACCCTTGCGCCGTACCAGCAATGTGGCCGGGCTCAACAGCACTTCGATCTCGGAAGCCTCGTTGACGGTTATCGCGAAAGCGCCATTCCCGGCACGTCGGACGATCGAGAAGATTTCCCGCTGGGTCAGGCGCTCGATATCGGTATGCATCACACTCTGCGAAGTCCGCAATACGCCGGTTACCTGCATCTGGATATTGGCGATAAAAAACAGGTTATTGCCGTCCACGAAACGATACGGCAAGGGGTTGCAGAAAAATTCCGGCGAGATGTCCACATGCGGCTGGATCGGAATCAGCTTGTGGTGCCGTTCCCGCACCAGCTTGCGCACCAGGATGGGCGTGGTGCGATAGACGATGAAGCCCGAAGTGGCTGGTTTTCCCTCGTAGCGCTGGTACGAAAGGTTCTTCAGCAACTGGATCAACTGCTGAATCGGCCAGAAACCCTTGCGGTGATCGCCCCGCAACGAGCGGGCCACGGTAATGTCCATGATCGAAGCCAGCAGCGCCGTGCGGAAATGCGCCGTGTAACCTTCCTGCCGGAATCCGCTGAAAAGGCCCGAGAAAGCGGTCAGCAGTTCCCGACAGAAGAGTTTCTCACTTCGGGTGAAGGGGAGCGCATCCCTCCGCCCCGTGAAACAGTACGGAAGACCTTCGATTGATATGATCTCGCTGAAGGTATTTTCATCAGCAGCGACCTCGGTATCGCCGGAAAGCAATTCTACCGCCGCACCACCCAGGAAGGTGCTGATGTTGCCCCTAATGGCATCGAAAACGTCAAGTGGCATGATGTTCCTCTGCTCGGTTGTCATCGCCGGAAAGACTATCCCAACGGTTTTTCCCCGGCGATCATGTGCTGAAGAAAATCGGCTGCGTCAAGTCATGCGGCGCATAGCATAATGGCAAGATACCTGTTTGTGCGATAAAGTCAACCAATCAGCTGTTTCCCCTCTGTCTCTTCAATTTAGCAAGCCCCGTGGTATATACCGCGGGGCTTGCCGGAAACAGGCATTCGATAAAAAATAAACTCCTCCGGATTTCTTGATTTCCTCGGAACCAATACTGAAATCATGCCGCGGGAGCTTTTTCCAATCACCTCCGTTCAAAAAAAGGGGCAGTTCTGGAGAAACTCCAGAACTGCCCAAAACACTAATGGAGGTTTGACGAATGGCTTTCGTCACCCCAAACATATATATACAATATTCATGCCGAACACAACAATTTGCTATCCATATCTTCCTAACGAGTTGTTATGAATCAAAAATTACCATGTATAGCTTGCATTTCCATCACCGTTATCCGTGCATGGTTTGCGGCACCATTGACATTGCACGCGTCACCTGCAACATGAAAGCAATATTTACATTAAATAATGTTTAGAGATCAGCGCAATTGTGCATGTCCTGGAAAATGTTGGAAGGTTATCCAGAAACAGCTCTCAAACCAGCTCAAACGGCATCCCGTCTTTCAAGACCTTCAGGTATGCAACCCTTTGGGCCTCTCTTATCGAATACCCTCTTTTCCTCAGAAGATAAACCACCTTGCAAAATATCCTTCTTTCATCCGGAGTAAATTCCTTGTAATCAGGTTCGAGTGGTGTGCAGCATATGGATATCATGGTCTCATTCCCCCTGTGAAAAAGCGTACACCCACTATGCGACAGGACAGGTCTCAAGACTGCATGATTTCCTGAAATGGTCGAATATTCAAAACGATGTAGTGCCATCTCCACAACACCTGTGGAAACCCTGTGGATAAGCATGTTGTTAACAAGCTAAAGTACCATTTTATTGAGAGGACTCGCAAATTGCTTTTTTTCTGACCAGCGACACCACACCTCGTTATTTCAATCAGTTACAAACTGCAACGCTCTAACTTGGTATTATTGCGTCACGCTTTCAAGTGATATTCAATATCACTTGCACTTATACACAGGCGTCATTGAACTCTAGTGGTTGAAGCGCATGCAAAACAGATCAGCCGCCGAAAATCACCGCATCAGGTATCTCGTAGCGCTCCCCGCCAATGCGGATGACACTCAGATCGTCCTGCTTTTCAAAGCTGAATCTTGCGGTATCCGCTTGACTCTGATCATAACCGGTTGCCTTTCCGTTCTTGAAGAAAATCAAGCGGGTACGACCATCAGGCCTGGTCACCGTAACGATGCCGCTTCCCTTGCCTTCACGGGCTACACCAAAGGAACACGAGCCGGCCGGTTGCCCCGAAGCCATGGCGCAAGGGACCTCGCCGGTTGCATGATACGGAGTTCCCCCAACCTTTGCATCGCCTTTCGAAGACTGGCCGATTGACCCGTTTTTAATGGCAAACGACAGCGTGTACCTGGCACTCTCGTTCCGACGCGCAGCACTGCGTATGAGGAAAACTCGAACCGTGTACTCGCCTGACCTGGGCAGATTGCCCTCATAACGGTCGCCGTCACGCGTGCCGATGAAGAATGCGACTTCAGTCTCTCCCGGTGCAAGGATGTTGAAGTAGTTGTTCCTGTTGCTGGTCAGGATCGCGACACTCATTGTCTGGCCGGCCTTGGCGCGCAGCTTGTAATCGATAATTTTATAACCGCTGATCAAACCCTTGACTTTTGTCGAAGAAGCCCCTCCCGCAAATTTGATATGCTTGACCCCAATTGGTTGCGAACTGGCCGGCAGTGGAAAGATAGCGAAACACGTCCAGGCAATCACAAAGTAAATACAAAATACCTTCACTGAAGTTCTCCTTGTTTCCGTCCATGTCGGACAGGACTATCTTGATGATGTTGAATGGACTGTCACTCTCTCGGAACGTCATACTTCCGTTTCTACAATGTATTCAACGGATATAATGTCCCTGTATTCCAAAGGTTTTGCGAATATGCGGCGATTGAAGAAACCCGCGATCAATAAAAACTCGTTGACCTCGAGCCTGAAATCACCCCGGGGGGGGACACGCCTCGAATGCCACGATCCTTAGCATGCGCTACTTAACGTATTTAAATATTCTAGTAATATATATACCCCTGTCAAGACAGTTAATGGGTAATAATAATTTCGGACTTGACAGCCTGATTGCTCAATGAAAAAAAAATGGTACTATTTTTCATTATAACGGAATATTGAGTTTCAAAATATTAACAACAACCGGCAGGCAAATCTATTTCAGGGAAAGGAGGTGTCTCAGGCAAACGTATGCCGGTGCACGGCACGGCAACCAACTTCAGGGAAAGGAGAGAATCAATGAAACGAGTGTTTTATCTGACCGGGGTAGTACTAGCATTTTTTCTGGGAACTTCCTGTACACCGACCTATCACTTCGGTGTACTGGACAGAGCCTACCAGGTACCTGATGAATTTGGCCAGACAGAGGCAATAATCGCCCAGGCTGAAAAGTCCGAAGGAGCGAACTATTGTCCGGAAAAAATTGCCAAGGCCAAGGATCTGGGCAGGCAGGCCGCCGAAACCTACTGGGCCTGCAACAACGTCGAAGCCATGAATCTTCTCGCTCAAGCCCGCCAGCTTGCCAAGGAAGCGGAAGCGTGCGGACCGCCGCCCGTCGAAGCGAAACCCGCGCCGCCACCTGCTCCCGCGCCGCCACCGGAAAAACTCTGTATGACGCTTGACATACAGTTCGATTTCGACAAGGCGGATGTAAAGGAGCAGTATTATCCTTCCATCGAAGAGGCGGCCAATTTCATGAAGGACAATCCCGAGGCGACTGCCGTCATCGAAGGACATACCGACAATGTCGGAAAGTATGAGTACAACATCAAGCTCTCCGACCGTCGCGCCGATAACGTCAAAAAGATCATGGTCGAGAAATACGGCATCGATGCCTCCCGCCTCACCACCAAGGGATACGGCTACACGAAGCCGATTGCCAGCAACAAAACCGCCGAGGGACGCCAGAAGAACCGACGCGTGGACGCAGTCATCGAATGCGTCAAGTGACGCAGGGCGCGTGATGACATGCTCCGCATTTCACCAACAGCACATTTTCACATGTAGCGTAAGAGGGTCAAAAGCCCGGTTGCCTCGCAAGAGGCAGCCGGGTTTTTTCTCCGTTCACAATCCGCCGCTTTGTTTTACCGGTCCAATTTCATAGTGGCGCCGACATGGGCCGGCAATCCGAAATCCCGCAAAATGCCGACAACATCTTTTACCCTTGCCACGTAGTCTTCCCTGGATGGCTTCTCCATGTTTTCCAAGGGATAGACTTTCCCCAGCGTCTCGTACTTACCCTTGCCGAGTTCATGGAACTGCAGCACCTGCACCTGCCGGGGCATGAACCCGAATTCCTCGACAATGAACCGTCCCGTCTGCAGAAAATAAAAGGTTTTGTTGCCAAGCCTTATATCAAGGGACGTCTTTTGCACGCAATACGCAAAGCAATAACCTCCAGTCCGAGTTGGATTGCGGAAGCCGGCACAAAGATTTCTTGAAAAAAACCCGGCCGAATCGAAATCGCAACGGCTTGACTTTAACCAATGAAGTTGTTACTTATATCACAAGGAAACCGTTTCCTCGCGCTTGCTTGATATGCGCATGGAAGATTGAAAACCTGAAGCAAAGAACGCTACAACCCCCAACAAGTTACCGAAAGAGAGCACCTATCATGGAATATACTATCGGAGCATTTATCAAAAAAAGGCGGGAACACCTGAAAATGACCCAGACGGAACTCGGCAAAGCACTCGGGTATCGTTACGGTAATTTCATAGGATACCTTGAAAACGGCAGAGCCGTCTTTCCCATGGAAAAATGGGAAGACTATGCGGAAGTACTGCAGGCCCCCAAACATGAATTTCTCGAAATCGTTCTCAGGGAAAAGTATCCCGGCATACTTGCTTATTTGGATTTTCATCCTGCACGAAAAGAGATGAAAACGTCTCCAGCCAAAAGTGTTTCGGCCAGCAACAAATAACACGTGAAAAGCGCTGTTATTATTTGCACGATAAGGTCCGCCCAACCACAATGCAAAGCCTGCTCACCACTCTCATATTTCTACAGACGCGCCACCATGGGGCAAAACTTACTGACCAAAACTTATTGGCTTTTGTATTTTTCAACCAGAGTATCCTTGAGTTCCACCAGTTCACGAACGCCTGATGGCCATTGACTCCTGTCGCAATAAACGCCTCCATCGATAGTAAATGAGTGAATGTTGTTGTCTTTCCTGATACTGATTGTCATTCCGTGCGACCCCAAGCACGGGAACTGACCGGATGGAAGAACATCTTCACTCATATAGAGCTTATTGTCCGAGATTATCGTCCGCACTGATCTGAAATCAGCGATTTCAATAGGTTTGGACCATTCACCGATAACCTGATCAGACTGCGATTCCGAATACCTGATGGAGCCGGAATCCATTGACACGGTTGTAATAAGCGGATTCGGAACGACCGCGCCTTTATCCTCAAAGGTCACTTCTTGTATGCCGAAATTTTCCAGCATGACAGCATTCCATCTGTCACCTCCACTACCGCACCCGAAAAAAAGGGGCATTACGATCATTACACAGGCACTTTTCAGAAACCTTTCCATCGCAACCTCCTCCGCAATTATTGTTCCACGGTTTTTCCATCCCATTACCGATTTTCAAGTCTCAAGCACGATCATTTGACCGAAGAAACAAGCCCATACTCTTTTTGATACCTTCTTGGCAAGAGCAACGCTTAACACAACAAGATCCAATTAGCAACGACTAAAAGCGAATGGCACCCTCTCTTTGTCCTCTTTCTTTTCAAATGTCCACAACATTTAACACATATTAACCGGCAACTGTTTATTCTACTTTCCACATACTATTGCCTACTCGCCGCCCCGTGGAGGTCTCATCATGAATCAGAAAAACTGAATTGAAGGAAGAAATGCCGGGTCACGAAAAAAGGCGGCTGAAAAAAAACGGAAAAGGAGGGAATCATCATGAAACGACGGTTGTGCTTCAGCATGTATGCGACAATCACTCTTGCGTTCACGTTCTGTATGCTTTCATTGCCAGGTTGCGGAGGGAGCTCGGACGATTCCGAGAGCCTTACCGGCACAAGCTCCAGTTCGACATCACTGAAAGCATCAGCAACCACGGTTGCTACAGGCTCCAGCATTACTCTCACCGCGACAGTCTCGCCGTCCGACGCAACCGGGACGGCAATCTTCTACGATGGTTCCACATCCCTTGGATCAGCAACACTCTCTTCCGGGACCGCCATCATAACCACTAATTCCCTCAGTACGGGTACCCATACACTAACAGCCGCCTACAGCGGATCCTCAACCTATTCATCCAGTGCTTCCGGCTCCGTAACGGTAACCGTAACTTCATCATCCTCAGGAAGCGGCACCACATCTCCATACGTCGCGTCGGTGGCGGAATCGGCCAGTTCATACAATTCGGCGGACGTGATTTCGAATAACGCTTTCGACTATGTCGTCACCATCAATTTCACCGCGAATACCGCACAACTCTCAAGCGGGTCGGCCCAGACCATTACCACCGAAGGCGTCACCCTTCTCGCATCAGGCGGTACCGGCATAACAGTAGCCAAAACCACCTACGGCATCACCATCACCTCGGCAGTCAACGCAAATGTCAGGTACAACCTTACCGGAAAACTGAACGGTACCCTGACCGTTTTAAGCAGCAGCGCCTATCAACTCTACCTTGAGGGCGTCACCATCGCCGCCTCGGAAGGCCCCGCCCTTGACCTGGAATCAACGCAAAAAGTATTTATCGTTTCGGCACCCGGCACGACCAATACCCTGTCCGATTCATCCACTCGCAGTATGACAATGAAAGCGGCACTGTACGGCAAGGGACCGATGATCTTCAGCGGCGACGGAACGCTTAATGTCGCCGGCAGTTACAAGCACGGCATCTTCAGCAATGACTATATCCGGGTACGCGGCGGGACGCTTAATGTGGCGGTCAGCGTAAAAGACGCCGTTCGCTCGGTTAACGGTTTCATTTTCGATGATGGAACGCTGACGATCAACGCCTCAGGAACAACCACCGACGACGAGAGCAAGGGAATTAAGGTTGAAGGATCTGAGAGCACGGGAACCGGAAAAGGTTTTGTCGTTATCAACGGCGGCACCATCACCATCTCATCAGTCGGCAAAGCCATCACCGCGGGATGGGATATTGACGAAGACGCAATCACGATCGACACCTCTGATGATCCGTCCCCCTATGTCGAAATCAACAACGGCGTTATTACCATTACTACCACGGGAACCCCGTATGAATACGTTTCCGGCGGCACCACGGTGAGTTGCAGTCCCGAAGGCATCGAGGCAAAATCCAACCTCACCATAAACAGCGGTTACCTTATCATCAACACCACGGACGACGCCCTGAACGCAGGCAAGGCAATTACCATCAACGGCGGTTATATCTACTGCGCCAGCTCAGCCAATGACGCCATTGACTCCAATGGTACCCTCACAATCAGCGGCGGCGTCATTGTAGCAATCGGCGCATCCATGCCCGAAGGCGCCTTCGACTGCGACCAGAACACCTTTACTATCACCGGCGGCACATTAGTCGGCATCGGTGGCGCCACGAGCATGCCGACCGCAAGCACATGCAAACAGAACGTCGTAATTCTCGGCAGCGGAACAACGGGAAAGACCCTGGCGCTCAAAGCCGGAGGCGGCACGGTGGCATTTGCCTTCACGATTCCCAGGAATTACTCGATCATGCTGCTTTCATCTCCCGCCATCGTAACCGGCAAGACATATTCAGTGTATACGGGGGGAACCGCCTCGGCGGACTCGGTTTTCCATGGTCTTTACCTGGAAAACTTGAACTACTCGGGTGGAAGCGCCGGGAGCAGCTTTACCGTTTCGTCGTGCGTCACGAATCTGGGCGCCCGATGAGATCATTATTAATCCGGTTGTTCCATCATACTTGACAACCTTGAGGCGCGCCCGTTTCCCGCGTGGAAACGGGCGCGCCATGCATCCAGAACCGTAGCACCCTCCATCCATTTTCTTCACAATGTAATCACAGGGTGTTTCCCTGAAGCTTCTCCTGTGAAACCACAGATTCCCTATCAAATTTTCTCTTTGTTTTCCTAGGCGGTCAGTGCCTTAATTACTTGCGTCAATCCGGTGGTCACGCGCGCCATGCGGCTGTAATCGAGCAGGTCGGACGTATCCGACAGGCGGTGATAGTTCGGATTGCGAAACGGCGCGGTGTCGGTAATCATGATGGCGGGGTAGCCTTCTTTCCAGAACGACCAGTGGTCGGACCAACCGATGCCGGTTATGAACTCCGGGGAAATAATGCCCTGTGACGGAAAGAGGGTTGAGGCACGAAAGGCCCCAAGTACCTTGCGAAGGAGAAAACTGCTCCTGAAATTTGCGATAAAACCGATGAAATCGCCGATATCCGGATAGAAGAAGCCAAAGGGAAAGGGATACCGTTGGCTGCCGGGGACATGGTAATAACAACCGAGCGATTCCAGGGCAAGCATGGCGACGACATGCTCTCCCTTTGCCTTTGCTTCGCGGGCACAAACCCGGCTCCCCATGAGTTCGGTCTGGAAAAAGGGTGGTTCTTCATTAACAAACGCCACAAGTCGGAGGGTCCGGACAGGACTCGACTGCGCGAAGTGACGCGCCAGTTCCAGCAGGGCCGCGACACCGGAGGCGTTGTCATCGGCTCCCGGAGAGTTGAGTGGTGAATCGTAGTGGGCGCCGACGACCACGATCTCGTCCGGCCGGGAACTTCCCGCCACTTCAACACAGACATTCGAAACCCTTTGCGCATCGGCTTCATAAGACTGTTCAAGCACCGTGAAACCGGCCGTTTCGAAATGCTTCCCGACATACTCCCTCGCTTGGCGCAGCCCCCTGGGAAAAAAGGTGGTCCGTTCCCCGATGGTATCGGCCATAAATGCCACGTGCCGCCGCAGGCGATCTTCCAGCGCAGTCTCTTCCCCGGTCAGAGGAGGCTCCAGTTCCTTTATCGTGCAATCCGCTATTGTTGTCATTGTTCGATTCCCCAGCTTATTCATGTCACAGAATATTTTCCCAAATCACCAGTCACTCTCAATAAATCGTCGGGACGAAATAGTTCCCTACCCGAAAAGTTTCGCCGAAAAGATGCGGACACGCCCGCGACTCCCCCCGAAGGCTGGATTCTAAGGTTTTTGAAATAAAATTTGTTCTTTATGATTTGCAATGTTATTATTAAGCATTTTATTTACTAATTTTACTTTTAAATAGTAAGAAAATTAATATTCGTTCTATTCAATTATCGAAAATTGCGAAGAAATATTGAAACGAACCTCCGGAGGAAATTTTTCTTACTAATGCAAACGAATTTGTTATTTCATGGGATGAACAAAAACCTGTCAAGCACTATCTATCTGATAATGAAACTTCAACAAAACATTTTCAAGATGTTAGTCACGGCCAACCAAACCTATCATTGACCAGAAGGTTATTGCTCCGGTGATTGAATACATCAAGGTAGGGGCAGACCCGCGTGTCTGCCCTGGGCGCACACGCGGGTGCGCCCCTACACAAGGGGGTTACATGTTTAACCACCGGATAAATAATAATCATGATTACCTATACTGATCTAGACAAATCAAAGAAAAAAATTCAGGAAAGAACCTCCTTAAAGGAAAGAGTGGAGAAGTGGTGGAAGGAAAACGGCTTGTGGATTCCGCCTTTTCTTTCCCAAAATCACAACGGAATGCCCTATGGAGTACTCGTCAGACAAATTGCAACATTTCGGTACGAAGATGCAACCTTCCTCCTCCTGGCGGAAAGTGGCAACCTTCAGCCCATGTGGCTCGAATATACCATCGACAGGTTTTCCGTTTCTTCTCCTTACAAGAGATCCCTGCTAAAAAGGACCACATGCGAAGGCCTCGGCAGAAATGGCGGATATCGGCTTAGGGTTGAGAGACTGGGAAACATAGATAGTGCATCAGGAGCCATCCTCTCAACCATCGAAACGGACAGGGGTGAACAACTGGTGGATTATCACCATCGTATCTTTGATCGGTTCGTGGGGAAGACGCAGCGTGAGGATTTGTCATCCTGGCTGCATGCCGCCGGAAGTTGCGCACAGGATTTCTACGATGCCTACTTTTCACTATTCGTAGCACACTGCATTCTTTTCGAAAACTATGAAGAAGAGGAAAACGGAAAAAAATCACCCGTACTCTATGGAATCGCGAAATCAGCCTTCAACAGCAATCGTGAAAGATTCGGCGCTGAACCGCTGATCGTCGCAATGCCTACCTGGCAGGGAAAATATGCTTTTTATCCACAGCAATTGGACTGGCGAAATGATGGGGTTCTTACCCGGGATGACCTTTTAGTGTCGAGGGAAATGGATTACCATAAGCCAAGCACGCATTCCCCGCACCCGGCGATGCTGCATGGGACAATTTAGTGAATCATGAAAAAAACCGACGCCATAAAAGCAAATTCAATAACCATCGAACCGCTGTCCAAACAAACCAGGAAACAGGCGATACAACTTGTCGACAGGGTCTTTCCCCGACAGGGCATGGAACCGGCCTGGGTCGGATTCCGGGCGTCTCTCGGTGAAAAGCCCTATGCCTGGATTACAAGATTGGTCGGAGTTGATTTTCTGAAGTACTGGGTAGCCACCTATAAAGAGAAAGTTGTCGGCATCACCGGAATCTATGCCTACAAAAAAGACAATAATTCCATCTGGGGCGGATGGACCTGCATTGATCCTGAATACTCCCTCGGCATTTCGCGGGCAGGCGGGCTTCTCTTCCACAAAGCGTATGACGAAGCGAAAAAGAGCGGCAGGAAATTTCTGAAACTCTACACATGCGATGATCCCGCCCTGGCTGCCGCCAACAAAATATACGACAAGGTTGGATTCGAAGAAATAGCTACGGAACCCATAAAGGGAACGAAATTTACCAAAAGGATTCTTCGACTATCTCTGCAGGACTCAGATTAAGACTACCAGTGCAATTCTCTGTTTTTCCATTCCATACAATTTACTTCGCAATTTTCAGAAATTCGGTTTCTGGATTTTCTTCTCATACAAGGCAAGAGACCTGTAGGGTTCGGCGCTTATCCCCAACGCTCGCGTAAAATACCTGTTTGTCATGGACATGCTCCTCGTATTGTCCTCAAATACAAAACCTCCCTCTCCGAATTGATAGGAAGTCTTCTCAATGATATCTGATAAGGCACAAATGAGTGCATGCATCACCCTTGTTTTGCGATAGTCCGGCAGTATACCTATGGTTGAAAAGAAAAATGTCCTGACCGGGCTGAATATCTTGTGACGAATAAGATGCCAGACTGTAAACGCACGGTTTGTTTTCAGAAGCTCGTTTATATCGGGAAACCAGAATATGAACCCGACAGGATTTCCCTTATATTCCGCAAATAACAGGTTATTCTTTGTAAGGATATGTCGATATGACCGGAATATTTCCAGTTCCTCTCTGTAGTCCCTGTCGGACCAGTAAGCATGCCCCCTGAAACTCTGATTACTCAGATAGGTATAAATCCGGAGTTCATTAATCAGATCCTTTGTATTCAGGCACCTGACTTTGATATCATCAAATTCATGATGGCCGGCATATTTTTTTCTGAGGCGAAAAAAGTTCTGGACGGGAAAATGAAAGGAATGAAGCTTTTTTTCATTGAACCCGTGGAAATAGTCCGGATAATACGGCAGAGAATAGGGAAGACCGGCCGGCTGGGGCGAATCGAACCTGTTCAGCAGGAACCCGGCTCCATAGAAAATGTGACCATTCATCCCTGCTATAATTTTATCCGCCCGAGGAAACAACGCTGAGGCCTTCGCAACCATCAAATCAGTAAGTCCGGCGATATCAGGTTTAGCCTCGAAAAATGCTACCTGAACATATTCCGGCAGCTTCCGGTCATGTATCAGGGTAAAGCGCGCAATAGCCCGACCTTCTTCGTAGACGAGAAAAGCCTTTACTGATGCGTGGGTGTGAAAGAAAGATGCGTTGCCGATCAGAATTCTCAAAATGTCTTCATCGGTCCCTCTCTTGTATGGATTCTCCCGATAGAGAGAATTTCCGAAATCAACAAACTCCTCAAGCTGTTCTTTTCCTGCCAGTTCCATGCATTCCATCGGTTATCACTTTTCCTCGAGTTGAAAGAAGCTTCTCCTATTTCAATTGCCGGCACTGCCGTGAAACGAATAGAGGGCCACGGCTCGGTCCTCTTTGCATAATCTGGTGTTTTGGCGAGCACTGTATGGAACCAAGAGCTCTCCGAACCTTTCTTCTTCTGTCATTTTATGGGACGGCAGCGCCATCGGGCATTGGCTTACTTCAAACAGCGGTAATAGCTGTCGATAGTATAGACAGCCGCCAGGGGGTTGTGGCCGAGCACCCGGTCCTTGACGGCAAGAACCGTGCAGGGGGCTTCGGCATACTTGAAAAACAGGGAATCGTGGCCGACACACAGGCCCAGGAGCACATTGAAATCGGTTTTTTCCCTGTTCAGTATCATGGCTTGCAGAACCGGGTTGCACATGACCTCGGTCTTGTTCGGATCGATCTGCTGTCCTTTTCCGACCCCGATCACATCCTTGGGAATCCTGCCAACTTTGCATACCGCCGAAACCACTTCGAACCCCCTCAATGAAAAAATCCTGTCGACAACCTTTGCCTCTTTTCTCAGGCCAAGACAGAAAGCGATGCCGAGACGTTTGTAGTGCATCTTCCCGGCAAATTCCATAATCTCTTCGATCCGGGTTTTCGAGGCTCTCACGTTTTCATAGCCGAGTTCACGGTTCATATAGCCATCCGCTTCCTGAATAGTGGCCATTTTGGCAAATCGACACATTCCGAAATTGGTGGCATACTCCTTCCGGCTCTGCTCGACAAGCTCCATCATGTTCAGGGTTGGACAGGAATCGGGGGCTTTCCCGCCTTCGGTTCGGCACAGCCGTTCCGAGGAGTTATAGGGGCACTGGGCGCAATTGGGCAATTTATTATGCATTTTCACAAATTCCTTTCGGGCTTTGTTTCCTGGAAAACTGGAATGTTTCCCTGATTATTCAATTTCAAGCATTGGAAATCAACCACTATACAAAAGAGGCGAAAACTCTTTACACTTCATGCGGCAGCATGTACAAAAAAGCCTGTAGCAGAGACTCTGCCGTTCATTCGAAAGTCGTCTCTTTCGAACGTGTCGGTTCAGAAGGCGATAAACAGGGAAAGATCGAATGGATGGAGCAGCGCCGGACAAGTGCCCAACATGTCAAAGTGGCGACATTGTGAGAAACATCACCATGTCACAAGCAGTTGAAACTGGAACCGTTGGCCTGGAGCACAGGAAGGCCGGGGTGATCACCGTAACGGAACCCCTCCTGGTCGATCTCTGCCGGCAGTGCGGTACAGTCCTGCGACTGCACGTCAGGAATCCCTCCAGAAAATGGGTAACTAAGCCCTGATCCCGAGAGCCAGGGTTATTTCTCTCCAGAGTTGCACGATTGCAAAAATTCGCCTCTCAAGCCTTCGGGAAAAGAATTAATTGCGCAGCGCATTCCCCCGGCCCTTCCCATGGCAAACCGCATCGTGACATACAAGGTGCAATGTCGAGGGTTGTCCCCTGGGCGGTTTCGCTTATCACGACTTTTCCAAAGCTACGGCTTATAGGTTGCTGCAAGATAGTCAACAAGTGTCTTTTTCTCTGCTTCGGAGAGGTTCGCACCTTTGCCCACCATCCGGGCAACGGTCTTCTCCCATTCCGCGCGGGTCTTCTGCGCCTTTTTCGCCCGTGCGGATGAGTGGCATACCGAGCAGCGTTGCTCGAGAAGCTTATCGCCGTCGACGGCAGGCGTCTGCTGGGCGGCAAAAGAGGTAACGGCAACGGCAACACTAATGGCCACAGCTGTAAGCACATTCCTTTTCATAATTCCTCCAATGTCTATCTCAGCTTAAGACTCCCCATGATTCATTTCTTTTTTTATACCATCGAAATGACTGTCTGGTAAAAAATAACCTTCATTTTATTTGGTTTCCAATAATGAAAAATTCCTTCATCCTGATTGATATTTTCTTCAGACTAAAATATACTCTATGCGAAAAAATATCCCTTGAAGATAATCAAGGCAACCCTTTGAGCTTGTGGATCGGAGGACCCTATGTGTCTAATCAGCGATGCAATAAAGCGCGGTATCTCACGAAGGACTTTTCTCAAAGGTGCAGGCTCTCTTGCCGCGACGCCTTTCCTGGCAGGCCTTGGAGGGGCCTTGTTAACGGGATGTTCATCGAATGCGGATGCCGACCTGACCGAAAATTTCAACACCAGGCTCGTGATCCTGGGATCCTCGGGTGGTGTGGGGTACTGGCCGGGGTCGGATCGTGCCAGTTCCTCGTCCGCCCTGGTCGTGAACGGCACCATATACCTTGTCGACCTCGGACAGGGTTCCACCTACAGGCTGAACCAGGCCTTCAACTCGGCAAGCCTCGTGGACCGAAACGGCAACTATATTTCTCCCGCGTCCTCCACATTCCTCGGCGACATCAAGGCGCTCTTTTTCACCCACCTGCACCAGGATCACATAGCCGACTATGCGAACCTGCTGTTGATTGGAGCCGGCAGCAATCTCGGCGTTCCCACGGCCGACAACAACTTGTCGGCAACAAAACCGCTCCAGGTGATTGGGCCTTGCACCCGCGGACAGCAGGACATCAACAACAACCCCTATTGCACTGACGACTGGACAATCAATGCCTATGACGGCACCCTCAAGAGCACCCCCACGCCCGGCACGAAGGACATGACCGACCTTATCTTTCAGGCATTCGCCCAGGCCGAAAACGACCTGATGCGTGACGACGGATACCCGAACTACAAGAGCTTGGTCACGGTCAGGGAAATAGGTACTGAACTCGCTTCACCCTCAGACAACACCTGCCCGAAGACCACCCCGTTCCAGGTATACCCTGAAGGCGGAGGACAGGACGAGAACGGGGTAAGCGTCTACGCAACGCTGGTCGACCATCGCCAGGTGTATCCGGCATTCGCGTACCGGTTCAACACCCCGGACGGCTCGGTGGTTTTCTCCGGTGATACCGGCCCCAACACCACCGAATTCCGAGACCTTCAGGAAGGCGACCCGGCACTCGCTAATGGCAACCTCCAGGAGCTCGCACAAGGCGCTGACATACTCGTGCACGAAGTCATTGACTCGGCATGGATCGACACCAAGTTCCCGACCACGAACGCGCTGAAGACCCACATGCTGAATGCCCACACGCAGGTCGAACGTGTCGGGCAGGTCGCGGCGTGGTGCAACGCCAAGACGCTGGTCCTGAACCATATAGTGCCCGGCATGGCCCCGATCGCGAACCTGGAGAAGGCGCAGCAGAACTTCCCCGGAAGACTTATTATAAGCGAGGATTTGATGCAGATAGGCGTGACCGCTTTTGGCGGAGTGGTAATGAAGCAACGTCTAACGGTGCGCTGAAAAACAAAAAAAATCGCCGCCCCTGATAGAGAAAAAAGAGCCGTCAGGAATACGCAGGGGTAGCACCTCCCCTTTTTATTCGGGGAAAAATGAAAATGTCCCTGTTTTCATCACCGGGGACATCTTGCTGATTATACGCCTTAATGAACGCTTGCCCAGTTAATACTATAAAGAAAACTTGCCTGAAACCTCCACGCTTGCGAGTTGAATCCCACCCTCTATAATTATCTACATAACGATCCAGTAAAAGCTTTTCACCCCTTTTCCTTCCCCAAGGCAGGAGCGAAAAACAGGATAGCCGGCAGTGCATGCGCCACGCGATAACCACCAAGCGACAATGATCGGAAAGGAGAAACAAAATGAAAAGACTTGTTTGCCTGATACTGTTCAGCGTTCTGGTTTTCACCGGCTTCTCGGGCTGGGCCGGCGAACCGACTTATATCCAGGGCGAAAACATCTTCATTGAAACGGGCGTGACACAGCCGGATCGCGTTCCGACCTGGTTCGCCTCCATGGTGACCAAGCCCTATGCGCCGGTTTTCGAAATTCTCGCCACCAGGGGTACGCAGGGTCGATACTATCCCTATACCTACGCCCTCACGCTCAAGGACATGGTCAAGTGGCACGGCCATGACTGCGAGGGCCTGACTCATGCCGCCAATTGCTGCAAGGTCGCCTTCGACATCCTCTTTCCGGACGGCATCATCGACCGCAGCGTCCTGTGGGGAATCACCGGCACATCCCCGTGCTGGTCTGATGTCGTGGCGAACCTTACGGGCGCACGTATTCAGTATGGAAACCTCGGATTTTTCAAGGATCGCCGTTACGGGCACGCCATTGTCCTGTACCGCGAGGATACCGGAGTCGCCGTTCTTGCCACCTGGAAGAAAGGCATCAACAATATCCCCGGCGAACCCGTGATGCTGCCCGGCAAGATCACCTGGAAGCCAATAATCGACATGCAGAAGGTTCTGGACCTTAAAAAGGTGGTCAAGGCCGCGGGCGGGAAACCTACCCCTTACCAGGTCGACCAGATGCGCTATTTCCAGTACATGCACATCAACGACATCCTCAGCCACCCCCTGGAGGAGAGCTACCAGGCAAAAGTGATCGAAAATTTTAAATGGGAAGATTGGGTTGATGCGTCCAAAACCGTGCCGAATCCTCACAAACGGGCCGACATCCGCCTGAAGGACTACCCGTACAGGGGAAAACCCGTTGAAGGACCGAAATAACCTGCCGCAGGATCGGTTTCCGTGCCGGCTCCTCAAACCATCCGGCGCCTGCACTGCTAAAATCACGGAAGCCGATCAGGTAGTCTTTTCAACAACCTTTCAGAATATCCGGTTTCCTCCCAGACCATGGTTGCACCTTTTCCAATTGACCGGCAAGTCTCAGCAATTGTGCCTCGCCACCATAACGGCTCGTATCGACTTAATCGATAAACGCTCTTTAAGCTTGAACTCGGGAGTGTTGGTCTTTCCAAGAATGATCAAACCTGCTTTTTTGAAGCGGCGCACTATCTCCGCGTCGTATCCGGGCACATGATTTCTGAGCAATTCGCTCCCGGAACTCATGGTAAAGCCCTTCATTGCATGATGCACATCTTTCAACAAGAAAGGGACGCCTCCGAATTGGGCATCTTTGTCCGGATGCCTGGCCGCGTCCCGTGCGTAGTCATACAGTGTCGTTATGATCGCGTTCAGTTTCGGATTGAGCTTTTCGGTACGACGAATAGCCTCTTCACATATCTCCAGGCTGCTGATTTCCCCATCTTTGACAAGTTTGGCCAATCCGATACCGTCATAATGATCATAATCAGGGAAAGAAGTCATCTTGACACCTCCCCTTCCGGATAAAGCCGAACCCAAGGCCGACCAACCGAATTTCAAGCCGATCCAGCCACGAATTGAGTACTACTTTTGCAGCTTTTGAAACTTGGTGTTCTCATCTGAAACAAGTATACTCCCGCCTATCCGGCCATGTTCTCACGCAATAACTCCGACTCCCGATTGAAGTTCGGTGTTGTTTCACCAGCGGCAATCAGAGCATCAATATCAGTAAAACGCAGAAAACTGACCTCGTCAATTTCCTCTTCCTGAATGCGGAACGGGCCATCATGCGTATAGGTATACGAGTAAACGAACTCGCGTTCTACCTCGGATTCGAATACGTACCGGCCAATCGTCCGCAAGCGCGCCAAATCGATCGGTATACCGATTTCTTCCAGAACCTCGCGCTTTATGGCATCTTCCAGCGCTTCGCCCGATTGAATATGCCCGCCGACCGAGGTGTCCCATTTGCCGGGCTGGATGTCCTTGGTAAGCTTTCTTTTTTGCAGGAGCAGCTTACCTTCGGAGTTGAAGACGTGCACATGCACTACCGGATGCAGATATTTTGAGCCGTCGTGACATTGTGATCGAGTCGCCTTGCCGATAACATTTCCGTTTTCATCAACAATATCAAACCATTCAATTGGCATCGTGTTATTCCTTTTCGCGGCTTTTATGCTTTAAACGTGCTGCTGCGCTCAGACAGAGAGTGAAAATGACGCTATCATCTTCAACACTTCTATGCCTGCCCCGCAAGTCTGCCTCCTGAATTGTCATATTTCAAGGACTCATCACACAACACAGGGTTTTGTTAAGAATACCTTTACCAACTTTGCAGTTTTGCAGGTCTGCCCCCCCTACTCTTCAAGCTTTTTGACCGAGAGATCATTCATGCGTAAAGTACCCCCGCGACACCTCCCCAGCGTACTTAGAAAAAAACGGTCTGTGTTCGAAATAACCGTTCCGACCAAGACTGACTGCTGCTTGTAGGCAATTTGATAATACGTTCTTTCGTTCTTCAAAATTTCAGGTTCACGCTCACCCCCCCAACCCAAATGTTGTCATTGTCACAAATGACCGGCTGGAAACACTGCAGATCGGCGGAAACTTGAAACCATGGCGTGACGGCGAAGTTATAAAACATTTCAACACCATGCTCGTTGTCGAATTTCAACAGCGGGGAAATTGCAATTTCCAGGTTATCACAGGAGTTGTAAAAGTAGTACCGGACGCCAAAAACGTCGTACGGTCGCCCGGCCACGTGGCAATGCCCGGCGAAATCACCGCTGAAAGCAGTCGGGATTGGATTCGGATTCCCATCCGCTATGGCCGCCTTGCTTTTCCAACAAACTATTTGCGATTTTCAAGAGAAACTGATATCAGGCTGACTTTTCAGCTATTTACCAATTTTACTGTAGCGGTACACATCACAACCCTGAAGCAAAATTTTTCAAAAGCTTTTTCAAAAACATTTTCAAACCACCCGCCACTAACCCGCGTTCAGAGGCACTTCCGATCCCTTGCCATAAAAGTGAACCAAATTATTAACGCCAAGCGCCCCCCCCCGGCATACGCAAATCCTTACATTTCGAGGTAAAGATCGCATCTCAAAAAATAACGAAAAAATATATTGACACATATATTCATTTAATAATATATTCGGATCAATATAACATACTAGATCGGTCAAGAAACATCAGGATACCCTGATCCTGATCATATTCATCCATCCAGACCAATGTGGAGGAAGCAATGGCAAAATATCTAATCGTAGGTGGCGTAGCCGCTGGCATGTCCGCGGCAGCCCGGCTCAGACGGCTGGACGAAACGGCGGAAATCATCGTATTCGAGCGTGGGGAGTATGTTTCCTACGCGAATTGCGGCCTGCCCTATTACATCGGCGACGAGATAAAGGAACGGGAACGGCTCATCGTTCAGACCCCGGAAGCGTTCAAGGAACTCATGGGTGTTGAAGTGCGCACCGGCAACGAAGTGCTGGCTGTAAACCCCGGGGCCAAAAGCGTCACGGCCAGAGAGCGCAAGACCGGCCGTGAATATGATGAGACCTACGACAAGCTGCTGCTTGCCCCCGGCGGCTCCCCGGTGAAACCGCCGATTCCCGGCAGCGACCATCCGGCCATTCACACCCTCTGGACCATCCCCGACACGGACACGATCCGCGCCATGGTGGACGAAGGCAAGGTAAAGACTGCCCTGGTCGTCGGTGCCGGCTTCATCGGCCTGGAAATGGCGGAGAACCTCAAATTCCGCGGTATCGACGTAACGGTCGTGGAAATGGCCAAGCAGGCCATGAACGTCGTCGACTTCGACATGGCCTCCATGGTACACCGCGAAGTAGCCATGCACGGCGTCGACCTGCAGCTGGAGGACGGCGTCAGCGAATTCACCCCGGCTGCTAACGGCGGAGTGGTCGCCAAGCTTTCCAGCGGCAAAACCATCGAAGCTGATCTCGTTCTGCTGTCGATCGGGGTCAAGCCGAACACCGCGTTCCTGGCGGATTCCGGCATTGAACTCGGCAAGCGCGGCCACATCATAACGGATGAAGCCCTCCGAACCAACCAGGACGGCATCTTTGCCGCGGGCGACGCCATCGAGGTCATGCACCCGCTGACCGGAAAAAGCACCACCATCCCGCTGGCCGGCCCGGCCAACAAGCAGGGCCGCATCGCCGCCGACAACATGCACGGCACAACTATCCGTAGCTACAAAGGCACCATGGGCACCGCGATCGCCAAGGTATTCGATCTGACCATCGGTATGACCGGCGCCTCGGAAAAGCTCTGCCTGGCCCACGGTATCCCCTTTGACTCGGTCATCATCCACCCCAATGACTACGCCGGGTACTACCCCGGGGCGATGAAGATGTGCCTCAAGCTGCTCTTCTCGCCCGACAGCCGCAAAGTACTGGGAGCCCAGGCCACCGGTTATAACGGCGTCGACAAGCGTATCGACGTAATCGCCACGGCCATCAAGGGGAACATGACCGTGGACGATCTGACCGAGATCGAGCACGCCTACGCGCCGCCCTATTCATCGGCCAAAGACCCGGTCAACATGGCCGGCTTCGTCGCCCAGAACGTCCTTGATGGTTTGATCAAAACCGTGAAATGGACCGACATCGAGAACGCCGATCCCGCGGAACTGTTCCTGCTCGATGTGCGCACTCCGGCGGAATGCGCCAGCGGCGTAATGCCCGGATCAGTCAATATCCCGCAGGCCGAACTGCGCAACCGGCTGGACGAGATCCCCCGCGACAAGAAAGTGGTCCTCTACTGTCGTGTCGGGCTCATTGCCTACCAGGCGGCCCGCGTACTGGCTGCCAGCGGCTTTGACAACGCCTACAACCTGTCCGGTGGCTACGAAATCTGGCATGCGGCAACGACCAAGCCTAAAGTGTCCGCGCCCGCGACCGTGGAACAGACTGAACATAAGGTTCTTCCCTTTGTGCAACCGGCCGGCAAAACTTCCGCGAAAATCGTCGAAGTAAACGCCTGCGGTCTTCAATGCCCCGGACCGGTGATGCGACTCAAGAAAGAGATGGATGTCCTGCAGCCGGGCGAGGCGCTGTCGATTACCGCCAGCGATCCGGGCTTTTATCAGGATGCACCGGCCTGGGCGCGCAGCACCGGCAACGTGGTGCGGGACATTTCGGTGCAAAAGGGCATCGTCACAGCGGTTATCGAGAAGGCGGAACAACTGCCGCAGGCGGTCCCGGTGACGGCCGGCAACGACAAGACCATCATCGTCTTTTCCGGCAACCTCGACAAGGTCATCGCCAGCTTTATTATCGCCAACGGCGCCCTGGCCATGGGCCGTAAGGTAACCCTGTTCTTCACCTTCTGGGGACTCAATGCGCTGCGCAAATCGGACAAGGTGAAAGGCGTCCGCAAAAACCTCATCGAAAAGGCCTTCGGCTGGATGATGCCGCGCGGTTCGCAAAAACTGCCCCTGTCAAACATGAACATGGGCGGCATGGGCGGCAAGATGATTCGCGGCATCATGAATAAGCACAATGTACCGGCCCTTGAGGACATGATAGACATGGCCATCCAGGACGGCGTGAACATTGTCGCCTGCCAGATGTCCATGGACCTGATGGGCATTCGCAGGGAGGAGCTTATCGACGGCGTTGAAGTCGGCGGGGTCGCAGCCTATCTCGAAGCCTCGGAAAGCTCGGACAACAACTTGTTCATTTAATCAACCATTCCCATGCATCATTGTCCCCTCAACCCGACCATCTCCCTCGGGGAGAGGGGATTTTTTTCACAGATTCAGGGATAGATACCATAAAAAAAGCCCCTGGTTTCACCGGGGGCTTTTTCGCTTACGGAATCCTTACATATTAAAAATTTCAAGATGTTTCGAAGCAATCCCAAAGAACATGACGAAATGACCTGTAACAATACCTGACATCCATTATGTCTGTCAGGTCTATTTAACGTGTAACGTAGGCATAACTCTCACATTCATTTTCAGCTCTCGCACCTTTCCACCAGATCCTTCAGCGTCAGGTCCTCGAGGGCCTCGTCCGTCAAGCGGTCCAGCTTCAACACCAACTCGCGCGCCGCCCTTCCCAGGGGATCCTCATCACGCAAGGGAAATTCCTCTCCCTGGTGCTTGAGATCCCTGAGCAGCACCCCGACCCGGATATGCTCCAGGTCGCGGGCCGGGAAAAATGCCTCCCCCTCGGTAATCACCAGGTACCCCGTCCGCACCAGTTTCAGCAGCAACTTGCGGATAATACGCAACGGCACGTGCAACTCGTCCGCCAGCCGCTCCAGCGTCCAGGGCCGATCCTCCCGGTAGAAGGAACCGGCCACCGTCAGCAGAATCAGCAACGCCGTAGATTCGCGGGTGGCATAGCTCAGGTCGCCCGGCTCGTAATCGTGGAGGAAAGTCTTCATGTTCTGGTGCGCGGAAACCAGCTCCACGCCGAACAGAACGACGAGCCAGCTCGTATAGATCCAGGCCATGAACACCGGCAGGGCCGCAAGGGTACCGTAAATGGCATTGTACTTGGCCACCCCCACCTGGAAATGTATATACCCCCATTGGGCCGCCTGCCAGAACGTGCCGGCCAGAACCCCGCCGAACAGGGCGGAAGCGAATCGCACCTTGCTGTTGGGCATGAAGATATAGAGAAAGATGAGGGCACCCCAGATGCTCAGGTAGGGCACAACCTTGAGCATGGTAACGAACAGCTCGCCGAAGTAGGGGTTTTGCAGAACCCATTGCACGAATTGCTGGCTCTGCAAGGTTGTGGTTACGCTGGTGGCCGCCAACAGCAAGATGGGGCCGCTCACCACCACGCTCAGATAGTTGCTGAACTTGCGGTAGGTGGAGCGGCTCTCCTCAACCCCCCAGATATTGTTGAAGGCCTCTTCGATGCTGCCGAGCAGGGAAATAACCGTCACCACCAGAAAAACCAGGCCGATAGCGCCCACGGACGCCATGTTGGTGTTGTTGATGTAGGTGATGATCTTTTCGACCACCACTCCCGAACCAACGGTAAATCGTTTCAGGATCAGGGGTTCGAGGGTATTCTGGACGCCGAGCCCTTTCAGGACCGAAAAGGCAAGGGCAAGCAGGGGTACAATGGAAAGAAGGGTGGTAAAGGAGAGGGAAGAAGCTCGCAGGAAAGCGCCGTGATCAACGAAATTCCGCACCACGAGTACAGCGGAAAGAAGAACTCGCAATGCTCGACGTTTTCGTTCTCCTGACGAACGGGACAACGTTCTTTCAAGCTTCGCGGCGAGCAGCGAAAGAATATCCTGCCTGCCGGCACCGTTCTGTTTCATGGTCGTCTCCGGAGAAGGCCGTGATTCCGGGCACAAAAAAGCCCACGCGCGGTGGGCTTCTTCGTTCGTATCCTTAAGCCTTGTGTTCTTCGCTGATGCGCTGTTTTTCTTTCTCCATGGCCTCTTTACCGGCCTCGATCGCCGAAGTGATGATCGTTTTCTTCTCCATCACCGCTTCCTTGCCGCACTCGTAGGTCTCCTTCAACTTGTCCTGGGCATCCTTGGCGTACGCCTTGATTTTGTCGACGGCATCATCGGTCATATCCCTGATCTGGTCGCGCACTTCCCTGCCGGTCTTCGGTGCAAACAACAGAGCCAGTCCCGACCCAATCGCCGCACCGGCGAGAAACGAAACCAAAACGGTCGACAAGCTTGTTCCTCTTTCTTCATCCGACATATCCCTTACCCCCTTTTTCGTGAGATTCTATCGTACACATAGTGTCCTGCCGCCTTGACGCCGGAGGAAACGACGGTAATGTTCGAGAGGAAATCCGCCACCTGGCCGACAGCGACATTGATTCTGCTGATATTCCGGCCGGTATCGCCAACCGCCTCCATTGCCGATTTCACGTCTTCCACCCGCGACGCAACACCTTCCGTGGTAACCTTCAGATCCTCCATCAGATCGTGAAGGTCCCTCGTCAGGGGAAACACTTCCGAATCAATTCGCCTGACAAGTTCACGGACGACGTGCAGCGTCTTCTTCAACTCCGCACAAACGGTTATTACGTAAACAGACACGGCAATAAGTGTAATGGCGATCAGCAACACTACAACTGTCATCAGATCCATAAGATCACTCCTTGATGCCCGCTTTGCGCTGACGGACCGTTCATTTTTAGTATAAATGCTGTCTTATCAAAAGCAAGGGACTTTCCGTAACCTCTATGTCATAACCCTGACCATCGTTTCGCCCATCTGCGCGGGACTCGGCGCTACCGCCACCCCGCACTCCCGGAGCGTTCTGATCTTGTCCTCCGCCTTCCCCTTGCCGCCGCTGATGATCGCGCCCGCATGCCCCATCCGCTTGCCCGGCGGAGCGGTGCGGCCGGCGATGAATGCCGCAACCGGCTTCTTCATATTCTCGCGGATCCATTGGGCGGCCTCCTCCTCGGCGCCGCCGCCGATCTCGCCGATCAGAAAGACCCCTTCGGTTTCCGGATCTTCGTTGAACAGCCGTAGGGAATCGATGAAGTTCATCCCTATGATGGAGTCTCCGCCGATGCCGATGCAGGTAGACTGGCCGAGGCCGGTCACCGTTAGCTGCTTGACCGCCTCATAGGTAAGGGTGCCGCTGCGGGAAACGACGCCGATCCTGCCTTTCGTGTGTATATCCCCCGGCATGATGCCGACCTTGCACTCGCCGGGAGTGATAATCCCCGGGCAGTTGGGACCAATCATGACCGTGGATGTTTCCCGGAGCGTTCTCTTCACCAAAACCATGTCCAATACCGGAATGCCTTCGGTAATGCAGACCGCGAGACCGATGCCGGCGGCAGCCGCCTCAAGCACTGCATCCGCCGCCCCCGGGGGCGGCACGAAAATCATCGACACATCGGCCCCGGTTTCACGGACAGCATCTTCCACCGTATCGAAAACCGGGATACCCTCTATCACGCCCCCCCCTTTGCCGGGGGTAACGCCGGCCACGACATTGGTACCATAGTCGCGACATTGGCGGGTATGGAACAGGCCGGCCCTGCCGGTTATTCCCTGGACTATTATCTTCGAGTTTTTATTGACAAGAACGGACATTCTGTACTCCGTAAACAAACTAGTTCAAGGTTCAAGGTTAAAGGATCGAGGATAGAGGTGCGAGGCTCAAGGTTCGAGGAACGAGGTTCGAGGATAAGCGCATGGTCAACCGAAACCGCTCCAGGTATTTCAACTCGAAACTCAACACTCAAAACTAATCACTGCTTTTCGCTGACCATGCCGACGATGCTTTCCACCCCTTCCGCCAGATCGTGGGTGAATTTTACATTCAGCGATGATTCGTCCAGCAGGCGCTTCCCTTCCTCCACCAGGGTGCCGTCCATCCTGACCACGATGGGCAGGGTGCAGCCGACTTCGGAAGCGGCGTCGATAACCCCTTCGGCAATAACGTCGCAACGCATGATGCCGCCGAAGATATTGACGAACACGCCCCGAACGTCCGGATCCCCGAGGATGATCTTGAATGCCTCGGATACCCGCTCCTTACTGGCCCCACCCCCCACGTCGAGGAAATTGGCCGGCGTGCCGCCGTACTCGCTCAGCATGTCCAGGGTGGCCATGGCCAGACCGGCTCCGTTCACCATGCAGCCGATGTTCCCTTTCAGCTTGATATAGGAGAGATCGAATTCGCCGGCGGTGATTTCGAGGGGATCGATTTGGGAAAAATCAGTCATTTCCGGGTATTCCGGATGCCGGAACAAGGCATTGTCGTCAAAATTGATCTTGGCGTCCATTGCCAGCAGCCAGTCGGCGGCGGTGACTACCAAGGGGTTGATCTCGACAAGGGAACAGTCCCTCTCCAGGCAGCAGCGATAGAGCTTGGTTATGAGCGCAACGCATTCCTCGCACAGGCGCCCCTTCATTCCAAGGGCAAGCGCCAGCTTGCGAACCTGGTAGGAGCGCAACCCGATATAGGGATCGATGGTGACGATATGGATCTTTTCCGGGGACTTTTCCGCCAGGGCCTCGATCTCCATGCCACCCTCCGCCGAGGCTATGATGCAGTAGCGCGACGTCTGGCGGTCAAGGGTAATGGAAAGATAGAACTCGCGGGCTATTTCAACCGCTTCCTCCACCAGGATGCGGCGAACGACAAGGCCGTCCGGTCCGGTCTGGGGCGTTACCAGGGTTCTGCCGAACAGGTCTTTCGCCGCCTGCAGGGCTTCATCCTGACGGCCGACCAGTCGCACGCCTCCCGCCTTGCCGCGACCGCCCGCGTAAATCTGTGCCTTGACGACACAACGGCCGCCCATCTCGCGGGCGGCCCTCTCCACCTGGTCGGCCGTCAGGGCGAGCCGGCCGCGTGGGACCGGAACGCCATACGACCGCAGGATATCCTTGGCCTGATATTCGTGTATGTTCATGAAAACTCCAACGATGAGGAACTGTAAAACGTCCGCCAGTATAGCGACATGTATAGGGAAATTCAAGAAAAAGGACACGCGGAAAAAATCGTTCATGTTCCGGGCACTCGAATCTCATCAAAGGACCCGAACGGAAGATTTCTTGCCCTTCCAGGAATGAAAGGTTATAAGTGGCGCAAGGACGCCCCTACACGGCAGGCACAAAAAACAAAACTTCTTCATTTGATATTACGCAATCCCATCATGGTACCGGTTCTCGGGTCATTCCGGAACTTTATTGCCGAAATTCTATCGAGACAATTCCCCGAATGCCCCCCCCCAGAACCACGACAGGCTGCTATTCTACCGTTCGGTGACGGTTGTGCCGGTGACGATTGTATGAATATATTTTCCCTGTAACTGCCAAGATACAGGGAAAAGCGGGCCGCATGATTCGCAAAGAAAAAGCATCTCGCCTGCAAAATAATTCGTCACTACTTGCAAGCCGGATATTTTTTATTAATATTTTTAAAATATTTGCCTATAATAAATCATCATCCACTATAATATCGCATCTAACGACAGTGTTTTTTATCAGAATCATTGTTAACCGTAGGAGTAGATGATGCCCGGAATGATTTCCGTTTCAATAAAGCACAACAAAACGCTTTGGATCTCCGTGCTTTTTATTCTGGCGGCTGTCATAACTTTCTCAATCACCTTCACCAGAACAGAAAATCACCATAACGTTCTCACCGCGGAAGAAAAAACGTGGATCAAATCCCACCCGGTTGTTCGCTTCGCGCCTGACCCTAATTTCCCTCCTACGGAATATTTCGACAGGAACGGTGGATTTCGAGGTATTACCGCCGATTATCTCGCCCTCATTGAAAAGCAGGTCGGTATTCATTTCAAGATTATCAAGCCTAAAAACTGGACCGACCTGTTACGCATGGCAAAGAACGAAAGTATCGATGTATTCGCCGCTTCCGAAAGCTCTCAACGATCCCGTTATGCCCTGTTTACCAGTCCGTACCTCGAATTGCCGGCGGTGATTATCGTGCGCGAAAAGATCAAGGGCCGGCTCACCATGGAAGACCTGAAAGGGATGAAGGTTTCCGCTGTCTCAGGATATGTCATTCAGGAATACATCTCCCAGCACTATCCGGAACTGAACCTGGAACCGGTTCCCGATGTTCAGACCGGACTGAGGAAAGTATCATTCGGGACAAGCGACGCATTCGTGGGAAATATCGCCACCTCCTCGCTTACTATCGAACGTGAAGGGATTTCCAATCTGCGCGTCGCGGGAGAATCGGGATGCACTTACAAGATGGCTTTCGCATCGCGGAAGGATTGGCCGCTATTAAACCGCATCCTTGAAAAAGGCCTGGCGAGGATAAGCCTCGCCGAAAAAAGGACCGTATTCAGAAAATGGATACATCTCGAACCGGAACCATTGTTCTCAAGCAAAATCATCCTGACCGTGTCGCTGATTTCTTTCTCCGCAATCCTGCTGCTGTTAACCGGCATCTTCGCATGGAACAGGACACTCAGCAGGCAGGTACGAGCACGAACCAGGGAACTGGAAAAGGAGCTGAATGCACGCAGGCGAATAGAAAAGGAATTGCGGGAAAGCGAGGAAAAGTTCCGGGTGCTGGCGGAAACGCTGCCCGTGGGCATCTGTCTCTTTCAGGGGGAACGGATTGTCTATGTGAATCCGGCGACCCAGCAACTCCTGGGATATTCGAAAGAGGAATGCCTGTCGATGAGATTCTGGGACTGGGTCCGGGAAGACTGCCGGGAACAGGTAAAACAGCGGGGATTGGCACGGCAACAAGGCGAAGACGTACCGTCCCACTACGAATGCCTGCATACCACCAAAAGCGGTGAAACGAAATGCCTTTTCGTTTCGGCCGGACGCATTGAATTCAAAGACGCGCCTGCCGGTTTAGTATCGTACATCGATATTTCCGATCGCAAAGAGATGGAAGAATCTCTTCGGGAAAGCGAGGAAAAGTTTCGGGTGCTGGCGGAAACTATTCCCGCGGCCATCATTCTCTACCAGGGAGAGAAACTTATATATGTCAACCCTTCCTTGACTCAATTGACCGGATACACGCGGGATGAATTGCTTGAAATGAAATTTTGGGAATTGGTACATGAGGATTTCAAGGAACAGGTCAAAGAATGCGGATTGGCTCGGCAGCGGGGGGAAGAAGTCCCCGTTCAGTATGAAGCCAAGTGCGTTACCAAAAATGGGGAGCAGAAATGGATCTTGATTTCGGCGGGACGCATCGACTTCAAGAGTGCTCCGGCGGGAATCGTGACCATCTTCGACATCACCGAGCGGAAGCGGGCGGAAGAGGTTTTGCGCAAAATTAATATAGACCTTGAAATCAGGGTGGCGGCAAGGACCTCCGATCTCGCGGTGCTGAATGCGGAATTGCTCCAGGAAATCGCAACGCGCAAGCGGATAGAAGAAGAGCTTCGAAACAATAAAGATAAAGTACAGGCCATCGTCGATGCCTTTGACGGCCTGATATACATCTGCTCAAAGGACTATCGCATTGAATTCATGAACAAGGGATTCATCGAAAGAACCGGCTGTGCGGAACCAGGCCAATTCTGCTATATGGCCCTGCACGGCAGGGATTCCGCCTGCCCCTGGTGCGAAGCCGGTCCCGTCTTTGATGGAAAAACCGTTCACCGGGAGCTGCAAAGCCCTGAAGACGGCCACTGGGATTATGTCGTGGACGTTCCCATCTACCATGCGGACGGTTCCGTTTCCAGGCAAACCATGGTAACCGACATCACGGTCCTCAAACGGGCCGAGGAACAACTGAAACAGAAAAAACTGCTCCTGGAGGAACTGAACAGAACCCTGGAAAACAGGGTCAGAGAGGAAGTCGCCCACAACAGGGAAAAAGACATAATCCTCATCCAGCAAAACCGCCAGGCGGCGCTGGGCGAAACCATCGACCATATCGCCCATCAGTGGAAACAGCCGCTCAATGCCCTGTCGCTGATAACCGGCAGCCTGCAAGAGGATGCGACGGCAGGCTATCTTACCGATGAGAGTCTCTTCGAAGCCACGGAAAGAATTCTCGGCCTGGTGGACCATATGGCCCAAACCATCAAGGTGTTCAGGGATTTTTATCGCCCGGTGAAAGAACGGACCATATTTTCCCTAAATGATGCCATTGACAAGGCCCTGTTGTTCACCGAAGCGGCTTTGCGATTCGAAACCGTGGATGTACACGTCCGGGTTGACTCGGGTTTGCTGGTAACGGGCTACCAAAATGAATTTTCCCAAGTGCTCATGAATATTCTCAACAATGCAACAGAAGCCTTCAAGGAAAGAAAAACGAAAGAGCCGACAGTGCTGATCGAAGCGTTCGGGGAAAACGGAAAAGCGGTTGTCTCCATAACGGACAACGCAGGCGGAATTCCTGAAGCATTAGTCGGCAGAATCTTCGACATTTACTTCACGACAAGAGAGTGCAAAGGGGGCAGCGGTATAGGTCTCTATTTATCAAAGACTATCATCGAGAAAAACATGGGCGGCACACTCCGTGTCGAAAACACGGAATACGGCGCCCGTTTCCGGATCGAACTTGACCTGGTGGAATATCCTGATGCCGCCTTCAGTCAGAATCAGGCACTTGAACAATCAGTACCTGCTTGATCCGCGCGGCACCAAAGCTCTTCTTCACCAAAGCCCCCTGGACAGCAAGCTCCGGGAATCTTCCACCCTGATGTTCAAACCATTCACATGTGCGTTACGCATGCCCTTAAGTCTGAATCACGTCGGATTCAGGTTAAAGAATGAAATCCGTTGACAGGAAGTGCGACTTCCGTTCCTTGACGATATCGGTGATGATCTCGCGGTTCTCTTCGGTTTCCCGTGCCGACACGACGATACGGATAGAGAAGATCCGCAGGGCATCCGACACGGACTGCGTTCCTTCGGCGGAATCCTTCCTGCCGTTGAAAGGGAAGGTATCCGGGCTTCGCTGGCACTGGCTGTTGATATTGATGCGACAGACCTGGTTCACCAACGAGTCCACCAGGAGGGCAAGCTGGCCGGCATCGCGGCCGAAGATACTCGCCTGCTGGCCGTAGTTGGAATTGACCACGTACTCGATGGGTTCCCGGATGTCGTCGTAGGGCACCACCGGCACCAGGGGGCCAAATTGCTCTTCCCCGTAGACCCGCATCGCCGGAGACACCGGGTAGAGCAGCGCCGGATAGAAAAACGATTTCACCACAGTACCGCCTGCCGGGTTGACGACACGCGCTCCGTGGCTTTCAGCATCCCGTACCAGTTCCGCCAGGTATTCGGGCTTGTCCGACTCCGGCAGGGGAGTTATGGTTACCCCCTCTTCCCACGGCATGCCGCACTTCAAACCGGCAATTCCCCGCATCATCCGCTCCAGGAAAGCATCGGCCGTCTTTCGTGGGACGAAAATGATCTTCAGTGCCGTGCAACGCTGGCCGTTATAGGTAAGGCCGCCGCGGATGCATTCGCTCGCAGCCAGGCCCAGGTCGGCATCAGGCAGGATAATGGCGGGATTCTTGGCATCCAGACCGAGAACGCAGCGGAGGCGATGGGGACGGGGGTGCATCCTGCGCAGGAGGCCGGCAACGCGCTTCGTGCCGATGAAGGCCAGTACGTCCACCTTGCCGGAGGCGAGCAGCGGCTGCACGACTGTTTCCCCGTCCCCGTACACCGAATTTATGACCCCCGGCGGGAAGGAATCCCGCAAGGCCTCGAGCAGCGGCTGAAAAAGAAGAATGCCGAAACGAGGCGGTTTCAGGAGTAGGGTGTTACCCATGACGAGGGACGGTATCAGGGTGGTGAAAGTTTCGTAGAGGGGGAAATTGTAGGGTCCCATGCAGAGCACGACCCCCAAGGGAGCCCGGCGGATCTGGCCGATGATGCCCTGCTCGATTACGAAACGCGAGGAAACGCGGTCAAGTTCCTTGAGTGCTTCGATGGTTTCGCGGATATAGGTAACGGCCCGGTCGAATTCCCGCTCGGCCTCGCTGTGCGACTTGCCGATCTCCCACATGAGCAGCCTGACGATCGGCTCCCGCCGGTCTAGCATGGCGCGGGTAAAGCGCTGCACGCATTGAATCCGCTCTCCGACCGACATGGTCGGCCACACGCCCCTGCCGTTGTCGTAGGCGCGAACCGCCACATCGAGGGCTTCACAGGCCGCCTCCCGGGTAAGAAGGGGGTAGAGTCCAACGAGCTTGCGGGCGACACTTTTCCCGGCCTTGACCCAGACCGGCGACAGGACCTCCTGCAGGGGACCTCCCCAGTGGCGCAGTTCACCGTCCACCAGGTAATAGTCCTGGTGAATAGGGCAATCAAGTTGACAATCCCGCGGAATGTCCTCCTCGCGGGGAAACAGCGATTCAATGGTATCTTTCATGGATATTCTCCTGGCAAACGCCGCATTCGATTCCGGGCGAATTTGTAATAGTAGTACAGCTCGGCGGCCCTGTCAAAAGAACACTGTGGGAAAAACAGGCGAGATGGAATTCGGTGAGATGCGGCACGAATGATCTCGTGCAGGAAACACGGTGGTTGGCAAAGAGGGAGCAGACGGCAATGACATCATTCGCAGCAATCATTCACATGACAAACATCTTTGCATCAAGGATCATGGCCCCATCGGGATAGAGCGCCACGGGATTGAGATCGATTTCCTCCAGCAGACCGGTTGCCATAAGTTCCGATACGATTACCAGGGTATCGGCGAGAACCTCCAGATTGCAGGGGGGAGCCCCCCGGTACCCTGTCAGGAGACGGTACCCCCGCACCCGCCGCATGAGGCTGTATGCGTCGTTACGCGCCAATGGAGCCAGGGCGAACGCCACATCGTGAAACAGTTCAACGAAAACACCACCCAACCCGAACATGATGACCGGACCGAACTGCGGGTCGACGATGCCGCCGACAATGACCTCCGTCCCCGACGGAGCCTGATCTTCAAGCATGACGCCTTCCGCGCTCTCGATTTCCATCAGGTCGTAGACCGCTGCCGCAGCGGACGAGGCATTCTTCAATCCGAGGCGGATGCCGCCCACATCGCTCTTGGAGCGGATTTTCGGCGAAAAAACCTTGGCAACCACGGGATAGGAAAGCCGGGAAAAATCGGGAAACGGCGCGCCGACCGGAAGGTAGATGCTCAACGGCGCCGGGAGTCCCAATCCCCGGAAAAACTCTTTCAGCGCATGCTCCGGTATGACCCGGGCTCTCGGAAACGATGCAAGGAAACCGCGCAGTTGCTCCCGCCTATCCATGAGTCCCTCCTCGGTTGAGCAGAAGAGCCGCAAGACCGCGTACCGCCCGTTCCGGTGAACGGTAGACCGGTATCCCGGCTTTTTCCACCAGACGGATGAGACGCGGCGCCACGCCGCCCTGGGCGATGTGTACAACGATCGGCTTGCCGAACTTTTCCTTGAATTCGCGGAGATAATTCGCGAGTCCCAGCGTCACCCCGGAAACGCCGGTCAGGGCAATAACCAGGAAACCGTCGTAGGCGTCCCGCAAAGCGAACAGAGCCTCGCGGTAATCATCGATCCTGACCTGGCCGGTCAGGTCAATGGGGTTGGCAACGGTATAAAAGGAAGGAAACACCGACCGCAGCCTCATGCGAGACTCTTCAGGCAACGGAGAGAGTTCCAGCCCCCGGCGGGCGCATTCGTCCGCCGCCAGCACCCCTGAACCGCCGCCGTTGGTAATGATCGTTACCCGGTTTCCGGGAACGGGACGCTGGTAGGAAACGGCCTTGGCCGCATCCAGCAGGTCATCGAAGCACGCCATCTCCCTGATGCCGAACTGGTCCATCAACGAGTGGAATACCTGGTAATCGCCCCCGAGCCTTCCGGTGTGGGAAAACGCCGCGGCCCGTCCTCCCGCTCCCTTCCCCGCCTTGAGGACCAGCAGGGGCTTTCGCTCCGTCAGGGAGCGGGCCGCTTCGAGAAACCTCCTGCCGTCGCCCACCGATTCCAGGTATGAAACCACCACGTCGGTGGCATCGTCTTCGGCCAGGTATTCGTAGACCTCCGGCGCCTCCAGGTCCACCGCGTTGCCGTAATTGACGACCTTGGATATCCCGGTGTTCGCCATGCGAATGGCGTCCAGGAGACAGATCATCACCGCGCCGCTCTGGGAAACGACCGCCACGTTTCCCCGTTTCGGCCTTTTCAGACAGTCGTGGGGAAGAAACATGGTGTCGAGCCGGTGCCAGGGGTTGAAGATGCCGAGGCAGTTGGGTCCCACAAGCCGCAGCTTTCCCTCCCGACCGATGCGGATGATCTCTTCCTGGAGATCGGCTGCGCCGACCTCGGCGAAACCGGCGCTCACGATCAGGACAAACCGGGCTTTGCCGGCCAATTCCCGTAGAATGGCCGGCACCTCGACGGCAGGCCGCATGATCACGGCAAGGTCCATGAAACCGGGGATATCTTTCACCGTCGGATAGCAGCACACTCCCATGATCTCGCCGTACTTCGGGTTGACCGGGTAAACCGTGCCTTTCACCGCCAGCAGATTGCGCAGGGTGATGCCGCCGAGTTTTTCCTCGCTGGGGGAGGCGCCCACCAGGGCAAGGCTTTTCGGAAAAAAGAGATGGTCGAGTTCTTTCATAAATTACCCAGGGTACCAGGCTGAAGGCTGAAAACTGAAGGGTAATCAATCAAAATCATGAACATTTCTTCAGCTTCACAAATACGTTCATGGCAAGGGTGAAGGATTGATTCCTACTCCAAGAGTTTCATCCTTCAGCCTGCCATTTTTGTGGCATGAGTCAAGGATATCATGCAACGATGCGTCGTCAACGAACCGGCGGGCTGTGCGATTATATAAACATAAAAACCAAACTGAATCCGACGGAAAACACGGCATCCAGGCACGGTGTCGCCTGCCATCCGTCGTTTTTACGGTACAATAGACATGACAAAAGCCTGAATCCAATGACGCCTGAACGCCAAGGCGAGCTGAACGTCGGGGTTTCAGGCAAAGGCAAACTACCGCACCAACCATCCACAGCGAGGTATCACACCATGAAAATCAGAATAATCGCCGCAATACTGCTGCCCCTGGCATTGATCTCGGCCCGGGCCTTCGCCGACGAACTCGGCACGGTCAGGATGGGAATCGTCCAGGGTGATGTCCAGATCTATACCGAAGACGCGCGAGCCTGGGTTCCCGCTGCCATCAACACCCCCCTGGCCCAGGGCGATCGGGTATGGGTGCCCGACGGTGGACGGAGTGAACTCCAGTTCCGGGGAGGCTTGGTTATTCGGCTCGATGCCGCCACATCGTTCGATATCCTGTCACTCGGCGACAGCACCTTCCAGTTTTACGTCAATGTCGGACGCACCTATGTCAATAATCATATTTCCGGTATCGATTATCTGCAGATCGACACCCCGGTCGGTTCGATCGGCTGTTACGATAATTCGATAACCATGATCGATGTGGAAGAAAACGGCGCAACGGAAGTTTCCGTTCTGAAAGGCTATGCCTACGCCGAGACCAGGAACGGCAAGATTCGGATCCCATCAGGCAAAACGCTCAGAATCGGTAAAAACCTGGGGGCGGAACTCTTCCCCGTCGGTTCCCCCGATGCATGGGAGAAATGGAACCGCGATCTGGACGGCAGGATCGGCTACGGCAGCGATAGTATCCGCTATCTTCCCAATGAATTGTACGATTACGGCTACGACTTCGATACCTATGGCAGATGGCTGTATGATAGCGGCTACGGCTATGTCTGGACGCCGACCTTCTCCATTTCCATAAACTGGGCGCCCTATCATCTCGGCCGCTGGGTATGGATCGGCGGTCACTACGTCTGGATTTCCCGCGAACCGTGGGGATGGGCGCCCTACCATTACGGCAGATGGATCCACCGTCCACACGTGGGATGGTGCTGGGTACCACCCCGCCATGGAGCGGCCTGGTGGGGTCCCGGCTACGTTGGATGGGTCTATACGGCAAACAACGTGGCATGGGTTCCCCTGGCGCCGGGCGACATCTATTACGGCCATGGCTACTACGGCCCGGGAAGCGTCAACATCAACACCATCGTCATCAACAATATCATTTTCAATCGCAACTACATCAACCGGAATGTCCGAAACGCGGTCAGAGTCATGGGACGGGATGCTTTTATCTATGGCAGGGAGGCGGCCGCTCCCACCTGGAACAATCCTTTCGGACAACGAAATGTAGGGATCGGTCCGCCGAGATTCAAACCGGACAAGACAACCTTGGCACCGGTACTGAAGAGGATCCCGGCAGCCAAGCAACCACCGCGGCGGATTCGAAACATCAAACCGGAAACGCTGCGCATCGAGCGCAAGCTGATGCCCGACAAACGGGGCTCCGTTTTTACCCCGGGAACCCCGGCCCGTACAATGCCGACACCATCCCGGGAGACGCCGAAAAGAATTGAACGGAAACCTGCAACCGAAATGTATAAAATCAGGCAACAGATACCAAGGATCAAGGAAACACCGTCCACGATCATCAAGCCGGACACGCGCAGGAGAACCGGAAAAGAAGCGGAACCGGCCGCGATACCCAAAAAGCAGCCGTCAGCCATCAGCGTGGCGCCGCAACCGGTAGCACCGCAACCGGTTGCACCGACGCGGGTCTGGAGTCCCCCTTCACAGACCAAGCAGCCGGCGCAAGGTGTTCCCCCCGGGCAACAATCAAAACCGACCGCGGTGCCGAAGGTCCGGCAAAGGGCTCCCGCAGTCCCGAAACAGCAGATCAGGACGCCACGGACCATACCGCAGCAACAACAATCGCAGCCCGTCAGCAAGGAGTCGCCAACAAGCAGAAACCAGTTGCCGGTAGCGTCGCAGCCAATAGCGCCGACCCGGGTCTGGAGCCCGCCACAAACCGGGCAGCAGACACAGCAAGTTTCCCCGAAACCACGGCAATCGACACCGGCTACGGCACCCAAGGTCAGGCAGATTGCTCCGGCAACGCCCCGGAAGCAGATGCAGGCGCCCCAGCCCAGCCGGCAGCAGCGGCAACAGACAATTCAGCGCGAACAGCAGACCATCCGTCGCCTGCAACCCGCGACATCCCAGCCTGCCGCAACACAGGCACCGGCAAACCGCGGCACGGCACCGGCAACCATGACGCCGACTCCCCGGCAGTCCGGCGGCCGGGCGGGCGAACAAAGCCCGCAGACGAGAGGAAACGCGCACGGTCAGAATCGGTAGGCAAGGTTCTTGCCGCTCTCTCCTGTACCTGAATCGGTAGGGGCGGCCCCCCGTGGCCGCCCATTAAGGGCAGGCACGCGGGGCCGCCCCTACTTACCGCCCGAAGAATCCGCCGCTGCCGAGGATCTCGAGCATTTCCTCGGTCACCTCTTCCTGTCGGACGTATTTCTCCAGCGAGTCCAGCTCGGCAATGCGCCGCTTTATATTCTCCGAAGCGCCTTCCATGCTGCTCAGGCGATAGCGGTTCTCGCTCCTGAGCGATTCCAGGAAGCAGCGGTACAGGCTGATGCCGAGGAACTCCTCCAGGAGCCGCTCGAAAACCAGTTCCCGGTCCAGGTAGAGCAGTACCGGCGGCCGGCCGGCCTGCACCGCCGGCACCCGCTCCACATCCGGCGGCAGGACCTGCTCGACCGTAACCCGGGCACTGCCGGCCGAAAACGAGAGGCACACCAGGGTCAGGGTGTAGAACGCGCTTTCGCGGTACACCGCCAGGAGCTGCGCAAGACACTCCCGCAGTACCGCTGCGATGCCGCCGACACTGACCACCGAATCATGGAAGCCTTCCACGGCAATGCCCCGCATTTCGAGCGACGAGCGCAATCTTTCACCGATCACGAACAGGGCGTCACCCGCACCCATGATATCGCCGACGACATCGGCCATTTTTTCATTGAAGGGACCGCAGAGCCCCTGCGATGAACCGAACGCCACCAGCAATCGTTTCCCGCCATCGGGCCGCAATGAACCGGCCAGCCCGTTGCGGAACATGCATTCCGCCAACGCCGCGAGGACATTCCCTTCATACTCCCGCACATTGGCGATCAACTCCTCCGTCTTCCTGATGGCGACGCCGGCATAGGCCTTCATCGCATCGACGATCTCGCCGGTTGCGGCAAGGGCTTTCTTTTCCTTCTCGATGGCAACGGAGCTTATCACCGGCCAATCTCCCGCACGATATGGGCGCGGATCGTCTCCAGATCGAGCTTTTCCAGGCGGCCTACGTCCCTGAGCCGTTCCATGATCTCCGGAAATTCGCGCATGGTCCGCTCAAGGATCTCACGGCACCGCTCCTCGACCCGGTCCAGTTCAACGGTATCGAGTATTCCCGATTCGAGAACCAGCATGCTCACCACGGTTTCTTCGAGGCTGAAGGGATGGAAACGCGGCTGGATCATCAGTTCGCGGAGACGCTCGCCGCGCCTGAGGAGCCGGGCCGTTTCCTCTTCCACGTGCGCGCCGAACCTGGTAAACACCTCGGCCTCGATAAAGCGGGAGTAGTCGATTTTGAGTCGTTCCGCGACATCCTTCATCGCGTCCGCCTGCGCCTTGCCCCCGATCCGCGACACGGACTTGCCCACATCGACCGCCGGCCGGATTCCCTTGTTGTAGAGGGTCGTATCCAAGTAGATCTGGCCGTCGGTTATGGAAATGAGGTTGGTGGGAATATAGGAAGCGATTCGTCCCTGCTGGGTTTCGACGATGGGTATGGCGGTGATGGAGCCGCCGCCATAGCGTTCGCCCAGTTTCGCCGATCGTTCCAGGAGCCGGGAATGGATATAGAAGATGTCGCCGGGGTAAGCCTCCCTGCCGGGCGGCCTTTTGAGGAGCAGGCTGAGCGATCGATAGGCCTCGGCGTGCTTGGTCAGGTCGTCGTAGACCACCAGGACATCGCGGCCCCGGTCGAGGAAAAATTCGGCGATGGCCATTCCGCTGTACGGTGCGATGTACTGCAACCCCAGGGAATCGGAAGTATCGGCCGCCACGACGACGGTCCGCGAAAAGTCGCCATGCTCCCGGATCTCCTCGATGACCCGGGAAATGTGGGATTTTTTCTGGCCGATCGCAACATACAGGCACAGGACGTCGGAGTTCTTCTGGTTGACGATCATGTCGACACCGATGGCAGTCTTGCCCGTAGAAGGGTCGCCGATGATCAGTTCACGCTGCCCCCGGCCGATGGGAAGCATGGCATCGAGCAGCTTGATGCCGGTATAGAGCGGTTCCGTTACGAAGTCCCGCCGGGTCATGGGCGGAGCCGGGCGCTCTACCGGACAGGATACCGTTCCTTCGGGAACCGGCCCGCCGTCAAGGGGGTTGCCCAGCGCATTCACCACCCTGCCCAACAGGGCATCGCCGACGGGAATCGCGGCGATCCGCTCGGTCTTGTACGCCTTTTCTCCCGCCCTGGGGCCATTCTTTTCCGTGAGGAGCACCACGCCGATCCTGTCGTAACCTATGTCGAAGACGATCCCGTAATCCCCGCCTTCCAGTTCGATCAGTTCGTAGAGCTTTGCATTCCTTAACCCGGAAATCTCGAGAATCTCGTCGCCGACGGAAAAAACCGTACCTTCCTCGGAGACACGAAGTGCAAAGCGGCTTTTCTCCGTCTCGGTACGGAGGCGTGCCAACAGGTTTCGCCGTGACGTTTCCATTCAGTCACCCCCCTGCAGCCTGCGCCTGAGATCCTCCACCTGCCCCGACAGGGAGAAATCGTACACCAGGTCGCACGCCCTGAGGACCACACCGGCGATAAGGTCCTCGCTGGTGGTGACATTCAGGGTTACCTTCCGGGAAAGGTTCTCCTCGAGGACCGCCCGCAGTTCCTGCAAGGCTGCATCCGACAGATCAAAGGCAGTGCGAAGATCCATTTCGACCGGATCTTTCGATGCACATCGCCCGCCGAGGTCGGCCGCCAGCGACTCCAGCTGATCGAGAAACTTTCGCCAGATGCCCCGGTGCAGCTCCTCATCGACAATATCACGCAACATCCGAGAGGAAAACATGGCAGCCGCTTCCACGGCCTGGTCCTTCAATTCGGCCTCGAACCTGCTCTTTTCACCTTCGAACAAGGCCTGCTCCCTGCCGATCAGTGCGGCAGCCTCTTGCTGGGCATCGGCCAGCAGACGCTTGCGCTCCTCGAAGGCTTCCTCCTTCATCTTCTGCAGCATCTGCTCGTGCTCGCCCTGCAGCAGTTCAACTTCGCTGCGATGCCGCTCTTTGAGCGCCAGCGCCTCATTCCGGGCCTCCTCCGCCGACCTCATGGTCTCTTCCACGAGGTCGCGCCGCCGCTGCAACATCTCCCGTACCGGCCGGTAGAGAAGCCGCTTGAGAATGAAAAGCAGGACGACAAAATTGATCACCTGGAATATGAACGTTCCGATATCGAATTTCATTTCACGATATATCCTATGAGCGGGTTGGCAAAAAGTATGATGAGACCGATAACGAAAGCATAGATGACAATCGACTCGATGAGGGCCATGCCGACGAACAGGGTCCGCATCAGCTGGGCCGAGGCCTCAGGCTGACGGGCAATCGCATCCAGCGCCTTGGACAGGGACTCTCCCAGCGCTTTCGCCGGGCCGTAGCCACCAATCGCAATGGCGAACCCCGCGGTAAAAATGGAAATTGCCACGATAATTGTTATGGAATCCATTACTGCCCCCTTTCACTCGTCTGCCGAATGCCGCCGGCAATGAACACCAGGGTGAGCACCCCGAAAATATACGCCTGGATCAGCCCGATTATGATGTGCAGCAGGGCGAAGGGGATCGGCACGAGAAATCCCACCACGCCCAGGAGGATCAACGCGATCATCTCGCCGCTCAGCATGTTGCCGAAAAGCCTCACCGCCAAGGCCACCGTCCGGGTGATTTCCGCCAGGACGTGAAAGGGAAACAGCAGCCAGGTCGGCTCGCGATAATGGGCAAGGTAGCCCTTCAAACCCTGGGTGGCAATACCGTAGACGTGGGTCAGCGAAAACGAGATTACCGCAAAGGCAAAGGTGGTGTTGATGTCCGCCGTCGGCGTCCTGAAACCGGGCAAAAGGCCGACAAGGTTGGAAAAGCCGATAAAAATCCACAGCGTCCCCAGTACCGGCACCACCTTCCAGGGATCGATGGGCAGGACATCCCGCACCGTGGTTTCGATGGCTTCGAACATGGCCTCGACGATTTCCTGGATGACGGACGGCCGCACGGATAGGCTTCTCTTCAGCAGGTAGCTGAGCAGGATGACGAGGGCCATCACGAACCATGAAACCACGACCGTGCTGCTGACGTCGACCGGGCCAATCGAAAAAACGGTTTCGGGAAAAATGCCGATATCTCTCATTGCCTCGACCTCTTGATGTAGAAATACCAGACATTATAAACACCAAGCGCAATACCGAGCAGTATGCCTGTCATTGTCCATGAAGTTCCCCCGTGCAGCTTCGCGTCCAGGTATTTACCCAGGTATGCGCCCCCCAGGATCGGCAGAACGAAAAGCCATCCGCCGACGCCGAGCAGCGAAGCATACTGCCAGAAAGATTTCTCGCCGCGAGCTTTCTTCAGTTCCCGGGCCGCCTTCTCCACCTCCCGGGAAAGTTTCCTGTTGTCCATCAGGATGTCCCTCTCATCAGCACCAGGGTCTTTTCCATAAACGACTGTTCCATGTCGCCAAGCATCTCGCGCAGGGCCGTTTCCGCCTCCCGGCGCTGCAGGAAAGTGCTCTCGACGAGCTCCGCGAGCTTTTCGGGCTCATCGCTTTCGAAAACCTCCCGGGAGGTCAGCACCGCCAAGCCACCGTCAACAGTAAATATCCCCTCGTCCACGGCCAGGAACCGCTCCTTGCCGCGCACATCCCGGTAGTAGCAGAGCGAGGGGACGAGTATGGTCAGGAAATCGGCATGTCCCTTCATGACGCCGAAAAAACCGCTCTCGTCCCTGAGCCTGACCTGGACGATCTCGCGCTCGAAGACCCGGGACGGTGTTACGATCCTGAGGATGAAGGTTGCTTGCGTCACGTGATTTCCCCTAACTCGCCAATCATGAAAAATGCCTCTTCCGGAACGTCATCCATTTCCCCGGACAGGATCATCCGACACCCCGCCAGCGTTTTGTCGAGCGCAACATGCCGCCCTTTCCTGCCCGTAAACTCCTCGGTGAGAAAAAACGGTTGGGTCAGGAAACTCTCGAGCCGCCGGGCCCTTTTCACCACCAGCCGGTCGGCGGAGGATAGTTCGTCGATCCCCAGCATGGCAATGATGTCGAGCAGCTCCCGGTAGCGCGCCAGGTGCTCCCTGACCTTTTCCGCGATTTCGTAGTGCTCGTCCCCGACATCGTCCGGGTTGAGGAACTTGGAGCCGGACTGAAGCGGATCGATCGCCGGGTAAAGGCCGCGGGAAGCGATATCGCGGGACAGCACCACGGTCGTGTCGAGATGGGGGAACACCCCCGCGCAGGCGGGATCGCTCATATCGTCGGAAGGAACGTAAATCGCCTGGATCGATGTAATCAGGCCGTTCCTGGTCGAGACGAGCCGCTCTTCCACCTCGGCCAGTTCCGACACCAGGGTCGGCTGGTAGCCGACACGGGAGGACAACCTTCCCAGAAGAACGGACACCTCGTTGCCCGCCTGCACGAAACGGTAAATGTTGTCCATCAGGAACAGGATATCGGCATGTTTTTCGTCCCGGAAATATTCGGCCAGGGTTATCGCCGAAAGGGGCGCCCTGAAGCGGATGCCGGGCGATTCAGCCATCTCGCCGAATACCAGGAGGGCATTGCCGAGGATCTTGCGCCGCTCCATTTCCCGCCACAGTTCATGGCCCTCCCGCATCCGTTCCCCGACCCCGCAGAATACCGATATCCCTGAGTATACGGTGGCCACGGTATAGATGAACTCCATCAGCAGCACCGTCTTCCCCACCCCGGCGCCGCCGAACAGGCCGATTTTCCCTCCCCTGGGAAACGGACAGAGCAGGTCGATCATCTTGATGCCCGTTGCCATGATGCCCGATGTGGGGATGTGGTCCGTCAGCGGCGGAGGCCGCCGGTGAACCGGGTAGAGGTTTGCATTGTCGACCGGCGGGCCTTCGTCGATGGGGTCGCCGAACAGGTTGAAGACCCTGCCGAGACAATCGTCGCCCACCGAAATCTTCAGCGGGCTCCCGGTGGCCTCCACCGGCATCTGCCGGCTGAGGCCCTCCGTGAACCCGAGCGCTATGGCCTTGACCGCGGTCCGGCTGGTATGCTGATGGACCTCGAGGGAGATGGTCGCCCCGTCCGGTTTCCGGATGATGAGCTGTTCGTTGATCTCCGGAAGCCCTTCGAGGAATTCAACTTCCACGACATCCCCGTGGATGGCTTTGATGGTGCCTTTCATGCGCAACCTTTCTCCGCATTGATTCCCAGTCCCGGCAACAACCGAACGGAAACCGAAACCCATAGCTTCAAGTATAGCCGAAGATCAACGCTCCGCAGTACCTGACGCGGATATGGCGCAAAAAGGGAAAAACTATATTGACTGGGGAGGTAGAGGATTCCGTAGGGGCACCCCCCTGTGGTTGCCCTTACGTTTCAATGAAGATTGCGAAAAGGGTCGAATACTGAAGAAATGAAAGGAAACCTGAATGCGTGACGATTTCAGGCCATACTCAGGAAGCCGCTGCCTCACCTGCCCTGCCGGGCCTGACGAGCAGCACCAGGAGCACCGCCGCCAGGGCCGCCAGGCCGGCGCCGAAGCCGAATGCGATCCGGGGGCCGATTCCTTGCCAGATAAAGCCGAACAGCAGGCTGGCCGGCAGCGCGCCGATGCCGATAGCGAAGTTGTACCAACCGAAGGCGCTGCCGCGTTCCTCGGGCCGGGAAATATCGACGAGCAACGCTTTTTCAGTCCCCTCGGTCAGGCCGTAGAACAGACCATAAAGGGTAAAGAGCAGCCAGACATGAAACGGAGTCGAGGCGAAGCTGAATCCCACGTAGGTCAGGGCGTAGACACACCACCCGGCAATGATGATCCTGCGCCTGCCGATTTTGTCGGAAAGTGCGCCGAACGGCATGGCGGCAAGCATTTTCACCACGTGAAAGAAGGCCCACAGCAGGGGGATCGCCACCGGCGCGACACCGAGGCGGCCGGCCTGCAGCAGAAGAAAGGCGTCCGAGGAATTGCCGAGGGTGAAGATGAACAGGATAACGATATAACTCCTGAGCCTGCCCCGCGGCACAAGCGCCGGGAAGCCGCCGGCGCCGGCATGCCTCGTCCGTTCCACTTCCCGCACCCTGAAAACGATGAGCAGAACCGTCAGGATGCCCGGAATGGCGGCAAGCCAGAAAACAGTGCGCAGGTCGTCGACCACGAACGCCAGCAAAGCCGTTGCGGCAAGCGGACCGACAATGGCCCCGGCATGGTCCATGGAGCGATGGAAGCCGAACGCCTTGCCCCTGATGGAGGGATCCGCGGAGTCGGCGATCAAGGCATCGCGCGGAGAAGTTCTGATACCCTTGCCGACCCGGTCCGCGAGGCGGATAACCAGGACTGCCAGGGAACCGGTAGCGGCGGCAATGAGCGGACGGGCACAGGAAGAAATGCCGTAACCGGCCAGAACCAGATTCTTGCGGCCGGCCACGCGGTCCGACATGATGCCGGACACCAGTTTCAAGAGCGACGCCGTCGACTCGGCCACGCCCTCGATGACGCCGAGGATTGCCGGCCCGGCGCCGAGCGCGGTGGTCAGGAACAGCGGCAGCAGCGGATAGATCATCTCGCTGGAGAAGTCGGTGAAAAAGCTCACCAGTCCGAGTACGAGAATGTTGCCGCGAATCCCCTTGAAAAATATGCGTTTCTTGCTGTTTCGGATTACAATCTCCCGGTTTTGAATCGCTATAGCGTCAACCAACCGATTTTCGACTTCGGCCCCATCCCGCTACGAGACAACCGTCCTCTTCCGCCCACACCCCTTCCTCATCAGTTCCTCGGGGTGGTTAACATCCGCCGACAGGATCAGTTTCGCCGGAATCTCCTGGGCGCCGAGGATCTTGACCATCTGCATCAGGCTGTCATCGATCTTCTTCAGGTTTGTCGCGGATAGCTTCTCCAGCCCGGTTACCAGCAGCCCCTGCGCCACCTCGGGTGACTTCTCGACCATCTCGCGTCCCTCCGGTGTCAGTTCCACGTTGACGACGCGACGGTCCTCACGGGAGCGGACCCTCGACACAAGCCCCTTCTTCTCCAGGCGATCCAGGATACCGACGGTAGTGGCGGGATGCAGGTACATGCGGCGGGCCAGATCGCATACCCGCAAGCTGCCTACCTCAAAGATGACCTTGATCGCCCAGAGCTGCGGACTGGTAAGCCCGGTTTCGCGTTCCGCCTTCTTCGAATGACCGTGAACCACCTGGAAAACCCGCCTGATGTTGTCAATGATATTTGACACTTTACTTGATTTTTCTTCCATTCGCTCCTCACCTTCCCTGCAGTTCTTCCTCGATCGTATCGCACAAGGTCTTGAGCACCTTGATGCGAGCATACTGCTTGTTGTCCGCTTCAACGAGGGTCCAGGGAGCTATTTCCGTGCTCGTCCGATCGATCATGTCACAAGCGGCGTGTTCGTACTCATCCCATTTTTCACGGTTTCGCCAGTCTTCCGGCGTTATCTTGAAACGTTTGAAGGAAGTCTGCTCCCGTTCCCGGAAGCGCCGTAACTGCTCTTCTTTGCTGATATGCAGCCAGAACTTGAGAACAATGGTCCTGTTTTCAATCAATTGCTCTTCGAAATCGTTGATCTCGCCGTAAGCGCGCATCCAGTCCTCGGGAGAACAAAACCCCTCCACGCGTTCGACCAGGAGCCGTCCATACCAGGAACGGTCGAAAATGGCAAAACGACCATGCCGGGGCAGGTTGCGCCAAAAACGCCAGAGGTATGGCTGGGCACGTTCCTCTTCGGTGGGAGCCGCGGTCGGAATAACCCGGTAGTAGCGGGCATCAAGGGCGCCGGTAATCCGGCGGATCGCACCGCCTTTGCCCGCGGCATCGAATCCTTCGAAAACGACCACAACGGACATCCGGTGAAAGGTCTCCTCCCGGGTCAGGAGGTTCAGCTTCCCCTGGTATTTTTCCAGCTCCTCCTGGTATTTCTTTTTCGCCAGTTTTCGCGAAAGATCGAGACGGTTCAGGACTGAAAGGGTATCGAGCTTCGCTATGATCGGCGGCTTGGCAACGGTGGCGGGACAGGATTGCTCCGTCGCATCGATACGCGAACGTATTGCCTGGAGGATCGCCTTGCCGACCGCCACATACCGATACCTGGAGTCGGCGCCTTCTATGATCGTCCACGGCGCTTCGGGAGTGCTCGTCTGACGAAGAACATGCTCCGCCACGGTATGAAACCGGTCATAGATCTTGAAATTCTTCCAGTCCCGATCCGTCACCCGCCAGCGGGTGGCAGGATCCTTTTCCAGGGCTTTCAACCGCTTACGCTGACTCTCCTTGGAAAGATGCAGCCAGAATTTCAGGATCAGCGCCCCTTCATCGGCCAGCATTTTTTCGAAACGAATTATGCGATCTATCTGCTGGTCAAGCTCCGCGCTGCGGACTTTTCTATGGAGTGCCGCGCTTATGGGGGCGGAATACCAGGAACGGAAGAAAATCCCTATCTTCCCCCGGGGCGGAAGTACGCGCCAATAACGCCACATGGCCGGGCGTTCCTCCTCCTCGCAGGTCGGCACGTCAAGAGCATGGGTTTCAATATGGCGGGGGTCCATCCACTCGTTGAGGATGTTGACCGTTTCGCCCTTTCCGGCGCCGTCAACACCTGAAATCAGAATGATTACCGGGAAATCGGCCTTCTCGAGAAGGTCATACTGGGCATCAAGCAACGCCTCCCGCAACAGGGGAACTTCCTTCTTGTAGGTTGCCTTGCCGATGGCATGACCCAATTCCGCGGATTCAAACATGGACAGTCTCCCTTTCAGATGCCGGTGTACAGCGAATCAGAACCATTTCTTCTTCTTGAAAAAATACACCATGAAAGCACTTATCACTCCCATGATCAGCAAGACGCCGGGATACCCCCAGCGCCACTTGAGCTCCGGCATATAACGGAAATTCATACCGTAGATTCCGGCGATGAACGTCAAGGGGATAAAAATGGTGGCAATAATGGTGAGAACCTTCATGACTTCGTTCATTCGGTTGCTGGTGCTGGAAAGATAGATATCGAGCATGCCGGAAATCATGTCCCGGTAGGTTTCCAGAGTATCGATGGCATGAATGGTATGGTCATAAACATCGCGGAGATAAACCCTGGTCGAATCGCTGACCAGGCTGGAACCCTCGCGCTGCAAGCCGTTGAGGACTTCGCGGAGCGGCCAGACGCTCCGACGGAGAAAAATGAGGTCTCGTTTCAGGTGGTGGATCTCGCGAAGGGTCTGCGAAGCGGGGTTGGCGACCAGCGCGTCTTCAAGGGCCTCCAGGCGTTCACCGAGCTTTTCCAGCACGCCGAAGTAATTATCCACCACGGTGTCAAGCAGGGAATAGGCGAGATAATCGGCGCCCGACTTGACGGTACGTCCCTTGCCGGTCCTGATCCGCTCCCGGATCTTGTCGAAGATGGGACTCGCCTTTTCCTGGAAGGAAAGCACGTAGTTTCGCCCGAGAATTACACTGATCTGTTCGGTTTCCATTGAACAGCGCGTACCGTTGCAGGAAAGCGCTCGAAAAACGATATAAAGGTGCTCGCCGTAATCCTCCAGCTTGGGTCGCTGATCGGTATTGAGGATGTCCTCGACCACGAGCGGGTGGAGGCCGAAGCATTCACCCAGTTTTGCCACGAGATCAATCTGGTGTACGGAGTTCACATCGATCCAGGTGACGGTGGATTCGTCACGGCAGGGAAAACACTCGGAGAGTTCCGTAATAGAAGCCTCCTTGCACACGCCCTCCTTGTACTCGACAACGGTAACCGTCGCCGACCCGACACCCTTGTCGCCCACGTAGACGAGGGAACCCGGCGGCAGCCCCGCCTTCATGGACCGTTTTTTCACCAGTTTCGGCATAATCCCTCTTTCACCGTAAATTTCAGACCCGTTCATAGGGTTCAAACAACCGTTTGTATTCATCCAGCGCGAAACGATCCGTCATGCCGGCGATATAATCACAAATAACCCGCTCCCGCACGGTGGTGTCCATCTTCTTCAGGTACTTGCGGGGCAGGAGCGTGGGATGTTTGAGGTACGCTTCAAAGAGTTGGCTCAGGTAACGTTCCGCCTTGACCCGCATTCTCTCCACCTTGTGGTGACGATACAGATTCGACATGAGGAAATGCTTGAGCTGCTTGTTCTTTTCAGCCACATCAGGGCTGAAGGCAACCACTTGGCGATTGATGCGACGGAGATCGTCCAGGGTGCGGATTTCAAACCGCCGGATGCTTTCCATGGTCGTCCGGCTCAGATCCTTGATGAGACGACCAATCAGCGCACTGATGACCTGGTGTTTGCGACGTTCCTTGTCGAGCCCGGGATATTGGCTGACGATCCGGTCGTGTACCTCCTGCCACAACGCTACTTTTTCCAGTTGCTCAAAGGTGATCAGACCGGATTTCAGACCGTCGTCAATATCGTGATTGTTATAGGCAATTTCATCGGCGAAATTGATGATCTGGGCCTCAATGGTGGGCACCACTCCCGGCATTAACTCCACCATGATGTCGGGCGGGCTGTCATAGGGCGATTTGTGCTTGATGATGCCCTCGCGCGTTTCCCAGGAAAGATTGAGGCCGTTGAATCCGGGATAGCGCTCTTCAAGTTCGTCAACGACCCGGAGTGATTGTTGATTGTGCTCGAACCCCCCGTGTTCCTCCATGAGCCGGTTCAGCACCTCTTCCCCCGTGTGACCAAACGGGGTGTGCCCCAGGTCGTGCGCCAGGGCAAGCGCTTCGGTCAATTCCTCGTTGAGCCGCAGACGCCGCGCAATGGCTTTTCCTATCTGGGCCACTTCAAGGGAATGGGTCAGGCGGGTACGGTAGTAGTCACCTTCATGATTAACGAAAACCTGCGTTTTATACTCAAGACGGCGAAACGCCGCGCAATGAATTATCCGATCGCGATCACGTTCGAATGCAGGCCGGTCGTCACGAAATTCTTCGGGGTAACGCCTTCCCCTCGACAGAGCGCTTTTTGCCGCAAAACCGGCAAGATCGGGACGTTCTCCGGAAAAAGCCGCGTCCATGAATGAATCCTCCCTGTGAGTTTTTATTAAACCCTACCAAACACCACTGTCAACAACAAACTTACCCTTGACTGCCTAAACCGTGTCATGCTAACTTTTCCCAGTATTTCTCGGTAATTTTCCGATTTGATTTTATAATTGGGCTACGACATGACTGGAAAGCTTCTGGAACTAGTTCCGGAATATATAACGAGCAGGTTCGGGAAGAATGCCAAGATCTGCCTGCTGAGCGGTCGCACGGTTTTCGACGCCTTTAAAAACGAAAATCTGATCGTAATGGCCTGCAACACCCGGATCAAGCATGCGATTCCCGGCATCATGAAGGCCGCCGAAGAACTGGATGCCGTGGTGGCATTCGAACTTACCGCCACGGAAGGAGGCCTTGACGGGGGCTATACCGGGCAGACACCTGAACGCTATGCTTCCACCATCATCGAGTATGCTCAATCCTGCGGCTTCAGCAAACCCTTTATCATTCACGCCGATCACATTACCGTCAAAGATCCGGGAAAAAGCGAGCTTGCCGATGCAGCCCGTCTTATTGACGCCCAGCTCGAAGCAGGCTACACGTCCTTTGCCATCGACGCTTCCTTCAATCCCCTTCATGACAATATAAACATAGTGACGCGACTCGCGCAGCCGATCATGGATAAAGGATACGGACTTGAAGTGGAATTGGGGGAAAAACCCCATGCCCCGAGGCGATCACCTCTTACTACGCCGAGCGAAGCGAAGTCGTTCCTGTCTGGATTGGCCGAGAAAGGATGCAGGCCGCAGCTGCTTGCCATCAACAACGGCTCGAAACGGGGCAACTACCTTGAAGGGGAGGTGGTCCGGATAGATCTCGGCCGAACACGTAAGATCCACTCCGTGTCGAGCTCGTTCGGAGTTGGGGGATTGGTGCAGCACGGCATTACCGGCACCCCGTTGCACCTGGTGGGAAAGCTCGCCGATTATGGTATTCGAAAGGGAAACATCGGTACACTCTGGCAGAATGTCGCCCATGCCGGTCTTCCACTCGACCTCATGGATGCCATGCGCAACTGGTCACGGGAAAACAACCGGGACATCAAGTATGCAACCAGGGCTTTCAAAGCGGATATCGATGCCATCCCGCAGGAAAACGTCACGATGATTCACGAAATGGCATACCGGGAAGCACGGGATTTTCTGACCGCCTTCCGAGCCAAGGACAGTGCCGCAAAACTGGCGATGATCCTGGGAAAATGCCGGTGCGGGTCATAGGGGGCACTGCCAGGGGACGGCGACTGCACACACCGCGAGGCCTCAGTGTCAGGCCCACATCGGACAGGGTGAAGGAAGCTCTTTTCAATATCCTCGCCGGCACCTTTGGAGCCCTTGACGAATGCGCGGTGCTCGACGTTTTTGCGGGAACCGGCAACCTGGGCATCGAAGCACTGAGCCGCGGCGCCCGGCACGCGGTTTTCATAGACAGCAGCCGCGCCTCAAACGAAATTATTTCCAAGAATCTCTCCTTGACCGGATTTTCGGACAGGAGTCGTGTGATCCCCAGGGATTTCAGCGCGGCCCTGACAATCCTGGAAGCCGAAGGAGGGGTTTTTCAGCTGGTTTTTCTCGATCCTCCCTACCGGAAAGGACTGGTTGAAAAGTGTCTTGATCAACTCGGGCAAAGCTCCTGCATCGACGAGGAAACAATGGTTGTTGCCGAATTTTCCTCGCGTGAAGATATCATCGTCCCCGAAGGCAGGTTGCAACTAATCGACAAAAGGGTCTACGGCGACACTGCCCTGGCCTTTTTCATTTCGACACGGAAAGGCTCCAACCGATGAAAAAAATAGCCGTCTATCCGGGCTCTTTCGATCCCGTCACGTTCGGCCATCTGGATATCATCAATCGCGCTTTAAAACTGTTCGACGAGGTTATAATCGCCGTTGCCCGAAACGAGCGAAAAAGCCCGCTTTTCACGGTCGACGAGCGGGTCGCTATCATCAAATCGGTCATGAAGGACAATCCGCGGGTAAAGGTCGACACCTTCGACGGCCTCCTGGTTGACTATGCCCGCTCATGCAAGGCCCAGGCAATAGTCAGAGGACTGCGCGCGATTTCCGATTTTGAATATGAACTCCAAATGGCCCAGATCAATCGCGGCATATCACGGGAAGTTGAAACGGTATTCCTGATGACCTCGGTATTCTATAGTTTCCTATCCTCGTCCATGGTCAAAGAAGTATATTCCCTGAAGGGTCCCATCGATGGACTCGTTCCACCACTGGTAAAAAAGGCGCTCGACGCTAAATTCAACCGATAACCCAACACGCATGCCCGTGCATGCGCCTTAATCATACCTGGAGAAACTAATGAAACTTGCTGATCGCGTACATAGAATCCAACCCTCTCCAACCCTCGTCATCGATGCCAAGGCAAAGGCCCTCAAGGCCGAAGGCATCGACATTATCGGCTTTGGCGCCGGTGAACCGGACTTCGACACGCCAACGAACATCAAGGAAGCGGGAAAACAGGCAATCGATGCGGGACACACCCGCTACACGCCGGTCGGCGGCACTGATGAACTGAAGGATGCCATCATCGCAAAACTAAGCCGTGACAACGGCCTTGAATTCGGCCGTGACCAGATCTCCGTGGCCTGTGGCGCAAAACATTCCCTTTACAATATTTCACAAGCTCTCGTCCAGGAAGGTGATGAAGTAATTATTCCCGCGCCCTACTGGGTATCGTACCCCGATCAGGTTCTGCTGGCCGGCGGCACACCGGTCTTTATCCATACCAACGAAAAAACCTCGTTCAAAATCACCCCGGAACAGCTTGCAAAGGCCGTAACGCCAAGAACCAAGGTCTTGATCCTCAACTCTCCCTGCAACCCGACCGGAAGCGCTTACAGCAGGGAAGAACTCCAGGAGATCGGCAAAGTCTGCCTGAAGCATGATTTCATCATTATCTCCGACGATATTTACGAAAACCTTCTCTACGATGGCATCCCCTTCTTCAATATCGCTTCCGCGGTTCCGGAACTGATTCCCAGGACCATAGTGGTCAATGGCGTATCCAAGACCTATGCGATGACCGGGTGGCGTATCGGCTATGCCGCCGGCCCACGCGAAATCATCGCTGCGATCACGAAGCTGCAGTCACAGTCGACCTCGAACCCGTCTTCCGTGGCCCAAAAAGCAACGGTTGAGGCGCTCAACGGCACCCAGGACGCCGTGGCCATGATGAGGACCGAGTTCGAGAAACGCCGTACCTATATCGTCGATCGTCTCAATGCCATCGAAGGCTTCAATTGCTTTCGCTCAACCGGGGCATTCTATGCCTTCCCCAATGTCTCCGCGATTTTCGGAAAAACTTTTTCGGGAAAAGCCATCACCAACTCCACCGAGCTGGCAGCCTATTTTCTCGACGAAGCCCGAGTAGCCGTGATCCCCGGTATCGCATTCGGCGCCGATAACTATATTCGCCTTTCATACGCCACCAGCATGGAAAATATCCGGACAGGACTCGATCGGATCGAATCGGCGGTCAAAGACCTGCTCTGACGATTCCGGTCGAACAACAACCGTCGTAACGAGGATACACGAATGATTACCAAGGATATGAAAATTGGAGAAATCTGCCGCCGGTATCCCGAAGTGATTCCCGTGCTCAAGCGTTTCGGACTCGACTGCCTGGAGTGCCAGATAGCCGACCTCGAAACGTTGGGACACGGCGCCGGGGTGCATAATATAGATATTGAAAAACTGCTTGAAGAATTGAATCGCGTCATCGCGGAATAAAGCGGAGGAATACCCGGCACACCGGGGAAACATGGGTTCCCCGGTGTGTCCACTCCAGTGCCCAACCCACATCGAAGCACCACGTAAACAGGTTTGGCGCAATCCAGCTGATACACCTTTTTCATCGGCATCTGGAAGCGTATCTCTAAATGCGATCACCTTGCGCATTTTCGCCCGGACCGGGCCGACGGCCGTTTCCTTCTCTACTGTCCCGCGGTTTGTTCATTCCCGGTACGAATCATCCTTAATGCCATCCAGGCCCACCGATCCCGACCTGACCACAAGGAGCATGCGTGAAGACAAAGTCCCGCCAACCCTTGATCATAGCAGGCTTGTATGCCATAAGCGGCGTAGTCTGGATCTATTGCTCCGACAGGCTCCTGCCGCTGTTTGCCGAGTCCCCCGCCGCTCTTACAACCTGGAGCACTGTCAAGGGATGGCTGTTTATCGCCGCCACCACCCTCCTTCTCTACTTGCTTATCCGACGTCATACCGGCAAACTGCTCTCCGTCCAGGAAAAACTGCTTGGCGAACAGGAACAGATGAAAAAAGCCCAGGCAGCGCTTTCCGAATCGGAGGCGCAATTTCGCCAGATGTTCACCGCGCACAGCGCCATGCTCTACCTGGTCGACGCCGAAACGCTCAGCATCGTAGACGCCAACAAATCAGCACAGAAGTTCTACGGCTATACGCAGGCCGAATTCGCCGCATTGAAGCTTCCCGAGCTTTCAATGCTACCAGAATCCAGGGTCAGAAGCATCATCGAGGAGAACACCGGCATCGATGCCTGCTATTATACCATCACCCACTACCTCTCCGATGGAACCCCCCGGGAGGTCGAAATCTATTCGACCCCCATTCGCCTCAAAGAGCGACGGTTCTTTTTCAATATCGTTCACGACATAACCGAACGAAAGCACACGGAAGCAGCGCTTATCGCTTCGGAGGAAAACTACCGCGCCATCTTCGAAGCAGTCAATGACGGCATTTTCATCCATGACATCGAAACGGGACGAGTCATCGATATCAACACGAAGTCGTGCGAGATGTTCGGCTATTCACGGAAAGACTTCCCACGTGATACCCCGGAGCTCACCAGCGCTCCCGAATCACGATTTTCCCGGGGAGAGGCTGTTAGCCGCATGCGTGAAGCAGCCACCGGCAATCCGCAATTGTTCGAATGGAAAGCCAGGCACCGGAACGGAAGCACCTTCTGGCTGGAAATCAACCTGAAAAAAGTCGTTATCAGCGGCATGGAACGCCTGTTGGCGGTCGTACGCGACATCAGCGCGCGAAAAGCCGCCGAAGAGGCCCTTCGGGAGAGCGAAGCCCGCTTCCGGTCTCTGGTTGAGTCGACTACCGACTGGATCTGGGAAACGGATAGCCTTGCCGTTCTGACCTACTCGAGCCCGAAAGTCAAATCCCTGCTAGGATTCGAACCGGAAGAGGTTGTCGGGCTGAAACCGTTCGACCTGGCAACCAATGAAGACAGGGAGAACATTACCCGCCTGTTCAATGAAGCGAAGGCATGTAAAAATCCCTTTTCCCAGGTTGAAAGCAGGTTCCGCAAAAAGGATGGAAGCATCGTAGTGCTGGAATCAAGTGGGGTGCCGATTTTTGATCAGAACGGAAATTTCGCGGGATTTCGCGGCTATGAAAGGAACATCACGGACAGGAAACACCTCGAAGAGCAACTCCTCCAGGCTCAGAAAATGGAAGCAGTCGGCCAGTTGGCCGGCGGAATCGCTCACGACTTCAACAATATTCTTACCGCCATAACGGGATTCGTCTTTATCCTGCAGATGAAGCTGGAAGATGAAGAGCTGAAGAACTACGTTGAGCAGATTCGACTGTCCGCCGAACGTGCCGCCGGCCTTACCGACAGCCTGCTTGCTTTCAGCAGGAAACAGATCATCTGCCTCAAGTCTCTCAATATCAACGAAATCATCCTTAAAACGGAAAAGCTCCTTTCCCGCCTGATACGTGAAGACGTGGAGATCCGGACCGACCTTTGCGATGAAGACCTGGTGATCCTCGGTGATGAAACCAAGGTCGAGCAGATCATCATCAACCTCGCAACGAACGCCCGGGATGCCATGCCGAGAGGCGGAATTCTCAGTATCCGCACCGAGCGATGCCTGGTGGAACAACACCAGAAAACCGCTCAACTCGCCGGGAAACCAGCCGGCTATGCACACCTCTCCATTTCCGATACCGGAATCGGCATCGATGAAAACGTACGGGAGAGGATATTCGAACCCTTCTTCACCACGAAAGAAGTCGGCAAGGGCACCGGTCTCGGTCTCTCCATCGTCTACGGCATCGTCAAGCAGCTCAACGGTTACATCAACATCCAGAGCGAAGCACGAATCGGGACATCGATAAGCATCTATCTTCCCCTTGTCCAGCAAGAAGCGGAAAAGGCCGCATTCGTGCAGCCGCCCATTCCCATGGAAGCGTCGGGAACACTCCTCGTTGCGGAAGATGATCCGGATGTGCGGCGCTTTATAAAAACCGTTCTGGAAGAGTTCGGCTACACCATCATCGAAGCCGAAGACGGCGTTGATGCCGTCAAAAAATTCAAGGAAAACAGCCATATCATCAGCATGGTTATCTTTGATATCATCATGCCGAGAAAAAACGGCAGGGACGCCTTCCTGGAAATACGGAAACTGTATCCCGATGTTAAGGCAATATTCGTAAGCGGATACACCGGAGAATTCCTAACCGAAGAAGGGATCCTGGAAGAAGGGCTCCACTTCCTGCCGAAACCGGTTGTCCCCTGGAGCCTCCTGGAAAAAGTTCAGGAGGTTCTCGGAACCTCTTGAGATTTATGCTGACCGCAAGCAGCCCTCTTCTCTGCCGAAAAAATCACCCCGGCATTCCGACCAAAATCTATTAAACAGATCTTTTTTTTCATCATACATTACCGCTGGAAAATGAAAAATAAATGTTTTGCCTTTTTCCGGTGGGACAGGATACAAATAGTACCGAACGTTTCCTGATTATTGAACCAGTCATCGATACTATTTGAATTAGCGAACAAAAAATGTTGAACAAGATTCTCTGCGTATTGCTTCTGCTCATCTGCTCCTGCCCGCCTCAAACTCCCGCCTCCATCATCCAGGCCGACAAGGTTGTCGTCATCAAGAAAAAGCGCGTGATGCTGCTGATGAAAAACGGGACGGTATTAAAAAAGTACCGGGTTGCAATCGGCAGGAACCCGGTCGGTCCGAAAATCCGTCTTGGCGACGGCAGAACGCCGGAAGGAGCGTATATCCTCGACAGGCGCAATCCGAACAGCAGGTTCCATCGCTCGATACACATTTCTTATCCAAATGCCGACGATCTCGAAAGAGCACGGGAAAATGGAGTTGCCCCGGGTAGAGCCATCATGATTCACGGCTTGCCCAAAGATTATGAAGATGTGGGAGAATTGCATACCGTGACCAACTGGACGCGGGGATGCATCGCGGTAACCAATGCCGAAATCGACGAAATCTGGTCTCTCGTCGCAGACGGAACTCCCATCGAAATCAAACCATAACAGACTTCGTTTCAGTTTCCACCGTCATCCCGGATCAAAAACTATCAGGTTCCGATTCGACAACTGCTTGGCACTTTATTGAAAAACGTTATGCGAACAGCCTCCGCAGCGGTTTTTCGCTACCCTCTCATACGTGGTTCCTCAGCATCAGTTCCATGGGATGGGGACAGAGATAGGTCTGTTTCCTCAGATACTCCTGATCGTATTTCCTGACGTAGTGCTTGAGAAGGGTAACGGGAACGATCAGCGGAACCAGTCCGTCATGGTAGCTGCCAAGGACATCAATCAGTTCCGCTTTCTCATCGGAGGTGAGCTGCCTCTTGAAGTAACCCATGATATGGGAAAGGACATTGCTGTTCTTCTTGATCGTGGCATGAAGGGTCAAAGCGCGCATCATGAGTTCCTGGTAGCGATCGAGGAGATCTTCACGCGCCATGGCTTTCCCCTCCGCCACCAGCCTGCCCATCTTCCGGTAGATCTCCGGAGAATGCGCCATAACCTGGAGTTTCCGGGCGGCATGAAATTCCACCAGGCTGCCCATATCCCGCGTCCCCGCAAGAAAATCCTTCCAGTCTCGAAATGCGAAAACCCTCTCGATAAAATTCTCCCGGATGTTCATGTCGTAGAGCCGTCCCTCCTCCTCCACCGGAACCAGGGGAAAATGACGGACAAACGCATCGGCAAAAAGTCCGCTCCCGGTTTTCGCGGGGACCCCCCTGTTATAAACCTTTACCCGGTAGAGACCCGAATTGGGCGAACCCTTCTTGAAGATGTATCCACACAGGTCTTCCTTTTCCAATTCCCGTACTTTACGGCGACAGTAGTCACGCATCCGGTCCGTGAGATCGATTCGCGTCTTTATGGTAACGAGGCGAGGCTCTTCCGGATCCCCTTCCAAACGCATGGCCTCACGGGGAACCGGCAGGCCGCAGCCGACCTCGGGACACACCGGAACAAAAGTAAAAAAGCGGCCGAGGGTATCGGTGATATAGCGATCGTGCTTATGACCGCCATTGTAACGCACCATCTCTCCCAGGAGACAGGAACTAACACCAACGTTTATCGGGTTTGACATAGCATCCTCCCTTTTCCCACAAGATAACGCTAGTGTCCCGTGCGGTTAATTCATTCCTTTTAATTCCGGTTCTTTTGACCCCTGGCTGCGTTGTGTCTCCTCGACAGAGCCCTGCTATGCCTGCGTCGCCACGCCTTGCCAGAAGCCAAAACTCCTCGGAATTCATGCGGCGAACTAACCGCACGGGACACTAGCGAACAGGATCACTTCCACCGCTGTCCCTGCGCAGGATCCCGCCGCGCTGCCGGTCATAGGCATCGAATGTGGAATAATCCTGCTTCTCTAGGCGCTCCGGCGGCGGAACAAGCAACCGGTTTCTGGTTTGTACTCCTTCGTAAATCCCCTCGCCGACCGGTTTCATACTGCACCCCGCCACACAGGACAGCAACACGACCACGAAAAGTATCCGAAAAACCGCCATGCGCCCCGTCGACAGAACGTAATTTGCTTCAACCATCACCTCCGCCCCGCCGAGCGAATTGAACGTAAAGCATCGCCAATGGCATTGCGATGACGAACCGTTTCCCGCATGATGGTGTCGGCCAGATGCTTGAATTCGGCCGAATCGGATGTAAACACGGTGAAAAATCTTTTTTCCAGCAGCGAATTCTCGATATCGAACGCTATCGCGAAGGCATTTTCCCGGTCAAGCCTACCCTGGTCACAGTTTTCCGAAACGGCGGCAAGGTAGTCGATTGCGGAGTTTATCGCCTCAACACGCAGATTTCCGCTCCCCGCCCTTATTTTTCCAGACGTTGCAATTGCACGCATCTGTGCAAGCCATTCGGAATGCTGCTCCTCGTCACGGACAACGGCATCCCAGAATTCGGCATCCTCGGGAAAAGAACGGGCGAACTGTCGATACAGGCGCGCAATCGCCGATTCGTTTTCCCGCAACTTTTCCAGCAGCATGGCAATGGATTCAAACATTTTCACATCCTTCGGAAAGAATTGGGCAAATCGCCATCTTCGGCATACCGAAACCGAGCAGCGGATGATTCCTTCCCTTCACCACGAACCGGTGACCTGCCGGGTTTTCGGTAACCTGGCGGGTCTCACCTGAAGCGCCCGGAGTTCGATATATGAATTGGCGGCAAAATCTTGCCAAAGAGCATGGCAAATATTCATGTTTTCATAAAAATCAATGAACATGCAAGCGCCCTATCATGGAAAAATAGCGTTAACACATGAAAACAGAACTTGACATTAGAATTAATTATTAGTATTATTTTATAAAAATTAATCAGGAGGTTAATCATGGCACGTCTCGTTTCACGTCTGTTCATCGGCATTCTGACAGTACTACTGGCCACGGCGGTTTGCTTCGCGGCTCCGGCAAGTGAACCGGCCGCGCAAGCTCCTACGAAAGCCACCGCAAAGAAAACACGAAAGAAATCCCCATCGAAAAAGAAACTGCTCGACATCAACACCGCCACCGCGGACCAGCTTGCAACCCTGCCGGGCATGAGCAAGGAAGACGCGAAAAAAATCATTGCCGGCCGCCCTTATACCCGGAAAAACCAGCTTAAACAGAAGGATATCATATCCGCCGCAACCTATGACGGCATCAAGAAAAAAATCGTTGCAAAAAGGGTCAAAAAATAATCCGCATACCATTCCACAAAAAAGGCCGCACCGGAACATAACTGGCGCCGGTGCGGCCTTTTTCGCATCAGCCGCAAAAAAATCGAGTAACAGCAGCCTGAAAACTTATTTCTTCCTTATCACCAATCCTTCCCCGGTGATGGAAAGTTCGACGAGGACCGTATCGCCCTCGGCGAATTTTCCTTCGAGAAGCATGAGCGCCAAGGGGTCCTGGATCCTCCGCTGAAGCGTCCTTTTCAGGGGACGGGCGCCAAGGGCCGGATCATATCCTTCCTGTGCCAGGTATTCTCGGGCCTTGTCGCTGACTTCGAGAACAATATGTCGTTCGTCGAGTCGCTTCTTGAGTGCGAGGATCTGGATATCGACAATCTTCTTTATCTGTTCAAGCGGTAACGCATGGTAGATGACAATTTCGTCAACGCGGTTGAGGAACTCCGGCTTGAAGCTTTCCTTCAGGGTTTCAGTGACCATGGCCCGCATCCTGGCGTAATCGGTTGCGCCATATTGCTGGATCCACTGCGACCCCAAGTTACTCGTCATGATAATGACCGTATTACGAAAATCCACCGTACGTCCCTGGCCGTCCGTCAGACGACCGTCATCCAGCACCTGGAGCAGGACGTTGAAGACCTCGGGGTGAGCTTTTTCGATCTCGTCGAAAAGCACGATACTGTAAGGCCTTCTCCTCACCGCCTCGGTAAGCTGCCCACCCTCTTCATAGCCGACGTAGCCGGGAGGCGCGCCAATCAGGCGGGCCACGGTATGCTTTTCCTGGTACTCGCTCATGTCGATGCGGACAATTGCCTGGTCGTCGTCGAACAGGAACTCGGCCAGGGCCCGTGCGGTTTCGGTCTTGCCCACGCCGGTGGGACCGAGGAAAATGAACGAGCCGATGGGACGGTTCGGGTCCGAGAGTCCGGAACGGGCGCGGCGAACGGCGTTCGCTACCAGCAGCAAGGCATCATCCTGGCCGACGACCCGGGACCTGAGGCGGTCTTCCATCCTCACGAGCTTCGCGGATTCGCTTTCCTGAAGTCGTGACACCGGAATGCCGGTCCACTTGGCAACGACCTCGGCCACCATTTCACCGTCGACTTCCTCGGACAGCATCTTACCTTCCTTCTGGACCTGGAGGAGTTCTTCGTTCTTGTCCGCCATCTCCTTTTCGATGGCGGGGATCTCACCATACCGTATCTCGGCGGTACCGGCGAGATTGCCATCCCGTTCCAGCTTCTGGGCTTCGACCTTCTTGTCTTCGAGCCGATTCTTCAGCTCGCGCAGCGACTTGATGATTTCCTTTTCCTGCTGCCAGTGCACCTTGAGCTGCGCCGATTCGGCCTTCAATTCCTCCAGGTCGTCCGCAAGCTTGCGGAGGCGCTCCCGTGAATGCGCGTCTTCTTCCTTCAGGAGCGCCTGCTTTTCTATCTCCATCTGGATGATTCTGCGCTCGATTTCATCGATCTCGGTCGGCATGGAATCGATTTCGATCCGCAGCCGAGACGCGGCCTCGTCGATCAGGTCGATGGCCTTGTCCGGCAGAAAGCGGTCGGTTATATAGCGGTCGGACAATGTGGCCGCGGCAACGATGGCACTGTCCTGTATCCTGATACCGTGATACGCCTCGTATTTTTCCTTCAGGCCGCGCAGGATGGAAATGGTGTCCTCAACGCTCGGCTCACCGGTAAAGACCTGCTGAAAGCGGCGTTCCAGAGCCGCGTCCTTTTCCACGTACTTGCGGTATTCGTTGAGAGTCGTGGCGCCGATACAATGCAGTTCGCCGCGTGCCAGCGCCGGTTTCAACAGGTTCGACGCATCCATGGCCCCTTCAGCGGCCCCGGCGCCGACCAGGGTATGGAGCTCGTCGATAAAGAGGATGATCGAGCCTTCCGACTTGGTAACCTCCTTGATTACCGCCTTGAGCCGCTCCTCGAATTCACCGCGGAACTTGGTGCCGGCAATGAGCGCCCCCATGTCCAGTGCCACGATACGCTTGTTTTTCAATGTCTCCGGCACGTCGCCGGAAACGATCCGCTGGGCCAATCCTTCGACAATGGCGGTCTTGCCCACGCCCGGCTCGCCGATGAGCACCGGGTTGTTCTTGGTCCTGCGCGACAGGACCTGGATCACCCGGCGGATTTCATCGTCACGGCCGATCACCGGATCCAGCTTGCCCTTGCCGGCCAGTTCGGTGAGATCTCGGCTGTATTTCGCCAGGGCCTGGTATTTTTCTTCCGGATTCTGGTCGGTCACTCGCTCGTCACCGCGCAGGTCCTTCAAAGCCGCGAGCACCGCATCCCTGGTAACGCCACTGTCGAGCAATATGGAAGAAGCCTTGCACCCTTTCTCCTCGATGAGACCCAGGATCAAATGCTCGGTGGACACGAACTCATCGTTCATGGTTTCGGCTTCGCGCTGGGCAGTGTCCAGGGCATGATGAAGCGAAGACGACAGGTATACCTGCGCGGTCGCACCTGACGCCGTGGGCAGGCGCTTCAGTTCCGTTTCGGCCTTCGAACGCACATACTGCGGATTGGCCCCTATCTTCTGGAGGATCGAACCGACGAGGCCTCCTTCCTGGTCCAGAAGAGCAGCCAGGAGGTGCTCCGGCTCGATGGAACTGTTCTGGTTCGAGGCGGCGAGCTGTTGTGCCGCCCCCAGGGCCTCCTGGGTTTTTATGGTCATCTTTTCCGGTCTTATCATGGTCACACTCCCTTCACAACTTTCATGTTAATGAAAAGATAGACACGATACCGCGATGCGTCAAGGCAGCGGACAGCGCATTTCGAACAGCCAGACGGAGAAAATGGGCACAAGCGTATTCATTGCGCCCGTATCCTTTATAGAGCAAACCGGATGGCATCCAACGGTATAGAAGACAAAATTCTTCATACCATTCGGGAAACAATTTACGCTATTTAAACGATATTTCGAAAAGCTTTCGTTTATTCGGGTTTTGCGCTTCCGCCTTTTTGACGGCAGGGTGCCCCAGAATAACCGGCGCAACCAGCTCATATTCTGCCGGAACTCCCAGTTCCCTCATTACTGAAGGGTCGGCGAAAACATTGTGGGCAAAACCGATCCAGCAGCAGCCGAGACCGTCTTCCTCGGCAAGGAGGTGAAGATTATACGCAACCATACTGCAGTCGTATACGCGCCAGTAAGATTGGCGATTCCCATAGATAATGACCAGTACCGGGGCATTGTAAAAAACATTGTACTCCGGATCCCGGATGTATTCCTCATACTGCTGCATGTGGGGATTTGAGGCAAGAGTATCCAGCCACATTTTCTTCGCGGCATCGGAATATGCCTTCATTTCAGCCTTGTCGGTAATGACGACGAATCGCCAGGGCTGGTTGTTTGAGCCGCTCGGCACCCACACCGCATCCTGGATCAAACCGGTAATCTGCTCCCGGGACAGGGGCTCATCGGAAAAGTTCCTGCAGGTGGTGCGACTCCTTACAATTGATCTTATCGTGTCCATCAAAGTCCCTCCTTGATTTGTGCGCTTCCACGCATTTCGGCCGACTCGCAACGTATCAAATTTCTCGAAATATTTCCTACTGGTCCATGATCGCACAGACCGTTTTATAAACAAGCTCCACTGCGTAACGGGGCGTCAAACGGCTTCCGCTCACAGGATAAAATCGGTTGAAAGAAACCGTAACCACCCGATTGGAGACGATCGACTTGATGATACGCCGGTTTGCGTCGCTGCCCTTGGCCGCCACCAGCGTCCTGATGGAAAAAACCCGCAGCGCATCGCTCACGGAGAGCGTCCCTTCCGCCGAATCCTTCCTGACGGTGAAGGGGAATGTGTCCGGGTCCCGCTGGCACTGGCTGTTCAGCATAGCGGCGAAGAGACCTCCTGCCGCGGGCCGCACCATTCTCGGAGCGTCCCGTCGCAAAGGTACTGCCGCTGGGCGATGGACGCCGGAAGGCGGTACTCCTCCGGAATCGTAGCTTCTGTTGGGAAAAACGAACGTGGAACTTCACCAGCCATATGCTTCCTCCATGTGCGCGTTCGGTTCGAATCTCAGAAGGAACGGGCTTTTGACTCCCGACTTCGGGCAAACAGCGCAAGCCTTCGAAGGGCCGAAACCTTTTCGCCGCGGTCTACGTCCGCTCGTTGCAGGGTTTTCTCCAGGACCTCGATGGTCGTTTCGTAGGTCTGCAGATCAACAGGATAGGGAATGCCGTCCTTGCCGCCGTGAGCGAAGGAAAAGCGAGCGGGGTCCCGGGTGGATGCGGGAGTGCCGTAAATGACTTCGGCAGTGAGCGCCAGTGCCCGAAGAGCGGCCGGACCGATCCCCTTCATGCCCAGGAGCTGTTCGAAATCTTGCGGCGGGTTTTCATAGGTCTGCAGCAGGATCTTGTAGAGGTGTTTCGGATTGATATCGGCCGCCCGGATATCGTGCCGGCGCGGCAGGATCAGCTGTGGCAGACGCTCCACGACCCGCATCGTCTCCCGGTCAGGCTTCGCCGCCAGCTCCACCGCACGTTCGCGTACGCCGGCACTCTCCGCCGCCACGAGGTTCAGTACCCGCCCCCGCCGGTCGCACACCACCGCGGCATGCGGCTCCTCCACGAAACTGGCAAGTCCAGCGCTCAACCAATGATAGCGTCGCGCGGTGCCGACCGCATCGTTCAGCCCCTGCTGTACCACGGACCAGGCGCCGTCAGCGGTAAAGAAAAATGAGTGGTGATAGACCTGAAAGCCGTCCTGCAGCCCGGCACTGTCCACCTTGGCCGCCATGCGGCTGGCATACACCAGGGAAGCCGGATCGAGCCCCCGCGGTTCGCAATGAACGGCTATCTCGACCGGCGTGCGGAGAGAAACCTTACCTTTCCCACCGGCGGCAAAGAGCCCGATTTCCCGCTCTTGCCCCTTGAGCGCTTCCTTCAAGGCGCCACAGGTAGTCGTGGTAACGCCGCTCGAGTGCCAATCGAAACCGAGTACGCATCCCAGGGCCTGGAACCAGAACGGTTCCGAAAGGCGACGCAGAATTTCCGACGGCCCGTATTCCACGGTCAGGTGACGCAAGATCTCTCGCGAAAGCCGCACCATGCGCTCGAAAAGCCAGCGCGGCGCACGACCGCCGTGCAAAGGCAGATCAGCATATCCGGTTCTTCTACTCATGGAATGAAAATACACCCATTGACGGAGAAAAGGAAGTCGGACTCTTACCAAAAGGCACCCCCTGTCCCTCCTTGTTAAATGGTCCTTGCATCGAGTCGGTGTCCAGGAACAGAAAGCATCCCTGTTTTTCATCCTCATAGAGAAAAAATCGCGGAACCATGCGGACACTGGGGAGACTCTTGTCATCCGATACCGCTGTCACAATCTAAAGACCTTTAAGTAGCAGGGTGACAAATTGGGGCACTTCAGGAAACTCGATACTTACATTTTTTGTTGTTGGATAAAAACATCTCTTTCACCGTGAATTTAAGCGTACAGAGGGATTATTACAAGTTTTGAACACAATACAACCTTGGCACCCTACTTGCTAATTATCGACACATTAGTAATATTTATTTGAAACGCTATCAAATAATTATAATATACAAGAAATTTTCACTTGAATACCTACAGGAGACACAGGATGGCAACGTATCCCTTTGCCCGTGAGCGGCTCACAATCGTTCAGGGAAGAAATGGCTTCACGATCGTAGAGCTTGTGCTCATCATGGCCATCATTGGCGTTTTGGCGATAATGGCGATACCGTCATATTCGCATATTACGGAAAAAGCCAAGACATCACGCTGCATAGCCGAGATCCGAGCCCTGGAAAAAGACATAACGGCGTACTTTATTGACAACGGCGTGTATCCCTCATCCTTGAACGACATCGGCCGGGGCGACCTGAAAGATCCCTGGAAAAGACCATACCATTTTGTCAACCTCGCCGCTGCCGGCGCCATCCCTTACGAAGACATTATTGCGGCGCCCCTGAACACGGATTTTGACCTCTACAGCTCCGGTCCGGATGGCGCCAGCACCCAGTCTCTCACCGCGGGCAATCCCACCTGCGAAGATGACATAATACGGGGGACCGATGGAGCCTATGTCGGCATCGGCATCAATTTCTGAACCTATTACGAGTAGATTTTTAGTAGCTTGTATTCCCGCAAGAAACGAAAAACCGTGCATGCAGACATAGCAAACGAACACAAAAAGGTGAAAATACTTATGAACTGTACGTGTCCAAAGTGTACATCCATCGTCGAGATCGACCAGTCCCTGATTTCCGAAAAAGGCAAGGAAACCACCTGTACCGATTGCACCAACCGTTTCTGGGTATACCGGGAATCGTTCGCGGCACGAGCGAATAAAACACAGGGACGGATATATTGCGCACATTGCGGAAGTGCTCTAGGTTCATCAATAGTGTGCTCATCATGTGGAGCACTGTATCCCGACATTATCGTTTCGCAATCAACAAAACCGGTTCGAAGGCGTCAGGCAAGAACGCCCAGGAGATTTTCCATATCGTGGCCGGCTTCCCGAAGGTCACAGGCGCGCAAACCCAAAATAGCCATCCCGAAAAAATCCACCGGTACAACCTCAAGAATCAGAAAGTATCTGATCGGCGCAAGCTCCCTTGTCGTCCTGCTGGCGGTCGGGACCGCGTTGTATCTGCACCATCAGGAAAAAGAGCTTTATTCGAAAAATTACATGCGGGCACTGTACGGCATAAAATCGGGAATAGATACCAGTTTTGGCGCTTTCAACAGAATCGTCCAAGCTTCACGGAAAATAGGAGCATCCGGTCGTGAAGCAGCCTTAAGATTCACCACAAGCGAAAAAGAGCGCTCACAGAAAATCAAATTCGAAGTAGACAGGTTGATAGCCGTTACGAAAAATCCTCCCAAGAAATACGCGACATCCAACGAAAAACTCGTCAGTCTCTACACTATATATTCCAACGCGTACGAACTATCGAACAATCCATCCGATTCGGTGGAAACGCTCTATAAAAAGTCACAAAAACTGGAGCGCGACTTTACCGACGGCATGCGGGAACTGGAGGCATCTCTCCCCAAAGAGCTCTCGCTGGAACTGGAAAAAGCTCGAAAAAAATACCGGGCCTTGTGAACCACATAAAAAAACCTCTCGCAAGACCCTGGTTTCCCGATAAACCGAAATGAATCCAACTACAAAAAATTGATGCGCGGCATCCTTGCATCCCTCCCGTTTCCTGCAAAAATTGTGGTGAAACCATAAAGGTAACGGGAGGTGTATCACGGAATTCAAACTGACAAGTCCGGCATTCTCCCATGGCAAACAGATTCCGTCCAGACACACGTGTGACGGGGAAAACATCAACCCGCACCTGGTAATTCACGGTGTCCCGGAACGGACAAAGTCACTGGCGCTCATTATGGAATACCCGGATGCGCCGGAAGGGGTACTGACCCACTGGGTTGCTTGGAATATTCCGTCCGACGCAAAGGAAATACGAGAACATACGGTACCGTTCGGCACCAGGGAAGGACGTAACGTCTGGGGAAACAAAGCTACGAAGGCCCGTGCCCGGTTGTCGGCACGCACCGTTACTTTTTCCGTTTGTACGCGCTTGATATGAGACCGGACCTGACGGACGAGACCACACAAACAGATCTGGAAGCAGCCATGCTGGGTCACATCATCGCAACAACAGAGTTGATGGGAACCTATATGAGAATCAACGAAGCACCGCTTTGAGTGGAAAAAGCGGTGTGTTGTTTTCTCTATGCTACGCTTGTACGCAATAACTCACAATGCTTTCCGCATGGATGGCGGTCGTATTCAGGAAAGTAATACCAAACTCGTCCCTGGTAAGTATCAAGGGTAGCTCCGTGCAGCCGAGAATTACGGCTTGAATGGCGTGCACGTCAATCATTTTTTTTACAATGGCCAACAATCCATCCCTGGTCTCATTCTTGATAATTCCCACTTCAATTTCCGAGAACAGCCAGTGATGGATCAGCTCCCGATCCTCGCGTTCCGGAACGACGACCGAGATACCATGGTCCTCGAAAGGTTTTTTATAGAAATCCGATTCCATGGTGAAACGGGTTCCGAGCAAACCGAGTTTCCTGAACCCTCTTGCTTGTGCAGCCTTGCGTGTTTCATTAACAATGCTCAACATAGGGATGGGAGACCGTGATCGTACCCGTTCAAACACCATATGTGGCGTATTGGAACCCATAACGGCGAATTCGGCGCCCGCTCTATGCAGTGCAACAATTTTTTCCAGGAGCCAATCAGCCAGCTTTTCCCTGTTGCCGGATTCGAGAATACGCATCAGAGCGGCCAGATCGGCACTGTAAACTATTATTTCCGGATACCCTGTTTCAGCGCCTTTATCGTGAAAAGCCCCGATGATCATCTTGTAATAGTCGATGGTCGATTCAGGGCCTATTCCGCCGACAATGCCAATTATCTTCATTGAAATGCCCCTCAACCGGACTGGTGGTTACTCCACCAGTTCCGGCTCCAGCGTCCTGCACTCGATCTCGCGGGAGCGTTGCATGTAGGAGTGTCCCTCGAACACGGCCCCTTCCATTATGATAAGGTTCGACGTGTAAATCTCCCCAACAACTTCGCCCTTCTGCTTGATTTCCACCACGTGACTCGACCGGATATTTCCCGTTACCTTTCCACCCACGACCATTCCCTTGGCAACAACATCACCCAGAATGCTGCCTTTCTCACCAATGACTACCCATTCAGCAGCCAGGTTGCCCTCCAACGCACCATCTATCCGTACCGTACCCGCCGTTTTCAACTCCCCATGGAGCGTCGTATCGGGACCGATCAATGTTTCAATTCTTGGCTGTTTTTTACCGAACATATTTACGCCTTTCTTTTTTCCCACCCACCAGATGGTAATAATTTCAAGTAAATCTGCGGCGTTTCAGAGCCAAGGCCAGCAGCATGCCGGGGGCTAAAAGTTGCTAACGCCGTCTCATCTCTGCAACACCGGGTGAACTTCGTCGGGGGAGCTAATGCTGCGGCAATACAAAAAACCATGTCGTTCCACGCATGGAAAGGCGTTAAGGCGCCAAGGATTCAGGTATCAATCAACCCACCGGCGCAGGTACTCGGACGGGTCGACGCTTTTTCCGTTTTTCCAAACCTCGTAATGAACGTGGGGCCCCGAAGCAACACCAGTAGAACCGACAAAGGCTATAACGTCACCACGTTTCACTCGCTGCCCCACATTGACGGCATTTCTCCTGTTGTGGGCATACGCTGTTCTGAAGCCGTTGCCGTTTTCTATGACAACGGTATTCCCCCCCCTGCCTTCCCAACCGGAATAGCTGACAACACCGTCCGCCGTTGCACACACGGGACTTCCCGTCTGAGTTGAGATGTCAATACCGGAATGGAACATATGCCTACCGAGTATCGGATGTTTCCTAAGGCCATAACCCGAGGTAATACGACCTTCAACCGGCCAGCCGATCGGTGTTGAAAGGTAAACATCCTTTTGTTCTTCCAGGTACTCCCTTATTTCACTTACTGTTTTTATCGATGACTCAATCTCCTTTTTCAGGGCTTCCATATTTACCGAACCGGTATCTTCAACAACCATCGCATCCATTACATCTTTTTTCGATTCCAGAGAAAATAGCTTACGGAACCTGTTTTCCGATTCTTTGAGAGATGACAGGGTACTTTTGATTTCTGCATACTGAGAGTTGACATAAGCGAGCTTTGCCTTGGTCTGATAGTATTTTGCCGCCTGAAGGGAAGCCATGACCAGAAAAATGCCTCCTACAACGCTCAAGAACAACATAACATAGAGGCCGATAACCGGCACCTTGACACTGAATGATCTGAAACGGGTATGAGGCACCAGCATAATGGTAACAGGGGTAAAATATTTTCTGATAAACAAACGGATTCTTTGCATCGAGTCCTCCGGTGTCTATTTGGAGAGTTAAATGCGTCGGTTTTTTTATGCCGTGCATGATGGAACGGACGATTCGACAGTTTGAATTTTCTGGGAAACGGGAAAAAAACTGTGACAATATGCACCACTTTGATACCCGGATACGAGACTTATATGAAGCAATTTCATCAATCTCCGTGATAGTGGCACCGTAAAGATTGTACGTGACTTTATTAATGAATTCAGTAATTTGAAATTTTATCCGTCTACAGACAAAACCTTCAGAAAAAAAGCACGAATTGGTATTCTGCAATTGCCATACCTCCTAAAAACAATCTTGAATTGCAGCCACATGCTCCCTTCGAAGCATGAAACTCTTCTTAACCTTTTTTTGAATATGATCCTCATACTCATGCACACACAGACCGTAATGCCTTATTTTCAGCATAGCCGATTATGACCGGAAAATAATTGCAGTTTTCTTTCTGACGCCAAACAGGTCAGATCCAGAAGACGGATCCAGAAACAACAAACAAGCCGCCCCTGGAGACTGTAGACATGACACCCGCAATTGGCCAAAATGTTCGCCGACACGATATCCCGCGCTCTCCTAATCCATCCAGGCGGGTTCAGTCGTGAATTCGCCGCATGGGCACTCAAGCTGCGAGAGGCACTATTCTCTATTCCTGCAAACTTCCTTTCTGAACAGATGAGCATTTATAGAAGATTACCTTTTCCAGTTCACGTCTTTGAAGATACATTCCGATTGCCCACAAAAAAAGGCATGGCCGACATAACCATGCCCCGGCTTCCTTGGCTATTGAAACATCAGGTCTTTAGACTGATAACGGAAGTCTCTTCGCCAAAAGAGCCGACACTCTTGGAGAGGCTTTCAAGCAATGTCTTAAGAGCGGAAATCAGTTCATCCAAGGAATCCGTCGAAGATGATGCAGACATATCGGAAGACGGGGGAGGTCCCATGCCCCGCATCCCGTCTTCCTGAGATGTGGGCCTGTTGCTTTCCATGAGAGAGTCCAGCTCTGTTGTGCTGAGCGTTCCGTCACTGTCAGCGTCATACTCCGCAAATGACGTGTCACTGACATCAAGTGTCATTCCGGTTTTCTTCTCCATTGAGTCGGAGAATTCCTTGAGTTCCACTTGCGAAATACCGCCACTGCCGTCAGTATCAACTTTATTGAAGAGCTCTTTCGGATCGGGTCTGAACATACCGATACTGCTTCCACTGCCTATGCTGCTGACCATATCTGCTCTCCTTTAGCGCTGATTGCCCTTCGATGACCTCATCTACAAAACAATCACCGATAGTATGAGGAAAACAAATATCTGTGGTTCGATACAGGCAATTCCTCTAAGGATACTTATCGGCGCTACATGAAACACATGAGTTAAGATTTTTAAGCTATTGTTAACATGCTTGCCGATTCTTTTTGACTGCTTACCGATCTCCCATATAATCCGGAAATTTTCCCGCTTTTCATGATAGGATACTTGTTCAAAAATGAAGAATATCCGAAAAGTGTCGAATGAACCTGTTCAAGTGAACACTCAGCCGGAAACCTAACCGACAACCCAAAGCATGCCGCAGGCATCGCAACCAGATCTACCGTTTTCAGCAAACCAGAAATGATCAAGGATAATCATCATGCCCCTGCAACCAATTGCCCTGAACATTCATCTCCCCGAATGGATAGATCATTTCCTGCACGAATATCCCACCGTGCTTCCTTCGATCAAGGATCGCATGTCCCTCGTCATCGAAGCTTCGCAACGCAACGTAGACGAAGGCACCGGAGGGCCTTTCGCAGCGGCGGTATTCGAGATCGAATCCGGCAGACTGGTTGCTTTGGGCGTAAACCTCGTAACCTCGGAAAGATTATCCGTCCTCCACGCGGAAATCGTGGCACTCAGCCTGGCACAGAAAAAGTTGGGCGCCTATGACCTCGGCAAACCGGATGTGCCGAACCATGAACTGGTCACCAGCTCGGAACCGTGCGCCATGTGCCTGGGGGCCATCCCTTGGTCGGGAGTACGGAGGGTCGTTATCGGCGCCCGTGATTCCGATGTTCGTGCAATAGGTTTTGATGAAGGAGCAAAAATCGAGACATGGCCGAGCGAACTGAAAAAGAGGGGAATTGCCGTCATCCGTGACGTGGAACGGGACGCCGCGGTTCGGGTTCTTCGGGAGTACGCCAAACAGGGCGGAAAAATCTATAATCCGCGATCGCCGGATTGATAACCGAAGAGAACAATGACCGATTATTTCCAATTGTTGATCAATTGGGCAAAACAATTGCCACCCAAATAAGCACCAACCCTACCATTTATTTACTATTGCAGTAAATCAACTCCATAACTGACCAAAATAGTTGCAAGCGCCCCTTCCTTGCGCTATTGTTGCACGGAATTTGTGCACAGAACTATCGCCCAAGGAAGGAGGCTTTATGCCTAAACGTGATGACGTAAAAAAAGTCCTGATAATCGGTTCCGGTCCGATTATCATCGGTCAAGCTTGTGAATTCGACTATTCCGGCACCCAGGCATGCAAGGCTCTGCGCAAACTGGGATACGAAATACTATTGGTCAACTCCAATCCGGCCACGATCATGACCGATCCCGGCATGGCGGATACGACCTACATCGAGCCCCTCAATGTCGAAACGCTGACCAAGATAATAATCAAAGAGCGTCCTGACGCCCTCCTTCCCAATCTCGGTGGACAAACCGGCCTTAATCTGTCAACTGAACTGGCCCGAAGGGGCGTGCTTGACGAGTATGGTGTCCGGGTAATCGGCGTCAATCTTGATGCCATAAAGCGCGGCGAGGACCGGGAAACGTTCAAGGAAACCATGACCCGGCTCGGCATAGAAACACCCCGTAGCGACATTGCCACGACCATCGAGGAGGCATGGAGCATTCTCGAGCGGATCGGCCTGCCGGTGGTCATTCGCCCGGCCTATACCATGGGAGGAACGGGAGGCGGTTTTGCCTACAACAAGGAGGAGTTCGCCACCATCGTCAGCCGTGGCCTGGCAGCCAGCCCGGTAAGCCAGGTGCTCATCGAAGAGTCGGTGCTCGGATGGGAAGAACTGGAACTCGAAGTGGTACGCGATGCCAAGAGCCAGAAGATTACCGTCTGTTTCATCGAAAACGTGGACGCCATGGGAATCCACACCGGCGACTCCTACTGCACGGCTCCGATGCTGACCATCGCGCCGGAACTCCAGGAACGACTCCAGCGATACTCCTATGCCATAGTTGACGCCATTGAGGTAATCGGCGGCACGAATGTTCAATTCGCGCACGATCCGAAAACCGGGCGGGTAGTGGTCATCGAGATAAACCCCCGTACCTCACGCTCTTCGGCGCTGGCATCCAAGGCAACCGGCTTTCCCATCGCCATGGTTTCCTCCATGCTGGCGGCCGGGGTCACCCTGGACGAGATTCCCTATTGGCGAGACGGCACCCTGGAAAAGTACACCCCCTCCGGCGATTACGTAGTGGTAAAATTCGCCCGGTGGGCCTTCGAAAAGTTCAAAGGATCGGAAGACAAACTCGGCACCCAGATGCGCGCCGTCGGTGAGGTAATGAGCATCGGCAAGAATTACAAGGAGGCCTTCCAGAAGGCAATCCGCTCACTGGAAATCGGCCGTTACGGACTCGGATTTGCCCGCGATTACCACGAAAAATCGCTCGATGACCTCATGGGGCTGCTCGCGGAACCTTCCAGCGAGCGCCAATTCATTCTCTACGAGGCCATCCGCAAAGGCGCGGAAATCGATCTTCTCTACCAGCGCACCCATATCAATCCCTGGTTCCTGGAGCAGATGAAAGAGTTGGTAATGCTGGAAGAGGAAATCCTCCGACACAAGGGCACCCTGCCGGCGGAGGACCTCCTGATCCAGGCGAAACGGGACGGTTTCGCCGACCGATACCTGGCCGAACTGCTGGCAATACCGGAGAAATCTATCCGCAAGCGGCGCACCGAACTCGGCATGGTCGAGGCATGGGAACCGGTTCCGGTAAGCGGGGTTGAAAACGCCGCCTACTATTTTTCCAGCTACAATGCGCCCGACACGGTGCCGGTCAGCAACCGCCGCAAGATAATGGTTCTGGGCGGCGGTCCCAACCGGATCGGTCAAGGCATAGAATTCGATTACTGCTGCGTCCATACTGCCATGGCGCTTCGGGACGAAGGCTTCGAGTCCATCATGGTCAACTGCAATCCCGAAACGGTTTCGACCGACTACGACACTTCGGACAAACTCTATTTCGAGCCACTCACGGTAGAAGACGTGCTGGCAATCTATGAAAAGGAACAGCCGGAAGGAGTCGTGGTCCAGTTCGGCGGCCAGACACCGCTGAACATAGCGGCTGAACTCGAGGAGGCTGGGGCGAGAATCATCGGCACCAGCCCCGAGACCATCGACCTGGCCGAAGACCGGGACCGCTTCAACCAGGTAATGCGCAAGCTCGGCATTCCCCAGCCTGAATCCGGCATGGCGAGCACCCTGGCGGAAGCACTGGAAATCGCCGCCCGCATCGGCTACCCTCTCATCGTCCGCCCCTCTTACGTGCTGGGTGGCCGAGCCATGGAAATTGTCCATGACGAAGAGATGCTGATGGAGTACCTGGGCAAGGCGGTTTACGTATCACCAGAGCGGCCGATCCTCATCGACCGCTTCCTGGAAAATGCCATCGAAGCGGAGGCGGATGCAATCGCCGACGGCAGCGACGCGTTCGTACCGGCCGTCATGGAGCACATCGAACTGGCAGGAATCCACTCCGGCGATTCAGCCTGTGTAATCCCTCCGGTAAGCATCCCCCAGCTTCACATCGATACCATCGAAGAGTATACGAAGAAGATCGCCGTGGAAATGGGAGTGGTCGGCCTCATGAACATCCAGTATGCAATCGCCGACGATACGGTGTATATTCTCGAGGCCAATCCGCGTGCCAGTCGAACCGTGCCGCTGGTCAGCAAGGTCTGTAATATTCCCATGGCCCGCATCGCAACCCAGGTCATGCTCGGCAGAAAATTATCCGAGATGGATCTCAAGCGGCGCCCACTTGCGCACTTCGGCGTCAAGGAAGCGGTATTCCCCTTCTATATGTTCCCGGAAGTCGATCCGCTCCTGGGTCCCGAGATGCGCTCCACGGGAGAGGTCCTCGGCATGGCGGACACTTACGGACTCGCCTTTTACAAGGCACAGGAAGGCGCATCGTCGCTCCTCCCTCTGGAAGGCACGGTGCTCCTCACCGTATCCGAACATGACCGTCAAGGCGCGATTGAAGTTGCCAGGCGCTTCACCGAATTGGGTTTTGACATCAAGGCGACCGAGGGAACACATGCCTGCTTGAACGAGCACGGAATACACTCGGAACGAATCCTGAAAATGCACGAAGGTCGCCCCAACATCGCCGATGCGATCAGAAACAAAGAAATTCAGCTGGTAGTCAATACACCGGCGGGACGTCAAAGCATCCACGACGATTCCTACATCCGCAAGGCCGCGATCCAGTACAACGTCCCGTACATAACAACTATCGCCGCTGCTATTGCGGCTGCCAGAGGCATCGCGGAAACCCGCAAGGGCCGGGGCGAAATCCGCAGTCTCCAGGAATACCACACCGGAATTAGCGGCTGATGCGCAGCATGGTTGGCTCACCGGAGTATTGCAAGGTAACGGTATTTCGTCCACTGTTCTGAATCTCTGCATTCCACGAATAAAACGGTTAGATATTGACCGAAGCAAAGGACCCCGCACCCTCTTGGACGGCGCAAGGACATAACCGCACACGGCCACCCATTGTCCGACAAAAAACCCGGGTTTGCTCTCTACTGAGCAAACCCGGGTTTTTTAGCATACCATTAATCTCTTGAGAAAGTATCGTATCGACAGCGGCAAGAGCACACAAAGGGCACGGTCAACAGCATTCTCAAAGAATTCGAATTACTGCCGGTGCCGGGCAAACTGATAAAATTTCGTTTGTCGCGTTTTTCAACTTCACGAAAACGCCACTGCCGGCGCACCGGGAAACCAGTCTCCAAAATCAGTCGAACCATGCTGACGACTTGCTGGTCAAATAAAGCTCTACTGGTAAGCTTCCTCGTTCAGCAAGCATCAATTTCGGAGTTTTCATGGACGCCACGGCCAGCATGCATGGTATGGTATACTTACCATACAGCCATCCTCCTCGATTGCAACGCGGCTCTCCATCCTCAAGCACCTCCACCTGGAGATAACACGAAGAACGAGGCCTACCATGAGGAAAACCGAGAAATTCATACAGACTTTCGGCACCGAAAAACCGATTATCGGCATGGTGCATCTCCTGCCGCTGCCGGGAGCGCCCGCTTACCATGCCGATACGGGCATGAAGCGGATTATCGCCGCCGCCGTGGAAGATGCCATGCGGTTGGTTGAAGGGGGTGTCGATGGTATCCAGATAGAAAATCAGGGAGACTGGCCTTTTCTCAAACCCGATGAAATCGGCTTTGAAACCGTGGCGGCGGTCACTGCCGTCGTTTCGCTCCTCAGGATGCAACTGGATCTGCCCATGGGCATCAACATCCATCTCAACGGGGTTTGCCAGGCCCTTGCTATAGCCGCGGCAACGGATTGCCAGTGGGTAAGAGCTTTCGAGTTGGCCAATGCCTACGTTTCGCCGTCAGGCATCATCGAGGCCGCCGGCCCTCAAGCACTTCGCTATCGAGAATTCCTGAATGCCGGCAATAAAGTCATGATCCTGGGCGATTTCCACGTAAAACACGGGAGCCATAACCTGACCGCCGATAAAAGCCTGGTGGAGCAGGCCCGCGACGTTGCAGCCTCGATGACTGACGGCATCATCGTTACCGGGCGGGCAACCGGAACGGCTCCATGCCGTGAAGAACTTTCAACCATTCGCGAAGCTGTCAGGCTTCCGCTGCTCATCGGCAGCGGCCTTGCCCTTGAAAACCTGGAAGAGCTTTTACCTTTGGCAGATGGAGCAATAGTCGGCAGCTCTTTCAAGGCAGACGATCAACTGAAAAACCCTGTCGATGTAAGCCGGGTAAAGAGGTTCATGCAGGCAGTCAGAGCTGTCAGACAAGACAACTGAAGAAACACCCGTCTTTCCGTTCAAATTGAAAAACGGAACAAACTGCTCCATCTCCGATTATTCGGAAAAAATACGGACTCCTATGTCACTCGGTTTGCCGGAATAAACGGAAGACAAGACCAGAACATCGACGCCGGTTCGCGCATACTCAGCGGCATTTGTTTCATTGATGCCGCCGGCAGCTGCGATTTTTATGTCGGCGCTCAAAGACCGAACCTTCATAACCAACTTTTCAAGATCAACAGCCGGCATCTTGTCGATCTGGATCATATCAAACCCGATCTCGGCTGCCATAAGCGCCTCGTCGTTATTTTCGACCTCAATGACAAGCTTCGTGCTCGGAATTGCCTGCCGGAGACGCTCAATGGTCGAAAAAAAACTCCGCATGCTCTCCATGAATACCAGGTGATGTTTGAAAATAAGAACGGTTTCCGACAACCCGAGTCGGTGCGGGCGAGCACCACCGCATATTACCGCCTTTAAGGACAGCTTTTTGCTTCCCGGAAATGATTTCCTGGTGCTTGCAATTGAAATTCCCGGATTAATCCCCCTGGCGATGTCGACTATTCGTCTGGTTCGAGTAGCTATGCCGGAGAGATGCTCCATGAGGTTGAGCGTTGCCCTCCATCCCGCGTGAAGGACTTGAGCCGTCCCCTCGACCTCAAGAAAATCAACGCCGGCGGGTAGATATTCCCCGCTCGGTACCAAGTGCCGTATTGTGGCGCCCAATTTCTGTAATATTTTTCCTGCCTCCTCGGTACAACACAGTACCGTCGGCTCCCGTGTCGAAAAAAGCATCCTCCCTTTCCGTTTCCCTATGCCTAGAATTTCCGTTGTCAGATCTCCGTAGGAAACATCTTCTTCTATCAACCGGGCCAGGAATTCGTCGGAAATATATACCGGCATTTATTACCCCCTTCGTGTAATCTTCGATAACCTACTGAAAAATTTCGCTGGTTGCCCTTATACAGCATCCACGATTTTCGCGGCGATAACCTGGAAGATCCGGGCCGGTTCGGAATCCGGCGCCGAAACCATCAGCGGCGACCCTGAATCGCCACATTTCCCGATTTCCAAATGAATGGGAATCTTGCCCAACAAAGGCAGGCCATACTCCTCGCTCAACTTTGCACCACCACCCCGGCCAAAAATCTCGATAGGCTTATCGCTATGACCACAGAAGAAATAGGACATGTTTTCAACCAAGCCGACAATGCTGATATTGAACCTCTTGAACAATTCGATGGCCCGACGAACATCAGCCAGGGCAACTTCCTGCGGGGTCGTCACCATCAGGACGGTTGCATTGGGACTAGATTGCGCGACCGAAATAGAAGGATCTCCAGTCCCCGGAGGAAGATCCACGACCAGGTAATCCAGGTCACCCCACAGCACCTGCCCCACCAACTGCCTGATGGCTTTGGCAACAAGCGGGCCTCTCCAAACGATGGGTTGACACTCTTCAGCAATCATACCTAACGATATAATGCTGAGCCCGTACTTCTCGACGGGAATCATCATCTGGTTTTCCCATTCCGGAGAATCATGCAGGGATAGCATAACCGGAACACTTGGCCCGTAGACGTCAGCATCCAGAAGGCCGACCCGATTGCCCAGATTTTTCAAGGCAAGGGCCACGTTCACGGCTATGGTAGTCTTACCAACCCCCCCCTTGCCGCTGGCAACGGCTAAGATATGATGTACCTTTCCCAAGCCGGCCAAGGGGTGTTTCGGAAACAAGCGCCGCAACTCTTCCTCGTTCAAGGTAGTCAATGTTATTTCAACCCTGGAAATTTCGGAAATCTTTTCGAGCACTCGCCTGATCTCCGCCACCATGGCATCCTTTTTTGGACATTTTGAAGATGTGAGCGCCAAAGTCAGCCTGACCACGCCATTTTCCACGAAAATATCCCGAATCATGCCGAGTTCCACCAGGCTCTTTTTCAATTCCGGATCCATGACGACTTTGACGGCATCCCGGACTCTTTGCTCATCCACCATAGCAACGCTCCTTTCAAAATACCGGCTGCCAGCAGGAACTCTCCCGCATCACCGGCGAAATAACCATTATGACATCTGTATCAGGATCTTACGGGAACCGGGAGGCATCAGTGTTTCTGCAACATCTTCGGTTGTTTAGTTGTCCCGCTTATCCCGCGGCATCGAAACTGCCATACAGTGCCGCAAAAAATTCCTGGTCTTTTTATAGTTTGACAGCCAAAGAAACAAAATCAAGTAACGTGGACGGCATCGCCATGCGAAAAACACTGCCGCCAAGCCACCCGGCATCCGTTACCAGCCAGAACGGCAAGTCAATCGCGCTAATCCCAATGTAAAGCAGCTTTTTTGGAAAGCCCCGGTCAAAAAAAGAAAACTTTCTTCCTTCTTCACCTTGCCGAAAAAACGTACTAGGATATGCTGCATGAAATAATGAGACAGAAACGCTGTACCGGCGCCTGGAACACCCCGACTACTACAGACAGTTCAAGGAGAGCGGACAATGCTGCCGGAATCCGTCAACGGCATGGTCAAGAGCGATCCGCGCCTGCCCTTCGGCGGCATCAAGGATTCCGGTTACGGTCGGGAACTCTCCGGCTTCGCATCAGGGAATTCGTGAATATCCAGACGATCCGGATCGGCTGACGTAGCCTCACCAGCGACCGCCGGGAACGAAATCAGACAAAGTGAACACGGGAGAACCATGCCGGAACTGCCCGAAGTCGAAACCATACGCCGCGGTATCGAACCGTGGATCGTCGATCGCACGATAACAGCCGTGGAAATCCGCGTTGCCAAGTTGCGCCGGCCGATACCGGAGGACCTTGGCAGAAAACTCGTCGGCAAAAGGGTGCACGCGGTGGAACGGCGCGGCAAGTACCTGCTGTTCCGTTGCGCCGACGGCAGCGTTATCCTGCACCTGGGCATGAGCGGCTATCTGCGCGTTCTCCGAAAGTCGATCCCTCCGGAGCGGCACGATCACGTCGACATCGTTTTTTCCGGCGGCATCCGCCTGCGCCTTACCGACCCCCGGCGTTTCAGCACCCTGCTGTGGACCGAAAATGACCCGCTTGTCCACCCCCTGCTCGCCGACCACGGTCCGGAACCGCTTTCCGAAACACTGAACGGCGATTACTTGTTCCGTCGCTCCCGAAATCGTAAAATTGCGGTAAAATCTTTCCTGATGGATCACCGGGTGGTGGTGGGATTAGGCAATATCTACGCCAACGAATCGCTCTTCCGTGCCGGGATCCATCCGGCGCGATCGGCCGGAGACTTGACCCGCTCCCACTACCGCGCCGTGGTCGACAGCATTCGCACGGTACTGAACGAGGCCATTGCCGCAGGCGGCGCCAGCCTCCGCGATTTCAGCGACGAATCGGGACGTCCCGGCTATTTCGGCCTCGAGCTCAAGGTTTACGGCCGTGCGGGAAAACCGTGCGTCGTCTGTGGCGCCCCTATCGAGACAATGCGCATTGGCCAGCGCTCCACATTCTTTTGTCGCCATTGTCAACATTGAACAGCGAAAGATTGCCCCAGGAGATACCTCTATGACAAAAAAATACGAGCAGGCACAAACAATGGTTCGCTTTTTTCTTCTCATTGCATTGGTAGTGGGAGCTTCGCTTGGCGTTTCGAGCCTCTGGGGAGGCAAGCCCGAAACCATGACCAGTCCCGGCCGACTGATCATTACCGAAGACATGACCGTTGCCCGGTTCGGACAGGTCAACAACCTGCCGGATTCGCTGCTGAAAAAGATTTTCAGGCTTTCTGCCGACGCGGATCTGGACAGGAAACTGTCGGAGTTTGGCAATCCTGATCAGATTGCTTCAACAGTTGCGGGAAAACAGGCACTGGCCGCCGAACAGGCCAGCAAAAACTGGCTCAAGATCCGCCTCAAGTTTGTCGCCTGGTTTGTCTTTCTATCGTTCGTTTTCTTCTATCTCCGCAGGCGAAAACTCACGCCGGGCCTCAGGATAGTCCTGCTCGGCATTTCGGTTTTCGTGTTCGGCGTTGTCCTGGGCGCCGATCCCGGCCCGATGGGCACCGTAAAGGATGCCATCCACCTGTACGGAACCGCGCATATCATATTCCCACCGCGCATGATCGCCCTGGCGGTATTCCTGCTGCTGGTTTTTCTTGCCAATAAGTATATATGCGCGTGGGGCTGCCAGGCCGGAACCCTCCAGGAGTTGATTTTCCGGCTGAATACGAGCGAACGGCATGAACCCCGCATCGGCAGGCGCATCAAGGTGCCCTTTGTCGTGACGAACACGTGCCGGGTCCTGTTTTTCTGCGTCTTCGTTCTCTGCGTCTTTCTCGGAGGGGTCGACATCATCGCCCCGATCGATCCGTTCAGGATATTCAACCCGGCATCCCTCGCGCTTGTTTCCGGTACCTTCATCGCTATTCTGCTGCTGCTCAGCCTCTTTATGTACCGGCCCTGGTGCCATCTCTTCTGTCCGTTCGGCTTGGCGGGCTGGGTGGTGGAAAAATTCAGCCGCGTCAAGATAAACGTTGATTATCAGACCTGCATAGCCTGCCGGAAATGCGCGGCGGCATGTCCTTCGACGGTGATGAGTGCTATCCTGTACCGAAACAAGAAAACGATACCTGATTGTTTTGCCTGCTATACCTGCAGGGATGTCTGCCCGACGCAGTCGATCCGTTTTTCCACTGACACGAGGGCACTGCCGCCAAAAGGACATTTTACGAACGACCCCCGTTAACACCAACATAATTTTGAAGCAGCCACACAACCACCCCTGGAGCGGCACCAGGTACTTTTCCCTACCATTTGCCCTAATTTCCTGCTATTTTTCGTTCAGGCATTGAAAATCGAATCCGGCAGGAGATTACGGATGAATGCGGCATTCGTTTTTTTTCTCATTCTTTTCGGCGGCATCGCGGGCGTCGTACTGTATGCAATCGTCATTTATAACCGTCTCGTAACATTGCGCAATCGTTACAGGAACGCCTTTGCCCAGATCGACGTCCAACTCAAGCGACGCCATGACCTCATACCGAACCTGGTGGAAACAGCCAAGGGATACATGAAACACGAGCGGCAAACTCTCGAAGCGGTCATCGCGGCACGTAACTATGCCGCGGGCGCGATAAAACGGGCCTCGTCCGAACCGGGCAATGCCCGGGCGATGGCCTTGCTTGCAGGCGCCGAAACAGCCTTGACCGGAGCACTGGGAAAACTCTTCGCCCTGGTGGAATCATACCCCGAACTGAAGGCCAACCAGACCATGCTGCAACTGAGCGAAGAACTCACCTCTACGGAAAACCGTGTTGCCTTTGCCCGCCAGGCCTTCAACGACTCAGTTATGGCCTATAACATCTCCCGCGAAGTCTTTCCCGCCAGCCTGGTCGCCGACACGTTCCGTTTCAGCGCGGCCGGCCTGCTTGAAACCGAAAGCGCCGAACGGACCGCACCACAGGTTTCCTTCGGATGAGACTCAGCGGATGAGCGACTTTTTCGCCCGCCAGGAAGATGCCCGCCGACGGACCACCCGCCTGCTCATTTTTTTTGCCGTTGCAGTTCTCGCCGTTGCCCTTGCCGTCTACCTGGTCGCCGTCTGCGCCTACATCCTCTCCGTCAAGAGCACCGCCGGCGCAGGCATCTGGTATCCGCGCCTTTTCCTCTGGACAACCGGCGGTACGCTGCTTTTCGTCGGGTTCGGCTCGTTCTGGAAAATACAGCAGCTGAGTGCCGGCGGTTCCCGGGTCGCCACAATGCTCGGCGGCCGCTGGGTGCCGTTCAATACCAGCGAGCCGCGTGAACGGCAGCTGCGCAACGTGGTAGAGGAAATGGCCATTGCCTCGGGCGTGCCGGTACCGGATCTTTACCTGTTGGACCAGGAACGCGGCATCAATGCCTTTGCCGCCGGCCACGACCTGAACGATGCGGTGATCTGCGTAACCCGCGGCGCGGTCGAACTTCTGGACCGCAACGAACTGCAGGGAGTCGTGGCCCACGAGTTCGGCCACATCCTGAATGGCGACATGCGTCTCAACCTGCGCCTTATGGGCTGGCTGAACGGCATTCTCATGGTTGGCGAGCTGGGGGAAATGGGCCTCCGGGGCGTACGGCGAACCGGAGGGAAAGGTTCGGGGCCGATAGCACTTATTGCTGTCGCTCTGTACGGCATCGGCTACATCGGCTACTTCTTCGGCCGCCTGATCAAATGCGCCGTTTCCCGGCAACGGGAATACCTCGGCGATGCTTCCGCTGCCCAGTTCACCCGCAATCCCGAAGGCTTGGCAGGCGCGTTGAAGAAGATCGGCGGCCTGATCACAGGCTCGCGGATTGACCATCCAAGGGCACCGGAGATCTGTCACCTGTTCTTCAGCAATGCGCTTCCGGAGTCATGGCTCCATGCGCTCGACAGTCACCCTCCCCTTGCGGATCGCATCCGCCGCCTCGACCCCTTCTTTGACGGAACCTTTCCTGAAGTAACACCCCTTCCCGCGCCTCCCCCCTTGGAAAGGTATTGTAAACCGCAGCCTGTCAAGGCGGCTCCCGAACCAATCACCGTCCTGTCCGGAGCGGCAGTCGCCGCCTTGCTGGAGCAGATCGGTGATCCTCTGCAGGAACATATCGATCGTGCACGGCGACTCATCAGCGAACTTCCCGAAGCACTGAGCGGGGCAACACACGATCCGTTCGGTGCCTGCGCGGTGGTATACGGACTGCTGCTGGATCGCGACCCGAAGATCAGGGCGGTCCAGGAAGGAATTCTGGCATCACTCGGCAACAAAGCGCTTATCACCGAAGTCAGCACGCTCTCGCCAGACGTTGCGGGCCTGCCGCCGGAAGCACGCCTTCCCGTTCTTGACCTCTCGCTCCCTGCCCTGCGCACGTTGAGCCGGGAGCAGTATTTGGTTCTGAAAGAAACCGTCGGCAAGCTGACCGCCGCGGATAAAAAGATCAGCCTGTTCGAATTCACCCTTCGTCACCTGCTCCTGAGGCACCTGGAACCCCACTTCGAGGAACGCTCCGAGCGGCCGGCGCAGGTTTACGGGCTGCGCGGCGTCCAGGAGGAATGCTCCTGCATTCTGACCGTGATGGCCCGAGTCGGTCACCGGGACGAAACCCTTGCCCGACAAGCATTTGAACAAGGGTTGACCGTCCTTCGCGAGGGAAAAGCCCGAGGCTCACTGCTCCCGGCGGCCGAATTCTCCTTTCTTCCCACCGAGGACTGCGGCGTCGCCTGCCTGGAACGTGCCTTCTCCGCCCTGGAACGCACAAGTCCGCGCATAAAGCGCCGTCTTCTTGCTGCCTGCCTGGAATGCCTGGTGCATGACGGTACGGTAACCGTTGCGGAAATCGAACTGTTCAGGGCCATCGCCGATGCCATCGGCTGTCCGCTCCCACCCTGGCTCGATTCGTCACAAGCAAATAGCGCGAAATCCCTTACCGAACAGCCATGCTGATTCAGGCCTTATTAGGCATAACCATTCTTAACCGGCATAGCACGTCCAAATAGCTACATCCATTAAATATGAATTTCTCCTTTACTCTATACCAGTAGCTTCCCGTCTTCCAGCAGCAGGTCGCTGGTGCCGTCCTCGAACAGTGCCGTGACAGTAGGCCCGTAAAAAACATAGTCCTCGTGGAACGGCGTGCTCACCGTACCGCCGAAGCTGGAATTGTCCCCCAGGGCAATATGGATGGTTCCCAGGATCTTCTCCGCTTCCAGGATATTGTCCGGCCGGCTGGCCCGGTCGTTGGTGCCGATGCCCAGTTCGGCGATATTCCTATTGAGCGGGCTTCTGCCGAAAGTTTCCTCCAAGACGGCCCGAAACGGCTCTTCCCCGCGGATTTCCGTCACCCTGCCCTCTCGCACGATCAGTTCAAGAGGGGCTGAAAGCTTTCGCATCGGCGCATACTCAAGAATCATGACACCTTCGCTGGTCCCCTCCACAGGAGCCAGATACACCTCGCCGGCAGGGAGATTGCCGAAACTGCCGGGCGCCGTCAACAGGCCGTCGTCGCCCGCCGCCGTCCTGCCCTTCTTGCCGAACCGCATCCGGGTGCCGTTCCCGGTTTCGACCCGAATCTCGACGGCACGGTTGATCCGTTCGGCAAGGGATTTCGTCCTTTTCGCCAGGAGATGCCAGTCAACCCGCATGGAAGTAAAAAACATTTCCGGGTCGAAATGGGGGAGACTGGCGAACCGGCAGCCCGCTTGGTTCAGGAGAGAGCGGAACCGGGTGTGGCTGGTCGAGTTATTGGCCAGGGCGATAACCACGTCAACCGTATCCCCCTTGGCAGCCAGCACAACCTCCGCCGCCCGCGCCAGCTGTTCCGCGCTTGCCCGTTTCGCAAGAAGCGCGGCCAATATTCCCTCTCCCGCCAGAACGTCGACAATGGTGTCACCGAAAGCCCCACGCCAGAGTTCTTCCGGTGGTTCCGCGCCGGATGCCTCGGTTGCGTCATAGGACACGAACCGGCAGTTGCCGAACACCCTGTCGCCGTATGCCGCCGCATCCCGTGCCACCTCGAAAAGTCTCCGGCGTCTGTCGGCCTCCTCGGCCGACGGATGTTCGCCGGGTCGAATCATATCGCTGAAAACGAGAATCCTCTCCCCGGGCCGTACTCCCATGTTGACCTCGAAGAGAGATTGAAATGCGTCCTCCAGTGTATACATGATGCTCCTCCTGTTACTCGCTAAGCTAAAACCTCGGGCACAGTGCCATCCTCCCGCGTCTCACAACCGGGTTTTTTTCAGTATGCCGCCATGACGCCTCCGAATCAAGAGCGAATCCCGGGAAAAATTGACACAGGAACGTAATCCTGTGCTAGAATTTTCAAATGTTGCTCCGGAATAACTCTCAACCGTCAGGAAGCCCTCATCGCGTACCAGCGCGGGAGGACTCACCCGACGCAGGACAAAGGACATCCTATGAGCGCGCACCAGAAAACCGTTGCCATTCTGACCGGCGGCGGTGATGTTCCGGGTCTCAACCCCGCCTTAAAAACCCTCGTCTACCGTGCCAATGAAAACGGCTACCGGGTGCTCGGCATCCGGCGCGGGTGGAAGGGGCTGCTCGAATGCAATCCGGATGACCCCGCCTCGCGGGAAAAAAACATCCTTCACCTCGACCGCCAGGCGGTCCGCACCGTGGACAGGACCGGCGGCACGTTTCTCCATACCAGCAGGACAAACCCTGCCAAGGTAAGCGCCGCGGAAATTCCGGAGTTCCTTCGCACGAGCGAACACGACCCGACCTCGAAAGACAAGCACGATTTCACCGGGCATGTCCTCTCGGTTCTGAGCCGGTTGAAAATCGACGCATTGATCCCGATCGGCGGCGATGACACCCTGAGCTACGCGGAACGGCTGCACCGGGAAGGATTTCCCGTAGTGGCGATTCCAAAAACCATGGACAACGACGTCTTCGGCACCGACTACTGCATCGGCTTTTCAACCGCTGTCACCCGCAGCGTCAACTTTATTCATAATCTGCGCACGAGCGCCGGTTCCCATGAACGAATCGCCATCGTCGAATTGTTCGGCCGCAATTCCGGGGAAACATCCCTGATCTCCGCATACCTCTCCGGCGTGGATCGTGCCCTGATCTCGGAAGTCCCTTTCGACGTGGAAAAACTGGCCCGATTACTGGTGGAGGACAAGAAGGCCAATCCCAGCAATTATGCGATGGTTACCATTTCGGAAGGCGCTTCAATGATCGGCGGACAGATCATCGAATACGGGCAGGAGGATGCCTACGGCCACAAGAAGCTCGGCGGCATCGGCGTGGTGGTGAGCCAGGCCATCAAGCAACTTACCGGCTCGCACATCATCTACCAGCAGCTTTCCTACCTGATGCGATCCGGAGTGCCTGATTCACTGGACCTGATGGTAGCCTTCAATTATGCCAACATGGCCATGGACCTGGTCATCGAAGGCATGTCCGGGCGCATGGTATCGCTCCAGGGGGGAACCTACACGCATATTCCCATCAGCACCATCATGCAGGGGCTGAAACGGGTGGACGTAACCGAACTCTATGATACGAACGCCTACCGTCCCAAGGTCCGCCACGTACTTGGCAAGCCGATGTTTCTTTATTGACGCATTTTTCGTACAAGTAAAATCGCCGCAAGCACGGCGCCCGACTATTAACACTAAAAGGAAACCAATCAGTATGATCAAGACAAACAATCTGAAAATCAGGAGCATCACTCCAATTATCGCCCCAACCGACCTGCGGCAGGTTTTCCCAGTTTCGGACGAAGCGGGTGAATTCGTCAACCTGAGCAGACTTCACATCAAGAACATCCTGCGAGGACTCGACCCCCGCCTCATGGTGGTGGTAGGCCCCTGTTCCATCCACGACCCGAAGGCAGCACATGAATATGCCGAAAAACTCTCCCGCCTTTCGGAAGAGCTGTCCGACCAGTTGTTTCTCATCATGCGGGTCTATTTCGAAAAACCGCGAACCACTATCGGTTGGAAGGGATTGATCAACGATCCCGACATGAACGGAACCCACCAGATTTCCAAAGGCCTGGGTATCGCCCGGAACCTTCTCTGCGCAATTACCGACATGGGATTGCCGATTGCTACGGAGATGCTCGATCCGATCACCCCGGAATATCTGGCCGATCTCATCTGCTGGGGTGCGATCGGAGCTCGTACCACGGAGTCGCAGACACACCGTGAAATGGCCAGCGGCCTTTCCTTCCCGGTGGGCTTCAAAAACGGCACCGACGGCAATCTCCAGATTGCCATCGATGCCATGAAATCGGCGCTCCACACCCACAGCTTCCTCGGCATCAACAAGGAAGGCAAGTCATCCATCATCCGGACCACGGGGAATCCCGACGTCCATATCGTTCTGAGGGGTGGAACAAGAAAACCGAACTATGCGCCCGAAGACATCCGAAAAACCGTTGAAATGATGACAAAGGCGGAATTATTTCCGAGCATCATGGTTGACTGCAGCCACGGAAACTCCGAAAAAAACCATGAAAAGCAGCCGTTCGTACTGGAACAAGTTATTGAACAGATTGTCGCAGGCGAAGGAAATATCTCGGGAGTAATGATTGAAAGCAATCTGGAGGCGGGAAATCAGTCGATACCCAAAAACCTCTCGCAACTGAAATACGGCGTATCAATCACCGACAAATGCATCGACTGGAAGACAACGGAAGAAATGCTGCGTGCCGCCCATGGACATCTCAAAGCTTGTGGAGGAAGGCCTGTTGCGGAAAAGCTGTACTGAGAAACAAACAGAAATCATGCGGGAGAAAAATCTCCCACAGCGGCCGGTTAGTCGTCGGAATACTTTCTTCGCCGATCTTTCCCCGCGAACCTGATCTCACGAACCGGATCGACACCTATAAGGACCCAGCCGGAAGAGCGAAGAAAAGACTTGATCTTGCCGGAAGCAATGAGTCCGTCAAGCTGGGATTCTTTCACGTAGCCTATGGAATCGTCGGTAAATATGACCTTGATTTCTTTCATGGATTCCTCCGGAAGGGTTGGAACACCGCACCGTTCAGACCGTGGGAAGTCAAGAAATGCCCTTTTATAACGCCGGCAACCTGAAATGCGGCAATCGGTACCAGACAGTATAACCAATAAAGGGTTTGCCAGCTACCTGCAAACCCTTTATTTTTTACTAATGATCAAGGCACCGATACAGGCTGCCCGGTCATTGTAGAAAGTATTCCAATACCTAGTGTCCCGTGCGGTTAATTCATTCCTTTTACTTCCGGTTCTTTTGACCCCTGGCTGCGTTGTGTCTCCTCGACAGAGCCCTGCTATGCCTGCGTCGCCACGCCTTGCCAGAAGCCAAAACTCCTCGGAATTCATGCG